>JBLNAX010000112.1:0-62438 GCA_050259595.1 Acidobacteriota bacterium | reverse complement strand
AGAAACACAGGTGCCTTTCCAGCCCAGTGGCGAAAAGCCAGTATATTGCAGGGATTGCTTTAAACCGCAGCCCAGACGCAACAGCTACTAAGATATTGATAGCAGGCTCCCCGTGTTTCTTAGGAAATGCGGGGAGTTTTTTATTGGCCTGAAAAAGGATTTGTGTTAATTTGGTAGATGAGCATAAATCAGCTCTACTCGCAGCACACATAGTAGTATGATATGTGGCAGGAAAGGTGATTTTTATGGCGATGTTAAATGAATTTGCCTTGGATTTGCCTTATATACCAGATCAGGCCAGGATCAGAAGGATTAAGGTGGAAAATGAATGTGATCATCATGAAGCTATAAAGATTGACATCGCTGAACACTGGCAGTCGATAAGAGTGCGATTCCAACGTCAGACGCGCTGTATGACCGCCTTTTATGAGCGCTGTTTTGAAGGTCGAAATGCCGACTGCTGGAAGATAGTAGGGCAATGTGTTCCAGAGATTACCGATTCTAGAATCATTCACAGCGAAGGAATTTGCTACACACAGGTGATTTTTCCTATAGATAGGTTCTTTCAGTCTTCAGACTACGATAAAAAAGTAATGGCCCTTAATGGACTAAAGACGGCTGTTGACCTCATAATCATGGAGAAAAACTGGGATGAGCTCCCATTTGATATAGCCTATCACATGATCGTGAAAAGAGAATACAAAAACAACTGGCTATGGAAACGTCCGGTCAATGATCCAACTAAAGAACTGACCGCAGAAGTGGTCTGCGAGCTGGAGCCTGAATCTCTGAGTCTTTTTATGGTCATTAGAAAAACTGCTGGGGAAGAGATCAAACGGGTACTGTTGATGTCGGTATTGCCCGATGATAAGGCTTATTTGGAGTGCCTAGGCCGGCTGGAGTGGGATTCTTCAGACCTGGTTACCTTGATCAACAAAAAAGGAACAAATAAGCTCTCAGTAAACATCTAGCGGATGGGGGGTAACGATTATGCACCTTAGGAGTGTCTCGATCAAATCGCATGACTTTCCAACCAATGGTTGTTATCCTTTTGATCTGGATATATTTCATGCCACCGAACGTGTCGAGTTTCGCAACCCTGTCACCTTCTTTGTTGGGGAAAACGGTACGGGAAAATCGACATTGCTTAAGGCAATTGCTTCGAAGTGCGATATCCACATTTGGAAAGAAAACTATAGTCGGCCTTATCAAACCAATCTATATGCGGATGACCTTTATCGATACATAGAGTTAGAATGGCAACAAGAACAAGTGCCCGGCTGTTTTTTTGCCGCTGATAATTTTCGTAATTTTGCCGAGATCCTTGATGATTGGGCGCGGACTGACCCTGGCATTTTAAAGTATTTTGGTGGTGAATCATTAATAACCAAATCACATGGACAATGTCATATGGCCTTTTTTCGCAGCCGGTATTCCATTGAAGGACTGTATTTGTTGGATGAACCGGAAAATGCTCTGTCACCGAGAAAACAGGTGGAATTCTTGCAGGTGATCAAAGAAAATAGCCTGGCAGGCCACGCTCAGTTCGTCATTGCCACACATTCCCCGATCCTACTTGCATATCCTGGGGCTGATATCTATAGTTTTGATCATGTGCCAGTGCAGAGTGTTAAGTATGAAGAGACCGATTATTACAAGGTTTATAAAGATTTCCTAAATGACCGGGCGAAGTATTTGTCTTAGACTTCCCGTTTCAAAACTTCAATACCTGATAAATAAGCAGGCATAAAATGCACATCGAAGCTTGAATTCGAGTACTCGGAACCGGATAGTTTCTGGTATATGATATGGAACTCCTTGCTGCGGCTCGGAACAAATATCTTTTCTTCTCCAAAATGGTATAAGCCTAATGCTTTGTAGGGCGGGTGAGGCAAAGGCCCACTATCCACTTCCTGCTTTCTATCCAGCCTATCTCCGGGAACCGGGTCATCGGCGTTTACGATCCTAAAGACTGGCAGCTTACTTGAGTCAGTTTCAGGTTTCCCAAATGTTCCAGAATAGTGGCTGGCAGTATGCTTATTGGCTATAGGCGGGGCCCCAAAGGTGTAGACCGCTATATGCTCACGCGGTATTGCGTAATAGTCGGTCAAACGCGCAGCAAAGAGTGTGGCCATGGCACCACCTAGGCTGTGGCCGACCAGCCAGAATAGACTGCGTGATTTCTTTTCTTGATCATTGAGTATCTGGTCTAGACGCCCATTTATGAAGCAATCTGAAAATGCAATTCGGTCAAATGATTTTTCAAAGTCCCTCACCATGGCCAGGAAGCCGCGGTGGACCTTGAGTAGTTTGGCTTCTGGAATCTGATCAGAAATGGGCAGAAAACGACTCATGCGGATATCCAGGTTGTGCAGCCAGTCCCCGACCTCATCAGAACCACGAAATACTACAGTGAAGAGAGTATAAATGCCTTGCGAAGTTGAGATGTCAAGACATCCTAGAGTTGCCTGCAGGTGTTTGTCCTCAAAAAGCTGAGTGTTTTTAAACCCCAGAATATCAAGTGTGTCGTTATGCCTTTCATCACTGAAGTAACAGTCCCTTGCTATGTAAGCCGCAGACTCAGCTTTATCGATGTCATATGAGCCAATGTTCTCGGGTAAGAATGATGTCTTTAATGCTTTTGTATCTAGCTTCACAGTTTCTTTCCTCCGTATATATGGCGAAGTAAACAGTTCACTCTCTAAGATACACTTTTTTACCAGGATTAGAAAGCAAGCGGAGCGCTGTTCCCAATACATTTATCGTAATTTAGATGGTGCAGTTTGCGGGATATAATCAAGGCTTGTTTTATTTAAAGGTTTCTTTAGGAGGAAACCGCGTATCTCTGACGTATATTTATAATATCGAAAATCTTTATTTGCCGCACTATATTTACAATTATTGGCTGCAGTATTCGCTGTACAGGAAACGGGAGTGAGATTAATGTCCACTACTGAGATGAGCTCACAGACCCAGAGCATACCAGATGAACTGACCAACAGTATGGAGAAGATCCTGCAATACGCCGACCTGCCACAAGAACGCACTGCTCTCTTCAAGAAAAACCTTGAGATTTTTTGTAATCTTAAAGACAAGTCGTTTATGGATGCTGATTCTCGTAAGGTGAGAGAGGTAATAACTTCGGTATTTTTTGAACTCTACGCTGCCGTACTTAAGAAGGTAGTAATAGAAGATAACCAGAGTCCACTCTTGAAGATGTTTCTTACATTCTGCTTCGTGGATGAGAAGCTCCTGAAACCCGAGGAAATTAACCAGCTTTATCAACTCCTAGAGCACCCTTGTACTGATCCGAATTCTTCGGTATTCAGCCTCAGGGACTGGATGGAGATGATATACAAACGAGATAAAGAGCCATCGGTCAATGAGTTTGAACAGGATTATTATGATGTTTTTAGGGATAAGAAAAAAAGAGGCGAGCTCAGTGAGAATGACAAGCTCGAATACGAGAATAGTGCTGACGGACGCTTGGAGCATGAGATAAACAATCTCTTCAAACTAGGACAAAGACTGTGTTATGGACAAATGGGAGGTTATTTTCCGGTCTTACACAGTGGCATGATCGCTAGGGATCTGGCCAAATCAGTTGTCAGCCCACAGATGATACTAGAGTGTATAAATAAGATACTGACTGTGGATTTTTCGGCTTTTCACCGGGAGATCGTTATCAATGACCAGGACAAAGGGATACGCCAGGAACTGGTGATGAAGTCAGTTTTTCCGGAATTCATAGTAGTGCCTACCTTTGGTGCTCGCTCGGTCATGTGGCAGGAGATCTCAGGCCGTGTACGAAGCAACCCCGGAAGGGTTTTAATACCGATTTTTACGACTCAGGGATTGGATGAACTGATCGTCGATATGATAGCCAAGTTCCGTTGGGAACTGTCTAAGACCATGAACGCCTATTCGCGTGGGGATGGACCACCGAACTCGCTATGCGCTGAATACATAGACTATATACAGTTCTACAAGAAAAACCGGGAGCTGAGTGAAGAAGCCCGCGAAAAGGTGAAGATCCAGATCGATCGTCACCGCAATAATCCGAAAGACATATTTGTAGCTGATTATGCAACATGGATAAACTACGAATCCAAAGGAATGATTCGACTGAATAAGGTAGCCCGAGAGATACTATTTAAATATTGTCCTTTTCCGAAACCGCTTCGTACTGTTCTTACAAAACAACCATTGTTCAATACTATGATCACTCGATTTGACAACGTCCAGGGCAAACAGTTGAAGAACCTTGAGGCACGCTATGCTAAGCTGGTAAAACCGGGTGAAGAGATGGCTCCTGATTTAGCAGAGCACCTTGAATACTATAAGAGTTGATCACATAGCCCTTATTTGCTGCCAGTGATTCTAGTGCGTACCGCCTCGGTCTCTTCGGTGCTCAATCTCTTGGCGATTTTGACTTCGTTGGTTTTACGCAGATCGATCTCGTAGGGCGGTTTTACGAAATTGCCGGACGGATCGCAGATAATCAGTAATGTGGGGCTGTTGGGATGGGTCTTGGTAATGGAAGTTACAACGCCAATATGACCAGTGTTCAAGCTCACTAAACAACCTGCAGGATATAAGGCAACATTCGATACAAAAGCCTCAACAACGTTTGGGTCAAAATATGTTCCGGCCAGCTTCCGCAAGACCAGCACACCTTCGGTCGTAGAATATCCTTTGCGATACGGTCTGTCCGATATGACAGCGTCAAAGGTATCAGCAATAGCAGCGATCTTGCCAAAATCCAGAATGTGATTCTCTGATATTTCCCTGGGATAACCTGAGCCGTCCACATGTTCATGATGTTGGTAAGCTACATGGGCGGATAACGTAGATACTTCGCGATAGGTTCGAAGTATGTTGAAGCCTACTTCCGGGTGCTGCATGACTTGATTGCGTTCCTCAGATGTCAATGCGCCCTGCTTATCAAGGACCGCTGGATCAACAGTTATCATGCCGATATCATGGAGTAGAGCGCCCATGCCCAAGTCCATCAGACTTCCTTCCAGATAGCCCATAGTTATTCCAGTCATCATGCTGAACACGGCCACATTAATGGAATGAAACAATAAGTAATCACTGTAAGCCCTAATATCCTCAAGCTGTATCAACAGATTGCGGTTGTCCATTATGTCTTCCAGCAGCAAAGCCACTCCTTTGCGCATGGAGTTCATATCGATCGACTTCCTGTTGTCTAGACTTTTTATTGATTCTTTGAGGTTGCCAGTGACAGCTGAAACTACCTTTTGAGAGACGATTTCGGGGATTTCCACATCCTCTTCGGTGAAAGAATCTCTCACGTACACAGAGCCCAGACCTAGAGCGCGCAACCGCAAAATATATCCGGTCGTTAGCTGGTTGTTCTTGGTCAACAAAGCTCGGCCATCTGCTCCAACTACTGTTCTGGCAATGACCATACCTGGCTGTAGTTCATCTACTGTTAGTCGTCTCATGAACTTCACTTCCGTATTTTGATTTCATTTATTGGTTAGGATGTAATAAATGCGGGAAAATTGGCCTTGGAGAAAGCTCTATTATAATTGTTGATCTTTTTTCGACAAAGGTCAAGGCTCAAAAAAGTGTTATTTTGGATTCGATAACAGAGAATGATATACTTCTAAACCAAATAGCGGAATTGTCGGGCTGTAATAAAAAACTATAGAAAAATATAAGAACCCTCTACTCAAAAGGTTGTCTCAGGTATAATTGAATAAAAAGCAGAGGAAGGAATTGTTATATGTACGAAGATTGTGTTTGGCTGCCGTTTGATTATATGCATAAGTTCATGGAGGATGTATTTGTAGGTATTGGGGTGCCTGCGACAGATGCTAAAACATGTGCTGATGTTTTAGTGGAGGCAGATCGTTTGGGGATCGATTCCCATGGCATCGGCCGCTTGAAACCGATATATTATGACCGGATAAAGATGGGTATCCAGGAGCCGGTCACGAAGATAGCAGTTATCCGTGAGACGCCTACTACGGCAGTGCTTGATGGCAATAATGGAATGGGCCACGCTATAGGGCACAAGGCCATGAGCATGGCCATAGAAAAGGCCAAGACACTGGGTATGGGGATGACTGCAGTACGCAACTCCACCCATTACGGAATTGCCGGTTATTACTGTCTGATGGCGGTCAAGGAAGGGATGATCGGTATAACCGGGACCAACGCCCGACCGTCGATAGCACCTACTTTTGGGGTGGAAAACATGCTGGGCACCAACCCTATGAGCTTTGGTATACCAACTGATGAAGACTTTCCGTTTCTGCTCGACTGTGCTACATCCGTGTCTCAGAGGGGAAAGATAGAGGTATATGACCGGTTGGACAAAGAGATCCCGGAAGGGTGGGTAATCGACCGCCAAGGCAATACCCGCACTGATACACATCAGATATTGAAGGATTTGGTTTCAGGTGAAGCTGCACTCACACCGTTGGGTGGGATAGGTGAAGATCACGCAGGTTTTAAGGGATACGGTTACGCTACAGTAGTGGAGATTCTCTCGGCAGCCTTGCAGGGGGGTGCCTTCATGAAAGCACTTACCGGCTTTGATGCCAATGGCAAGGCTCAGCCTTACCATTTAGGTCATTTCTTTATGGCCATCAGTGTGGAAGCATTCACTGAATTGGATGAGTTCAAAAGCACGACTGGCCAGATATTACGCGCTCTGCGCGCTTCGGAGAAGGCTCCTGGCCAGAGCCGGATCTACACTGCCGGGGAAAAGGAATACATGGCTTGGGTAGAGCGCAAGGACAAGGGGGTTCCGGTCAACCTGCCACTGCAGAAGGACATGATAGCCATGCGCAATGAATTAGGCCTAAGCCAGTACAAGTTCTCATTCGAATAGTATGGACAAGCAAAAGCCCGCTGAACAGGCGGGCTTTACAGTTTCCGTTTCCAGGCCATTTCGAGGACTTCATCAGTTGATAATGCACGATCGAATAGATAACCCTGCACAACATCACAGCCCAGCATGTACAGGTGCTGGAACTGTTCCTTCGTTTCGACCCCTTCAGCAACGACCTTGATATCCAGTCGATGAGCGATATTGATTATCGCCTCAAGAATGCCGCCCTCACTGGCCTCGTTGATATCGTCCAGGAAGCTGCGGTCTATCTTGATCGCATTGATCGGTAGACGCTTTAGGTAGCTAAGTGACGAGTAACCGGTGCCAAAGTCGTCGAGTGCGATCCTAATTCCTAAACTGCTCAATCTTTGAAGCTTAAGAAGGTTTGCTTCAAATGACTTGATCAGTGCTGTTTCCGTGATTTCCACCTGTAGGTAATGCGGGGGGAAGCCGGTGCGCTTCAATACATCCATGACCAGGTTGACGAAGCTTTCCTGCATGACCTGAACGGCGGAGATATTAACCGATATGATAAAATCTTCCTGGCCCGTTTTGATCAGTTGGTTGCCAAATATGCAGGCATTTTCTATGATCCATGCGCCCAGCTGTACGATCAGTCCGTTTTCCTCGGAATGCTTTATGAACTCTGAAGGTTCAATAGACTCGTCTCCAGAATTCCACCTTACCAAGGCTTCGAAACCACAAACCTTCTGATCTATCACGTCGACTAGAGGCTGGTAGGACAGTACAAATTCATTATTGTTGACCGCTTTGCGCAGCATCCAATCCAACCGGACTTTTTCCTCCACATGCCGGGTCATGCTGGAGTCATAGATCATAAATTGGTTGCGGCCTGCTTCTTTAGCCCTATACATAGCTGCGTCAGCGTTGCGCAGCAGTGTATCGAAGTCGCTTCCGTGTTCGGGATACAACGCTACTCCAATGCTGGTGGTGATGTTGAACATCATCCCGTCCACTGTGAAGGGGCCTTCAAACAGGGAAAGTATCCCTGAAATATAGTCCTCTATTTCTAGAACATCTCCTGGGTCTTTAACAAAAACGGTAAACTCATCACCACCCAAACGGGCTATGATCGAACGCTCATCATGCAGGGTCAGCAAGCGTCCGGCAATCTGCATCAACAGTTTGTCGCCGTAAGAATGACCGTATGAGTCATTGATCAGCTTGAAGTTATCGAGATCGATAAAAATAAACGCGCCTTGATTGCGCAGGGAGGTACCGCCTTTTAACTTATCGTCCAATTCGCGGCGCAGATAAAAGCGGTTTGGCATGCTGGTCAATGCATCATGAAAAGCCAGGAAGTTGACCTTTTCCTCCTGAGCCTTTTGCTCAGTTATATCCAGATGAGAACCGGCTGCTTTGATAAGATTTCCTTTATCATCGAATATCACTTTGCCCTTGGCCAGGACCCACCGCCAGCCGTCGTCATGATCTTTGACCCTATACTCTATTGAAAAGAAGGGGGTTTTTCTCTTCAAATGATCAGAGATTGCTTTGACCACATTATCGTAATCGTCCTCGTGAACTATGCCGCGCCATTGTTCGAAGTCATCGAGCATGATCTGATGTCCCAGAACTGTATACCACTTGTCCGAATAATAGCGCTTATCATTCACATAGTCGATGGACCAATGGCCTTCATTCGAGGCCTCTATTATTAGTTTGAGATCGTCTTCACTGGACTGTTCAATCTCGTATCCCAGACGAGCGCTGAAGAGTATAGCCATGCAAACGAACCAGCCAGTTACTGCGAAAAGTATAACCAGCATGCCAATGGTGTTGTATTTGCCAGGGTCTATAATATAAACGGTTTGCGGGGAGTAGAAGATGGTTATGGCTCGTACTACGAATGAAGCTGAGACTAATGTGAGCAGGGTGGCAGCTGACCAGTAAGGCAGACGTAGGCGTTTTTCCGCTGCTCGAACTATGTTAAAGGCCACATGCAACGATACCAAAGACATATAGAGAGATATTGTGCAGATGCGAGCGGCTGGGTTTAAGTCGATCTGAGAGAAGTAAAATATCAATCCTAGTGTGATCAAGCCCAGAGCAGTATAAAGGTGCCACCCCGATGGCCGGCCAACTATCCAGTTGACTCCTACGCCCATCAAGCCAATAGCAAGGGTGATCAACAAAATGGCGATAGATACCGAGATTACCGGTGGCAGTAAGCCCTGGCCAGTCAGCAAGAGAAAAGCGCATGTCATTATCATGGAAGCAATGATCCATGCTTTTTGACCCGGATAGGATCTGTACTGCCGGTAATTGACCAGCAGTGACAGAGTAAAAAGAATCAGAAGATATACGGACACTATCAAAAGTGTGCGATTATCGAAAATCGACCAATTCATCCAGAATGCGCTCCTTATCCATCACCGGACAAGCCGGTGAGACATAACATGCCAATATTATACATTATAACACGCGTTTGGACATTCGTATGTGGGAATAAGCGACTTTATGTAGAAATGTTGGTTTTCAATAGAAGGCTGTCATTATGGTGTTTGGTACCAGTGCTATTGCATATATGATGTGGCCTTACGGAAGGAAATGCCTGCTGTAAGCTAGAAATACAATAAATAGATGCTTGGTGTAAAGGATGATTGGGTGTTAAAAGAAAATGTTTGGATCCTAACTAAAAATCCGTTGATGTTTCAAAAGCTGATCACGGTACTTCGGGAAAGGTTTGATCGTGTAAAACTCTCAGAGGACCACGATGGATTCATTAAGGATATGGAGATAATCGCCCAGCATAGGGCGGGATTGGCTGATCACCTGCTTATTGTTTTTGTAGAATATCCATTGCTCAATGACATCGCTAAGTATCTGAATTCTAAAATGAACCCTTCTAGTTATATATTGATTTCATTCTATACACAAACAACCATTATTCCCGGTGCCTTCGCCAACGTATTTGAATCGATAAATACCGATGTTCCCGGATTTGATTGGGAGTTTTTCCTGCAGAAGCTTGATGCTGAGATCACTGACAAGAATCAAATATTATTTCTCCAGAATGAAGTAGATCAGTTCTATAAAATCGGCAAATCCCTTTCTTCGGAAAGAGATACCGTTAAGCTTCTAGATATGATCATTAGCAGCAGCATCAACCTCACTTCCTCTGATGCTGGAACTATATATCTGGTGGTCGACAAAGAAACCGGTGAATGGTCTTCTATCAAGAACGGTGATATTGAATCGCGAATGCTGCAGTTTGTCATTGCGAAGAACATGAGTATGGACATTAGATTAGAAACCGCGACTTTCGATATATCCAAAGAAAGCATTGTGGGCTTTTCGGCAGCTTGTGGTAGATCACTGCGCATCGATGATGTATACAGCCTTAATGAGGATCTTGAATATAAGCATAACCATAGTTTTGACCGGTCAACCGGCTATGTCACCAGGTCGATATTATCGATCCCGATGAAGAATCATGAAGATGAGGTGCTGGGTGTAATTCAACTCATAAATAAGAAATCGACCCGGGAGTCATTAGACTTTACTGACGCCCAATCTCTAGGCAGGGTTATCACTTTTAATTATTCGGATGAGCTTTCAATGAATGCAGTTTCCGGTGTGGCAGCCGTAGCGTTGCAGAATGCGCTGCTTTATCGTGATATGGATAATTTACTGCAGGATCTCAAACGCAAGAATGAGCGCCTGGAGCAGCTCAGCCAGGCTGTTTTATCAGCCCATGAAGAGGAACGCCATCGTATTGCCCGTGAAGTCCATGATGGTCCCGCACAATCTATAGCCAATCTGGCTTTTAAAATGGAGATCCACAAGAAACACCTGGAAACGCAGAGCCCTCGTGAACTACTGGCTGAAGTCGATGCCATTGCGGAATCTGTTCGCAGCACCACTCGTGAGGTGCGCACCATTATCTATGATCTTAAGCCGGCTTATCTCGAAGATGGGTTCTTTGCGGCGCTCGAGGGACTAATCGGTAACTTCAGAACCAGCAGCAATATCGAAGTTGCTTTCACAAATGGTGGTGATGATTCCCGGGTAAAAGACTATGTAATGTCGACCCTGTATCGTATTCTTCAGGAATCATTGACCAATATCCATAAACACGCTGAAGCCGACCGGGTAGAGGTCAAAGCGTATATTGAAGATAGTCAGGTCACACTGTCGGTAAAAGATAATGGCAAGGGATTTGACAAAGACAAAGTTCAGCAGGACAAACCCGACCGTTTAAGAGGCGGTTATGGCTTGATGGGTATAAATGAACGGGTGGAACTGGTTAAGGGGAAGATTGAGGTCGAATCCGAACCTGGCCAGGGTACAGTCATAAGGGTGCAGATTCCACTGACCTGATAAAAAGCTTATTACAGGCTCGTAAGAGCCTTTTTTTTGTCTCTTGTTAATGGCAATAGTAACCAATAATGCCGCCAATTAATACCAATAGGTATTATAGGGGGTGTTATCATGGTTTGGTTTGAGCCAATGGGGGAGAAACACCGGAAAGCTATCATAGACCTGTTTAATGAGTATGTGGAAAACTCTTTTGCATCCTTCAACTATGAAAAAGTTGATTATAGTTTATATGATGAATTCTTGAACACCACTCGCGGCTACCCCAGGATAGCGATTATAGGCGAAGATGGGGATGTCGCTGGTTTCGCCTTTCTTAAGCCTTATCACCGGGCACCTGGTGACAGTCGCATCGCCGAAGCCACCTGTTATCTAAAGCCCGAATTCACTCGCCGGGGTATCGGTGAAATGCTTTTCCGTATGATAGGCAATCAGTGTAAGCGGAAGGGCATGCAGACAATGGTGGCCGGGGTGTCCTCGCTTAACAAGCCTTGTCTTGATTTCATTAAAAAGCTAGGCTTTAAACAGTATGATATCTACCGGGGGGCAGGCCGTAAGCTGGGCAGATTCTTTGATGTAGTCTGGCTGCGCAAAGATCTGTAAGTTCATCATTTGGAATTGTATCGACTGATGATTTAAAGGTTTTGCTTCCTGAAGGTGCATATGGCTATACCTGTCGATTATTATTGCTTAGAATAAAATAGTAGTCTATTATGGTATGAAATGAATTAGTGGGGTACTCCATTGAGGGAGGCTGAACTAGAAAGGGCAGGTGGAGCATGAACGATAAGGCACACCGGAGTTATATCGTCGGCATCATAATTGTGGTGCTGGGGCTGGTCTGGTTGACCAATAATCTGGGGCTGACTCAGTTCCACATCATGACCTTCATATCGCTTTATTGGCCATCTGCTCTGATCGCTATCAGTATCGTGTATCTTTTCGAGTGGTTCTTCGTTGATAAGGCAGGCGACCGGCGCTCGATCAAGTTCGTAGGTTCACTAGTCCTGCTGGTCCTTAGCATTTACCTGCAGGCCAAGCATCTGGGCTGGATAACTATAGGCATAGACAGCATCGGTAGGATAATCCTGCCTGTTCTTATAATCTTATTGGGGATCAATATCATTACTAAAAAATAAGGCTAACCGTAAACAATAAGTCATACTAGTACGCTAAAAGACCCATGCTGGGTCTTTTTTGTTTGTCCTTTTATTCCTAACACAATAAGTAATCATTATCACAATATTACAATGCAGGAATTTCAACATACAGAATAGAATTAAACTGAACTTCAGTTTCTTGATTAAAATTGTTATGGGGGTGAAAGACAACTCTGTTCTGTTGGGGGGATAAGAGCAATCTTAATAAATAGGGGAGGCGTATTTAATTGTCAGCAACCAATTTCCTGTTTGACACACGTGACGTCAAATTCATCTTGAAAGAGTGGCTGGATCTCGACAAGCTGCTCAGCTATGACACTTACAAGGATTACTACAGCAAGGACGATGTCGATTCATTTATCGATGTAGCCTACAAAATTGCCCGCGATGTTTTGGCTCCGGCTAATGATGAAGCCGATAAAATCGGGGCTCAGTTCGTGGATGGTAAGGTCATCACACCTCCGTCCTTCAAGAACGCCTATAAAACGGTTATGGAAGCCGAGTTAGGCCCGCAGATAGCCGGCCGTGAGGTAGAAGGTCACCTGCCTATGTGCATGGGCGCTCCAATATCTGAAATGATGATCGGTGCCTCAGCTGCTATCGTTACGTACTGGGGCTTGACCGCCGGGGCTGCTGGAGTTATTCAAAGCCACGCAGCACCTGAATACAAGGAAATGTTCCTGCCTAAGATGTTCTCCGGTGAGTGGGCGGGCACCATGAACCTGACTGAGCCTGGTGCAGGGTCGGATGTAGGGGCGGTCGTAACCAAAGCCTATCCTACTGATACTCCAGGAATGTACAAGATCAAAGGCACTAAAATGTTCATAACCTGCGGCGACCACGACCTGGTGGATAACTTCATTCACCTGGTGTTGGCACGTGTTGAGGGAGCCCGTGAAGGCACGGCTGGTTTGTCACTATTCATCGTACCCAAATTTAGGGTCAGTGATGATGGCTCATTGGGAGCATTCAATGATGTCACAACCGTTGGCATTGAGCACAAAATGGGCTTGAAGGGTTCGGCGACGTGTACCCTGGCATTTGGAGAGAACAATGATTGTTACGGCTTCCTGATCGGTGCACCGCCTAATGCAGAAGGAAAGGCCGAGGGAATGGCTCAGATGTTCCAGATGATGAACGAAGAGCGTTTAGGAACCGGCGTTCTGGCGCTCGGTGTAACTTCCCAGGCTTACTATAACGCGCTAGCCTACTCAAAAGAGCGCATCCAGGGCACCAAGCTGACCGATCCTAAGGGACCGAAAGTTCGGATCATCGAGCATGAGGACGTGCGGCGCATGCTGCTACTGCAGAAGTCATGTGTTGAGGCGATTCGCGCCCTTATTATGAAAACCTATTACTACATCGATATTTCCCATGACAGCCCGGACCCGGAAGAACGGGAATTTGCTGACTTCATGTTCCAGATCAGCAACCCGCTCTGCAAAGCCTATGCTTCAGACATGGCCTGGCCACTGATCGGTGATGCTATTCAAACTTATGGCGGATATGGCTTTATCGAAGAATATCCGGTAGCCCAGCTGGCCCGCGATGTTAAGATATTCTCGATTTGGGAAGGGACTAACTTCATTCAATCACTGGACCTATTAGGGCGCAAATTCATGATGAAGAAGGGCAAAGTGGTCATGACCTTCCTTAAGGAAATCAGCGACTTCATCGAAAACAATAAGAACACTGCTGGATTTGAAGCAGAGTTCAAAATGCTCGCTGAGGCATATGCCGATTTCCAGGGAATCATGGGCACACTGAATGGTTACATGGGAGCTGGCAAGATACCGATGATGCCGCTCTTCTCGACCCGTATTCTGCATGCCACATCCATGATCTACTGCGGAATATTGATCATGGACCAGGCGTTACTGGCGCAGAAAAAACTGACTGAGCTTGGCGATTCACATTATGATGCCAACTTCTATAAGGGGAAAGTAGCCAGTGGCAGGTTCTACGTGATGAATGTGGTTCCGCAGATTTTCAGCATCAAGAAGATGTTTGAAGCTGGTGATACTTCGGCAATTGACATTCCAGAAGAAGCACTGGGCTAAGATTTATAAGCAATCGCATAAATCTCAAAGGGGGGGAGTTCACATACTCCTCCTTTTACATCCCTCCATGAATATGACTGAATATCCTGTTGATAGAATGCGTCTAGAAAAGCCAATGAAAATCACCGCTGGGCGTAATTAAAAGGGTCTTGAGTCTATGAATATTAATTCAACGATATTCACAAAAGGCCTAAAATGTGGTAAAATATTACTAGAAGGTAAGGCTCGAAAGAGCTTGAAGGGGGTGAGGTTATGAATACATCACAAGTGCTTTCGACGATCCTGGTGGTGACCTTAATAATTATTCCGTTTGTGCTGGTGGCTCAGCCGGTCATTGCTGCAGATTGGAACTATGAAGAGCTAAATAAGTCTTTTAATAAATACAATAGCTCTAATGATGGTTCAATGGCTGGTTACATACTTCTGGGCTTGATGGCTGCGGCAGTTGCGGTATTATGTGTGGCAAGCACGTTCCAGAAAAAGCAGGAAAAGCGCCCGCGTCATACGGAACTTGACCGGATCAGGGACTTCGATAGGCATAAACCAGCGATGAGACATTAAGGCAAGGAGGTTAGCCAGAGAAAGATAAATAACGGGAAAACCTAGGTTAGGACCCCGCTGTGGGTCTTTTTGTATTTTTATAGCCGGATTAGATCCTGGTTGGGATAGGATCCAAACATGGTAGAGGCTTGGATCGATTCATAACTTAAGTTCAGATCTACAGATACTTCATTGCAATATCGGCATATCATATTAGCAGATCGGTGGGAAGGGGGAGAAGAGTGTACAAAGATGAAATAGTGATTGCGTTTGCAGATGCGGTTATGAGAGTCAAACGCTGTACTACACTACCTATTCCCCATGAAATAACAGCGGTCATCCCGCGCGCTGAAATTAGAAAAAAGCTATACAAAAACGGCCAGTTAGTCGCAGAGACAGAAACTGTGCTAAACAGTATCACTATAGCCCACTCACCCCAACATCAGCCTGAAAACAATGATACTGGAAAGAGTTATGCAGAAAAACCTAAACTGAAATCAAGCGTAGTCTGGAACTATCGCATGCAGAAGTAGCTGGGCTGCTAGACGGTTGAGCACCGTTATTGAGCAAAAACGCTCTTACTGTAATTAACCATCTGCTTTTAAATTTAATATTTTGATAGAAAATCTAAAACTTTTTTCCGGCTAATACGTCTAATTTACTATAATGGAAAATTCAAAATATTACGATAATAGAATTATAGTTTACCATTCTGAATGCAGCAGATTGTGAAAGGGGGTAATTTTGAAGTGAGTCAATATCTCTGAAGGTCTTAGATGCCAGGCCATTGAACTCATTTAATCTGGCAGAGTATCGCGAGGCCTTCCATTCGACCCTTGTTAATATTTGAAAAGGAAGGTGACTGCTATGATTAAATTCTTTATTGTTAACACCGGAGGCTTTGTATATCCTTTTGAATTCTCCAGCTATGAAGCGGCTGGATCCCATTGTGACGATGGCGAACTTGTGGTAATGTCCGAAAGTCTTGAGGAATTGGAACTGTGTCTGGATGAATGGGAAGAAGCTGAGGCGGATACCAGCCGCCGGAGAAGTTGCTTCTAGGAATATTTATTAGTGGATCAGGGGTCTTGATATCAAGATGTTCATTTTTATTCTAAGACAGATAACAACTGAATTATTTTTTCTAAAAGGAGTAACAAGCCACTCGGATGCCTGTGTAGATGGGTTTCCTATCAAAACATGCACTGACCAGTGGGGAGTATTAAAGACATTGAGCCATCAGCAGGTGCTGCTGCTGGCTAAATAAACACGCCGACAATCTAAAATATGTTGATCGAGCCGGCTGAACCGCCGGTTATTGTGTTTCTTGGAGTTGAATAAGCTGACTCGAAGCCCATAGTGACCCAAACTATCATGTCAATGGCCAGAGTTCGAAGTCTAGCGGTCAAATGAAGCCCCATGCTATAAAGCGATTGGGATGAAAGTATATATAACCAAAAACCAGGCTTGGCCGGTTTTTTTGATGTCGGAGCTCATATGCGATGCATTCATGGGAAATGCTAATGGGAAAAAGGAGGTCGTTATGGAAATTTCCCGTGCCAAGGAAGTGTTTGATAATATGGGAGTGATCGAAGTGACGCATAATAATATGCCAATATGGATCGAAGATATTCACGGCAGTGTGGCCCAGATCAGGTATTTGATAGACGATCACACAGCGCAAGTGCCGGTAAGTGAGCTGAACGAGCAGGACACACCTCCACTTGACTTGATGGAAGAATATTTGGATGGCTCGTTGACTCAAATAGGCCGTGATGAAGACGGTTGGACAGAATAAGCCAACTGTTTCTATACCAGGTCTTCATAACCCTATACGCCTGATCAACTGACCCCCTTAACGGGGGTCTTTCTGTTTATGAGCACTATCACACATTGAGATTCAGGCGGTCATTTGTTGTATAATTTTAGCTGTTATCATTATTATTGTGGGGTGAAAACATGCCGGGAACCAACAAAGGACGAATCAACCAGCGAGCCCAGAGATATTTCGATTCTAAGGCTCATGGCCATCACACTGAAACTGCCAAAAAGCATGTTCACGACCGTCATTTAAGTATTCTGACCGAGCTAAGCTTTTACAATTATGAAGCTGTGCTGGATGTGGGGTGTGGTACTGGCAGCTTACTGGCGCGGATTCCTAACCGTAAGGGTTTAGTCTTGGCGGGCATAGATTTTTCACCTAAGATGCTGGCCATAGCAAAGGAGCAGGTAGGGCATAAGGCTGATCTGCGTCATGGCGATTCGGTAAGCTTGCCCTGGGAAGATGACGTGTTTGACATGGTGGTATGTGCTGATTCATTTCACTATTATCTACATCCAGAGGCAGTCTTGAGGGAAATGCGGCGGGTCCTTAAAGATAAAGGCCGATTAGTTATAGCCGAGCCCTGGTATTTTTGGCCCCTTAGAAAGCTGATCAACTTATTTTTGCCTCTGGAACGTAGTGGTAAGGTCAAAATCTATTCTGAGGATGAATTTACAGCCATGTTGAAAGAAGCAGGATTTGACGGAGTAAAGTGGAGGGAAGCGGCGCAAAATGCCTGTGTGGTCTCCGCTCAGTGCATCAAATAGGAGATATAACAAGCCTAATGTGTAGCTGGGACGGCGAAATTGAAATTCAGTAATTAGGATCCTGGAAATGGACACTCATTGGTAAGCGGCTCAAAATCGCCTTCAAATCTGACAAACAGTCGGGGGTGGTGTGTAGAAGAATAAACCCGGCCTTGGGGTTAATCAGCGCTGGAAAGGCTAGGTGCCCGTAAACCTGTATCAAATCTACAAAGAAATGAACATCAGCCGGGGCCATTGTCACTTCTAGCGAGTGCCCGGGTTGTTTATCAGGCAGTATCCTGCTGATCATATTCTCTCCGCGATAACGTTTGGTCATGACAAACTCACCAATCTCCCTATCACTTAAAGCATTTTAACTGCTCGATTGTTATAAAGCAATAGGCAAGAAAACAGCTACCGGGGTGTGACCGGTAGCCTTGAGAGAGAATTACGGCTGTGCATGGTAACGATGATTCAATACCATTCCAATGGACTAAGTGGCTTAATACAGTCCACTAACTGTAGTTTAATAGAATTATCAGATTTATGAATCACCCCTAGGGATGATTTATAGCTTAGATTCCAGCTAAATAATAAACGCTCGGGGAATTACATTTGAGCCGATATTCCGTACGGGTTGTGGGTAGCTATAGCGTCGATCCGCCGGGGAGGAGCAAGTAAAAATAAATGCTAGGCGGCGGGCTTTATTAAGTTATAATGTGCTTAAGTTTTTTATTATTTAATAAGAAATGGAGTTATGGATAAATATGAAGTTTAAAAAGTCGGGGTTTGACAGTGGATTTGCGGTCTATGAGAATCAACAGCATGGATTCCGTATGCGGTTCCCCAGAGATTGGGCAAAATTCGAGAACTTTGGTGATGCGATCGTAGCCTTTGTCAGGCCAGGAAAGCTTCTTAAGAAATCTTTCGGCGAAAATGTGAATGTCACATATCATGATCTCTCGGACGATCCCATGGGATTAGAACGTTTTGTGGATGTTTCCCTAGAGGACTTGAAAGTCAAAATCCCCGGTTTTACGATGATGACTGACCAAGACATCACTCTGGCGGGTATGCCGGGCCGGGAGATAGTTTACTATGGAGATTTTAAGAAAAAAGAGAAGCTCCAGTGGTTTCAAACTCTGCTCAAGAAAGATGATCGGATTTATGTGATAACCTGTGCGGCGCCCCAAGAAAAGTTTGATCAATTTTTAAAAACAGCCCGCTCGATGCTGGAATCGTTTAGCTGGATCGATAACGCGCAACCGGTGAATGGCGGCGCTGCTGTCAGCGATACACAGAAGACTCATGTTGTCACATGCTTGCTTGTTCATGAAGGCAAAATGCTGCTTTTGAAGAGGAGTGGACAGGTCGGATCTTACCAGGAAAAATGGGCGGGCGTGAGTGGCTACATAGAAGAAGGGAATACCCCTCTTCAACAGGCGTTCCGAGAGCTGCAGGAAGAAACCGGACTTACTGAGAGGGATATTGCTAGTATAAGTGAAGGCCAGCCGCTGGAAGTATTAGACGATGTGTTGGATCGTACATGGGTGATACACCCGTTTCGCATATCCATTGATGCTCCTGATATGATAAAGCTTGATTGGGAGCATACGGAACTTCGCTGGATTGCCCCGGAGGAGATCAATGACTATCAAACCGTTCCGCAACTGGATGCGGTATGGGCAAGGGTTAAGTGAGTACGGGCGGCTCATTGGTTTTGTCAAGAAATGGCTAAAGAATTGGTAGATTAGCAGGGAAAATATAGTATCCCGGAGAATATACCTGTATTCAAGGGTAAGAATATCAGGGGGTGCATTAGTTGAGAAAAGTCGTATCGGTCTTATTATGTGTTTCATTATTATTGATTTTCGGCTGTGGTGACAGTAAAAAAGCGGACGCGCCGGTCAAAAAAATATCGACACCGAAAGAATGGTCTGCTACTGGTGTGTTTCAGTTAAAGCCACCACCCAAAGGCGCTGACATTGCGGTAATACATACTACAATGGGAGATATCAAGATCCGGTTCTTCGAGACTGAAGCACCAAAAGCGGTCAAGAACTTCGCTTCGCTGACAAAAAGCGGCTACTTCGTAGACAATATCTTTTTCAAGGTTGTTAAAGACGGCTATATACTGACTGGTGATAGGACTGGAAGTGGAGATGACGGACAGAGTTCTTATATAATTCCCTTCGAGGATGAGTTTTCGCCCAAGCTCCAGGCATACAGAGGTGCGGTCATGATGAGTCATGTAGGTTCGAGGGGCAATCTCAGTCAGTTTTTGATAGTTCAGTCCAAGACAGTGAGCGCGACTCACCTAGAGGATATGAAAACACTAAAATATCCTCAGGAGGTGCAGGACACTTACGCTTCATTGGGCGGGATGCCATTGCTGGATCATCAAACGACGGTATTTGGCCAGGTGATTGAAGGAATGGATGTCGTCGACAAAATCGGGGCTGTCCCCACCGACGAGAAGGAAAAACCCAAAACACCCATTAAAATAATCAGCGTCGAGATGACTAAAATGCCTTAGATGGCATTTCGGGCTGATGACGGGCTTTCCAGCGCCTGACGGCGAACTGTATCGCCAAATGCCGATGGAATCGAATCTGGCGTTTGCGGCAGATGAGCAGCGGCTTGATCTTCACTCCCGTCATACGCCTGCGACTTTGTCTACAATCTGAGAGGGACCAACGAGGGCCCTCTCTTTTGTTTTAAAATGACTTTTGGGTTTTACTCGAGAGGCAGTGTGAAGGAGAAAGTGGCTCCATGGCCAGGCTCGCTTTCTGCCCAGATCTGGCCTCTGTGATGATCGATGATCTGCTTGGAGATGGCCAGCCCCAGACCTGTGCCTTTGGGACGGCTTGAGGAGTTATCGCTGCCCTGTTCAAATTTTTCGAAGATCTTATCTAGATCCTCGGGTGCAATGCCAGGACCGGTGTCCACCACACTGACCCGTATCTCAGTATTGACAGCCCGCGCCCGGCAGGTCACACTGCCAGTCTCGGTGAATTTAAGAGCATTCGATATCAGATTGATCATCACCTGTTCTAAGCGGTCAAGATCGGCTACCACCATCGGCAGTCCAAACTCTATATCGATGACGCCTATGACGCCTCGCTGCTTGAATAGAGGGGCGGTGGCCTCCATTGATTTGGTGATCACCTCGCCCATTGCCACAGGGTGCATCTTCCACTCGATTTTTCCTGCTTCGAGCTTGGCAATATCTAAGAGATCATTTATTAGATTTGTCAGGCGATGACCTTCGTCGATCACGATGTCCAGGTTTTCATTTATCCTATGCACGGCTTTAGCCGCCTTTTCGTTGGGCGGATCAAACAGTGGGAAAATGACATTGGTCAGACGGTTTTTAACGATGTTCACGAAGCCCAGGATCGATGTCAGTGGGGTGCGCAGTTCATGTGAAACCATGGAAAGAAAGTCGGTCTTGGTCTGGTCCATTTGTTTAAGCTTATCGTACGAGGCTCTTAAAGCTTCTTCAGCCTTTTTGCGCTCGGCTATCTCTAGCTGTAGTTGCTTGGTCTGCCGTAGATCCTGAGCGATGATCGCATAGCCCAGAAAGTCCTGTTGTTGATCAAATACAGTGGAGCCGGATAGATTGACTGGTATATGTTCACTGTTCTTGCTAAGCAGGAATACTTCCCGTCGGTAATCATGCAAAATCCCATTTCTGATAGTTTCCTCGGAGATATGATCATCAGCCAGCAATACCCCTAGTGGTTTATCAAGAAGTTCCTTCTCTTTGAAACCAAGGATCTCAGCGACCCGACTGTTTGTTTGAACGATTTTTCCCTGTGAATTGACCAACAGCATCATATCGGCGATTTTAGTAAGAATGCCCTCGGTGGCCATAGCCGGAGTGAGTGACATCAAACGCAGCTTGGCAATGGAGTACCAAAGGCCGCCAGCCCAAATGAGACCGAACAAATGAGGGATTTTGGGAATGCTTAGGACTCCCAGGTAGGGAAGGAGTGTCTCGTTCATAAAGTTGCACATCAGAGTGATCAACACGACTCGCTCGATAATGCGGGCTTGCCTTTTTTCCCGGGCGATGGTGGAGTGCTTGCCCCACAAATACGTTAGGATCAGACTGGCCAAAATATAGGCCAAGTAATATATGGAGAAAAACCAGTACCAGGGCGATTGATAGGGTATGCCGTTCCAGCCGAAGCTGGTCCGCACAAAACCGCTCACAGTCAGCATTCCAGTCCAGCTCTGAATGATGCAGACGATGCCTGGCAGATAGAGCAGGATGATGCGCCAGGGTTTCTTGATTAGGTCTTCTTTGCCCACCAGGATCAAAACAAAGTGCAGGAAAATGGCGGCGATCATTGCCCACCCAGGTGTCCCAGCCCGCAGCCAGAACATAGCGGCATTTTCACTGGGAGCTGGGAACAGAAAGACTCCGCAGAAGGCCCAAAGGAACGTGGCACAGCACAGCATGAGAAATACCCGGTTCAATTTAGCCTTAGGATCTACCTGTATGGCGTAATAACCGAGATAGAGATAGACTATAGCGGCAAAAAACGATAACAGGGAAAGAATGTTCATCCTATGCTGCATCCCCCAATTATTGACACTTTTCGCCAGAACCTATGGCAACTCCTCCTTTTAGACCACGTGATAATGAAGTGTTGGGTTGATTAATCAGACAATTGAAAAAATATGACGAACGATTATTGGTTGTCAGGATTCATGGTGTCACACACCCGTTCTTGGTGTATAATAGCAAATGGCAAGAAGTAGTATCGGAAAACAATTTTAATTTAAATCAAGGAGAGTGTTTGCATGTCGTACGAGTACAGGATCGAGGACAACATAATCATCTTCACGTTCAACCATACCAAAGTCAGCTCCATTAATACGGAGACTTTGAAGGGGCTGGACACAATGATCGACCGTTTGAACAATGAAGAAGACCTGAAAGGCTTAGTGCTGACGGGGGTGGGACGTTACTTCTCCGGCGGTTTTTGCCTGAATACATTTACTAGTTTCCAGAGTGCGCAGGAAATAGTTGACTGGTTCAAATTTGAAGAAGAAGTGCTTTTTAAGCTGTTCACCTGTAAGAAACCCGTAGTAGCAGCTATCAATGGACATGCCACCGCAGCTGGAATGATCGTCTCAATGGCCTGTGACTACCGTTTGGTGCTGAATAATCCTAAATCCAAGATCGGCATGACCGAGATCAAGATCGGTTTGGCGCTCACTCCTGCAGAAGGTGAGATCATGCGTTTCGGTCTCGACACCGACAAGAACTTCCGGGACGTGATCTTCGGTGGCGAACTGATGAACCCGGCTGATGCAGTATCCAAGAATATCTTTGATGAGCTAGTGGAATCCGAAGAAGAACTGTTGGCAAAAGCAAAAGCTAAAGTCGTTGCTTACATCGACACTCCGGGCCGGCCTTTCATCATGCTGAAATACCTGCAGAAGAAACAGGCTGCCGAGTATATGCGCTCCTTCATCAACAGTTATGACTTCAACATTCTGGTCAAAACTTTTACCGATGAGAACATCATTAACACTCTGAAGTTTGTTAAGGGTGCTCTGGGAGTATAACAATGCCACTTAATCAATAAATAGAGTAGATCTGCCGGAGCCGTTGGTTCCGGCTTTTTCTTTGAAAGCTCGAATATAGTTGACCAACATGTGGAATGGCCCAACCATCTATAGTATTATAAAGTGTAGAGAAAAATTTATAGTAGCTCAACAACAATCGGGGGGGAGTATGCAGTGACGGGTAATAAATATTTGGACCGCAATGCTTACATGTTGAAGGGCAAGCTGGCTAAACGGGGTTATGACTGGTGGTGGCACTCGTTCGTAGGTGAGAAGAAGGAGACTGGCGAGCTGCGACCGTTTTTTATTGAGTATTATGTCATAAATCCGGCGCTAGGTGGGGAGAAGCCGATCCTAGGGCAGCTCGAAGCCCACAAGAGACAAGGGGTCAAGCCTTCGTATGCTATGTTGAAGGCTGGAACCTGGTGTGAAGAGCCTCTGCAGATACATAATTTCTATGGGATCAAGGATTTCTATGCTTCTTTTGACAAAATGGATGTGCGCATCGGTGAATGTACGGCTGATGAGAATCATCTGCGGGGTTTTGTAAGGTTGTCTAAGGAAGAAGTGGCCGCTCATCCCGAGTTTATGAGTGATGCGGGGGAGATGACTTGGGATCTAAAGGTCAGTAAACCTTTGACATACAGCGTGGGTTATGGGGCTTCTAAGGCTTTCAGGAATGCTAACGCATTTGCGATGTTCTGGCATGTTCAGGGGATTAAATGCCTGTATGAAGGGACCGTCACAGTCAATGGAGAGGAATTCGTTGTTAGACCGGAAACTAGCTATGGTTATCAGGATAAAAACTGGGGCCGCGATTATACCAACCCATGGATATGGCTAAACTGCAATAACTTTACCAGTGATCTGACCGGCAAGAAGCTTATTGTGACCAGTCTTGATGTCGGTGGGGGCAGTCCTGTGGTATTTGGGGCCAAAATCGACCGCAAGCTGCTGATCGCATTCTATTACGAAGGCCAGCTCTATGAGTACAATTTCTCCAAGTCGTTGCTTTCGGTCAAGCAGGAATTTGCATGCCGGGAGACCGACGATGCGATCATCTGGGATATCACTGCTGTCAATTCCGACAGCAAAATAACCATCAATTTCCGTTGCCCTAAGAAGACCATGATACTGGTCAATTATGAGAATCCTGATGGAGAAAAAAACCATGACCGGCTTTGGAATGGCGGATGGGCCAGTGGCGAATTGAAGCTCTACAAGAAAAAAGGTAAAGTCTATGAAGTTGTTGATGAGCTGCATGGTGAAAACGGCGGCTGTGAATATGGTGAGTATGATGAGGGAACGGCAGTTAAGAAGGCCAGGGCGAACTGATCCACCTGCCCACCGATGACAAAAAGTAAATCATTAGCATTAAACCCCATGATGTAGTTGCTCATTACGCCTAAATCATGGGGTTTTTGATGTCTATTAGCTTTCGCTATTCGCCCTGCTAGATCCAGAACTTGGTCAAGATTCTTCAGTTTCAGGAATATCAGACATTTCCGGACACAATATACGTACCACTTCCTCCATTGAGGCTTCCTGAGGGACGCGGACTATGCGGTAGTAAATTTCTGTGCCGGTTTCGATTTTATTATCAAAAAGATCGATCACATCGAGGATCTGACTGAATTTCCACTCTACCTTTTCCCCATAACAATTCGGATATGAGCACTCGTAATCGAGAGCTTTCTTTTCAGCCACCCGATGAGCATGCAGAATCGATTGGGCTTTGATGACTATGATACTTTCCTCAAAAGTTCGGTAATGGATCTCGTGGTCAGGCGCTGCTGCATCCACTTTGCCGGAGATGTTGATCTCGTAAAGAATCCGAGCTGAATACCATTCCCATCTTGAACGCTTTCTCGATCGGCTTCTCATAGGGATGCCCCCTCGTAATCTGATGATAATAAATATTCAATGTTGTTTCGTGATTATCCTTTGCGTGGTGAACCATGTGAAAGAAAAGACAAGAACAACCGGCAGCCATGTGGGAACACTTGGCCGGTAGAAGATCGACCAAGTGTTGATATTTTGCGATACAAAGATGATCAGGAGAGCTAGGCTAGCTCTCCCCATGGAAGTGGGTTTTGTATTTTTATCCCACCGCGTGCCACAAATTCGTTGAAGATCTTAGGGTTGGACGCGGCAATAAAATCGTAAACTCCATAGGGATTAAAGACCTGCTCATCTAAAGGCTCGCCGTTTAGGGTATAGACTACTCCGCCGGTAGCTTTGACCAGAGGGAATGGTAATAGATTGAACCCATCCGAGCCCACGATCCTGCCCTTGTCGTAGTGAGAGCGGCTTTCAACCAGCAGATGTACGATATCTCTACCCGATGCGAGGTAGCTTAATTCCAGGCCGGTAATGTCGTAGCTGAACACGTGTCGAGCGTGATCCAGGATGCTGTGGTTAATCTTTTCTTTGACATGACGCCGCATGCCGTGCCCATCGCGAACGATCACGCTTGCTTCTTCAATAGATCGGGGATATTCTTGCCTCAACCGTATGGGTTCCAGAAGTATTTCCCCATACAAATAGATTGCTTCATCGCGGGGTTCAAAGTAGAATCCGCCGGGGACATAATAGCCTTTTCCACAGTAAGTAAAGTAAGTATCGGCTGAATGAAGGCCCTCTACATAACAAAACTGTAAATCTTTGAATTTGATATTCGTCAGCTCATGCTGGGGGCTGTATGCCAGCATGATACAGGGGTCTCCGATACGCAGTGCAGCGCTGCGGGACCCATCGACCGGGTCGATAAAAACCGTATACTGAGCATCACGCCCAAGTATAGGCTCGAATCCTTCTATGATGAAATTGGCTTCGTTAAGCATGTGATGAAACTTGCGGTTGATGATATCAAGAATCGCTTGATACGCCAGACAATCAGTCGGATTAGGCATGTAGCCGGGACTTTCATTGTTGATTAGGTGTGGCTGGGATTGGTTTTCATATTGATGGCGATAATAGTTGCGTATATAGTTTCTTATTTCACCAGCTATACTGTGTGCGAGCTTTATAAATTCAGACTCATCTAGCATTTTTATCCCTCTCCGTGCAATGTTTTCTTAAATGTAAATAACTATGAGTGATGCAATTTGTTGTCAAATCTAAAAGTAACGGTTTTTCCTGTAATTGTCAATATGATAATAGTGGAATATACAGCAATTTGCCATGTCTTAGCACTGGCGTAAGGATGTAAGTCTGTTGAGTGGTTCAGTGTATTATAATGACGTCAGTCTCAGTGCATACTACTAGTATCATAAATATACGGAGGCTGAAAATGAAAAAGACGATAGCGGTAGAAGATAACCTAGGATCCTTTAAGGAGTACCTGGCGGCGCAAGGATGCCAGATCGTGGACGTTTCCAAGGCTGAAGGGCGCGATGTGGACGCAGTAGTCCTGTCCGGTGCTAACATCAACATAATGGGCATTCAGGACCGGATAGTGCAGGCTCCGGTAATCAATGCAGCTGGTTTGCGCCCGGAGGAAGTATGGAGGCAGATCCAGGAAAGAACTCCCGAGCGGTAACGATGATCAGGAAAAAGTATTGGTTTTGATCAAGCAGTTATGGAACAGCTAGCCTATTGACAAAGTGTCGGTTGTCCGGTAAACTAGCTTGTGCGATAGAGATTAATTATCTGTATTGGGGTGTCGCCAAGCGGTAAGGCTCGGGACTCTGACTCCCGCATCGAGGGTTCGAATCCTTCCACCCCAACCATAAAAAGCCAAAGCTGCTGATAGAAATATCGACAGCTTTTTTATTGCCATTTTCGGGGGGATAAAGGTCTCAAATGATAACAGTGGTGACTTCCATTTCATACTATAAAGAAAAACGAACTGGGGGACGATGCTGTGAGGAAATTGAAGGGCTACACGTCTGGACCCTCGGAAAGCAGTGCTTTGGTATCCTTTATCGATGCTATCGTGCTTAATAACGGGAAGCATAAAGCCCTAGTCCGGGCCAGGCAGTTTAATCTCGGGACCCAGCCCAAGTCATTAGTGGTTGATGAAACTTTTTCGGTTCCTGCCGGAACCGCACTGCTGCTGGGGCTGGAACCATTGATAGCATGGGAAGTCCAATTCATTACTAATAGTTCTCAAGTCCGGTTCTGGATCGGCGGCTTCAGCCAGGATTTCAATATCTCACCCGAAAACCGGATACTGCATAGTGAACTGATACCTTTCAAAGCTGGCAGTAAGCTGCTTAAAGCAGGGGCCAGCAAACTGCCAGCATTAAGAAAGAAAATAGGGGATCTCACAAATGCCAGATAGACTGTAAGCTCAATCGGTCATTGCAGGCTGGTTCTGGATTCTGAGTAATTAGCATACTGAAGATATTCGCGATAGTTCCCTGACCGTGTCTCTAGTCCGTATCTGATGCCCAAGAATTCGGCCAGGTCGGGACTGGTGGTAACAAGATCATCGCGATTAAGCTCACTAAGGGCATTCTTGCCTAGGGCTTGAACCGCCAGCTTCATTTCGGCAGTGCAAGACTTAAGGAAATTGGCCAGGTGCTTGGCGGCCAGGTCTATATCTAGCTTGTCATTTTGTTTTCCAGTATATAATGCTAGCTGGGGGGCTGGGGCTTGCGGCATGACCTTGGTGACTTGGCTCTGCATGGCCGCGATCAGAGCAATAGAACCAATGTAGACTGCATCAGCACCGAGCGCCATAGCTTTCAAAAAATGCCCGGGTGTAGTCAGACCACCAGCGGCGATCACACTGAATCTTTCGCGCAGCCGGTTGGCTTCCAGCCAGCGAATGGCACGGGCCAGGGTGAAAAGGGTGGGCAGCCCCAGATTGTCCTGCAGTGTGGGCGGAGCCGCAGCGGTACCACCTTCCGCACCATCAATTACTATAAAATCGACCTGGGTTTGGGCGATGACCTCCAGCTCATATTCAATGAAATCTGAAGCGGCGATCTTGATACCAATAGGTACGTCGTACGTGGATTTTAGTTGATCGAGCAGGCTGATTATTTCCTCAGTGGTGTTTACATTTGGCATACGCGCATAAACAGTGGCATCTGCGCCTTTTTCTACATGCAGTGCTCGAGCCAGGTGTTCACCCATAGTGCCAGCCTTAATTGTAGAGTCTACCGCTCCTCCGAAAGCTCCCTGACCCAGCTGCACTTCGATAGCATCCACCCGCTCCAGCTGTTCCGCTTGGCTAAGCCAGCCACCGCGGTTATACTGGCCGATCAATAGGCGGGCGTTGTCTCGTTCCTCGTTGGTCACTGTGGATTCTCCGGTATTGGTGGAGGTTCCAGCCATAGTTGCCCCCTTGGCTAGAGCCATTTTCATCTGCAGACTGAGTGAGCCCCCGTAGGACATGCCGGTTATCATAATGGGGATTTCCAGATGCAAAGGCTTCTTCGCATAAGGCCCGATAACAGTTGCGGTTTGAATGGATTTTGAATCGGCTGTTGGAAGCTGGAACAACTGTCTGGGGCTTAACAAGACTTTGTCCCAGGGTGACTGCACGACCGGACTTCCCATTGGGCGCTGCAGTTCAACCCCTGATTCTGCTCTCATGGCAGCTTCGATCATGGCCCGTGGTGTTAGCTTTTCAGCAATGCTGGCCATTATAAAGGGGTTGTCGGGATAGTCCTCGGTCATCATCTTGACCATCGCATCATCCATTAGAGGGTCCATCATTTTCATTACCAACCAGTTCAGCAACCTTTTAACCTCCTAAGAATAAATGTCTTTTAGCTTAGTTTCGGCCTGCTGCGGCTAGAATATCCTGCTCGCTTATGTCAGTGAGCAGGAAAGAGCAGCCAAATGTCAAAGTATATTTGATTAGTGCTGGTTTAGGGAGAATAGAAATAGAAAAGGACCAGGATATCGGGGGAGGGATTTGGGTGACGTTTAAGCGATTTCTGCTGGCCATCCTGATAGTATTACTTCTGGTGGCGGCACCGTCCAGTTGTGCTCCAGTCGATGATCAGAAAGTGGTACTGGCTTTTGTGGATCGGTACTTTGAAGCACTTAAAAAGAGCGATTATGAAAAGCTGACTTACTACTACTATCCAGGTTTCTTTGACAATATACCGCGTGACCAGTGGCTGGCCCAGCTCGCGAGAGTGAATGGGAAGTACGGCGGCATAATGGAACATAAGCTTGATGGGCGTGACGTTGATTACACTTCTGGCTATGTTTCGGGTAAACTCTATTTCACGTTTGAATATGAAGTGGTACGCCAGAAAGGAACTACCCGGGATAAGATCGTAGTGCGAAAGGCTGGGGATCAGATCGAGATAATGTCACACCAGATCAATGAAAATTAGCGGGTACTAGGGCAGTATTCTTTCTTTGGGTGGCTGCTCGGGTGAGGGTTTGTTATTGGCGACCTGCAGGATAATGCTTTTCAGCTTGCCGACGGTAATGCCCTTGCGGCCTACACTGACCCGACCTAGCTCTGATGGCGAACTGGCAGCGGTAACCGGAAAGTGCCGGGTCGTCCACATATATCTGTAGCCGGACCGGTGAGCAGCGTCGATAGCCGATTGGTTATAAGAACCGAATGGCCAGGCTATTTGTTCAGTTTGTTGTCCCAACTGCTGGTCGAGAACCCGCTTGGCTCGGGTCAGGTCCCTAGTAATGCGGCGCAGATAACGGGTATTGCTTTCGCCGGGCAAAGGCGTGGTCAGCCAGGCTTTGCCGGTAGGATAGGCTCCCTCCACCATGCGGTGGCCTTTATAAGTGTGGGAATAGATAGTCATGTTGTTCTTCGCCATCTCGGATAATTGAGACGGGGTCAAGAACATTCGGCCCTTGTCAGCGGGCTGGCTTTCACTGCCTGCGATCATGAAGATAGTGGCCGGCAGGCGGCGAGCCTTCAGTATAGGATAAGCTTGAAAATAATTGCTCTGGTAACCATCATCAAAAGTTATAGCGACTGAATTGGGTGGTAGTTTGCTTTGCTTATTGAGGAATCGAGCGATCTCATTCAGTGAAACGATATTAAAACCCTCGCGTTTGAGCATATCAAGGTGTTGTTGAAAATGTTTGGATGAGATGGATGTTCCGCATTCCCGATCGGAAAAATCATGATATATCAACACCACTGCCCGGTCGCGATAATATAACGGCGGGCCGATGGGGCGCCGGGCTTTATCAGTTGATTCGAAAACTCCGGAACAGAATATAGGCACTGCTACGACTGAAATAAAAACAATGATTATGAACAACGTGTAAGGCCAGGACTTTTTTGACGTAGAAAACATTTATACCTCCGGGGTATCCATTACGACCAACCTATTCTAAGATTATAGATAGCCATGTGCATATTTACAACAGTTTTCAACAAGTATTTATTGGAGGAGTCGATTAGTTGAAGATCAAGTCGCAAGCAATCAAGTTTGGGGCGGTCGGGTTGTTAAATACCCTGATTGATTATGGATTATTTAACCTGTTGGTAGCTTTGACTGGCATTCAGACCGGAGTCAAGGTGGGATCTATCAATACCTTTACCCAAACCTTGGCGGCAATCAATAGTTACTTTTTTAATCGTAACTGGACGTTTAAAGCCAGGCAAGGCAAGCATTCATGGCAAATAATCAAATTTACGATTGCAACTGTGATCGGAATATTGATCAATAGTGCCGTAGTAATGATAGTTTCCTCTATGGGGAAAGGACTGCCAGTATCACCTTACATCATACTCAACGGCGGCAAACTGCTGGGGGCGGTTTTGTCCATTTTGTGGAATTTTGTCTCTTACCGTTTATGGGTGTTCAACCAACCTTCACCTCCCGAGCAGGACGAAGCAGGTGCAGGTGGTACGGCGGACCAATAGTATTTCAAAATGTTAGCAGGTAATAGGAGGCCGATCAGTGTTGCAAGATACGGACAAGCGCGAGTTGATTAAGGACTGGGTGTTAGGAGTGGCATTATTTGTGACCGCTCTGGCCTTGCGTATCCCATATTTATGGATCATACCGCGGCACATCGACGAACTGAAGGAAGTCAAAGTGGCTTTTGATATCTACCGGGGGGTCTCGCTGCCACTGCACAACGCGGCCTGGGATATCGGAGCCATGCACAACTATATCCTGAGCTTCATTTTCTGGATGTTCGGACCGAGTACTGACGCCCCTCGTCTATACGTGGCGATCGTTTCGGCATTGACAGTGGTTGCGGTCTATTTCCTAGGCAAGAAGATGTTTGGCTTCTGGGTAGGCCTGCTTACCGCAGGTCTGTTGTTGACCAGTGGCATGCACATCATGGTCAGTCACATGGCCTGGGCCAACTGTACGACTCCTTTCTTCTTTGTTCTAGCCATGCTGGCTCTGCTGGCGGCTGAACGCCGGAAAGACGGCAAATGGCTCATCGCCTCCGCTTTCCTGTGGGCACTGACCTTGCAGACTCACTCCTCGGTGGTGATATATATCCTGGTGGCCTTTGTCTATGCCACTGGGCCTCATTTCCGCGAAGCGATGGGCAGTATCAGATGGTACTATGGAGCGGCGATGGCGTTTGCGGTTGGTTATGCCAACATGATCTATTTTAATCTGATTCAGGAGCCCTTCGGCAGCCTGTTCTTTATAGCGAAAAAGAGCTATGCTCTGGAAACCAAGCCGGGATTGATGTCATTTCTGGAAAATGCCAATCAGATGCTGATCGAGATGCTGCGGACCATCAGCGCCACTTACCAATCCCATGCGCACTTCTGGCAGTACCTACAGCACCCGCTGTTTACGCTCTCCACGATAGTGCTGGTGATCGGCATTTATTACGCATTCGAGCGCAAATACAGCCTGCCTTTCTGGATGATCGTCGGAAGTCTGGCGATAATGCCCTGGATCAATCAACGCTATGTTTTCTTCCTGGCCACCCGCTACATCATCCCAGTGGTGATCTGTGCTCTGCTCCTGGTGAGCTTAGCGGTCGTTGAAATGTCTGCGGCAGCTCAGAAAAAGTTCAATAGAAGACCGGTTTACGCCGTTACCGGAGTCATCATGGCGCTGTTTGTATTCTGGCAGGTGATTCCGTTCTATGAGTACTGTGAGAAGCTGGCGGGTACCAATCTGACCAATGAGATCTCCCGGCAGATCATAAGCACGATCAACACTCAGTATAATAATCAGACCACGGTTTATGTAGATGCCCACCTGCCGATAGAGAACAGTCCTATGCCTTATTTGCTGGAGCTTGATGGGAAGAAATATCAGGTGATAGGCAAACTGGGCGGTGACCTTAAACCAGCTGAAATCAAGGAATGGCACCAGGCACTCAAAGCGGCGAATGGAAGGGATACAATAGCTATCCTGGCCAATCGCAGCTATCTGACTTTGAAGGATTCTGTTAAAAACAACAAAATCCAGGTCTTTTCGTGTAGAGTGGTGGATAAGGGTAAGACCAGCACGAGGAGGGTTTACCTGGTTCAGGTGCACGGAATCTTGACCAATATTCACTAAGTGGGGTGTTAACTTAATGAGCGGCAGATATGGCATTCGGCACATAGTTGCGGTGGTTATATTCGTTTTGGGTATGTCGGCCCTGGGCTATCTTATCTTTCACGGCTTGACTAACTATAATGTGGAATATCAGAGGATCACGGCTCCTGGCCAGCACGAGCTGAAGTTGGATAAAGTGGGCAAGTATACTATCTTTTATGAGTATTATTCTGTTCTCAACGGTAAGGAATATAACAATAGTTCAAGCAATCCTGATCTGCTGTACGCTGTAACGGACCTGTCAACTGGCAAACAAATAAAGCTTACTGCTCCCGAGGGGGCGAGTACGTATGAGTCAGATGAACATGAGGGACGGTCGATACTCGAGTTTGACGTGGCAAAGCCTGGTAAATACGAGATCGCGGCTCGCTACGAGGACGTCGAAGAGGGTCCCGAGCTGGTACTGGCTGTGGGCCAGGACTTCATCCTGCAGATCATCCTCTGTTTTTTGGGGGGTATAACGCTTTTGACCTTTACTGTGGGAGGGGCTTTCTGGATTTGGCCTCCTTCTGAGGGCGGCATTCCGAAGCAGACTGCGGAATCGTTTCGGACCCGCAATATGGGTCCGTATATTGAGTAAAGAGTGGAGGGATGGTTGTGATTATTAAGTACCCGAAGACCGGCTACATCGCGGCCTTAGTGGTCTTTGTGCTGGGCATATCAGCCCTGGGGTATTTAATATACTATGGAATAACGAACTATTCTGAAGAATACCAGAGAATGGCAGCTCCGGGCAAACAAGTCCTGCAGTTGAATAAGCCGGGCCAGTACACGATATTTTACGAGTTTGTATCCGAGTTTAACGGCAAGTATTACGATACCAGCGAAGTGCCCCCTGATATGACCTATATCGTTACGGACATGAGCACAGGAAGCCAGGTGACAATCAAGCATCCTTATGGAAAGACTACGTATAATCTCTCCGATCATTACGGAGTATCGGTCAAAGACTTTGATATTACCAAACCAGGTAAATACGAGCTTGCCGCTCAGTACAACAGCCTTCAAGAAGGTCCTGAGGTGGTTTTGGCCATCGGGCAGAGTCACATAGGTGCGATCGTTGCTTGTATCTTTGGCGGTTTTGCTCTGCTATTTGTTACACTGGGCTTATCATTCTTGATTGCTATCGTCACCTTCATTCGGGATCGCAACCGCAAGCAGCAGCAGCCGGTCACCCAGGGTATGGGTCCGTTTATCCAGTAGTATAAAGACCATCCAGCCAGATAACCGGGGCGATAATCCGGTGGACGGCGGCTACCTGGCTAGTAAAAGCTAGTTCAAGCTACTGTTTTGTATTTTTGCTTATTCCTTACTATAATAATATAAAAATTTTTGAAATACCTCTAGGACTGCTAGTCTTAAATAGCTTCGGATTATTGGACAACACTCGCCTATGAGCTCCGGGAAATTTTCTAAAATTTCTTTTAGGACCGCATTTTTCGACAAATTAGAATGGAAAATACCCAATGAATTTCGTTAAAATGAAGGAACGTTAGGGAAAGATTTCACGATTTATCTTAATCGCGAGGAATATTTATGGGAAATCGCCTGAAAAAGCTGCCGCTGGCTGCCTGGGCCGGGATGATCCGGCTGGGCGTTGCTGCATTTTTAAAGGTTTTTCCTTATCGGGTATGGAGTCCGCTGCTGTTGGCAGCGACCCGCAGCAGCAATATATCGGGAGCATCTGATCGGGCTTATGTAGATCGGGTGGTAGAAGCAGTGGGCATCACGGAGAGATTTTTGCCGGTTGGCAGATGTGTGGAAAGATCGCTGACCGCCTGGCTGCTGCTGAGAAAGCGGGCCGCCTGCCGGGTTTGCATGGGAGTGGGGCTTGACCCTGCAGCTAAAGTCTACGCCCATGCCTGGCTGGAGGTCGATGATGAAATCGTGCTGGGTGCGCCAGTCGATGAGATACACCCTTTGAATATACCGGGATAACTTTGATTACGGGTTGAAGTGTGTGGGGGGAAGTGCCAAATGGTCATCCTGTTTGCCAATCAGGAAGACACATTAGCACAAGATGTGAAGAGTGCGCTGCTTGATCAGGGCGTTGAGTGTGTGCTGCTGTCCCCGCCTGGCCCTGCTTCTGATTTTAATTTCGCTTGGACCCTACCAGGCCCCACTGCTGGCTGTTTCATTCATGAAGGAATTGAACGCGATCAGGCTGAGCTGACCGGCATTCTGGTGCGGGCTCTCCCTGAGGCACCACGTATATCACATACATCAGATGACGAGGATTACCTGCGCATGGAGTGGAGTGCCGCCTTTACTGGCTGGTTGCGGGCAGTACCTGCTCTGGTGGTAAACCGCCCTCGGCCCGGATGGAGCATTCGTCCGCCTTATCTGGCTGCCCATACTGAAATTTTTGCGGCTTGCGGTCTGACCCTAGCTGACATGATAATCACCGATTCACAGCAGGAGGCAGAAAGCTTTATAGCCTCACACCCCGGCCAAGTCCTGCTGGTGCCGGGAGGACCGGCTCAGTTAGTTCCGTATACAGCGGGCACCCCGCTGCCGGAGGGGATCATTCGCTTGACTGCGCAGCCGGAAGGAATATTGCAGCGCGTTCATGTGGTGGGCGAGCAGGTATTTATTGAGGGGATCGGGGATGAGCCTATCAGCAACAATGATGTGCTGGCTGAAGGCTGCCGTTCGTTGGCCCGCATAATGGGCTTCCCATTCCTGGAGCTTACTGTGGTTTCCACTCCAGAAGCTGATGTTGTAATCAGCACCGCCGAAACGGCCGATGCGGTCGTTGAAGATACAGAACACCGCCGGCAGGTTGCCAGGGCTCTGGCTTCCCTCTTATCAGCAGTGCGTGAGGAGGTGGCGGTGTGATCCTGATTCTCGGCACTATGCGCGACAGCGGCATCGGCCATCTGGTATACCGCCTATTAGACCGCGATGTTCCTTTCCTGGTGCTGGACCCCCGCGAACATGGAACGGGTTTTCACCTGACCTGGGGTGTGACAGACAATAAGGTCACCGGCCAGTTGATTCACAGCGGCAGCACGACCGATTTTTCAGAGATCGGAGCCGTTTATGTCCATCAATTATGGGTTAATCCTGGTGAATCGCGCTTTTCTCCTGCAGTCACCCATTCGCATCTGCATTCTTTCCTGGAGACGGCACCCTTTCCGGTCTGCAATAAGCCGTCCAGTTCCGCCACCAATATGTCCAAGACCTATCAGCAGCAGATTATCGCCGCCCACGGCTTCATGGTTCCCCGCACTCTGGTGACCAACATACCGGAGAAAGCGGTGGAGTTCTTCGAATCGTGCCGGGGCCGGGTTATATATAAGTCACTCAGTGCCCGCCGTTCTATAGTGCGGCGGCTGAAGGCAGAAGACCTGGAACGGCTCGACCTGCTGGCTAATGGCCCTACTCAGTTCCAGGAGTGGGTGCCGGGAACCGACATTCGGGTTCACGTGATGGGCAATAAAGTATTTCCCACCGAGATCGAAACCGAGGCCACTGACTATCGCTACAGCAACCGCGACGGGCTGCCCCGCAGTATGAGGGCGGTGCAGATACCGGATGAAGTGGCCCAGCGTTGTATAGAATTAACCCGTTCTCTGGATATGCTAACCGCCGGTGTCGACCTGCGCCGCAGTCTCGACGGCCGGTACTACTGCTTCGAGGCTAATCCCACTCCAGCTTTCGCATTTTATGAGCAGTATACCAGCCAGCGCATCACCGACGGCTTGATCGATGCCTTATTGGAGGCTTCCGCAGGAAAGACAATCCCAATCACACAGGAAAGGAGGTCTTACGGTGACAAAAACAAAGTCAGTGTATGAACAAGATGCCTATACCCAGCCCTTGCTGACCAAGCATGAACCGCTGCTAAATCTGACTGGCAAAAGCGGGGAGAAGATCACTGATAAAATGAGCGAAAAAGATCCTATTGCTGACAAACAGTACATAGATGACAAGGGTGATGAAGGAGCGCAAGTTTAGGAGGTAAACAAATGAAAGCTAAGAAGGCTGATCTCGAATATACCCAGCCGCTGTTGACCAAGCACGAGCCGCTGTTGAATCTGACCGGCAAGAGCATGGAGAAGGATCCTATAGCTGATAAGCTTCCCAATGAAAAACAGGATGAGGGAAAACCAGGCGATAAGACTGACGAACATTGATGTGAGAGGAGTAATCGAAATGAAAGTTAAGAAGAATGATCTTGAATACACCCAGCCGTTGCTGACCAAGCACGAGCCGTTATTGAACCTAACCGGCAAGAGTATGGAGAAGGACATTATTATTGATAAGGATCCCATGGAAAAAGATCCGGCAACTGATAAAGATCCTAACGAGAAGCAACCAGAGGGAGGTTATTAAGGTGGTAGACAAGGAAGCGCAAGTTAAGAAGGCTGATCTCGAATACACCCAGCCGCTGCTGACCAAGCATGAGCCGTTATTGAATCTGACCGGTAAGAGTGCAGAGAAGATTACTGATAAGGACCCCGGCGAAAAAGCCCCTCTGGCTGACAAGGATCCTTTGACTGATAAGTCGCAGGAAGGCATGTAGGAGAACTCTTTCATAGGGAGAAGAATTGTGAATCGACTGCTGCAGTATTTTAAAGGAATAAAAGGGAGAGGGCTTGTGAGCGATAAAGAAGCAGATCTTCAGGCTCAGGAAGACAAAGCTTTTATACCAAAAGAACTAAGACCCTCCATCAATACTGAAGAGGAATGCGTGGTGATTGCTCCGAATGCCTCGAAGGCTGAACTGCGCCAGCGGGCTGGGGAGGTGCTGGGGCCGCTGCTTAAATCCAAAGTAATCAACGATCCGGATGCCGCCATGGAGGTCACCAAGGAGCACATTTGTATTCGCAATGAGAAAGTGGTTTTCAAGGAAATCGTGGGGGAAGCGGTTCTTTTGGACCTGGACAGTGGTTTTTATTTCACACTTAACCGTCCGGGCGCCCTGATCTGGAGCATGCTGGACGAGGGCAAAACCTTAGGCGAGGTGCATGATGCCGTCTGCCAGCAATTCGAGGTACCACCGGCAACTGCGTGGGATGACCTGGTGCTGCTGGTTCGTCATCTCAACCGAGAAAAACTGGTCAGACTGGAGGCTCCTCCAGGTGACTGAATATAGATGTTTTTATGATGTTCATGGGGTTCCCATCCAGGTGCAGACCGATGATCCAGTGGTCTTTGCCGCTGCTAAGGAGGCTCTGGGGGGATTCAGCTTAATTAATAGTGAACCTGATCAATACCTGACTATCGTTATGCAGGCGGCGGGTGATATCAGCGAAGTACCTATCAGACCCTCGGAGTCAGCCCAGTTGATCAGGGAAGTGCCGACTGACGGAGTGACAGTCTCCTGTACGCTGTACCGGGACGATCCCGGCTGGTTCCTGGACTTTGACCAGGCCGGCCGCATGGTTCTGGACTTTGACAACGGGCGGGTTGAGGGATGGCTGGTACAGCCTGGCCGTATGGCTCTGGATTGGGCTGCGAGCTTCGTGCTGCTGGCGGCCATCGAACTGCTGCGGAGGGAGGGGCTGTATGCGATCCACGGAGCGGGTCTGGAGCGAAACGGCAAGGGAGTCCTGATTGTAGGATTCAGCGGCACAGGCAAGACGACCTCCTGTATCTCGCTGATGCGTGCCGGATATGGCTGCCTGTCAGATGATCACCCGATCTTACATACAGCCGGGGCGGAGCCTGTTCTTATGCCGTTCCCTGGGCGGCTGGCGGTTACTGATAAAACTATCGATTGGTTTGCCGAGCTGGCGGCGGCCAGGGAGGGATTTCGCTCGGATACCAGAAAACGTTCCTTTGAACTGCAGGAAATCGAGGGCTTCATAGAGGGCAGGCCCTGCCCGCCCCGGCTTATCGTTTTCCCGAGGATTGTGGACTGGCCGGAGAGCTTTTTTGAGGAAATGCCCAAACCCCGGGCGCTGGAGGAGCTGCTGCCCCAGACCCTGCTGGTGCTGGATCCCGGGCTGGCCAAGCGGCAGTTTCAGGCAATGGCCGACCTGGTGCTCGCTACCCCGGTGTACCGGCTCCACTTTGGTGAGGATGTGACCCAGCTGCCGGAACTGTTTGACCGGCTGCTGGATTCTATAGATTAGATTCTTAGGGAAATAGGGGGATGAACAATGAGTTAATTTAATAAGAATGATCTTGAATACACCCAGCCATTGCTGACCAAGCATGAGCCATTGCTCAATCTGACCGGTAAGAGTATGGAGAAAGACCCTGGTGAAGACAAGGACGTCGGTGAAAAGACCAAAGAAGTTGAAACTATTCCATAAACCTTAGAAGGAGGTTTTGAACCATGGAAAAAGACATGATAGAAAACAAGATTGATGAATACACCCAGCCATTGCTGACCAAGCACGAGCCGCTGTTAAATTTGACGGGCAAGAGCATGGAGAAGATCACCGATAAAATAGGCGAGAAAGATCCGAACGAGGACAAGAACCCGAATGAGAAGGAAAAAGAATTTGAAGGTTAGATCGAGAGAGACTAAGCTACATAGTCTTCCCTCTTTCGGCTATCAGATGATTCACAAACTGGCGCGCGGTCCTTCCAGACAGGCCGTTGTGCCGTTTTTCCCACTGCAGTGCCCGGCTTTCCAGAGCTGCCGGGTCCATTTCGATGTTATGCTGGCGGGCCAGGCCGTTCACAATCTCCAGGTACAAGGCCTGGTTCGGAGACGGAAATAGTATAGTCATACCAAAGCGATCGGCTACCGAGAGCTTTTCCTGCAGGGTGTCATCCTGATGGATCTCATCCGTATAATTGCGGTCCGAGAAGCGCTCCTTAACCAGATGGCGCCGGTTGGATGTGGCATAGACCAGCACATTTTCGGGCAGGGGCTCGATTCCACCTTCTAATATCGCCTTCAGAAGCTTGTAATCCACCTCATATTCTTCAAAGGAAAGATCATCAATAAATATAATGAACCGGAAAGCGCGGCCGCGCAGGTGAGCGGCGATACCGGGCAGTTCATGCAGGGAATCCTTGGGCACTTCGATCAGGCGCAGGCCCTGTGATGCATATTCCATTAGCGTGGCTTTGACCATGGAGGATTTGCCGGTGCCGCGTTTGCCGTAGAGCAGGACATTGTTGGCCGGCAGGTGATTCAGTAAACACTCGGTATTCTTTGCTAACTGCTCCTGCTGTGATCTGAGGCCGATCAAATCGGTGTAGAACACCTTGTCCGGGGAGGAGATGCTCTGCAAAGAGCCTTTATTCCACCTAAAAGCGGCGTTCCGCGCGAAGATACCAGTGCCTTGATCGTGATAATGCTCAATAAGTGAAGCCAGTTCCGTACTCCAGTCATGGGAGCGGGCCAGCCGGTCGCACATCGGGCTCGGCGGGGCAGCTTCAAATGCCATATCACCCCATGTGGGCAGGGGAGCGAGATCAATTCGATTCTCATATTCAAAAAGCACCGTTTCAGCAACAGCACGGGCAATGTCGTTAGGATCGATCCTGAAGAGTTGGTTCAGGCAGCGCAGGTCGTGCTCGGCGGCGGATAAGAGTACCTGTTCCATTTGGTTTCCGGACATCTCCGCAGCCAGGCTAAAGGGATTCTCGTCAGCCAGGATGGCATGCACAAGATAGCGCTGCCAGGCGTCGGGACTTGTGCCAGGTGTCTTTTCGCATATAAGTGAATGATAAAAGCTGTGATAGGAGTCGAGCAGTTCATCAGGCGAGATATAGTTTGTAATGCAGTCGAGCAGGTGCAGGCATTCGCTGACTATAGGATCGCTCAGCAGGTTCCGGTACATCACCAGCTGATGAGCGGCCAGGCGTGCTTCGGTCAGTTGTTTAAGGGCGATATCGGTTTCCTGGTCGGGAAACTTGTTTTGATCGATCAAAATTGCACCTCCCCAGCTTGAGTAGATTTGCTGTTAATTATGCCAAATATGAACTAAATTAGTGTATAATGCGAAATATATTCTGGGCTAAGGATGATTGCTGATAGGGACCTCTATGACCAAACGACTATCCTAGCCTGTGACCATTATACCATTGTCTAAATGGGTCCTGACATAATGTTTATCAACTGCTAATACTAAACTTAGGAGGTGATAGTCTTATAATCTGCCATCCAGTGAAGATGTATGGAGCGAAAGGAGAATGATTTTCTTTGCGTAGTTTCCATCTTTATAGAAAAACGACTTTATTAGTGGTTTTATCGCTTACCTTTCTCTTAATATTAGGCTCGATCCCGGTTTTTGCAGAAGAGAGCGAGACTGGGCCGACCAACATATCTGATGGAATTGAGTACAACCCGGAACCGATCGACCTGCCGCCTACCAACTTTACTGCGGAAGGGAATGGAACCCTATTAAAATCCAGCAGTTTAATGAGTATGACTGTAATGTCCGCGACACCCACGGAGATCCAGCACACCCTGAGGCCTACTCAGAGTGCTACTGACCTCATCAATGTCGACATACCTCCTGTTCCGCCAGCAGCCGATGTAGTATTTGCTTTTGACTTGACTGGCAGTATGGGTCCGATACTAAATACGGCTAAGGCCAACGCCGTCAACATCATGAACCAGTTGAACTCTCTAGGGTCCAATGTCAACTTCGGCGTCATTTCCTATATGGATTATCCCTCTGCTTACAGCAATTATTATGGATACAGCTCCACATATGGCAAGCCGCCGGAGTACGCGTATCGGCTCGATCAATCAGTCACTACCAACAACAGTGCGGTAGCCACAGCTATCAACGGCTTGACTCTGGGCAATGGTTGGGACCTGCCTGAAGCGTACACAAGAATGATGTACGAGAGTTATGCTGACAGCAATATTGCCTGGCGCCCGGGTGCCAAACGTATAGTGATCAGCTTTGGCGACAGCGTGCCGCATGATAACAACATACATGAAGGGGTCAACAGTGCGACATTTTCGACCGGGGGTGACCCGGGCCGTGATGCCATCGCCATGACTGCTGATGATCTGGACCTGCAAACGGTCCTGGCGGAGATGGCAGCTAATGGGATAACCCTTATTGAGTGCCACTCAGCTAAAGTAAGTACGTATAATGCTAACTGGAGTTATTGGACTGGTCTGACTGGAGGTGCCATGTACATTACTTCGTCCGATACATTGGTGAGTAATGTGGTGACCGCCGTGCAAAACAGTCTTAACAAACCCTTTATCGAGGACCTGCACCTGGTGCCCAGCGATTATGCTTCCTGGGTGGCCACTGATCCGGTATCATACCCCTCGGTGCCGACCGGCACCACCCAGCCATTTGATGTTACGTTTACGGTTCCGGCTGGAACGCCAGCAGGTGAGTACAAGTTCATCCTCAGTGCCATGGACAAGAACAACGTCAATTACGGCGATAACAATGTGACCATTACCGTGCCTGACGACGATGTACCTCCGACCGCCGATATAAGCTATGATATTTATTCTGTGACCAACAGCTCGGTGGTGGCATCGCTGATAGATCCTAGTGAGCCGATTACCGTGACCAATAATGGCGGGTCCACGCAATTCACATTTGACAACAACGGGACCTTTACCTTTGAGTTTGTTGATGCAACAGGCAATACCGGTACTGCCACAGCCACAGTTACCTGGATCGATAAGACGGCACCGACAGCGCAGATCAACTATAGCACGACTGATCCTACTTGCGGGTCGGTGGTGGCCACTCTGGTGCCGAGCGAGCCGGTAACGGTAACCAATAATGGCGGCTCAACCGAATATACTTTTACGGATAACGGCAGCTTTACCTTCGAATTTGTTGATGCTGCGGGCAATGCCGGAACTGCCACGGCTAGCGTGGACTGGATATATTCCGATAAAGGAATTATCAAACTAGACATGGGCTTATACAATGGCTGCAAAAAGAACGCCGAGGTGCACCTGGATGCTGGCAAGCTCTGCGGCAATAAGTTCTATAATACCGGCAAATTGGATTATAACGAGATTTCCTGTAAGGGTATCGACCTGCGTAGCTGCACCTTGCTGAATTATGGGATCGATTTTAACAACAAGAAAGCGCTGTTGGTCTATCGGGTAGATAATTGCCAGAAGATCAATGGAGTTAAAGCAACCGAAGTGAGGATAGTTCTTAACTGGACTAATTCGTGTAAATCGGTCAGCTACGACATGCAGGTTTATGATGCAAGTGGAAAGCAAATTGCCAAAATAAGTGGGCTGCTCAGAAATGGAGTATTTAAAGTAAGGCCTATCAAATAAGACAGCAATTAGTTAAATAACGTTGCTCATGGCTCCGGCTTAATCACCGGGGCTTTTCTTATGGGCTATTGTCAGTGCTTGACTAATCTCGGCTGTATGATATCATAACAATAGAACATATGAGCATATGCTCATATGTTAGAAGATCAGGAGCAGGGGGATTGAAAGTGAACCGAGAAATCGTTGACCGCTGCGATGTCAACTGTATCCACGAAGACGCAGTTGCGGAGGTCCGGCAATCCATGATCCACAGCGCTACAGTGGGTTTGCTGGCCGATACATTCAAGATCCTGGGTGATCCCACGCGGGTTTGCATCTTATTTGCCTTAATGAAACGTGAATTGTGCGTATGTGATATCGCCGCTGTGATTGGGGTCTCAGAATCAGCCGTCTCCCACCAGCTTAGATTATTGAGGACCCACCGCCTGGTCACGTTCCGCCGGGAGGGCAAAATGCTTTATTATTCGTTGGCTGACGGACATATCGAGAAGCTGTTTGCCCAGGGACTGGAACATGTTACTGAATGATAACACTTGAACAAAGGAAGTGACGACATGAGCAAGGCAGAAGCTATTACCGATGAAATATACAGTCAAAAACTGCAATTGACCGGGCTTGACTGCCCTGATTGTGCGGCTAAGTTGGAAAAAGCCGTGAAAAGAGTGCCGGGTGTTATCGATGCGCAGGTTGCTTTTCCCGCTGGCAAGCTTATTCTGCAGATGAGCTCCAACAGTGGTCTGCAGGAAGTTATTGACAAGGTGCAGGCTCTAGGATATCAGGCTGCAGAGGAGACGATTCTGGGTCGGTCCCAGCAAAATGCCAGCATATTAGTGCATGGATTGGATTGCGCGGACTGTGCAGCGAAACTAGAAAAAAGAATCAGCAAGGTTCCCGGTGTGGAATCTGCGACGGTCAATTTCGGGACTTCCCGGCTGACTGTGAAACATGACACCGAGATTTCAGAGCTATTATCAGTAGTACAGAAAATGGGGTATGTAGGAGAGATAGAGCAAGCTGATAAGAAAAGTATATCGTTTGCCTGGTGGAAAACGAATCAATATGTCATTCCGACCGCAGTTTCGGCAACGGTGCTGATTCTGGCCATGATATCACATCTATTTGGCGCATCCCATATCATTTTTGAATCGATCCTGGTGATCGGGATCGTTTTAGCCGGGTATTTGCCGGCCAAGAATGGGATATCTGTACTCATCAACGCCCGCGAACTGGATATGAATATCCTCATGACAGTTGCCGTACTGGGAGCCACCGTTATTGGCCAGATGGAGGAAGCAGCGGCAGTCATATTCCTCTTTTCATTGGGTAATCTACTGCAGGGTTATACACTGGACCGGACCCGGCAGTCGATACGGGCACTTATACAGCTGGCGCCGCAGGAAGCATTGGTTAGGCGTAATGGATTGGAGACAATAATGCCGGTGGCGAGCATCCAAACCGGCGATGTAATAATCGTGCGGCCGGGTGAGAGGATCGCCATGGACGGTCGGGTCGTCACGGGGATATCGGCGGTCAACCAGGCCCCTATCACCGGTGAATCGATGCCGGTCGACAAACAAATCGGTGACGATGTTTTTGCCGGTACTATCAATGAACAGGGCTCGTTGGAAATCGAAGTGACTCGTCTAGCTGAGGATAACACGCTTTCTCGTATAATCAAGCTGGTGGAAGAGGCGCAGGAGCAAAAAGCACCATCACAACAGTTCATCGATCGGTTTGCGAAGTACTACACTCCAGCAGTTATAATTGCCGCTTTCATCGTGGCCGCTGTGCCACCGGTACTTCTGGACCAGCCGTTTAAGGTTTGGTTTTATGAAGCGATGGCCATGCTGCTGGTCGCCTGTCCGTGCGCCCTGGTAATCTCTACCCCGGTATCCATTGTAGCGGCCATCGGCAGTGCGGCCAAACGAGGCGTTCTTATCAAAGGGGGGGCTTATTTAGAGGAAGTCGGTTCTGTGGCAGTGGTAGCCTTTGATAAGACGGGGACACTGACCTCGGGCAAACCCCAGGTTACTGATGTGATTCCGGTCAATGGGTTTAGTGAAGCCAGCTTGATCAGCATTGGAGCAGCTCTGGAGGCCAGATCAGAACACCCGCTGGCTGAAGCTATCACCCGCCATGCCCGGCATCGAGGGATACTAGCCCTGCCCGCCGCCGATTTTCGGTCGTTTCCCGGCAAGGGCGCGATGGGTATGATCAGTGGGAAATCCTATATAGTTGGTAATGAGAAGCTGTTCTTGGAACAAAACATAAGCCTGGATGCCGTGCGGACTATCCTAAGCGGCTTATTGGAACAAGGCAAGTCGGTAGTTTTGGTAGGCAGTGATGACCGATTACTAGGGTTCTTCGCAGTAACCGATGTCTTGCGGCCAGGGAGCCAGGAGGCGGTTATAAGCCTCAAAAAGGCAGGGGTTAAGCGCGTAGTGATGCTGACCGGGGACAACCACAATACCGCGGCTTCTATAGCGCAGGTAGCTGGTATCGATGAATTCCGAGCTGGACTGTTGCCCGAGGATAAAGTCGATGCAGTAAAAGAACTGCTTAAAGAACACGGCAAGGTGGCTATGGTAGGTGACGGAGTCAATGATGCACCAGCCCTGGCCATATCGACGGTAGGAATAGCTATGGGGGTGGCGGGTACGGATACGGCACTGGAAACGGCTGATATCGCCCTGATGGCTGATGATCTAGTCAAACTCTCATATATCATCGGTTTAGGACGAAAAACTATGGGCATTATCAAACAAAATATAGCGCTGGCCTTGCTCATAAAGGGAGTCATTTTGCTGATGGTCATTCCTGGCTGGTTGACTCTCTGGTTGGCGGTGATCGGTGACATGGGCGCATCATTGCTGGTTACTCTGAATGGAATGCGCTTGATGGGATCACCCCGCAAATAACAAGTCAATTGTGAAGACTGGACTTGCAAGCCGAGCAGCTAGTTCATTTGATAGTGCTGGCCAGGAGTCGAGGGAGGTTCAGGTTCAAAAGGGTAGGAAGGAAAAGTGTTAGTTGAGCTTGAGCTATTCGAGCCGTTGACCGCGTCTCGCTGCCAAACTAGCTTGGAATCTGTATTCTCAATACCCTGAAAATAGATATAATTGATTTTTTGCATGTCCTGTTTAATGGTAATGTCGAAATTGTTCAGGGGATGCGATTTACAGAGTGAGCCGTAACGTACAGTCACTGTCATCTTATCGTCTTGTACCTGATGATCTAATCCCCGGAACCCCAGGTTGTCATCAGCAGACCGACCGGACAGCCTCACACTACTTGGTGAAACGTCAGCCTTTAGCTTTACTGCGTTTGTGCTTACATAGGTTCCTTGTTCCTGGCCGCCTGCCATCAGCGAGAAGAAAAGGAAACCCAGTATAAAGACTATTCCTACGTATGCCCATAACCGTCCCATGGCTGGTTCCCCCCGAGTGTTTCTTCTAAGTAAATTCTATCATTATGCCCATCAATTGGGCAATGAGATTGGGGTCGGCCGAGTTGCTTCAAGGGTTAGAGTCTGATAAGGTTGGTGCAAGGGGGACGCGGATGTGAACCAAGATAAATCGAAGTTTAATAATACCTTATCCCAAGCCGGGCTGCTTCACTTATTAGTAGTCTATCTTGTTTGGAGCACCACCTACCTGGCCATTCGCATCACCGTAATGCCTGGTGCGGGATTTACTCCCTTTGCTATGGGGGCTATGCGACTGCTGGCGGCAGGAGTTTTATTGGCTGGTTATGCTGGTCTGCGCGGGCATAGACTGCGGCTGAGCCGTCAGGAGTTATGGTTTTCCGCGATAACCGGCATACTGCTCTGGGTGGGTGGTACCGGCTTGGTCATATGGGCTGAACAAACGGCTAATTCGGGCTTTGCCGCTCTGGTCATCGCCTCTACCCCGATCTGGGTGGCACTGATCAACTCGTTAATGGATAGAAAAACGCCTTCACTACTTCTCATAATCTCATTGATCATAGGTTTTGGGGGAGTAGTATTGTTGATGGCACCCTCCCTTTTACGGGGCAGTTCCACCAGCATAACGTCAGCGATAGCCCTGGTTATTGCTGCGCTGAGCTGGTCAGCTGGTTCGGTATATCAAGCACATAGTAGCATCAAGCTAGCACCGACAGTGCTGTCGACCTACCAGCATTTATTTGGGGGCCTGGTACTGGTCATTATGTGGCTGATGGCGGGAGAACCTATGCCGCATCCAACTGTGACAGCCTGGGGAGCATGGGTTTATCTGGTCATCTTTGGATCAGTCATCGCCTTCACCTCATTTATCAAGGCACTGAAGCTGCTGCCCATCACCATTGCCACGACTTATTCGTACGTTAATCCGGTTCTGGCGTTGCTGTTGGGCTGGTGGCTGCTGGATGAGCAGTTGACGGTCTGGACTTTGGCCGGTGCGGTATTAATCGTGGTCGGTATCATTGGAGTTTTCCGCGATCGCAGCGTAGGTACGGACCAGGCGGTGGAGCTTGAGGAAGATCTATAGCGATCATAATTAAGAATCCGAATGTTTAGAAGCTGGGCTCTATTAGGGAAAGAACCTGGCATAATTTATTTACTCCAATGATGTTATAAGTTTTACCATATCATCCGGCAGCGGAGCTTCGAAAGTTAGCAATTGTCCAGTTTTCGGTTGGGTGAAGGTCAGGCGGAATGCATGCAGGGCCTGGCGCTCAATTAAAGGGGATGGCTGGCCATAGAGGGTGTCGCCGACGATAGGGTGACCAATATGGGCCAGGTGCACCCGGATTTGATGGGTGCGTCCAGTTTCGAGAACAAGCTCAAGCATGGTGTGAGCAGAGAAACGCTTCTTGACTGTGAAATTAGTGACGGCTGGTTGGCCTGTTTCATCTACGATTCTATCCCGCAAGTCGGGGTCTTTTAGGGCGATCGGGGCATCGATCCTTCCCATATCTTTCACCACGATACCCTCCACTACAGCCCGGTATTCTCGTTTGACGGCGCCCTGCTTTTGCTGCTGAAAGATGGCTTGATGAGCGAATTTATTCTTGCCGATCAATATCAAGCCAGATGTGTCCTTGTCCAGTCGGTTTATGGGGCGGAACAGGGCTGATCTGCCCTGCTGTTCGTAGTAATAGGTAACCGCATTGGCCAGAGTGCCGACTGCTCGGCCGCGTGAGGGATGTACCGCTACTCCGGCTGGTTTATTGATTACTATAAAATCGATATCCTCATAGACGATGTCCAGCGGCAGTTGATGCGGGATAATATAGTTTTTCTCGTCCAGCTCGAGTTCTACTGTGACGACATCACCGACTTGCAGGCGGTAGTTGGCCAAGGTCGGCTGTCCGTTGACCTTGATTTTTCTTTGCTGTTTAAGCTTGCTTAAGAGGGCGCGGGAGAAATTCATCTCGGAGCGCAGGACATCGCGCAGAAAGGGGTGTTTTTCGGTAGACTCTACAATGTATATCAACTGATTTTTCATTAGTGCTCCAAAGGTGTCTGATATTTTATTCGGATGCAGTATCTTCGACGACCGGTAAAACAAAGGCAAAACAGCTGCCCTGGCCAGGTTGGCTGGTAACCCAGATTCTTCCCTGATGACGTTCGATTATTTCCTTCGTGATATATAGTCCCAGCCCTGTACCTTTAGGTTTTTCACCAGTTTTTGTATTAGTTATTTGTTGGAACCGGTCAAATACTTTGTCGGCTTGTTCAGGAGTCAGCCCGATTCCTGTATCCTTAACTGCGACCATGATCCAGCGCCCGAGAGGCAGATCGTTAGGCACGCCAAACGAAGACTCCAGGTTGACCGGTGATATCCCATCACTCCCGGCGACAAAGGGTTCAACATGGATACTGATCTGGCCATGCTCAGTAAACTTAATTGAATTGGACAACAGATTGGTGATGACCTGCACCAGACGATCATCATCGCCAAAAACCATAGGTAGGTCCTTCGGTTCATCATAGTTGATCGGCAGACCTTTTTCCAGGCTCAATGAATGTATGGTGCGTACTGAATCCCTTACTGCATCCCCTACAGAAATAGGGGCCATCTGCCATTCGATCTTACCGGCTTCGATCTTGGCCACATCAAGCAAATCATTGATAAGACGAGTCAAACGCTCGGCTTCGTTGATAACGATGCTAACGCTTTCCTGGAATCGTCCTACCACCTGCGGATCCAACTGTCCTGGGGCAGCGGCCAGGGGAAATATATTTTTTTGGCTTTCCCTTAGCATTATCTTGGTAAAACCGATTATCGAGGTCAGTGGTGTGCGCAGTTCGTGTGAGACTGTAGCAATGAATTCGGTTTTCATGCGATCCACTTCTTTTTCATGGGTAGTGTCGCGAAAGGCCAGGACCATTGATGACACAAATCCTTTGGACCGGTAGATCGGTGCGCAGTATACTTGCAGGATGCGTTGTTGTCCGGCGTTTATTTGTGTGATTTCACAATCAGATGCTATTATGGGCTCGTCGAACAGTTTATTCAGCCATTCTGTAAAGGCTTCCGCATCCAACAGGTTCTGTGGACTCAAACCGGGAACGGCATTTAAGTACTGACCGATATAACCGATCCGAGCCAGTTCGAAAAAATCGTTGGCGCGCTTATTCCAGGCCTGGATTTGCAGATTGCGGTCTGTAACAACTATTGCTTCATCGATAACATTCAGAACCGAGCTCAGAAGTGCCGATTGTTCTTCGATGGTCTTGCGGCGCAGATAATCGCGTAAGCGAATGTTGTAAGCCAGGATGGATAATGTGCAGGCAGCTACTGCTGCAATGGTTCCGTTAAGCAGAACATCCTGCAGTTTTTCGGGATTTTGCTGAGTCTGGATCATTATCATGATAAATATTGGGTGGGCAATTAGATAAATGACCAAATTGGTCAACGGTCTATGATAAAGAGACATTGACACTGAAAAACACATCAACATATAGACTACGATGTCGCCAAACATCATCTGGGTGATGCCCGATATCACGGCGCCCCAGACAACCATTATAAGACCGGCAACTGCTGCGACGATATTATGGTTATGCTTGAACCGCTCGGATTCGCCATGCAGCTTGCGAGCGATAATATAGCTCAATGCCAACAAAAATGCGGCCAAGTGGGAGTAGAAAAGGTAAAGATAAGCCTTGTTGGCCAAGAAACGGCCCTTTTGCCAGTTGAAGGTGTCGGTGCCGATAATGACCAGGGTTATGATGATCAGCAAAGTCGTCATGAAGAAGTTCACACTATAATATGATACTTCCTCATGTTCACGCCGGAAATCTTCGGTATATATATTAGGGACTTCGCTTATTAAACGTTTTTTTTGTTGGAGAAGTTTTTGTCGCAGCAAATGTTCGTCCTCCGAATCAAGTCCTTAAGTTGATGCTCTAAATGTGGAATGTATCTTGCTGCATAAGAGAGTATAGTCTTACTTTACATGAGAATTTGTCGAACATCAATCGAGATCGCATATACACTAATGCGAAAATAAAAAGGCGGGGAGTCATTCTGTACAAAGTCCCCGCCTAATATAGTTATATTTTGGATTTTATCATTGTACCGCTTTATTCAACGCCTGGTCCAAGTCCCACAGGATATCGTCGATATCTTCGATGCCAATTGACAACCGGACTTGCTCTGGTGTGACTCCCGAAGCAAGTAAATCATCGCCAGACAGCTGCGCATGAGTGGTGCTGGCGGGATGAATGGCCAGGGACTTGGCATCGCCTACGTTGGCTAGCAAAGAGAATATCTCCAGATTATCGATGAATTTCTTTCCGACTTCAGATCCACCTTTAACTCCAAAAGTGAATATAGAGCCGGCTCCTCTAGGTAGGTATTTCTGGGCTAGATCATAGTATTTGTTGCTTTTAAGTCCGGGATAATTCACCCAGGCTACATGTAGGTGTTTCTCCAGAAATTCTGCGACTCTTTGGGCGTTGGCAACGTGTCTTTCTACGCGTAAAGACAGAGTCTCCAGTCCCTGCAGGAATAGGAATGCATTGAGTGGTGCCAATGCCGCCCCGGTATCACGCAGCAGCTGCACACGGATTTTGGTCACATATGCTGTCGCTCCCACGTCTTTGGCATAGCTTATGCCATTATAGCTAGGGTCAGGCTCGGTCAGGCCAGGAAAACGTCCACTGGTGATCCAGTCAAACTTACCAGAATCGATGATCAAGCCCCCGATCGATGTGCCGTGGCCGCCAATGAACTTGGTGGCGGAATGAACTACAATGTCGGCTCCGAACTCAAAAGGCCTTAGCAAGTAGGGCGAGGCAAAGGTATTATCAATGATCAAAGGTATACCATTTTCATGGGCAATTTGTGCAACCTTTTCTATATCGATAATATTGGATGCCGGATTGCCTATACTTTCTATGAAAATTGCTTTAGTTTTATCGGTAATGGCCTGCTGAAAGTTGTCTGGCTCATTAGGATCAACAAATGTCGTCTTGATCCCCAGTCTGGGTAATGTAATGTTAAGCAGATTGTATGTGCCGCCATACAGAGTGCTGGCGGCAACTATCTCATCACCGGCACCTGCTATATTGATGATGGCGTAGGTGATAGCCGCCGAGCCCGATGCTACGGCTAAAGCTGCAACCCCGCCCTCAAGCACGGCAATTCGTTTTTCCAGTACATCGTTGGTAGGGTTCATGATCCGGGTGTATATATTACCGGCTTCCGCTAAGGAAAAAAGGGCGGCGGCATGGTCGGTGTCACGGAAAACGTAAGAAGTAGTCTGGTAGATCGGTACCGCTCTGGATCCGGTAGTGGGGTCAGGCACCTGCCCGGCATGAATTTGTAATGTGTCAAATTTAAGTTGTCTCTCACTCATTTCGGATAACCTCTCCTTTACTATGTAATTCAATCTGATATGGCCGGGGTAGGATCACTTCTTAATTACCACAAAGTTAATGGGAATACTAGAATTATGTTAAACGATGCAATGGCATTAATCAAGTAAAATTTTGGTTAATTCAAAACTGCCCAATAAATGGTTGACAAGCAAGGGGTGTTAAGATAACCTAAAACAAAGTACGGTTAATCGATAGGATTATACTGAATAGGGAGGGGTAAACGTGATACACCGGGATATAACCGAGATGATCGGAATGACCCCGATTGTAAGGTTGAACTCAATGGTGCCGGTTGGTTGGGCAGAAGTGCTGATAAAATTAGAATCGTTCAATCCGGGTGGCAGTGTAAAAGATAGAATAGGATTTAACATGGTTTTAGATGCTGTAATGAAGGGCAGGTTAAAATCAGGCGGAACGATAATAGAACCTACCAGCGGAAATACAGGCATTGGGTTGGCTCTCATGGCGGCTGCCAAAGGGTATCATATGATTTTGGTCATGCCTGAGAATTTTAGCATGGAGCGGCGTCAGCTGCTGAAGGCTTATGGAGCAGAACTATATCTTACTCCTGCGCATGAAGGCATGGCTGGAGCGATCAGCAAGGCCGAGGAACTCTGCCGGCAGCACCCGGACTGGTACATGCCGCAGCAGTTTAAAAATCCTGCCAATCCTCAAGTCCATCTCGAAACGACCGGGCCTGAGATAATGGCTGATACTGGTGATAAATTAGACTATTTTGTGGCAGGTGTGGGCACCGGGGGAACTCTGAGTGGAGTCGGGAAATATCTAAAAGATAACATTCCTGGCGTTAAGGTGATCGCTGTGGAGCCCAGGGATTCAGCCCTCTTATCCGGGGGTCAGCCAGGTCCGCATAAGATACAGGGAATTGGTGCCAACTTCATACCTGAGATACTGGATAGGAATTTGATCGACGAAGTGATTACAGTCAGCAACCAGGATGCTTATGAAACCGCTCGCCGTCTCGCTCGTGAAGAAGGCATGCTGTGTGGCATCTCATCAGGTGCCGCTGTATTTGCGGCATTGCAGATAGCACAAAGGGCTGGTAGTGGTACACGGATACTGGCGATAGCGCCGGATACCGGGGAAAGATATTTGAGTGCCGGACTGTTTGATGTTGATTAAAAAGTAGCGAAATAAAATATATTGTTATATAATAACCTTTCGTAAGACTAAACAACAATGGGGGGAGACCGATGGCTGAGAATAAAGTGGCTCGCAAAGGTACATTTGCGGTAAAAAAAGGCCTGGCCCAGATGCTAAAGGGCGGGGTAATAATGGATGTAACCACACCCGAACAGGCTAAGATCGCTGAAGAATCAGGGGCCTGTGCGGTAATGGCGCTCGAACGTGTGCCTGCCGATATCAGGGCAGCAGGTGGGGTAGCCCGTATGGCTGATCCTACTATAATCTTAAGAATTATGGATTCAGTTACGATCCCGGTCATGGCCAAGTGCCGTATAGGGCATTTTGTTGAGGCACAGCTGCTGCAATCGCTGGGCATCGACTATATCGATGAGAGTGAAGTCCTAACACCGGCTGATGACAGATATCATGTAAATAAAAATGATTTTAATGTGCCGTTTGTCTGCGGAGCCCGCAACCTGGGTGAAGCTCTGCGTCGTATCGGTGAAGGTGCAGCTATGATCCGCACCAAAGGTGAGCCGGGAACCGGCAATGTGGTGGAAGCAGTTCGCCACATGCGCCAGATCACAGATGAAATGCGCTGGCTGAAAGGCTTGCCGAAAGATGAGCTGATGTCCGCGGCTAAAGAACTTCAGGCACCTTATGACCTGGTAGTGGAAGTGGCCAAAACCGGCAAGCTTCCGGTGGTCAATTTCTCGGCTGGCGGAATCGCTACTCCGGCTGATGCGGCATTGATGATGCAGCTCGGCGCTGATGGCAACTTTGTAGGTTCCGGCATATTCAAGTCCGGCGATCCCATGAAGCGGGCTCGGGCCATCGTGGCGGCAACTACTTACTTTGACGATCCCAAGGTGCTGGCTGAAGTATCGAAGGACCTCGGAGAAGCTATGGTAGGGATCGAGATACCTACGATCGCACCTGAACACCGCATGCAGGACCGCGGCTGGTAAGCCACAGAAGTAAATTTCTGCGTTATTTCGAAAACCCCGCTTAATCGACGTACCAAAGTACGCCTCAATCGCGGGGTTTTCTCATGCCTTGACCTTTACTCCCGTGAACTTACCATCAACTTGGTAATGGGGCTCAGACAGGATTACTAACATAGGACGCTTTTGTTTTATACAAGTGTTGATCAATCGTAAGGTTTTCTCGCGTGCCTTGATCTTCACTCCTCTCAAATTGCCATAAACTTAGTGATTATGTAAAAAGCCAAGCGCTCAACGAAAATGCGAGTGCTTTTTTGTGTGAAATGCTACAGTTTCTGGTGTGGCATTTGCCGCAACTGGGGTGTTTGTTGAAAATGTCTCCTGCCCGTGAAATGGCTCAAAGACCTATTTAATCTTGGTTGCCGCCCTCCGCAAGTTGTTGGCACGCTGTTTGCAATAACAATATACAAGGGTGATCGAGCCCAAGATAATAAAGGAGGCATTTAGATATGACTATGACTCATTACATGGAATTGCTGGCCACGAGCCAGCCCTGGCATCTCATTATCTTTATGGCGATCCCGGTCATTTTGGCCGAAACGGTAGCTGTTACCGAGCTCTTTATTCTGTTTAACCGTCAATTGCTGACCAGTGGTGTGCGAACCATAAACAAAGTGGCTGGTACCATCTCCGGCATTTATTTCACAGGCGTCTTCGTCTACTTGTTTATCAATGCTATCATTCCGCTGACCATGAACATGCAGTGGCGAGGATTTGCTGACGTTATCGCAGTAGGTTTTTACCTCTTAGGCGTCGTCCCGTTGGGTGGCATAACCCTGCTGGAGCTGGGCTTGATCGGGAAGAACAGGAATGTGGAAGAGAAACTGAAAATGCACGCTACCTTTGTAGCAATATTCCTGGTGGTGGCTCACATCGCGATGATATTTGGTATGCTGAACCCCGAAGTAGTGGGATACCACGCGGGAGCAGTCATGAACATGAAATGATTCAGGTTTGAGAACTAAGGAGGCTGATCATTATGATGCTGACAGTTTTAGTGCTGGCAGGAATTCTAATCTACCTGGTGACTGGACCAGCGAAAGGACTGGAAAACATTCGTACTCTTCTAGGTGTTACCGGTGGAGCTCTGGTACTAGTGGGGGCTTATAACTTGGCATTGGTCAAGGGAGTTTTTAATAGCTTATGGATGGTTCCGTTGGGAGTGTGCGGGTTTGGGCCTATTGTTCCGGCAATTACCATCGTTTGTGGAATTGGTATGATAGTGATCGCCTCGACCAATAGAGGGAATCGTCATCCTTCAGAAAATGATTTTGCGCGTCAGGGCCATGATACTAACGAATAATGACTATTTACGGCTATACAGCTAAACGAGCAAGTCCCCAATAGCTGAAGAATATAGAGTTGATTAATGTTGATGAATAGGATTGAATGTTGTATTTCTGCTAAAATTAATCAAAATATATACCTGTAATATATGAGATGAGTTGAAGATAGTTATATGCACTAAATGTACACGGGGACTTGCCCCCTGACGGGCATTTAAACTGATATAATTCGGGACCTGGGAGGATCAGGACATGGAACGAACTTCTTTGCCGGTCAAAGGAATGAGCTGTGCCGCCTGTGCGGCGCGCATCGAAAAAGGGCTAGCCAAAATGCCGGGTGTATCACTGGCCAATGTGAACTTGGCCGCGGAACAGGCAACTGTTGAGTATGACCAGAACCAGGTCCAAGTGGTCGATTTGGTGGAACGTATCGAAAAGCTTGGATATGCTGTGCCTGCGGAAAAAGTTGATTTCAAGATTGAGGGCATGACCTGTGCAGCCTGTGCTGCAAGGGTAGAAAAGGGTTTAGCAAAACTAGCCGGAGTGGAAAAAGCGGTGGTCAACCTAGCTACAGAAACGGCTACTATAGAGTATCGCCCCGGCCAGATAGCCATTGAAGACATGATCGATACTGTAAAACGAATCGGTTATGGGGCATCTGTTATCCACCAAGACCTGATGTCCGGGTTGGCTGAAGGCGAGGAATCCGATGAACTGAAGCAAAGAAGGTTGATGCTGACATTATCAGCAGTTCTTTCGATTCCTTTCGTGCTGATGATGATCGGTGAGCCGCTGGGGATCATGTTCCCGCAATGGATGATGTCGATCTATTTTATGCTCATTTTAGCCACTCCGATCCAGTTCGGGGCCGGTTTTACCTTCTATCGCGGGGCTTTCACTTCACTGCGCAGCGGCAGTGCCAATATGGATGTACTGGTGGCCATGGGAACCAGTGTGGCCTATTTCTACAGTCTAGCAGCGGCAATCTGGATCCCCAAAGCCCATTTGTATTTTGAGGTCAGTGCGTTACTGATAACCCTGATCTTGCTGGGTAAATACCTGGAAGCACTGGCCAAAGGGCGTACATCCGAGGCTATAAAGAAATTGATCGGATTGCAGCCTAAAACTGCGCGGGTAGTGCGCAATGGGCAGGAAATGGATGTCCCGACCTCCGAAGTGGCGGTAGGCGATCTGGTCATTGTAAGGCCTGGTGAACGTGTACCGGTAGATGGAGTTGTAAAAGAGGGCTATTCGGCGGTCGATGAGTCGATGCTGACCGGTGAAAGTGTACCAGTCGATAAGCAGATAGGTGACGTGGTAGCTGGTGCCACGGTGAACAAATTCGGCCTGCTCAAGATCGAGGCATCACGCGTAGGCCGGGATACGGTCTTAGCCCAAATAGTTAGGGTGGTGCAGGAAGCCCAAGGCTCCAAGGCGCCCATTCAAAGACTAGCCGATGTAGTGGCGGGCTACTTTGTTCCTGTGGTGATTGTTATCGCCGCCGCGACTTTCGGGATATGGTACTGGGGAGTCGACCCGGGCAACTTCTCACGAGCTCTCATTAACGCTACGGCGGTTCTGGTCATAGCCTGCCCCTGTGCTATGGGACTGGCTACACCGACATCGATAATGGTCGGTACCGGTCGGGGAGCAGAAAATGGTGTCTTGATCAGGGGCGGTGAGCACCTGGAAAGGGCCCATAAGATAGATACTATTGTACTGGATAAGACTGGCACGATCACCCGTGGTGAGCCTCAGTTGACCGAATTTGTGGTGGCTGAAGGGTTTGCCGGTCAGGATGAACAGATCCTGCAATGGGCGGCGCGCATCGAAAAGATGTCAGAGCATCCGGTGGCTATGGCAATCGTTGCCGGGGTTAGAAGCCGCTTGCCGGGTGTGGAATTGGCTGATCCTGAAGAGTTTAATGCGGTGCCTGGTAAGGGCGTAGTTTCAAGGATAGATGGACATTCAGCTTTGATCGGCACGGTGCGGTTTTTAAATGATCAAGGAGTGGATACGGCGCCAATCGTTGATTCTGTCAAGCGGTTGGAAGGCTCAGGCCGGACGACCGTGATCATGGCGGTAGATGGTCAGCTGGCCGCCACTATAGCGGTGGCTGATACGGTCAAAGAAAGTTCGGCCGATGCGGTCAAGGAGCTGAAAGAGCTAGGCATCGACGTGTGGATGATCACTGGTGACAACCAGCGCACCGCTGCGGCTATCGCTGGTGAAGTGGGTATTGAACATGTGCTGGCCGAGGTCCTGCCTGAGGATAAAGTTGATCAGGTCAGGAAACTGAAGGAACAAGGACATATCGTCGGCATGGTCGGAGATGGCATCAACGATGCTCCGGCCCTGGTCACTGCTGACATTGGGATAGCTATGGGAACAGGTACGGATGTGGCCATGGAGGCTGCCGATATCACGCTTATGCGGGGCGATCTAAGGACTATTGCCACTGCTATACGCTTAAGCAAAGCTACAATGAGAAATATCAGGCAAAACCTATTTTGGGCCTTTTTCTATAATGTGATCGGCATACCGCTGGCGGCTTCCGGCCTGCTGAACCCGATCATTGCGGGAGGGGCTATGGCCTTAAGCTCGGTATCAGTGGTCAGCAATGCATTGCGCCTTAAAAGGGTCAAGTTGTAGCGATTCAGGTGTTGAGGGAGGGTCAATGAAATGGATGGTCAATATACAACGATAATATTAGGTGTCAGCGGTATGAGCTGCCATAGCTGCGAGACCACCATCGATAAAGGCTTAAAGAAGATACCGGGTATTACCCAGGTGCGAAGTAGTTTTAAGGATCATTCGGTTGAGGTGTCGTATGATGGTAAACAAATAACCGAGCCCGAAGTGCGTAAGGCTATTAAAGACCTTGGTTATGGGGTCGCAGCCCATACTGCCTTAAACAAGGGCAAGGAAATTAGGGACTTTTTAGCCTTCGCAGCGGTGGCGGTGGTGCTGTATTTGCTGGTCAAGAATTGGATCGGCTTCAACAACATCCCGCAAATCGACAAAACAATGAGCATTGGTCTGCTGTTTTTGGCTGGTATATTGACCTCGGTCCACTGTGTAGCCATGTGCGGCGGAATCGTCATATCACAAACCATTAAAATAACAGAGGGACCGGCCCCCGGTTGGAAAGAGCGTATTTGGCCTAGCTTTTCGTACAATGGGGGGAGGGTCATAGCCTATGCCGTAATCGGAGGACTAGCCGGTTTGTTGGGCTCTGTTGTTACATTTTCTAATTCAGCACGGGGCGTTGTCACGATAGTCGCAGGGGTGCTGATGCTGATCATTGGACTCAATATGCTCGGCTTGTTTAGCTGGACCAGACGTTTTAATATGAAGCTTCCGAGCAATCTAACCAAACTGACATCCAGGTGGGAGACCAGCCGGAGGCCGTTTTATGTTGGATTGGCTAATGGCCTGATGCCCTGTGGGCCACTGCAAGCTATGCAGCTCTATGCGCTGGGGACTGGAGGGTTTGTCGCTGGTGCTTCGGCCATGCTGGTGTTTGGGCTAGGTACGGTGCCGCTGCTGTTGGTCTTTGGCATTATAAACACTTTCTTAAGCCAGAATTTCAGCCGGGGTATGCTAAAAGCCAGTTCGGTACTGGTAACAGTTCTGGCACTGGTTATGGTGTCCCGGGGTATGGCATTGTCCGGCATATACCTGTCACTTCCAGCTTCTGCGATAGCTGATGCCGCTCCGTCAGCTAAAATCGTGGGCAAGACACAAACGATTACGACCACAGTTGATGCCAACGGGTATAGCCCATCGGTCATTGCGGTCCAGAAAGGGGTGCCGGTACGCTGGATCATAAATGCTAAATCTCTTAACGGCTGTAACAACCCGATTACAGTGCCTGAATATGGCATCCAGAAGAAGCTGGTTCAAGGGCAGAACGTAATAACCTTTACCCCGAAAAAGAACGGTGTTATTAGGTACTCATGCTGGATGGGGATGATAACCGGAAGTTTTCAGGTGGTAGATGATATTAAGAACTATAAAGCAAAACCAGCAGCTGCAAATACCTCGAGTGGATCTTTCGGTGGTGGTTGTTGTGGACCTACTCCAGCACGTTTTCAAAATGGACAGATCCCAGTAGATCAGATCGGGGTCGCCAAAATAGCCGGTGATACGCAGGTACTAGAAATGAAGATCACAGCTAATGGGTATGAGCCGGCGGTACTGGTAGTACAAAAGGGAGTACCGGTAGACTGGCTTATAGAAGGTAAAGATCTTAATTCGTGCAATTACCAGTTGGTTTTCCCGGACTATGGCCAGAGTCTGGACCTGAAGCAAGGAGACAATGGCTTTCAATTCACCCCGCAGAAGGATTTTGGGTTCCAGTGTGGTATGGGTATGCTAAACGGGTATGTTAAGGTCGTTGATGATATAGCGAAAATCGATAAACAGAAAATCATCCAGGAAGTCCAAAAATATAAACCTGCGGGTGGAGGCGGTTCTTGCTGTGGCGGTTAGATCAGAAAACAAGCTGCACAAATCGATAGAGAGGACCTCTAACGGTCTTGCTGTAAGCGATAGCCAGTGGATGCTGGCTATCGTCCTTTTTATTGTTATAATCACCGCCGCCCATTACCTGGCCATGAACGGAGCGATGGGAGTCCACGAAATACTAAGGCGGCTTTATTATATCCCGATAATTCTAGGGGCATATCGGTTTGGCATTAAAGGCGGGGTGGTGACCTCCATTGTATGCGGAGTAGCTTATGCCCCACATCTCCTGCTTTACATGGGCACTCCCGAATTGACAGTGGTCAACCAGCTCATGGAAATAGGTCTGTTTGTAATAATCGGTGCCATTACCGGCATTCTTGCGGAGACCGAGCAGAAACAGCGAATGCAGCTGGCCCATCAACTTCATCAACTGCAGGAAATGGAACAGGAAGTTCGAGTGGCTGATCGCCTCGCTGCAACAGGACAATTGGCGGCTGGTGTGGCGCATGAAATACGCAATCCATTAGGTATAATCCGGGCAGCGGCCCAACTGATCAAAGACGAAAATATTGATAACCAGGAAGTTAACGAGTCGCTCGGAGTCATTCTGAGTGAAGTGGACCGTGCCAACCGCGTAGTGCTAGGTCTGTTGGATTTTGCCCGCCCCCAGAACCCTGAGTTTGTGCATGTGGATGTCATTGCCGCCGTTCGTGAGGCTCTGCAGCTAGCCTCAAAATATGCTGCGCATCAGGGGATCCAAGTGCGGTCATACTTATCGGAACGCCCGGTAATAATTAGCGGCGACCGGGAGCTTTTAAAACAGTTGATCGTAAATCTAGTCATGAATGCCGTACAGGCTTCAGTTAAAGGCGGAACCGTGGATTTGCGGATATTTGAGGGTCCAACTGGTCAATCTGATGGAGTTTTTATAGAAATAAGAGATACAGGAACTGGCATTTCGACTGAAGATCAGGAGCGTATTTTTGATCCCTTTTTCACCACCAAGGAAAAAGGTACAGGCTTAGGTTTGGCGATCGTTCACCGTATAGTGCGCGATCACCAGGGACATATCCAGGTCAAAAGCGACAAGAGTGAGGGTGCTGTTTTTACGGTTTGGCTGCCGGTGTCCAGGAAGGGGGAGAGCTAGAATGGCGATCATACTGATTATTGACGATGATGCCAACATGCGTTGGGCTCTGGAAAAAGCCCTGAAAAAGGATGGGCACAGAACGATCACCGAAGAGAATGGGGAGTCTGGTCTGCTGGCTGTTAAGGACCAATCTCCAGACCTGGTGCTGTGTGATTTAAAAATGCCGGGGATGGATGGCTTGGAACTGTTGGGTAAAATAAAAGCTGATGCTCCTAGTCTGCCGGTGATCATGATCACTGGTTATGGCACCGTAGAGACTGCGGTGCAGGCCATGAAGATGGGCGCCGATGACTTCATTTTGAAGCCTTTTGATATCGATGCGGTACGACTGGCTGTTAAAAGAGCTCTAGGGGTTGAAAAGCTGCGTGATGAGGTGCGTTTTTGGCGGCGGGAAGCGCTGCAGCCGACAGTTCCTTCGGGGCTGGTAGGCAGCAGTGAAGTCATGCGGAAGCTGCTGGCCATGGTGAGTCAGGTTGCCGCTACCCCGGCTACGGTAATGGTCACGGGTGAGAGTGGAACAGGCAAGGAGCTGGTGGCCCAGGCCATTCACCAGATGAGTCCCCGGAAGGATCAGCCGTTGATCAAGGTCAACTGTGGTGCACTGCCGGAAAGCCTCCTGGAAAGTGAGCTTTTCGGGCATGAAAAAGGCGCCTTCACTGGAGCGAATGCCCGTAAACCAGGCCGGTTTGAACGGGCTGATCAGGGCACCATATTCTTAGATGAGATCGGCGAGATATCTACCGCAGTTCAGATCAAGCTTTTAAGAGTGCTGCAAGAGAAGGAGATCGAGAGAGTCGGCGGTACTGATGTTATTAAGATCGATGTCCGGGTGATTGCAGCCACCAACCGAGATCTAGCGGCGGATGTGCGGTCCGGTCGTTTTCGTGAAGACCTTTTTTACCGGTTAAATGTGTTCCCGGTTGCGGTGCCGGCACTTAGGGAGCGGCCCGAAGATATTCCAGAGCTGGTCACATTCTTTGTTGAGCGCTACGCCGGGGAACTGGGTAAAGGAACTATACAAGTAGCAGACGAGGCTATGGAACTTCTGGGCCGGTACAGCTGGCCAGGAAATGTCCGCGAACTGCAGAATGTGATCGAACGAGCAGTGATCCTAAGTACCCAGCAGGTGATTCTAGCAGATCAACTGCCGATCGAAATACTTCGTGCATTGGCAGAACCTACAAAACCGTTAATGGTTGGAGAACCTGTAATGCTGCCGGATTCAGGGCTGGACCTGGAGTCGTTGGAGCGCAGCCTGCTCGAACAAGCTCTCGAAAAGGCGGGAGGCAACCAAACACGAGCCGCCAAATTACTGGGGATTTCACGGCATACACTGATTTACCGAATGGAAAAGTACGAACTGAAATGAGACAAAGGGGATGCAGATGTATAACGCTATCCTGGTAAGATACGGAGAAATCGGCTTAAAAGGTGACAATAGGGGCTACTTCGAAAACACCCTGGTGCGCAGGATCGAGCATGCTTTACAGGGTACAGAGACTGATGTGGTCAGGAGTTCAGGCCGCATCATGATAGTTCGAATCAACGATTACTCTGATGTGATAATCCGGCTTAACAAAGTCTTCGGCATTGTTTCGGTAAGTCCGGTCAGGACTTGTGCCCCGGACATGGAGGACATCCTGCAAACCAGTTCGATCTTGTTTTCTGAGCTGTCACCGAGACCCCAAACATTTAAAGTGGAATCCCGGCGGTCCAATAAAAAGTTTCCGCTGACTTCGCCTGACA
>JBLNAX010000111.1:0-51566 GCA_050259595.1 Acidobacteriota bacterium | reverse complement strand
CTCTTCGCCTTTTCTTTAGCAAAATGCCGCATGAACATTTGAGCCAGCGGAACGATCTCTTCTTTGCGGTCTTTAAGTGGCGGTATGATTATATGCCCAGCGCTTAACCGATGGTATAGATCTCTTCTAAACAAACCCTGATCGATCCTTTTCTCGATATTAACGTTCGTAGCACAAATGATACGTACATCGCACTTTATTTTTTGTAGACCACCTACCCTAAAAAACTCCTTCTCCTGAATGACACGCAGCAGCTTGGCCTGAAGCTCCACCGGTATTTCGGAGATCTCATCCAGGAACAAAGTTCCCCCAGAAGCCAGGTCGAACTTGCCTTTACGACCTCCCGATAGGCCACCCGTAAAACTCCCGGCTTCATACCCAAACAGTTCACTTTCAAACAATGTAGGTGAAAGAGCCGAACAGTTTACGTCAATAAACGGACTGCATCCTTCACCCTCCAGGCAGTGAATGTACCTGGCTACAAGTTCCTTGCCGGTTCCGGTTTCTCCATTGACTAACACCGGTATCTCGCGCGCTGAGTGGAGCACCTGAGCTTGCTCGAATATCTGCTTCATGGATTCGGCAAACACTCCCGCTTGACCAATACCCATTATATTAATATAAGACTGAGTCTTATTAGCTGATTCTTTGTAAGGCGGAGTGGTTCTCCCGGTATGCTGAATGGCCATTTCCTCGGTTTGGCGCAAGTGTCCTTCGATTTTCTGGACCAGGTTTAGGAGCTCACGGGCATCGATAGGTTTGAACAAATAGTCATAAGCATCTAATCGCAAGGCATCCACCGCGCTTTGTACGTCACCAAAAGCTGTAAAGACAACAACATAAGTATGGCGTTTGTCGGGCAGCTTGCGCAATTCACTGAGCATTTCGATTCCCGAAATACCAGGCATCCGAATATCAGTAAGTACCAAGCCAAAGTCCTGCTCTTCGATTATGCGCAGGGCCTCCAGCCCATCTCCTGCTTCAGTCACAGAATAACCGAATTTCTTCAAGAAATTTGCTATAAAATGCCTGCTGTCTGCTTCATCATCTATCAGGAGTATCTGCAAGACTAATCACCCTCCGTCTGTATTATAGGAAATCTGATCTGGAAGGTAGCTCCGCCCAGTTCGTTTTTAAATGCATTTATTTGTCCACCATACTTAGTCACCAATGACTGTACAATGGATAAACCGAGTCCCATGCCACCGGCTGATTTAGTAGTAAAGAACGGCTCAAAAATCGACGCCATCAACGAATCATCGATTCCCGGGCCATTATCACTGATTTCCAACACCACCTGCTCATTTTCTAACCTAGTCGAACAGAATATTATCTTATCCGGTTCCTTGGTGACATCCAACGCATGTACTGCATTATCCAAGAGGTTGATGATTATCTCCTCTAAGCGATTCTCATGCCCTAGGATTTCAGGCAGATCTGGAGCCAGCGATTTTTCCACCCTGATAGCGTGACTCTTTATTCGGCGTTCGACCATGCTGTGTGCGCTATCAAAAGCAACATTGATGTTACAGGGCATGCAGTCAACTCGCTCCGAGGCACTGGCCAGCGACCGCATATGCTGAATGATACCCTCTATTCTTTGTACCTGCTTGGAGACGCCCTGCAGGTTCTCCATTACCTCGTCTTGCTCAAGCTCCTTACCCATCTCTTTACAGAGCAGCATGCCATCGGCAATTATCTTGATCGCGTTCACCGGCTGGGCTATTTCGTGAACGACCCCCGCCGACATGGCGGCAATGGAGGCTATTCTTTCCATCCGAGCAGTATTCTTCTGGATTTTCTCTTTTTCATGCTGCATTTTGTAGCGCTCGGTGATATCTCTTAAGATGGCCACATACTGAATAGGTATTCCATCGTCATTCTTAATAGTGCTGATCGAAACACTGGCTGGGATTAGGTGCCCGTCAAAATGTCGTTGGTAGATTTCTTCGTTCCACCTGCCATTCTGCTCCATATTAATTCGAATATCGTCAATGCCGATATTGGCATCGATAGGTTTAAAATCTATTATGGTATAGTTCTGTCCGGTGAGTTCCTGCTGTGTATAACCGCTCAGTTCCAAGAATGCGGGATTCACCGACTCTATTATACCTAGATTGTTGACTACCACAATGGCATCAGAAGTGTTTTCAAATACACTGGCAGCCAGGCGATCACGTTTCTGACCTTCAATCTCATAGGTTATATCTGAAGCGACTTCTACCACACCAGTAACATTACTGTCATCATCCATTACCGGGTAGGCACGTACCGTCATGACTCTACCATCACAATTGGTTATGATCTCTTCTTCTACCAGACCACTTTTCATCGAACGACGTATTGGGCATGCTGAACATGGTTCTTTACGACCTTGAACAATGTCATAACACTTGCGCCCGGCGATCTCTTCCGGAAGTACTCCATAGTATTCACATATCGCACGGTTAGCCCAAATAATACGGTGTTCCGTGTCCTGGTAAGTGATAAGTTCCGAAACCGTCTGCAGAATGGTGTTCTTCTCCAGCTCAGATTTACGCAGTGCCTCTTCATCTTGTTTGCGTTTAGTAATATCACGGGCAATCGATAACGAGACTTTGTGTTCGCCAAGCTCAAATTCATGGTAGTTCATTTCCACGGGAATCAGATGACCGTCCTTGGCTACCAGATTGCCTGTAAAACTCCCATGGCCCGACCTTTTGACCTGGTCAATGATCACCGGGTCTACAGGATCATCATACTGCCCAATATCTCTCGGTTTCATATTTAGTAGTTCTTCTCGAGAATAACCAAGGACCATTGAGGTTGAATCATTGACCTCGATAATGTTACTAAGCTGGGAACCTTCTACAACTTTATGGACAAAAACCATGTCATTAAGATTATTAAACAGAACTCGATATTTTTCTTCGCTTCTGCGCAAAGCCTCTTCTGCTTCGCGAGCCTTCCTGCGGTCTTCCGCTTCCTGGAGGGCTCTGAGCACTGCAGGTCCCAAACGTCCGATTTTGCCCTTTAAAACATAATCAGTCGCGCCATTGCGCAAGGTGCTGATAGCTGCCTCTTCTCCCAGCGTACCGGAAACAAAAATAAAGGGGGTATCAGGATAGTATTCTTTTGCTATTCGCAATGCAGTAGGGCCATCAAATGACGGGAACGAGTAATCAGAAATGATTATTTCGGGTGGATTGTTTTCCAATTCACAGATATATTCTTCACGTGTATCGACCCTGGTGGCGCGAAAATGAACCCCGGCTTTCCTAATCTCTCTGGCTATAAGCTCCGCATCAGGCTCAAAATCTTCAAGAATAAGTATATTTATTTCGTCTGTCAAGACCGCACCTACTTTCAGGCAGGTTTGATACTATTGGACATCTGTTGTTGCTCTATAAAAGACCTCATTATCTAGGTTGCTCTAAACTCCTGAATATGAAGTGCTGCTTGGTAATACTTCTCCAAAAAGGGGACAATTCCTCTAAAAATCCGACTCCCCTTCCAGGACAACTGAATAGCCGGAATAGTCGTCTGAATAACCAATATTTCAACCTACTTGAGATAGGTGTTTACTCAGATGGTGACGGGATGCGGCTGTAGAAATACAAAACTGAATCGCCATAAACACTAGTCCGGGTGAGACTGACACCATCTATATCAGATTCGGCAGGCGTTCCTTTTGGCATGCGCAGGACCGCCAGACCATTTTCCTCCAAAAGGGCAAGCAGGTTTTCCGCAATACGAGCATATTGTCCCGCGATACGGAAAGGTGGATCAGCATAAATGAAGTTATACAGGTTGCCATCACGCTCTAATTGGTTTAAAGCCATCATTACATCAGTCTTTATGACACGGGCTTTCTCTTCAAATCCGCAATTCATTAAATTTTCTTTAATTACGTTTACTGCTTTGGGATCCAACTCAACTAAAACCGCTTCGCGAGCACCCCTGCTCAAGGCTTCGATGCCCATTGACCCACTGCCAGCGAACAGATCTAGGAAATTCAAGCCATCCAGGTACTGGCCTATCATATTAAAATAAGCACCCTTGATCATATCGGTCACCGGCCTGATATCAGGTCCGATCGGCACTTTGAGCTTTCTTCCTTTGGCAGTTCCGGCAATTACCCGCATGAACGCTCCCTCCGAAATGCTGAATTTATTGGGCTTTGGGATATTTGAATTATAACACACAAAATTTTCAAGACAGAATGTATAAACAGAACAAGTGCCGGGAATTATAAGTACTGCCAGGGCGAAATCCCTGGTAGAAACAAACCCTCCCCAACAACTTTACAAAATTCTCCTCTCCCCAAACTAAGGCGGCTTTTACGTAAAAGCCGCCAATTTTTATTATCCGAGAATAATTTCAGATACTCAAGGAAAAATATGAGTTGAAACGGAGGTTTAATGATGAATAGGATTCTTCAAGAGTACTCATTGCAGGTAGACCTGGCGCTGGAAGCTCGGGACTTGGTGCGCGGCACCGCTGACCGTGAAATATCGGGGGTAGCCGAAGAGGTTGAAGAACAGACCAACAGCAAAGTTACCACCATCCGCATTCAAGACCCCCAAGCTGAGCAGATAATGCGCAAACCGGTGGGAACTTATATTACGATAGAAGCAAAAAACCTTAGGATACGTGACCCGGAAGTCCAGGAAGAGGTTTCACAGACCATCGCCAAAAAACTGAAGAAGGTGGTGGACAGCATCCCCAAAGATGCCTCGGTACTGCTTATTGGGCTGGGCAACTGGCGGGCTACTCCCGATGCTCTCGGGCCTAAGACCATCGAACATAGCCCTATAACCAGGCACTATCACAAATATGCGCCCCAGGCACTGGTGCCTGGCATGCGGCCGGTGTGCGGCATCGCTCCTGGAGTTCTAGGCACGACCGGGATAGAAACAGTTGAAGTTATTAAAGGTATCGTTGAAAAAATACGACCAGCCCTGGTGATCATCATTGATTCTCTATCGGCCCAGAACACGGACCGCATCGGCACAACTATACAGATCTCCGATACTGGGATCAAGCCAGGTTCGGCGGTTGGCAATCATAATAAAGAATCTCTAAGCAGAGAAACTTTGGGGGTCCCGGTCATATCCATCGGCTGCCCAATGGTGGTAAATGCTGCAGTCATCGCCAGTCAGGCCATCGAAGTATACTGCAGCAACAACCGGCTCAACTATAATCCTGAAACTACCCTGGAAGCTGTAAAGCCTGTGTTATCTTACTTCGGCGGCACACTCACTGTGACCCCAAAAGAAATCGATGATCTGGTGGAGAACATCTCCCACGTAATTGCATTCGGAATCGCCTATGCCCTATTCCCTGACGTCGAACGAGAGCAGCTAGATCTGTATGCTTCGTAGCCTCGCATAATAAAAAGACCGCTGTGTTCATAAGGACTAGCGGTCTTTTTTTCATTGCGTATTTGTTTAAATCAAATCCTCAATTAGTTAGGGTACCATTTGCTTTTACCCCTCAGTCCTTCTAATTGAAGGAGCTATTATATATATCAAATAAACAAATGTAACTATACTAACTATCGCCCTCAGCGCCTCTGATACATATCCCCAAGTCAGGTAAACGAAGCCCATTTCTAGACCAATAATACATAACATCATAAAAAGATCAAAAATCAGATTTAGATTCTTAGTACGATCCTGGTATTGGGATCGCAACTTGAATCTATCCTCCAACAGGTAGATCAATAAACATAAGGCCAAAAACATTGCATAATTCATTTCATACCTCAATAATCGTTTTGATTTAGGTTAGTTTACTTCACCCAAAGTGTAAAGTAAAGCATTGTCCATCCTAGATAAAGAATATGCCCTTATCTCTCGATAAGCAGGAAAAAACGGCAGTTACTAGAATTAGTCAAACAATAATTAATATTTTAAAATGGAGAGTGCTATGGCTTTTACATACTTCTTTAGGGATCTACAGCCTTTGGAAGCGGCTGTAGACCAGTTGGTTGAATCTTCTATGGGCCACAAAAGTGTGCGGGTCTGGGATGCGGGATGTGCTATGGGGCCGGAACCCTATACTATAGCCATGCTGCTGGCCGAACGCCTGGGTGAATTCTCGTTTCGCAACTTACGCATTTTTGGAACCGACATCGATGGCAGTGACCTTTTTGAGAAGATCATCGTTGACGGAGTTTATCCACGGGAACAGGTCGAACGCATCCCCAAAGATATTTTTGACAAGTATTTTACAGCAGTCGCTGATGACAGTTATCAACTGGTACATAAAATAAGAAGCCGGGTTTCTTTTCAGAAGCATGACCTATTGACCCTTCAGCCCGTTGGACTGGATTTCAATCTTATAGTCTGCAAGAATGTGCTGCTGCACTTCAGCCCCCAGCAGAGAATAGAAGTGATCCGCATGTTCCATAGTGCTCTGACTGATAGGGGCTTGTTTGTAACCGAGCAGACCCAGAAACTGCCAGACGAGCTGACATCATATTTTGAACAGGTAACTGGCAATGCACAATTATTCCGGAAGGTTCCACAACCATGAAAGTGATCAACCTGACTGAAAATAGCAGTGTTTACACATGTAATGCATATCTGATTCTTGGCACCTGGAACACTCTGGACGATGTCAACTGCCTGGTTGACGTAGGCAGGGACGAAGCCATTATCCAGGCCATCTATGAAGCTTCCACAGGAGTAGGGAAAAAACGGATAGAACAGGTGGTCATTACCCATAACCATTATGACCATGCTGGTATGTTGAGTGCTATTCGCAAGGAGTTTAACCCCACGGTTATGGCTTTCACTAAAAACCTGCATGGGGTCAATCAAGTCCTGCATGATGGGCAAAAGGTGATGATGGGTGACCGCGAATTTGAAGTTATCCATGTGACGGCCCACAGTAATGATTCAATATGTTTATTAAGTTTTGAAGAAAAGGTACTTTTCTCCGGGGATACGCCTTTAAAAATCATGACCCCAGATATAAGCTACGAACCAAATTATATCAACTTTCTAAAAAGACTGATCAATATAGGTGTCAAGACCGTATATCCGGGCCATGGACCAGCCATCACTTCTGGTTGCCGGGATATGCTTAAGAAGTCACTTGAGAATGCCAGTAAGCATCATTAAAGAAAAAAGCGGGTTCCAGATGAACCCGCTTTTTTATACTATTAGCTTTTAATCATTACTATTGCCATAATAACACAGTGCCTTGGGCCAGAACTCCAGTTTGCTTAGATAACACTGTGCCGTTTGCGTCATAGACTACCATTTCAAAACTCACAGGTTTATTAACCCCGTTGATAGTGATTTTTACCCGACGCGCTGGATCGTTGATGTGCTTTGCATCACAGACTCCACCCACCGCATATTCCAAAATCACTCGCTTATCACTCGTATTAAGATCACTCATGAAAAACGATATAAGCGATCCTGTCGAACAGGGCCAGCTTTTGGGGCCCCAGATCGAAAAGCCTGGACATGATGAGTTTTGGAATTTGAAATATCCCGTGGCCGTTGGACTGGAGCTAGTTTTCACCGCGCTCAAGTTCACATATCCTATCCGATTACACCCTACGTATAGCGGACAAGCAATGTATAGTTTCCCATTTCTCGATTCAGTGTTTATCCAGGTTACGGTTGCTGTGGCTGTTCCTTGGTTTCCGGCCGCATCCTTGAACTGAAAGGTGAAAGATCCATTCTGGGTAAACACATACTTGTCAGAACCACCGTTATTGGTTATGGTGATTGGTTCACTAGGATTTACCAAGGTGGCGGTAACTGGCCCAGTTGTTGAAGTGGATGGATTGTAACTTACTTGTGCTGTGGGCATTTCCTTGTCTATCCAGGTCACAGTTGCCGTAGCACTGCTAGTATTGCCCACCGCATCTTTGAACGCGAAGGTGAAAGAGCCATTAGCGTTAAAAGCATATTGGTTGGAACCGCCATTATTGGTAATCGTGATCGACTCGCTCGGGTTTATTAGAGATGCCACTACGCTGCCGTTAGTTGCGCTATAAACGCTATAGCTGATCGTAGCGGTAGGAGCGATCTTATCGATCCAGAAAACATTAGCGACCGCAGTTCCGACATTGCCAGCAGCATCCTTGAAATTGAAAGTAAATGTACCATTGTTATTAAATGTGTAACTGGATGAACCACCGTTATTGGTGATAGTGATCGGCTCGCTGGGGTTGGCAAGCACAGCTACCACCGAACCATTGGTTGCAGTGGAAGGACTATAGCTTACCTGAGCTGTAGGTATTTCTTTATCGATCCAGGTCACCGTTGCGGTCACCGTCCCGGTGTTACCGGCAGCATCCTTAAACTCAAAGGTGAAGGATCCGTTTTCAGTGAATGTGTATTGATCAGAACCTCCGTTATTGGTGATCGTAATTGGCTCACTGGGATCGACCAGGCTGGCAGTCACATTTCCATTGGTCGGATCGATCGGATAATAACTGACTCCCGCAGTGGGAACCGTCTTATCGATCCAAGCCACAGTAGCAATCGCCATGCCCGTATTGCCAGCGGCATCCTTAAATTCAAATGTGAAGGATCCGTTCTCACTGAAAATGTACCGATCAGAACCCCCGTTGTTAGTTATCGTGATCGGCTCACTGGGGTTTACCAGTGTCGCAGTCACATCGCCGTTTATTGGTTTGGTGACGCTGTAGTTTACTTCTGCAGTGGGCTTTGTTTTATCGATCCAGGTCACAGTAGCGGCGGCTTTGCTAGTATTTCCAGCAGCATCCTTGAATTCGAAAGTAAAGCTGCCATTATTATTAAATACATAGCTCGAGATTCCACCGTTATTGGTTATGATAATTGGCTCACTGGAAGTCTCGATCGAAGCCATGACCGGTCCCGAGGTGACCGTTGCCGGATAATAGTTGATCTGCACTGTTGGAGCTATCAGGTCTATCCATGACACAACAGCAGTAGCACTTCCGGTATTACCTAGCTGATCAACAAATTCAAAGGCAAATGAACCATTATCTGCGAATGTGTGGTTTAACGAACCACCATTATTGGTTACAGTGATCGGCTTGCTAGGATTGACCAAAGTAGCCGTTACACTGCCGTTAGTGGGATTCGTTATATCAAAACTTACCTCGGCAACTGGAGCTGTTTTGTCGATCCAGAAAACTGTCGCTTTCGCAGTTCCGGAGTTGCCCACCATATCCTTGAATTCAAATGTGAAAGACCCATTATCACTAAATGTATAAAGGTCTGAGCCACTATTGTTGGTAATGGTTACTGGCTCACTGGGAGTCATCTTGGCTACAACCGAGCCATTGGTGGCTGTTGCCGGCGTGTAACTGATTGTAGCAGCAGGAACGCTCTTATCGATCCAATTTACATATGCTGTAGCGTCACCGGTGTTACCTGCCATGTCCTTGAATGTAAAAGTAAATAGCCCGTTTTCCGTGAAAGTATGGACATTAGATCCTCCGTTGCCAATGATAGTGATAGGCTCACTGGGATTCACCAATGTCACGATTACATCACCATTTGTTGGTGCAGTGCTATCGTAACTTATTTCAGCGGTGGGCTTTACCTTATCTATCCAGGTCACGGTTGCAGTCGCTGTGCCGGCATTACCTGCGGCATCCTTAAATTCAAAGGTAAACGAGCCATTGTTGGCAAATGAGTAAGTATCAGACCCGCCATTATTGGTAATCGTGATAGGCTCGCTAGGATCGACTAAGGACGCAGTCACAGTCGTGTTCGTCAAAGAATTTGGACTATAGCTAATACTGGCCGTAGGCATTGATTTATCGATCCAGTTCACAGTTGCCGTGGCCGTTCCTGTATAGCCTAACTCGTCTACAAACTCAAAAGTGAAAGATCCATTTTCGGTAAAGGTGTAGACGGTCGAGCCTCCATTGTTTGTTACTGTTATTGCTTTATTGGCATTGACGAGACTTGCTGTGACCGAGCCATTTGTCAGTACTTCGGGACTATAGCTTATTTCGGCAGTCGGTAGTACCGCTAAAGGCACAGTGATCTCTACCGGTGTATCACCAAAACTGGTGCCGGTATCATCAACTGCACTTAAATTAAAATTATATGTACCCGGCATTGTCCCAGGTGGAATACTAAAGGTTGCAGTGAACAGTTTCGTGGTACCCAGAGCTGCAACTGGGTAGGAAACAGGATCAAATGTTACCCATGATCCATTATCACTTGGGACGAGGTGAAGATTAGTCACCTGATTCTGGGCGATTCTAGATGTTATGGCTGATGCCAAAGCCGATTCCACGCTGCCGCCGCTGGCATCGATCGTTTCACCGCCAGTCATGGCTGTCCAAAAGTTCCACAGGGATAAATAATTATTAGCGGTTCGGCAATGGATCAAAACAGTATTATTGGCCGCCATCTCCTGCAATACTGTTTGCCAGTCAAGGTCATCGGCAGTAAACATCACTCCGTCACGGCCGGGATCACCACCGAGTGAGAATAACGTGCTGTTGAAACCTTCGTAAAGGTTGTTATCGTGTGGGTTTGAATCCCCGATCAATACCACAATCCTCCTGGCTTCGGGACGCCAGCTGACAGCTGTATCGGCATAAGACTCATACAATGCTCTGGTGTACGCTTCCGGGGGGTCCCAACCGGAACCACAGGGAAGGTTATTAAAGGCGCTTATGACCAAACTGTCATTGCTGGTTATTGGTTGATCTAAACGGTATGGGTAATCTCCTTCGGAAACTCCTCCATATTTAGCCGAATAACCATAACTGGTGTATGTATTGGTGTAATCCATAAAAGTGGCTACTCCATAATCCACATCACCCATCTGATTCAGCTGGTTCATTACGTTGGTACAGTCCTGAGCAGCTGTTTTGTTCGTATACCAGGTGCTGGCAGTCGTATCAAATACAAACAACACATCAGTCTTTTGAACCGCCATTGGGATCTTGATGCTTATCGAATCAGATGCACTCTGTCCTGGACTTAGAGTATGCTGGATGATGCCCGATCCTAGCAATCCATTGGTGCTCATCAGCCCTTGAACAGTCATAGACTTTAATCTAGGGCTGTTAATGGAAACGGAACTCCGAGGTATATTAGGCTTAACGTTTTGCGGTAGGTCGGAAACATCAGTAATAATATCTTTTTCTTTGGTTACAGGTTTTTCTTGTTCACTCTCTATTGTCGGTTCCATAGGAGTATTAACATCGGTTTGTTCCTCAACGGTTTTACCTTCTTTTTTCTCGGGTGTCTTACCACTATCTGCTGGTTCCGGCGCAACAGCGCTTGGCTCAGACAAATGAGCTACATCATTCTCAGCAGCTTGCTCTTCAATGGATTTGTTTGCACCTTCCTCAGGTGAGATTTGATCTGTCGTGCTGCCCGCTGCAGGTTCTGGCGCAACACTACTCGGTGTGGATTGCTCTATAGGGGTTTCACTTGGTTCGACCTCAGTAGTACTAGCAGGATTTTGATCCGATATGGGTTGACTACCTGATTCAATAGTTGATTCTGAAGCTGGCGCTTCCTGCATTGATTCCGCGGTGCATACTGGTGTGACCAGCATGAATAAGGATAGACAGATTACCAAAGCTGCCAGTAATTTTGCTGGCATGTGCCGAACTGTTATCATTCTGTTCCCCAAACCCCTTTCTCTCTCTTTTACTAACTCCTATCCGGGTTACATATGTTTGATCCCCCTCTCATTTAAAAATGGGCAGCACAAAACCATCGACTGTGTGGCTGTGTTTTCTAAGATGCTTGAGCGAAGCGATTGGTATGTTTCTTACTTATTTGATTATAACTTACAATTGTCCAATAAGTCTAACAAATTCCTCTATTTATATCATTAGTATTTTTTGTCACTTTTTGTTATATATTTTGCCGTTGTTTTATTGTCAAAATGCTTATACTAATAGTAAAAGCGGACTGGATTCAGCCCGCTTTTACCGAATTTATATCAATTATTATTCCTTTATAATTGTGTTCCTGGCATCTGTATTATAAGGTGTTCATATTCATACCGCTCTGGTTGGCAGCAGAATTTTTCGAATTCGTATTCCCGACGAGAGGCTGGTTGGTCACGGCTGATGCGTTGCTCTGCAACTGCTGTTCGGCAAATGATATCATCTTACGCACCATGTTTCCTCCAACTGCTCCACAATCACGAGACGAAACATATCCCCAGTAATCACCCTGGATTTCCTTGCCAACCCCCAGTTCCTGAGCTGTTTCATATTTGAAACTATGCATTGCCTGGGAAGCTTCTGGAACTAGTACGCGGTTTCTTTTTTGACCTGTACCCATTTTATTTTCACCTCCTTTCGTTGTTGGTAGTCATATTTTGTCCCGAGCTGAAGGTGTTATGCTAGTAGTATTTTCACCTCATGGGAATACCAATCGAGGTCATTCCCCTCTCAATTACCACAAAAATGAAAAAAAGACAGCCGTAGCTGTCTCGCAGTATATTTAATGATAAGGGGAGCTTAATTCGATACTATATCATCGTCTTTCGCCATTTTCTTGACAATAAACTTGTCAATCAAAGGATGGACCCGCGTATTTTTGCTCCAGAAGGATTCAGCTTCCTTTTTACTTACTTCCAGCAGCTCCGCGTCTTTGAACAAATCAGCCACCTTGAAAGGCGGAAGTCCGTGCTGCTTAAGCCCCCACAGATCGCCTGGCCCACGCAGGCGCATATCTTCATTAGCAATTTCAAAACCGTCATTGGTACGTTCCATGACTTTTAAACGCTGAAAACCCTCGTCAGTCTTGGGGTTACCTATCAAACAGCAGTAGGACTGTTCGGCACCGCGCCCTACCCGGCCTCTCAACTGGTGCAGTTGGGACAGGCCAAACCGCTCGGCTTCCTCTACTACCATGACCGTTGCGTTGGCTACATCAACACCCACCTCGATTACCGTGGTGCTGACCAGTACATGAATCTGATTCTGCCGGAAGGCATCCATGACCGCAGTTTTTTCACTGGGTTTCATGCGTCCATGCATCAGACCTACCTTATAGTCTTTGAATATCGAGTTTTGCAGCTGGTCACTCAGGGAAGTTGCATTGATCAAATCCTGTTTTTCAGACTCTTCAACCAGCGGACATACTATATAACCCTGCCGACCTTGTTTTACCTGATCCAGAAAGAAACTGTATGCTTTAGCTCTCGCTGTTTCGCGCACAAATAATGTCTTGATAGGTTTTCTGCCCGGAGGCAGCTCATCAATAGTCGCGATATCTAAATCACCGTAGATGGTCAAGGCCAGTGTGCGTGGAATTGGGGTTGCACTCATGACCAGAATATCAGGCCATTGCCCCTTACGGCTTAGTATGGATCGCTGCCGCACCCCAAACCGATGCTGTTCGTCGATGACCGCCAGGCTTAGATTGTTGAACACCACCTCGTCTTCGATCAGAGCATGCGTACCTACCAGCACATCGATTTCACCGGTTGCAAGTCCCTCCAGGATGCTGGCTCTCAATTTGGCGGTTGTTTTTCCTGTTAAGAGCACTACAGTAATACGGCCGTTGTACAGTGTATGCAGGGTTTCGTAATGCTGAGTTGCCAGAATCTCGGTCGGTGCCATCATTGTCGCCTGGTATCCGGCACTGACTGCCTTGGCCATGGCCAGAGCTGCGACAACGGTTTTTCCTGCACCTACATCTCCTTGCACCAACCGGTTCATGGGCTTATCCAGTTCCATATCAGTGTTTATCTGCTTCAACACTCGACTCTGGGCACCGGTCAGGCTAAACGACAGGCCCGAAATCACATCGGCTACGAGATCGTCTTTATCGATATTACGTATTCCGATGACATCAGGTTCATTGAGAGCGGCACGTTCTTTTTGAACAGCTAATTGGAGCAGATAAAGTTCTTCTAAAGCTAAGCTTTTACGAGCGGTTTCAAGCTCCTCCCAGGATGCTGGATAATGTATAGCTTTCAAGGCCGCCCTGGGGGTCATAAGCTTCAATCTGGCTAATAGCGATGCAGGTACCACGTCCGGGTATGATCCACTGTAATTATCCAGGACACTTCTAGTCATCTGCCGCCAGATCTTCTGGCTGACTCCTTCGGTGGATGGATAAACCGGGGTTATGCTTAGGTTATCTCCCTCTTCTTCTGGATCAAGTATTTCATATTCACTCACGGTAAGCTCGGCATTCCCATATGAATAACCCACCTTCCCGCGAACAAAGATCATGCTTCCCGGCTTCAGCAGGTTTTTTACATATTTTTGATTGAACCAGACCCCAGTAACATTCCCCGAAGTGTCGCCGATAAGCGCTTTGGTGATTTTCATACCGCGGCGGGTGGTCGATTCCATGACTGTACGGATGCGGCCAAACACCAGTGCCACTTCCCCGACCTTCAAGTCAGCCACTCGCATCGTGTCACTGCGGTCTACGTATGCACGCGGAATGTGCCAAAGAAGATCATATGTATCGGCTATTCCAATTCGGTTCAACTGCTTTTCGCGTTGAGGACCGACTCCCTTGATATAACGAATAGGATCGAATAGTTTGTCCATATTCACCTCTAAAACAAAGGAGGTGCCTTTCGGCAACTCCAAATCGAAAACCTTATCAGGCATAATTACGTTAGTGAAGATAAGATTGGGATGGGGACATTCCTAAATCCCGATGTAACTAAAGCGGCAGCGAAAGCATAAAGGTCACTCGATTCGCTTTTGTCGTTAGCCTATTCTATCGATATTTGGTATGGGTAATATGGTTGTCCACCGTAGTGAACTTCTATATCGAAGCTTCCGTAAGCTAATTCTACTTGAGCCTTCATATCCTCGGCCTGCTCCGGGCTGACATCCTGGCCATAGTACAAGGATATCAGATCACCTTCTCCAGCTATTAACTGTAAGACCGCCATCACCGTCTCTTCGATCGTATCGGCCTTGACCTTTACTTCATCACTGATCAAACCAATGCAGTCGCCTTCTTGGATCTGCAGCCCATTTATCTGAGAATCACGGATAGCAACAGTCACTTCACCGCTTCGGACCCGACGGATCTCATCATTCATTGCATCCACCATATCTTGGATATCCATGTCCGGGTCATAAACCACTAATGCCGCAATTGCCTGCATAGTGCTGTTTGTTGCCACAACTTGAACTGGGATAGACGATAATTCCTGAGCCTGGTTAGCAGCCAAAATAACGTTTTTGTTATTAGGCAGAAGTATCACTGATTCAGCATTGACCTCATTAATGGCGTTCATCAGGTCCTCGGTACTGGGATTCATGGTCTGGCCACCAGATACCAGCTTGTCAACACCGAGACTGTTCAGCATCTGGGTCCAACCTTCTCCCTGGCTGACAGCCACCACCCCCACCTTTTTCTTGGGAGCTACTGCCATTTCGGCCAGCTTTTCACGTTGGGCCTCGGCTTCTTCTTCCATATTATCAATCTTGACGTCGTGCAGCTCACCCCAGCCCAAGCATATTTCCAATACTTTTCCCGGATGGTTGGAGTGAATATGTACTTTTATAAGCTCTTCTTCACCCACCACTAACATGCTGTCACCCAACGGGTCGAGCTGGGTACGAATCTTATCGACATTCATTTTTGTACCACGGATCAATAGCTCTGTGCAGTATTGGAACTCCAACGGGCCATCGCTTTTGGCCTCGACCTCGCTGACTGTTTCAACTTGTCTTCTTACTATCTGGGCTTCACCAGTGAGAGCAGTGATCATTCCCTCCAACAGATAAAGGAAACCCTGTCCTCCGGAGTCGACTACTCCGGATTCCTTAAGAATAGGCAGCATGCTGGGTGTCCGATCAAGCATCACCCGTCCGGCTTCCAGCGCCTCGACCAGAACTGCTGCGATGTCTTCATTGCTTCGTGCGGTGGCTGTTGCCACCCGTGCCACCTCGCGCACGACCGTAAGTATCGTGCCCTCTACCGGCTTCATAACTGCCTTGTACGCAGTATCTGAGCCCATTTGGAGTGCTGCTGCGATTATTTTGGCATTAGCTGTATCCTTATGCTCTATCTCTTTGGCAAATCCGCGGAAAACCTGGGAAAGTATTACTCCTGAATTGCCACGAGCTCCCATCAGGGAGCCCATCGAGAGAGCCTTGCCAACTATGCCTATGTTAGATTCTTCATTTTTCTCGACTTCTTTGACGGCTGACACTAGTGTCAAGTACATATTTGTCCCGGTATCACCATCAGGCACTGGAAACACATTCAAGGCGTCTACCGCAGCCTTGTTCTTCTCCAGCATAGAACAACCGGCCTGAAGCATATGAACCAGGTCGTGTCCGTCTATTGAATTAAAACCCACCCAAAAAAGCCTCCTCGCTATTCCTTAACGATCTTCACGCCCTGGACGTTGACGTTAACATGTGCGACTTTTATACCAGTCACCTGCTCCATAATATACCTGATCTTGTGCATGATCATTTGTGCGACTTCGGAGATTTTGGTGCCGTAACTTACGATAACATAAACATCAACAACGAGTCCATCCGGAGTCTCAGTCACCTCGACACCCTTACGAATCGATTCGATGCCCAGGATACTTGAAATACCGGAGCTGATATTGCGGGCTACCATTCCCACCAGTCCATAGCAGTCCACCGTCGCTAGTCCGGCTATAGTTTCGACTGCCTCTTTGTTGATGGTAATACTACCCAGTTCATTCGAATCAAGAGTATACATAAATATCTCCTCCTATTCAATTCAATATAATTCAACGCAACATTTTTTTATTCCTGCTTATTGCCCTTCTTCACCTATTTTGTTAAAATATTAAGCGTGTCATGACAATGAAAGGGGGAACGAATCTTGGCTAAATGTGATATCTGCGGAAAAGGCGTTACTTTCGGAAAGAAGTACAGCCATTCCCATATAAGAACCAACCGTGCGTGGAAAGCTAACACCCAAAAAATAAAGATCACGGTTAACGGAGAGACCAAGAGAGCTAGTGTTTGCACTCGCTGCCTCCGTTCGAAAAAAGTTCAAAGAGCGGTCTAGGTACTTATCAAACCCTTGATTTTCATCAAGGGTTTTTATTTTTAGACAAAACCGCCGGCGTATGACGAAATTTCTTAAACAACACAGATATTTGCTGTTATCATCAGCTTGGGGTTTCTATTTTCTTAGAATTTCTACTTCTTCTTTGTTGAATCTGTACGTTTCATTACAAAAATTGCAGTTGACCTCTACCAAGCCCTGACTTTCCAGGGCTTTTTCTATGTCCTCGGGCGCTAACATTCTAAGAATCGACACTACTTTCTCCTGGCTGCAGTGACAGCTGAAGCAGACTTCCCTGCTCTCGAGAATGTCATACTCTATTTGCCCAAACACTTCATTAATTATCGATTCCAAATCGGAACTATCTTTTATCCTGTTACTGATCGTACCCATTTCCAGCACTTGGTCTTCCAATATCTTAAGTAATTCCATATCAGCACCCGGCAGAGCCTGAACAAACAATCCTCCGGCAGCTGCAACGGTATAATCGCGGTCCACCAGCACCCCCAGCGAAACCAGTGAAGGTATCTGCTCAGAATAGGTAAAGTAATGAGCCATATCCTCGCCTATTTCTCCAGAAACCAGAGGGACGGTCCCCACAAATGGGGCTTTTAATCCCATATCTCTGGTCACCTCCAGTAGACCATTGGCACCCACAGCAGCACCCACATCCGATTTGCCTTGAGCTTTTACTGGCGGCTCGACTGTTGGATCAGAAACGTAACCACGCACCGATCCCTCACTGTCAGCCACAGCCAGGATAGTACCCAGCGGCCCGCCTCCGTTGACCCGGATGGTAACCGACTCCTTGCCCTTGAGTTCAAGTCCCATCATGACTCCCGCGGTCAGCACCCGCCCTAAAGCAGCGGTTGCAGTAGGACTCGTATCGTGACGGCGCCGTGCCTCATCCACCAGATCGGTGGTTTGAGCCAACACCACTCTAACTGTCCTGTCTTTATCCATAGCACGTATAGCCAGATCCTGCTGCGACAAACCAAATCCCCCTTTAAAAGACTATTGCCCTAATTATAACCTTTCATCACCTTAAGCAAACAAAATTGTAGTAATGTAAAATACTACAGTTATATACGCAGGGATTTTAAAAGCGTTGTCAAAATGGAGTAAATGAGGTTTGCTCACCTATTTGGTGGTTCCAAACATTTAGTTATAAATAGTTTAGGAGGTAAACATAATGCCATTATACGAATTCGAAGGAAAAAGGCCTAGAATAGGCGAAGGAGCTTTCTTGCACCCAGAAGCTGTGCTTATAGGTGATATAGAGATCGGTGCAGGCTGCTATATCGCGGCCGGTGTAGTCATTCGGGCCGATGACGGTCCCTGTGTCATTGGCGCAGGTTCTAATATTCAGGACAACACGGTCATTCATATCCAGCCCGGCCTTTTCGGCAAAATGGGTGAACGTTGTCATATCGGCCATGGGGCCATCCTGCACAGCCCTAATCTTGGCTATCATGTAACTGTAGGCCTAGGGTCCATCGTGCTTGATCGGTGTGAGATCGGCGACGAGGCATTGATCGGCGCAGGATCACTCTTAACTGAAGGCACTATTGTTCCTGCCCGGCACCTGGTACTCGGCTCACCCGGCAAAGTAGTAAAAGAACTCAGCGAGCATATGCTCAACATCAACAATATTGGCACAAACTTCTACCAGGAGCTGGCTAAGCGCAGTATCAGCGGAATGAAGCGCATAGACTAAAATCAAAAACAGTGACAGGCTCGGTGCTGATCACTGTTTTGCTTACTATGCTTTTGGCACATAAGGCATAACTCTGAAGGTATACAGGAACTCTTCCTTGCTTTTGAAACAAAATCCAGATGTTTGCTTGAACTGGGGCTTCAGTTCTGGTAATCTTGTCATCGGTGTTTCTTCAATGACGATATCCTTTATCGATTCATTGTCGTCCACAAGAAATATAAGGTTAGCACCGACTTCCGGTAAGGACTCTACTTTCAGTGATTCGTGTGTATCTAGGGTCTTCCGAGCTGCCTTTTTCGAGCTTATAAAACCTTTGTTTGCTAGAACGATCAGAGCCACAGTAAAAATGATAAATAAGATTGAGATTATAATTGCTTTTACCATGGCTCCTCACCTCCTGTTCATTCAAGTACTTAATGAATAACTCTTTCATACTCCTATTGTAATGCTTTTTTGTCTGATAATATGTGACTCAAGTCACACATTATATGTGTTTATGGACACCAATTAATGCAGCAAAGCTTTGCCTATATTTCCACAACTCCCCATCTGTCCTCATTTATCACCACTTTCAAGCATTACTCCTAGTAAGCATAGCTGTTTGTCCAGATATGAATCAGCGGGATCGGAATTAGTGCTCAGGCCATCAACCGGACTTTGAGCATTGCTAATTCCAAAGCTTACAATTAGATTGGTAAGCAGCTACCGCCCAACAACGATTATTTGTTAGTTCGAAAATGGACTAACAGGAGAGGGTGTGGGAAATACTGAAAGGAAGGAATAACAAATTAAAGTGGCTGCTGATCTTAGCGATTGCTATAGCAGCAACACTTTTCTTGACATCTAATGCATCTGCCGCCGACCCTCAGCGTATCCTTTACTGGGGTTCACGGGGAGATGATGTCGCCCAACTGCAGGACATGCTGACCCGTGCTGGTTATAATCTGGGGTCAATCGATGGAGTATTCGGTTACCAAACATCTTCAGCCGTATCAAAATTTCAGAAGGATCATGGCCTGGATGCTGATGGTGTAGCCGGTCCACAGACCATAGCGGCACTAAACAAGGCAACGGCAAATGAGCCAACAGTCGATCGGAACCTGAGTTGGGGCGACACCGGCGATGATGTTTTGGCGGTGCAAAAAGCTTTAAACTGGGGTGGATATAGTGCAGGTGAGGAAGACGGTGTTTTTGGTGATAAGACTAATGATGCCGTTGTAAAACTGCAGTTAGATTATGAGCTGGAGGCAGACGGCATTGTAGGTCCCCAAACATGGCGTTTGATCAACATGTTGACCGGACACGCAGCACTGGAAGACATCCCGTCCTATGCTAATGTTATACCAATGGTAGCGACTGCTTACGACGACTCGTATGAGAGCAACAATCAATGGACAGGGTATCCTTCTTACATAGGTCTGCCGCTTAAACCCGGTATTGTAGCAGTTGATCCTGTTGTCATTGCTCTGGGTTCTAAGCTATATGTGGAAGGTTATGGGCTGGCCATAGCGGCTGATATCGGAGGTGCAATAAAGGGTAATAGAATCGATCTGTTTTACCCGACGCATCAATCGGCGCTTGATTACGGAATCCAAAACATCAGTGCTTACATTCTTCAGTAACTTACTGATCAAGCTGATGATATGAATGCAGATCAAAGTGGGATAGGAACATCTCTATAGCGACGCAGGTATTCGCTCGCATAAAATCGGTCAGGTTGATTACGGGAGTGAAGATCAAGGCATGAAAAGATCCCGTGATTGAGTCGTACTTAGGTACGTTGATTGAACGGGATCTTTTTAATAACGCAGATATTCGATTTTGTAATTAAGCTGAGGTTAGTCCTTTACTCCACGGTCCTTTATCTTAGACTTCAGCGTTTCTTCTACCAGGGGAGGAACCAGACCGTGTATACAGCCGCCCACCAGGGCGGCTTCCTTCACATTGCTAGAGCTGATGAAGACCCATTTGGCATCTGACATGATAAAAAGAGTCTCGGCATCTGGATACAGGTGTTTATTCATCATCGACATTTGCGACTCGACTTCAAAATCACCTATCGTACGGAGTCCCCGGATAATGGCGCAAGCCTGCTTCTCCTTGATGTAATCTACGAGCAGACCACTAAATGCATCGACCTCAATATTCGGAATATGCTGGGTGACCTGGTGCAGCAGTTCTACCCGCTCTTCAATAGTAAACAACGGGTTCTTATATACATGTTTGACGACCGCAATAACTATGCGATCAAATATTTTGCTGGCTCGTTCAAGAATGTCTATATGACCGTTGGTGACAGGATCAAAGCTGCCCGGATATACTGCTATTCTCACTTCAATGCCCCCCGATTTTATTCCGTTCTGGTTCTTCTGTTACGATATCAATGATTATCACTAAGATATTCCGCGCAAACCATCCATTTTATGATTCTACCGAATAGTAAAAAATCCTGCTTTTTATAATATGTTTACGTTACAATTACTATCCTTTGCGTCGATCGAAAAGGAAAAGGAGGCTCCTCCGAAGAGCCTCCTTTGTTAATCTCGATATCGAATGCAAATAAGTCCCTAGATATTATCTCTCCACAATCAGGGCAGTTCCCATACCACCGCCGATGCACAGGGTGGCTAGACCCTTCTTCGCATCCCGTCTCTGCATTTCATAGAGCAGAGTGACAAGAATACGACAGCCGGAAGCGCCAATGGGATGGCCAATAGCGATAGCACCGCCATTGACATTGACTTTATCCATATTGAACTTGAGCTCTTTGCCTACGGCCAGTGACTGAGCGGCAAAGGCTTCGTTGGCTTCGATCAGATCCATATCATCGATTGTTAGATTAGCTTTCTGTAAAGCCTTAAGTGATGCTGGCCAGGGGCCCATACCCATGATCTTAGGATCGACACCAGCCGATGCATAGCTGACGATCTTAGCCAGTGGTGTTAAGCCTAATTCTTTGGCTTTGTCAGCTGACATGACAACAACTGCGGCTGACGCGTCATTGATTCCGGATGCATTGCCAGCGGTCACTGAACCATCCTTTTTGAATGCTGGGTTAAGCTTAGCCAGAGATTCAGCTGTGGAATCAGTCTTGATGTACTCGTCCGAATCAAACACAGTTTCACCTTTTTTGGTCTTTATGATCACCGGGACGATCTCATCTTTGAATTTGCCGGCTGCCTGGGCTGCAGTAGCCAGGGTCTGGCTTCTAAGTGCAAAGGCATCCTGTTCTTCGCGGGTGTTGCCCCACTTTTCGTTAATGTTCTCAGCTGTGATACCCATGTGATAGTTGTTAAAAGCACACCATAAGCCATCTTTGATCATGAGGTCGACGACTTTGCCTTCACCCATCCGATAGCCCCAGCGGCTTTTGTCCAAGCCATACCATGACTGGGACATGCTCTCAGTACCACCTGCTACGATTATATCTGCATCTCCTGCCCTAATTGCCTGTGCTGCCAGTTCCACTGTTTTCAAACCAGATCCACAGACTTTATTGACCGTGAATGTCGGTACGTCTTCCGGAATGCCAGCATCTAGAGAACATTGGCGGGAAATATTCTGGCCAAGTCCTCCTTGGAGTACACAACCGAAAATAACTTCCTCAACCATCTCCGGCTTGATACCAGCGCGCTTAACAGCTTCAGCAATGGTTATCGCACCCAATTGACGAGCTGTCTGGTCTTTTAGCGCGCCACCAAAGTTAGCGAGCGGTGTTCTACATGCACTGACTATAACAGCTTCTCTCATGTTTACCCTCCTTATTGTTTGTTGTGAAATTAGTAACTTTGCAATATTGCCAATAGCCCCCAAATGGAAATTCGCAACACAAAGTATTTCGGAAAAGAGTTAGACAGGGACCACAAGGGTCCCTGTCATTATAAGGCATGTTATTTTGCTGGCAGTTGTTTTATTCCATTGTTTGTGTGAATACTTCAGCAATGTCCAGAACTTTAGCCGTTGCCTCAACGCCTTTGCAGCCGTCGTCAAGCATGGTCAGGCAGAACGGACAGTTAGTGACGATGATTTCTGGATCAGTTGCCAGCGCTTGTTCGGTTCTGGTGTCGTTGATACGCTTGTAGCCTTCGGTTGCATGCTCTTCGAGCCACATCCGTCCGCCGCCAGCGCCGCAGCAGAATCCGAATTCCTTACTGCGTTCCATCTCAACTAGGCTTGCTCCAGCAGCTTTCATAATGTCGCGTGGAGCCTGGTAAACGCCGTTGTGACGACCCAGCATACAGGAATCATGATAGGTGACCTTTGCACCGAGTGATTTCTTCGGCTTCAGTTTGCCTTCAGCGATGAACTGGGCCAGAACTTCGGTGTAATGGTAAACTTCGAATTGGTCTCCACCTTCGAACTGCGGGTACTCGTTCTTGAGTGCATTGAAGCAGTGCGGACAGGTGGTAACGATCTTCTTAACACCATACTGCTGGAACGCAGCGATGTTTTCGGAGATCATGCTGAATGCCAGGTATTCGTTGCCTAGTCTGCGAGCGGAGTCGCCGCAGTGCTTCTCTTCAGTGCCCAGGTAACCCAGGGTCACGCCAGCTTTTGCGAAGAGATTGACAACGGATTCGCCGACTTTCTTATAGCGGTCATCGAATGCGATAGCACAGCCACCGAACAGCAGGTAGTCGAAGTTCTGGTCTTCAGCAGCAATCTTAACTTTGTCCTGAATACCTCTTTCCTTCAGCCACTCAGCGCGGTTGGCCCAGCCAACACCCCAAGGATTGTAGTTTCTTTCGATATTGGTGAAGGTCATTTGAGCTTCACTCGGCATATCGCCCTGCCACATAACGAGGTTGCGGCGCATTTCTGCAATCTTCGGAATGTGTTCGATAAACATCGGGCAGTGTTCCATACATGCACGGCAGTTGGTGCAGTCCCATATGACGTCAGTCGTTACCACGTCATATAGCATGCTCTGCTCCATTACCGGCTTTACTTCAGCTTCTTCCACATCATGAGTCATAGCCGACTCAGCCAAGGAAGCACTGGTAATACCAGCTTCCAGGTACGGAGCCTTCTCATCAAGATGTTCTTTCAGACGCTGGATGAGTGTAACCTTGGGATTTAGATGCTTACCGGTCAGATAAGCCGGGCAGTTCTCCTGGCAGCGTCCGCAGCGAATGCAGGCGTCCAGATCAATGAAATCTTTCCAGGTCATATCTTCGATGTGTTCCCAACCAAAGGTTTCAGCTTCCTCAATACCGGGGATCGGTCTGATGGAGCCGCCGGCAGGGCCGAGGTCACGAACGAAGTAGTTGACCAGGCTGACCATGATGTGCCACAGCTTGGTGAACGGCAGGTAAGCAATGAACATGAACGCGATGACCATATGGAACCACCACAAAATGCGGTGCCACATTAGTAATCCATCCAAGCCGAATCCTGTAAACAGCTGAGCTACCCACCAGCCAAACAGTGAGGCTGACTTTTCATACAGAATGGCATCAAGACTGGTAGCCATCTTGATCTGAGCAGCGATTCTAACGCCCTCAATAATAAAACCGGTTACCAGGATCGCAAAAATCAGGAACAGTATCCAACCATCACTGCTCTTTGTATCATTCAACCGGTCAGGTTTTTGGATGTAACGAATGTAAATCAATGCGGCTACACCGACAGTAGCTAGGAATCCTAATGTGTCGACAAATGCCGAGAAACCGATATACAGTCCGCCTTCTACTTTCGGCCAACCCAGCCAGTAGTGCATAGCATCCACACCAGCTGCTACAAACAGAACAAAGAATCCCCAGAAAAGCAAAGCGTGCATTATTCCAGGGCCGACCTTTTTCATGACTTTGGCTTGGAATATGCCATTCCAAATCAATGACCAGGTGCGTGTGCCAAGCTGGTCAAATCTGTCTATTGAACCATTGGCAAGAAACCATACTTTTGCTTTTTCATATAAGCCATACAGGAAGATCCCGATAGGAATAAACATGATGAGGTAGATAAGCCATTCGTAAGGAACGTTAGCTCCTACGATGCGAGTAGGCACGTCATAAACCTCAAACGGTTCAAAACCGAAAATCATTAAAGAATTCCCCTCCTTAAAATTCAAGCAGAGTACCGGGCTTTAAGCCCGGCACCCTACACTTGAACTACTTCTTCAGTTCATCAACGACTACGGGGATAACTTTGAACAGGTCGCCCACTACGCCAAAGTCCGCAACGTTGAAGATTGGAGCTTCGGGGTCAGTGTTGATTGCTACAATGTTCTTGGAGGAGGACATGCCAGCTAGATGCTGGATAGCTCCTGAAATACCAGCTGCAACATACAGGTTCGGGTTAACAACTTTACCAGTTTGGCCCACTTGATACTCATGGCCCAACCAGCCAGAGTCGATAGCTGCGCGGGATCCGCCAACACCTGCACCGAGCAGGTCAGCAAGACTCTCAACGATCTTCATACCTTCGGGGCCTTTCATGCCGCGGCCACCAGATACCACTACATCGGCCTCGGTCAGCTCCGGACGGGAAGAAACGGTTGCTACAAAGCTCTTAACGGTTTGATATACATCAGCAGATGTAGCAGCGGTAGCAGCCTTAGCAACAGCGCCGGCTTTGCCGCTTTCTTTAACTTCACAAACACCTGCACGGATAGTAGCCATTACAGGTACAGTCTCGACAGCAACCTTCTGGATTACTTTACCAGCATAGATTGCACGGGTGAAAACGCCCTTGCCAACGCTGATCTCTGCAGCGACACAGTCTGTAGCCATTCCGACTTCCAGTTTCTGAGCCAGTCTGGATGCCAGGTCTTTACCTAGTGAAGTATGTCCGAAAACGATGACTGCAGGATCGAATTCCTTGATCATTGCGGCCATCTGTGCAACATAAGCACCAGTGTTATAGTTTGCAAATACATCATCGTCAGCAACGATAACTTTATCTGCGCCAAATTTGCCTAATTCTGCAGCAAGGCCTTCTACTCCTTTGCCTATTAAAACTGCACTTACTTCGCCGCCCCATTTCTGAGCTTCGCTAAGCAGTTCAAATGTAACTTTACGGATTTTGCCGTCTCTTTGGTCTACAACAACCCATATTCCGTTTGCCATTGGTTACCCTCCTTTATTAAAATCGCAGGTAATTTACTTCTTAACCTCGACCTTTACATCGTTCTTCATCCAAGCAGCCAATTGCTTGCCAGTGTCATCAGCTTCGCCATCGATCTTCTTGCCAGCAGACTTAGCAGCAGGCAGGCTGATCTCAACGACTTTGACTTTGCTTTCTACAGCAGCGCCAGCAACGTTGTCGATCGGCTTCTTCTTAGCAGCCATGATACCTTTCATGGACGGATAACGAGGTTCGTTCATGCTTACTTGGCAGGTTACCAGCGCAGGAAGAGCAACCTCACATATTTCAGTACCACCGTCAACCTCGCGAGTGCAGGTTGCAGTGGAGCCAGCAAACTCTAATAAAGTAACAACGTTGGCGTGGGGCATTCCCAGAATTTCCGCTACGCGAGTCGGAACTTGGGAAGAACCATCGTCAGCAGCAACGTGTCCGCACAGGATCAGATCCGCTCCTTGATCCTTCAGTACTTGTGCCAGTATAACCGCTCTTGCATACTCGTCAGCAGCTTCGTCGGCTTTGATTAGAACGCCCCGGTCGGCACCCATAGCCAAAGCTTGACGAATGGCTTCTGCAGCCCGGTCCTGGCCAGCAGAAATTACGACTACTTCTCCGCCGCTCTTTTCTTTGATTCTGAGTGCTTCTTCTACGGCTGTCTCGTCATAAGGGTTGATAATGAGATTGATGCCCTCGTCGGATACCTTTCCGTCTTTAATGGCAATCTTGGCTTCTGTGTCAAAACATTGCTTTACACAAACAGCTATTTTCAAAATCCTTTCCTCCTTTTCAAGGTTATAAATTTGTACGACTTAACCCCCGAACTAATCCTTCACCAACGGTTGATATATCACCTCCAGCGTTAGATTTTATATCTTTGCCCGAAGGCAATTTCCTACTTTGTACACAGGAAATCTTGGATTTCCACGAACAATCGTTTGCAGTTTTGTTAAACTACACGAAAAGACCCAACTAGTAATTTTCTATAGAACCGCCCATTTTCCTCTTTTGATTTCAAGGTTTTCTTATTTTTTATGATGACCCGCCGAACAGGTTTTAGACTTATGAAAAGGCCTATTTTAAGGCATTTTATCCAACCGCCAAAGTCTAAATTTTCTGATAGAAAAACGTAGCTACTGACTTAAGTCCCAGTTCCCGGCCCTGGAATATCTGTTCCGTGCTGCCAATGAACATAACCCCGTTCTGCCTGAGCGCACCTACAAATTTTCGATAAAGTTTGTCCTTGGTCTCTTCTGTAAAGTATATGACCACATTACGGCACAGTATGAGATCAAAATCTGTAGGAAATGCGTCCTTCAATAAATCATGGCGCTGGAACTTGACCAGGCTTTTTATATCATCTCTTATTCGTATGAAATTGCCTTCCTCAATAAAATGTTTCTTTACTAATTGGGGAGGAGTTGCCGCTACCGATTTGGAATTGTACAGCCCCATCTGAGCTTTTTGCAGAACTTCTAAGTCAATGTCCGTAGCCCAGATCGGGTCAAATTTGTTAGGAAAATTCTCTTTCATCATTATGGCCAAGCTATACGGTTCCTCACCAGTCGAACACCCGGCGCTCCATATCTTGATGCGCTGCCGGTCCTTCAGCAGATCAGGTATGATCTTTTCCTGCAGTACATCCCAATGGTTTTTATTACGGAAGAACTCCGAAACATTGATGGTCAAATGTTCAATGAATTTTCGGTACAGTTCATGATCGTGATCCAACATCTTAACAAATGCTGAATAATCAGCGGCTCCGTTGGAGCGCATGAAGCTGTTGATACGACGCTCCATCTGTGGTCGCTTGTAAGCGGTGAGATCGATCCCACTTTTCTGTTGAACCTTCTTAATGAACCATTCCCAGTCAAATTCTTCGTTCAACATTGACCCTCCTCCCTGGCCCGTCGCCATTTTGATGTCAAATAAGATCAATACATCTCTAGGAAAACTTCATGTGCAGCTTCGGCAGTTCTTTCTATATCTTCGAGCGTATGAGCACATGAAACAAAACAAACCTCAAACTGTGATGGCGGCAGATAGATCCCCCGCTGCAGCATACCCGCAAAAAATTTAGCGTACAGCTCGGTATCCGCCGTCAATGCGCTTTCGTAATCGTGAACTTCTTCTTCGGTAAAGAAGAGACTGAACATAGAGCCAAAACGATTCAATGCAAAATCGGCGCCCATCTCTTCTAGTGCGGTACGAATCTTAGTATGTAGGATATAAGTCTTAACTTCTAGACCTTCATACCAATCACCTTCACTGAGTACTTTAAGAGTCGAAATTCCAGCAGCGACCGCCAGCGGATTCCCGGATAAAGTGCCCGCCTGATACACCTGTCCTTCCGGGGCGATCATGTCCATTACTCTCTTTTTACCGCCGTAAGCTCCCACCGGCAAACCTCCGCCGATGATCTTGCCCAGGCATGTCAGATCAGGTGTGATTCCCAGAAGGGTTTGGACCCCACCATAAGTTACCCGGAAGCCGGTAATAACTTCATCAAAAATCAAAAGGCTGCCGTACTCGCGGGTCAATTCCCGCAGGCCATGTAGAAACTCTACATCTGGCAGGACCAAGCCCATGTTGCCGGCCATCGGTTCTACAATAACGGCTGCGATCTTGTCGCCCTGTGCCTCAAAAACCTCATGCACTGATTCATAATTGTTGTACTGGCAGACTATGGTATCACCCGCCAAACTTGCAGGGACACCCGGACTGGTGGGCACACCGCCGGTCATCAGGCCTGATCCAGCCTGAATTAGAAAGCTATCGGCATGGCCATGATAACACCCGGCAAACTTGATGATCTTGTCGCGCCCTGTGAAGGCCCGCGCTACGCGAACGGCACTCATGGCCGCCTCAGTTCCCGAGTTTACGAGCCGCACTCTATCCATTCCCGGAAACGCTCCGCATATCATTTCTGCCAACTCGACTTCTGCAGAATGTGGTGCCCCATAGCTGGTTCCACGGGCAGCAGCCTGTTTGATAGCTTCTACAACCTCGGGATAAGCATGTCCCATAATCAACGGTCCCCACGAACCGACATAGTCAATGTATTCATTGCCGTCAACATCGTACAGCTTAGATCCCGCTGCCAGCTCAATGAAACGCGGGTCAAGTCCAACCGACTTAAATGCGCGCACCGGACTGTTCACCCCGCCGGGTATGACCGCTCTTGCTCTTCCAAATAAGGCTTTGGATTTATCAATACTCAAATCTGATCCCTCCACGGATATCTACACATTAAAATAAATTCTGTTACTAATGAAGGCTTCCTAACGAAAATTGACACTGGTTTTCTTTAATTCTTTCACACTTTCAAGGATCTGATAATCATTGATTCCCGATTTCTCGGTCAGGTCCTTGATTATATCCTTCAGTTCCGCATGACTTTGGGCATGGATCATACTGAACACCTGATATGGAAAATCACTTGGCACCTCCCGCCGGTAGCAATGGCTGACCGATTCTGAGGAAGCCAGTATTTGCCCCACTCGGTCGCAATCAGCATCATCGGTTTTCCAAGCCACCATAGCATTGCAGTCATATCCTGCCGCACGGTGTCTTAGGATCGCGCTAACCCTTCTTAGCAGGCCTCTTTCATGCAAGCTGGTAATACCCTGTCTTATTTGATTCTCACTGCAGGAAAGTCTATTCGCCAAGACTGCATATGGCTTGGCTGTGATCGGCAGATCTCCTTGCAGTTCCCGAATCAAGTCATCATCAAACCTGTTCCCCAACTTTGAAAACCGCCTTAATCTTATAAGCTTTAATAACCGGCATGGAAAACACATCCAAACCGCTCTGTTCCGTAATTGACCGTAAGATATCCGAGCGTCTTGTCTCAGATTCAGCAGTCACAGTGAACCAAATATTATATCGGTGATCACGCTGATAATTATGAGTTACTTCTTTAAAACTGTTAATAACCTCAGCCGTTCTGTCCAGAGCTTCGTTAGGCACCATCATCGCGCAGAGTGTGGACTTCATGCCCATGCTCGGCGAATCAAATATCCCCCCCAGACGTCTGATCAAGCCTACTTCTTTCATCCGAGCCACCCTGGCCAGGCACTCTTCCTCACTAACGCCCACCCGATTCGCAATATCGGCATAAGGCCGTTCACTCAGCGGGAATTCATTCTGGATCATATTGAGTATATCGGCATCTATCCTGTCCATTACTCTTTCCCTTGGGGCTGGTACAGACACCAATCATCCTGCGCCATATAATCACCATCACTGTAATAATAGGCACGAGCCCGGCAGCCTCCGCAGGTTCCAGCGTAGTCACATTCGCCACATTTTCCACCGTATTCGAAGGTCCGCAGTTTCTGGAAGACCGGATTACTATGCCATATGTCAACAAACGAATTCTCTTTGACATTGCCCAGCGGCATATTCAGATACGCACAGGGCTGAACATCACCTTTAGGACTGATTATACAATATGAAATACCAGCCAAGCACCCCCTGCTGTACTTGGTTTTGATCCCTTTTCGGTCAGCTATTCTCATAAATTGCGGGGCACATGTCGGTTTAAGCTCGATACTGACATTTTTTGATTTGTCCATAAGCTGGTTGAGTGTTCGCTCGTATTCCCTGACCCGTAAGGCTTCCTTCTCAATATCGATGGCCCTGCCGGTCGGAACCAGGAACAATACATGATGCCCGATGGCACCCAAATCAACTGCCAGGTCTGTCAGGCCATCCAACTGCGGTGCATTCCAGTCCATCACGGTAGTATTCAATTGAACGGCAATACCGACATCCTTAAGGTTATGCATGCCCTGCAGGGCCATATCATAGGCACCCTCAAGCTTGCGAAAATCATCATTTTGATCCTTATAAAGACTATCCAGGCTGACGGCACAGGCTGAGACACCGCTTTCTTTGAGCTTGCGGGCCACTTCCGAAGTGATGAGTGTCCCATTTGTCCCCATGACTGTGCGCAGGCCTATCGAAGAGGCATGGGCACATAGTTCGAAAATATCGGGCCTGGTCAGGGGCTCCCCGCCGCTGAATATCATAAGCCGGAACCCGGCTTCTTTGATCTGATCGATCAGTGTAAAACCCTGCTCGGTGTTAAGCTCCTCGGGCAGACGATCCCCCGCATCACGGTAGCAGTGGTCACAGAACATATTGCAATAATTGGTGGTGTTCCACGAAATAAGCATGATACTCTCCTCTTGCCGATGACATTCCTGACCAAAACAGTGTCAGAGGAACCGTCCCCTTGTCACACTACAGCTTCTTCGCGAAATCCCGCGCAAAGTAAGTAATGATTATATCGGCACCAGCCCGCTTGATGGAAGTCAGAACTTCCTGCATGACCCGGTCCTCATCTATCCAGCCGCGCTCAGCGGCAGCTTTGACCATCGAATACTCTCCGCTCACATTGTAAGCGGCTAACGGATAATTGAAGTTATCTCTTACAGCCCGAATAACATCAAGATATGCCAGAGCTGGTTTTACCATGACTATATCTGCGCCTTCCTTGATATCTAATTCGACCTCGCGCAGAGCTTCCCTGATGTTGGATGGGTCCATCTGGTATGCCTTGCGATCCCCACACTGCGGTGATGATTCAGCAGCCTCACGAAACGGCCCATAGAATGCCGAAGCATACTTAGCCGCATAAGACATGATCGCAATATCCTCAAAACCGTCTTCGTCCAATGCTTCTCGAATATAACCCACACGCCCGTCCATCATATCCGAAGGAGCCACGATGTCTGCTCCGGCTCTAGCATGTGATAAAGCCTGTTCAGCGAGCACATCCAGAGTGGGATCATTATCCACCCGGCCATCTTCCAGCAATATTCCACAGTGTCCGTGGTCCATGTATTCGCATAAGCAGACATCGGTAACTACCAACAGCTCAGGCACGGTATCTTTGATGGCCTTAACAGCCTTCTGAACTATACCATTGTCGTCAATCGCCGATGTCCCGTCAGCATCCTTATGCCCCGGAATGCCAAACAACAGCACCCCGGAGATGCCCATGCTCTCAATTTCTTTGACGACCGGAGCAAGTCTATCGACGGAATAACGCTCCACACCCGGCATCGAGCCGATCGGCTCCGCGATGCCCTGGCCCTCAACAATGAATAACGGATATATCAGGTCCTGCGGTGTTACCGTAGTTTCCCGTACCATCTGCCGCATCTTTTCGTTTACGCGCATGCGTCTCATTCTTAGTTGAGGGTATCTCATTACTATTCCTCCCTGCGGAGCTCATCATCGGTCAAATAACAGGCAGGGTCCTCCTGCCACAGATCACCGTGGGCCTCTCGAGCCCTGATACGGCAGCCACCACATAAGGCATTAAAGCGGCAATCTCCACAACGGCCTTTAAGGTACTTGGCTTTTTCCCGCAATTGCACCAGCAGCGGGTCATCACCGGTCCATATCTCGCTGAATGGCTTCTCACGGACATTGCCCAGGCTGTAGTCCTGCCAGAACTGACATGGGTGCACATTACCGCGTGGGTCGACATTGGCAAACTTGGTCCCTGCCGAACAACCGCCGTGCATCTCCAGAAGTTTGACGACTTCCTCTGCCCGTCCCGGTTCCATCTTATTGATTTGGTTATACAGATAGATCCCATCGGCATGATTATCGGTGGTTAATATCTCCACCTCAACCCCACGGCGATTAAGATCTATGGTTTTCTCAATGATTAAGTCCAGAATATCCCGTTTTTCATTGCGGTCGGTATCCAGTTCCATCATCTCTTTGCCGCGTCCTGCATAAACCAGGTGATACATGCAGAAACGAGGAATGCCTTCTTTTTCGATTATGTCGATCAATCCGGGCAGATCAGCCTGGTTCTGTTTGTTTACGGTAAATCTGATACCGGTCTTCACTCCAGCCTGCATGCAGGCCCTTATCCCTGCCAGTGCGGCGTCAAACGCCCCCTGCTTACAGCGGAATTTGTCATGAGTTTCAGGGAGTCCGTCCACGCTGATACCTACATATTGGAATCCGGCATCCTTGACTTTCTTAGCTGTTTCTAGATCGATAAGGGTCCCATTGGAAGATATGACCGGTCTCAATCCTTTGTCAGCAGCAATCGCGCCCAGTTCAAACAGATCCTTGCGCAGGAACGGTTCTCCCCCTGAGAAAAGAAGTACTGGCACCTGCATCTGAGCCAAATCGTCAATAAAGACCCTGGCTTCTGCGTTGGTCAGTTCGTCGTCAGCCGCTCGATCAGTGGCTTCGATATAACAGTGCTGGCAGAGTAGATTGCAGCGATTGGTCGTATTCCAGACCACCAGGGGACGGTTACTATCGCTGAACTGCAGCAGCCGGGCCGGAACCTCACCAGCCGCCTGATGTTTTATAACATCCGAAACGGTAGCCGTTCCACAAAGAAGTTTAGTGCATCCAATCAAAATAAATCCTCTCCCTAGAAAAACTTTAGTACTTATTTAGCGTATCCCGTTAGGGTTCACTGGACATGGTATCGTACAGCTTGGGCATACTTTTCGCCTGTATATAACCCCCGCGTAGCCAAGTAAAACTAATAATATGGCACCAGCGAAGAAATTCAACTTGAAAACTGCTGATATGTAGGCTATGACAATGATTCCGAATACCAGTATGAATACAATTGCTTCGTTCTTTGTAAATCCAACCTGAGATCCAGGTTTGGGCTGTCTCTTCGTACGGTAAGGACATTCCTGATTACAGTGGCTGCATACTCGGACCTGATGCCATCCATACCACATCAAACCTGCCATTACAATGCTTATTACTGCAGCCCACCAGTTGATTATCCAAACAGCATAAAACCCCAATATAATCAAAGCTAAAGTAATTACACTGATAAATATTCCCTCATTCTTACTCATGCCTTTTTCACTCCTCACTCCCATCGTGATAAATATGGCTATTATTTATTAGAATACAGTTCCAATAAAGCATCGATCAGTCCATCAATTGTATAATCAGCAGCCACCAGGTCCACAGCAAAGCCGGACTGACGCGCTGTATCTGCAGTTATTGGGCCAATACAGGCAATTCTCACCTTGCCCTTTAGCGTGTCTACTATGCCTGAACCCAGGACTTGAAGAAAATTAGTCACTGTAGAACTGCTGGTAAAGGTAATGACATCGACCTCACTGTTTTGCAGTGAAGCACGTTCTTCCTCACCGATATTATCCTCGGTCACCGCTTCATAGATCTCGATCTCATCCACCTCAACGCCCCATTCTCGGAGGGTTTCCGGCAGGATCTCGCGGGCTCCGCGGGCTCTGGGTATCAGCACCTTATCTCCGGAATCAACTTTATCTTTCAGAGCTTCAGCGACCGCCTCCGCCCGGTATTCTGGCGGTACTATAGCGACCCTGATACCCCTCTTCTCAAGTTCTCGTGCGGTAGCCGGTCCGATAGCACAGACCGCTGGCCCTTTGATATCCCGCACATCAAAACCTAATTCCCACACTCGATCAAAAAACTCTTCCACTCCATTAGCACTGGTAAAGATGATCCACGAGTATTCATGTATCCACTTGATGGCATGCTCCAACACCGGATCATCCAGGCGTTTTATAGCTATGGTCGGAAATTCTATCACCTCGGCTCCTAGTTCTTCCAGCCGGGCAACCAGTTGACTAGCCTGTTTTCTGGCTCTGGTAACCACGACCCTCTTGCCGAAAAGCGGACGATTGTCAAACCAAGCCAGGTCATCACGAAGGTTAACAACTTCACCGACAACAATGACTGCCGGTGGTTTAAAGCCTGAAGATTTCACCTGATCGACTATAGTTGCCAGTGTACCCTTCAGCACCTGCTGCCTGGTGGTAGTGCCCCATCTCACCAAGGCTACTGGGGTATCCTGTGCTCGCCCGTTTTTAGTAAGATTCTCCACTATATTGGGAAGATTCTCGATGCCCATCAAAAACACCAGAGTTCCGGCACCGGTAGAGATCTTGTCCCATTGGATCGAGCTATCTTCTTTGTCCGGCTTTTCATGGCCAGTTATGATCGCCAGTGTAGATGTAAAATCGCGATGAGTGACCGGGATCCCAGCATATGCCGGTGCAGCTATGGCCGAAGTGACCCCCGGGACGATCTCAAAATCGATCCCCTGCTCCCTCAGCACCAGAGCTTCTTCGCCGCCCCTACCGAACACAAAGGGATCGCCGCCTTTAAGGCGTACCACCATCTTGCCCTCCAGAGCTTTATCGACTAGAACCTGGTTGATCCCATCCTGGGGCACAGTATGACGGCTAGACTCTTTGCCAACATAGATTATCTCACAATCAGCCGGTGCCCAGCGGACTATACGCTCGCTTACCAGCCGGTCATATACCAGTACATCAGCCTTTTCAACCAGTTCCCTGGCTCTAACGGTGGCTAAGCCCGGATCTCCAGGGCCCGCACCGACCAGATAAACCTTACCCTTATTTCCCATCTATCCGTTCTCCTGGCTTCTGATCTCGCTCAATATCTTGTCGGCTCCCTGGTCCAGCATCAGCCGGGCCAGTTCTTTGCCTAATTCATACGCCTTATCGATTGGTCCTTTAGCTGTATCCCGCAGTGAAAGATTGCCTTCCAGTCCGCTCACTAACCCTTCGAGGATGATCTCCCCACCTTCAATTTTGGCCAAAGCGCCGATCGGTATCTGGCATCCGCCTTCCAACGCGCTTAAGAAAGACCTTTCAGCCTCCACTGTCAGTTGGGTAGTTTTATCATTTATCCTGGCCAGCAGACCTAGGATTCGGGAATCACCATCCCGGCACTCTATTCCTATAGCTCCCTGTCCTACGGCGGGCAGGAAGTCCAGCTCCTCTGTGATCATACCCTGGTAGCCCAGTCTGACGATGCCTGCCCGAGCCACAATGATGGCATCCAGTTCCCCTTGTTCCAGCTTTCCGACCCGGGTATCGATATTACCGCGCAGGTCGACTATATCCAGATCTTTTCGCACCATTAGCAGTTGAGCCCGACGCCGTAAGCTGGAGGTTCCTACGCGAGCCCCACTTGGCAATTCTTTTAAGGTTAGACCCTGCTTCGCAAGCAGAACATCGACTGGGTTTTCACGGGCCAGCACCGCACCAATGGTCAGTCCCAACGGTACGAATGTCGGCAGATCCTTCATGCTGTGTACAGCCAGATCAATATTACCGGCTAACAGCTCGTTTTCGATTTCTTTCGTAAAAAGGCCCTTATCACCAATCTTGGACAGGGCCACATCCAGCAGTTTATCGCCTTTTGTTTTTATGATAACTTTTTCAAAGTCGACGTCGGGTTCTGCTTCCTTGAGCTTCTGCAGAACGAAATCGGTCTGCCAGAGGGCTAGTTTACTTCCCCTGGACCCGACCTTCACTAACGGCATAGGCTTGATTCTCCTCGACTTCAATTTGCAGTTCGAATAATTTCTTAGTCAGCTCGGCGTATAAATGTCCCTGGTTGGTAACTGCCATTTCCTTCAGGTTGACTACTGGGAAATGCATCATCTGGTTCACGATCGATGAGGCCAGGGAGCGAATGATCTTTTCCTCGCGGGCAGAAACAGCTCCCAGGCGATTCATAGCGCGCTCCAGTTCTGCTTCTTTGATATCCTCACCACGCTGTTTAAGCGCTTTAACGACAGGTATAACAAACAGTGTAGACATCCAATCATTGAACTCGAGCAGCTCTTCAGCTATGATCTTTTCAGCCTTAAATGCGGCTTTCTTGCGCTCACTTACATTTACTTCTATAACATTTTCCAGATCATCTATATCATACAAATGCATACCGGGAATACTTCCGATTTCGGGATCGATATCCCGCGGCACCGCAATATCTATCAATAGTAAAGGTGTTTCCCGCCCCATAACGTGCGGCAGGACGGTCTCTTTATGTAACACATAATGGCTGGCTGCCGTGCAGCTAATAATGATATCAGTACGCATCAAATAATCGAAAAGGTCATCAAACATGATGGCCTGACCTTCGACCTTATCCGCTAATCCACAAGCCCTTTCATAAGAGCGATTAGATACAAAAACCGTGCTGACCCCGCTGGCTACCAGGTATTTCACAGTCAGTTCACTCATCTTGCCAGCTCCGATGATCATCACCGTACGGCTATTCAGGTCTCCGAAAACCTTTTTCGCCATTTCCACTGCCGCATAGCTGATCGACATAGCATGGCGGTCCAAGCCTGTATCGGTCCGCACCTTCTTGCCCACATAAAGGGCTTTCTGGAATAGAGTATTCAGGATGCTGTCAGAAGCATCGTTTTGTATGGCAGATAAATAAGCATCCTTGACCTGTCCCAGGATCTGGGTCTCTCCCAACACCATCGAATCAAGGCCAGATGCCACTCGGAAGAGATGTGATATCGCATCATAGCAGGTTGGCGAATAGACCGCAGTCCCCATGTCCTGAGAACTGAGCTGCAACCGTTCCGCAATATACTCATTCAGTTCATGCGCCCCACGTTCAATGTCACGGGTGGTGGCATAGATCTCAGTGCGGTTGCATGTGGAAAGGATGACCACCCCTTCCAATGAAGGCTTACCGGTCAATTCCAGGTATGCTTCCTGCAGTCCGCTGCCGCTGAAGGCCATTTTCTCACGCAGCTCAACCGGGGCTGTTTTATGGCTCATTCCACCCAGGAGTATATACACTGCAGTATTCGCTCCTTCGCTTCTTGCTTCTTACCGATTTTTACCAATGGCAAAACATCCAAGTCTAGAATAGCTTCAAATATTTTACGCCGCACCTGTTCCTCGGCAAATCGATCTTTGACTTCCTGCCGGGCTTCCCCCAGCAAATCAACATAATCCTCATATTCAGGGCCTATGACATCCTCCAGCATCAAGCGCAGTTTGCGCGCCAGAAGCGGACTTTTACCCTCCGTCGATACCGACACCGTCAGCGATCCACGGCGCAGGTTGGAAGGTACGATAAAATTGCAGTTATCCGGATCATCAACTACATTGACCAGAATACGGCTCTTTTGGCACAATTCATAAATATGCCGGTTTACGTGCTCATCATTGGTTGCAGCAAAAACCAGCCAGCAACCTTCAATGTCACTGTCCTCGAAATTCCGTTCTTCCAGTGTGATCTTACCGGCCTTATGCAAAGCTTTGATCTCTTCACAGGGATACGGGCTGACTATACGCACAACAGCTCCGCATTCTAAGAGATTGTTGACCTTCCGTGAAGCTACCGTTCCACCGCCTATAACAAGGGTATTTCGAGACTCAAGGTTCAAGAAAACTGAAAACATTCCGAACATCCTTTATAATGGACCATAGTGAGGCAGAGAACCGTCCCTATGACTCACTAGCTCTTCTTTTCTTCATTACCCTTGCCGTCAGCGATCTCGCTATCACTGCGGGCTCTGCGGAACTCATTTATGGATTGACCGATAGCTTTACCGACTGACGGAAGCTTGCCGGCACCGAAAATCACAAGCACGATCACTAAGATTATGACCAGCTCCATAGGCCCTAGGTTTTGGAAAAATCCAAACATAATTACTCCTCCTCTAGTTGAAATCCCGCTCAATACTGACTTTATTTGAGTAGCCTTCTTCTTCAGCTATTAAGTCCAGGTGTACAGTCTCGATCCCGGCAATAAACATGTCCACTTTTGAACTGCCCTTGCGCTCGTCGAATGTCTTCAAATATCCCCGGCACTTATCACACACGAATACCTGATTGGCATCGTCACCTTCTATAACAAAATATCTAACCGTTTTTGGCTCCGTGTTGCCGCAATAGATGCAGCTTAGATACATGTGTTCCCATTCAGTGAAGCAGTGCTCACAGAATAAGAAGCGCCGGCCATCTTCAGCCCGGATCCGCGAATAGTGCGCTTGACTGCCGCAAATTGGGCAAACCCCATGGGCCCAAACCAAGTCATCACCTTTCAATGACTCCTGATATGGCAGGGCAAAATGCCGCAAGAACGGCCTCAACGAGTGATCAAGCATAAACCAGACCAGATCTGTTGATAATTCTGCCTGTTCGGCTAATTTAGCAAAGTGATCAGTTTCGTTATTTATGATTTTCTGCGCCAGATCCGTAAAATCAACATTATCAAGATCAGCTATGATGCGGTCGATCTTCTCCCCGGCCTGCCCTCGTTCGTTTTTGACCAATCGAGCAAATTCCAAAAATGCCCCTTTGTAAAGGTCAGCATCGATTTCCATACTCATAACACTTAGAATCGGTTGGTTGTGCTCGTTCAGCAACTGTATGGCACTTATGTTTTCTGGATTATGGCCTTTTTTCAGCCTAAAAAACACTTCATTTTGCCATGTCTCTACCTGTTTGTAGAAATCTACATATCCGTCTGGAAGTTCAATATTTGGTTTATTATTCATTACTACAGCCCCAATCCCTAAACACTTGATGTTATTATGACAAAAAGGCTGGTCCTTGTAAAGGAATATCAGAAGCCTGCCAACCTTTACAGAAACCAGTCTTTCACACTATTTGGTCAAATAGGTTTTATTTCTTTTCCCACAAATCCAAATGCTTGTCATTCCACAAACTCAGGCAGCAATCAACAACCACCGGGTCATATAGGCGGTTTTTATTGGTCATTATTTCTTTCACCGCTTCTTCTTCAGGCAGAGCCGGGCGATATGGACGATGTGAGACCATGGCTTCCATTACATCTGCTACCGCCAGGATCTTGGATTCCAGGAGTATTTCCTCTTTCCTCAAGCCAGCTGGATATCCCGAACCATCCAGCCTTTCATGATGCTGGAGGACTATTTTGGCGATCGGCCAGGGGAAATCGATTTTTCTCAATATCTCAAAACCGACCGTGGGGTGGGTCTTGATGAGACTAAACTCTAGTTCTGTAATACGTCCCGGTCTGCTCAGTATTTCAGCAGGAACGTAAATCTTGCCAATATCATGGATCGCTGCAGCCATTTTTAAGCCGTTTACCTGTTCGGCGGGCAGTCCCATCGCACTGGCAATAGCACTCGCTAAGCGGGCTACCCGTTCCTGATGTCCGGCCGTGTATGGGTCCCGGCGCTCGATGGTGGACGCCATCGCATGAATGACCGCTTCCATACTCCTCTGCAGCTGCTCCAGGCTGCGTTTCAGATCCTCTTCGGCACGTTTACGCTCGGTTATATCATGAATAGTTCCATGATATTCAATGATCTTATTCATCTCATTACAGCGGGCCACGAGATTGACCAAAGTAGTGCGATAACTTCCGTTTTTCTGGCGCATCATACTCAGAAAATCTTTAACAAATCCTTGTCGTTTGAACAAGTCAAGTAATTCTATGATGCCTGAAGTATCATACAAATCGGCAACCTTCATGTTCAGTAGTTCTTCCCGACTATAACCCGAATTCTCTACTAACGCAGGGTTTACGTCAATAAACTGGCCCTCCGGCCTGGCTATGTAGATCATTTCCTTGGAACTTTCGAAAAAGTGACGATATTTAGCCTCACTTTCTCGAAGAGCCAGTTCCGCACGTTTGCGGGCTCGTCGCTCTTCCACTTCTTTAAGCTCTCGCTCCGCGGCCGGAATAAGCCTTTTCAAGTTGTTCTTGACAATAAAATCCTGAGCACCGGCTTTCATTGTAGATACGGCAATATCTTCCCCAAGATGGCCTGAAGCCACAATAAATGGCACGTCATAGCCGCTTTCGCGCAGGACCTTCAAAGCCTCAAAAGCACTGAAATTAGGCATGTTATAGTCACATATGATTAGTTCCCAGGCACCATTCTTCAGCGCTTCTTCCATAGCTTGATGATTATCTACTCGCTGCCAGGATGGATCAAAATCACCACGTTTTAGTTCCCTGATAACCAGCAGGGCATCATCCTCATCATCCTCTACCAGTAAGACTCTTAGCGGTCTGGGCATTATTCCACACTCCTCACAGGCGGTGCTTCATTGATCAAAAGCCAGTATAACCCCAGCTGGGATACCGCCGATGCAAATTGATGAAAATCAACTGGTTTGCGCACGTAACTGTTGGCCCTCAAGTTATAGCTGGCCACTATGTCCTGTTCCTCTTTAGATGAGGTTAGGATCACCACCGGTAAAAACTTCATCATTTCATTCTCACGAATCTTTTCCAGAACCTGCAGCCCATCGACCTTGGGCAGTTTCAGATCCAGCAGTACCACCTGCGGCAGGTCACGAGGGTCACGATCACTAAATTGATTGCGGGCAAATAAATAGTCAAGAGCCTCTACACCATCGCGTACTACAAATACCCGATTGACGATCTTAGCATTCTTTAGTGCTCTTAACGTAAGCATCTCATCATCAGGATCATCTTCCACTAGTAGTATTATTTTCTCGCCCATCTTCTTCCTCCTTTGCTTCCTGCAATGTAAAGTAGAAGGTTGCTCCTACCCCGACTGTTCCTTCTGCCCAGACCTGGCCTCCATGCCTGTTTATTACTCTCTGCACAGTAGCCAATCCAATGCCCGTTCCCGGAAATTCGTCCCGGGTATGGAGACGTTGGAAGGCTCCAAACAGTTTATCGGCGTAAGTCTCATCAAATCCCACGCCATTGTCTTTTATGAAAAATACCTCGCGCCCATCCTCTTCCCTAGAACCAAACTCGATTTGGGCGTCCTGTCGCTTGCTCGTGTATTTCCATGCATTCTCTAGTAAATTCTCCAGCGCCACTCTCAGCAATTGAGTATCGCCAGTTGCTTTCATATTAGGCTGGACGATGAACTCCACAAACCGCTCCGGTTCGTTGTTTTTTAGTTCGCTCATGATGCTCCAGCCCATCTTACTCAATTTGACGTCTTCTGTATACATTTCAGCCCGGGTAATACGTGACAGTTTCAGGAGGTCATCTATCAATTGAGCCATGCGCTGGCTGGCTGACCTGACCCTTTGTACATAATCGACCCCCACCTCGTCGACCTTGTCAGAGTATTCTTCGAGTAAAACCTGACTGAAGCCGTCAATACTTCTAAGAGGTGCCCGCAGATCGTGCGATACCGAATAGCTGAAGGCTTCCAACTCACGATTTGCCGCTTCCAACTGGGCGGTGCGCTCGCGGACCCGCTCCTCAAGCTCCAAATTCAGCTTCATTACCTGTTTCTCAGCATACTTGCGCTCAGTAATATCCATCACCGCCGCCACACTGAGCTTCGTACCCGGTATCATAGCCACAGCCACCATGGCATCGCGCATTATGCCGTATCTGTCGATAAACACAAATTCATATCTCACAGGAGCCAGGGTTTCATCGCGGCGGCGCAGCATGTGATAATTCCTCATTCGCTCCAGGTCATTCTGGCTGACAAACTGGGTCCATTTCATCTTACCTTCAATTTCTTCTCGGCTGTATCCCGATAGCTTCTCGTATTCAGTATTAGCCAGTATTATTGTAGTATCATCATCGATTATCTGCATGGCACTACCGGAATTATCAAAAATCGTCCGGTATTTCTCCTCAGATTCCCTGAGTGCGGCTTCCATACGCACCCTTTCGCTCATATCATCGATTATGGCTACACCACCGATTATCTGATCTTGCTCATCGATGATGGGTGCTACAAAAGCACGGAAACTTATTAGGATGGAAGAAAGAGCTGTTTCATAATCTCCCTCTACCAAGGATGATTTACCTTCCAGCGCCAGATTAAGGGCCTGGGCGATTCGGTCGTCCGGCAGCTCGGGCAAACGAAGTCCTACTAAATCATCTAACGAGGATCCCAAAATATCAGCAAACTTCTCATTAGCTGCGGTTATCGTCCCCGATTTATCGAAATGGAATATGCCAATGGGAACGTTCTCGAAAATAGCCCGGTATTTCTCCTCAGATTCACGAAGTCTTTCCATGGCCTGACGCCGCTCAGTTATATCCTCGATTATGCATGTACCCCCGATCACCCTGCCCTTTTCGGAAAATATGGGGGCTACAAACACTCTGACTATCGTGATTTTGCCTGTATACGGGGAATTATAGATGCCTTCAACCGTGCTGCCGGTTCCGTTAAGCGCCTTTTCTATGGCTGGCATCATCTGTTTATCGTTTATATCAAACAGATTCATGCCTAACATCTGTGATCTCTCGACGCCTACGATTTGCAGTACTCTATCATTGAGCGCGGTTACTATACCTGATTGGTCAAAATGATAGATGCCAACTGGTGCATGAGCGAAAATGGCGCGATATTTTTCTTCAGATTCACTAAGCTTTTCCAGCGCCAGCTTGCGTTCTGTGATATCTTCAACTATCCCCACCCCGGCGATGACATTTCCACTGGCTGATTTTATCGGAGCAAATATTATTCTTACAGGAGTTGCTTTAGCCGCTGTGATCGATTCGTAAAGGTCTTCATAATGACCAAGCTGACCTGTCAAAGCCAGGCTGACTGCATGTCTGATCCCCTTGTCAGGCAGGTCCAGCATATTCAGTCCAACCAATGACTCCCGGGTCGAACCTATGATCCTTATGAACACATCATTACACACTGTAATACGGCCATTGCGGTCAAAGTACAATATCCCCAGCGGAGCATTATCAAATATTTGTCTGTGAGTCTCCTCGCTCTCACGCAATGCCTCTTCATATGCTTTGCGATTGGTAACATTCCGGATCACCATTACTATACCTATATCTTGGGCATTGACATCTTTCAATAAAGACGCCGAACTGATCACCGAGTAACGTTCATCATCCAGGGTTATAAATGTAAAATCACCATTCAACAGCATAACCAAGTGTTCTACATCAGCGGCATCGGCAGTCTCCAATCTCTCTTCACCTTTTAAGAAGCTGCCGATGTTGGAAATGGGCCTGCCTAAGACATCTTCTGATTCAATACCGGTCAGTGTTTCGGCAACATTGTTCATATATGTAATATTCAACTGCGTGTCCAGAGAGATGACAGCTTCCCCTATACTACCCAGGGTAACTGATAGAAGCTTGTTTCTTGAACGCAGATCAAGGGTGGACTTATCCAGCCGCTTACGCAGCATTCTGATGTAAACCTGTAATAGTACCAAGACCAAAGCACCGACCACAAATGCTATGACCGCGCCCCATACCAGTCGGTCGCGTATTACTTCATCGTAATAGGGAGAACTGCGGAAGAAATATTTGCGGTAGACCTGTTCATAGACTTCGTTTTCTTGCAGGAAGGTAATACGTGAATTCATATATTGCAAAAGTTCAGGGTTTTTTTTGCTGACCACAAAAGCGAATTGAATCTTGAATAGATTATTCTTGTCCGGGGTTATGGAGCCCTGGAGTTGATTCTTTATTATGTAATAATTTGTTGCCTCCTGATTGCCAAAGAAAGCATCTATCTCCCCACGATCTAAGGCTTCCAAAGCCTGCTCCTGGGAATCATACAAGACTAACTGCTTGACCTTGAACTCACGCTTGACAAGGGAACTGGTGTAATCCATGCGCTGAACACCGAGCTTGATTTTATCGAGCCTATTGAGAAGATTGGGAGGTGTGCCTTTGCGAACATAAAAGGCCGTATAGGTTTCTAATACGGGGTTTGAAAAAAGCACCTGTCCTTGCCGTTCAGGGATGATGGCGCGGAGACCACAGCAGTCGATTTTACCCTGCACCACACGTTGATATGCCCTTTCCAGGGTATCGGCGGAATAATTGACATGGTAACGACCATCGGCAAATATCAAACGGCTCAGCTCAGGACCAAATCCTTGAAGATTGCCATTCTGGGCATACTCAAACGGGGCATAACTACTTACACCCTGATATGTCACTGTTGCAGCTTGAGAGCCAAAACAGTAAAAGGGCATGCTTAAAAATATGACTAATAAGGCACAAAAAGTAAGGATCGATCTCTTTAAGAACATAAGCCTCTCCCGATATCAAACCTTGCTGAGAAGTATAAGTGCTGCTACAAGCTGGTTAACCGGGTATTAATCTCTCTATAGTGCGATAAAAATCAACACTTACAATATTTTGTCGAAAATTCTGTTATTCCAATATTCTAGGCCCAAACTTGATTTTCCTCTATTTTCATTATGAAAACACTACCGTCAAAAAAGGCGCACAATGACCAGTATTACTCCCATAAAGCATTCTTTAACAAAGAAAAAAATAGAAGGAGGATTAAACCCTCCTTCTATATCGATTGAGTTTGTGTGTGAAGTTTACTCGGCTTCTGATTCTTTACCGGTTACACTGTCATACCATGCCTTGTGGTGATGCTCAGCCCATTCGGACTTAACAGTTCCATCAACCATGCCCCAGATGGATTCTCCAGAACCGGGATGGAAGCTGCCCAGATAACCGTGCATACAAACCATGGTTGTTGCCAGAGCCATGAAAATGTCATGAGTGATGTATGCAGTAGCGACTAATCCTGCAGGGAATATCTGCGGTACCCACATGATGTAACCGCTGAGAGCAACCAGGATACAGGATGTAGTGGTTACCACGGAGTTCATCTTTTCACCGCCATTGAATTTGGTTTGCGGCGGGATATCAACATGAAAGCCCATAAATTCAAGTGGGAAGAGCATCAAAAACTTGATATCGTTCATACCGAAGCTTAAGACGTCCTTGATCCACTCGACAAACCCGTTGAAGTTAACAGCCAGGCACACCAGCGGAACAATGGTGAAACCAATTGCCCCTAAACGATGAAGCCATGTGGCAACTACGTACATTCCAGCAGGAAGTCCTTCTATTTCGAGAAACAGAAGCAGACCTGTAAACAGGCACAGTAGGAATGTAACGGTGTGACCCCAGTGAGCAAAACGGGCGCTGTAGCTGAATCGTTCCACCCGCTCTACATCGGGTTCAAATTTAGTGAGAAGTTCCATGTGTTTCACCTCCCGTAATTTTCTCATGCTTGGCCTTAAGTAAACGAGTGGTGAAGAAGCTGGCTGCCGAACCGGCTAAAGCCAGCGGGATCAACAGGCCAATCCACGGTTTGACGTAATCCTGCCAGCCGGTCACCATTGAACCGACCTGCGGGTTTACTGGCAGTTCGTATTTATCTGGAGTATCCCCTAAGATATACAAATTGTTCAGACCGCCCAGTTCCTTTTCCCCATAGATGGTAGCATTGGGGAAACCGTTCGCCTGAAGGTAGGCTACCCGTTTCCGGGCTTCTATCATCAGGTCTTCGCGCTTGCCAAAAGTCAGAGCGCCTGACGGGCAGGTCTTGGCACAAGCCGGTTTGAAATACTTGAACGGGTTGTCAGCGTCCTTCAGGTCAGATTTCAGATTGGTATCCAGCCCTGAATTAACACGTTCTGAACACATGGTGCACTTGGTCACCTTGTCTTTGGCCCCAGCCAGTTTTGGGATCTCGAACGGGCAGGCGGTTGCACAGTACTGGCATCCTACGCACTTGTCATAATCTTTGACAACTGCGCCCCATTCGTTCTTCGAAAGAGCTTTTCTAGGACATGCCTTCATGCAAGCCGGATCATCACAGTGCATGCAGTTGCGCTTAACAAAGCGCCATACCGGCATACCGTTGGCAGCAGTGTCCTCCATGAATTTAATGATTGTAAAAGTATGGGCATTGGTGTCGCCATGAGTATCCAAATTGCCCTTAAACTCTTCGATAACAGCTGGAAGCTTATTCCAGTTCTTGCACGCTACCATGCAGCCGCGGCAGGCGGTGCACTTGGTGGCGTCGTAGAGATTGCCATATTGTAAAGCTTTATAATTGTTCGCCATTATTCAGCCCTCCTTATATAGCAGAGCGAAGCTTTGTACTCAGGGGTCATAGTATTGGCATCACCGATATGAGGTGTCAGACGGTTGATCGGATCACCCTTGGCATAACCGTTGTAGCCGTAGCACCACAGTGCACCAACCATATGAACCGCTTCGCCGTTTACGACCATCGGTTTGATACGTTTGGTAACCAGGGCATAAGCTTCGATTTCACCTCTGACGGATGATACTAGAACCTTATCGGCATTGCTGATCCCCTGTAGACCTGCAAGCTCTTCGCTGATCTCTACTATCATATTGGGCATAAGTTCAGCCAGCCAGGGCAGGTTGCGGGTAAGAGCACCCGTCTGCCAGTGTTCGACTGTCCTATAAGTGGTAAGAACAAATGGATAATCCTTGGCTTCACCTTTGTTCTTCGGTTCCCAAACCTTAGCGGCTGGGTTGAGGTCTTTCTTATTAAGAAGGTTGGACACCGGGCTCTCCCATGGCTCATAGTGCTCAGGGAATGGACCTTCCTTCATTGTGGTTTTAAAGGAGAACAAGCAGCCATAACCTTCCGGCCGCATCAGATAAGGTACCGCAGCGGGACCAGCTGTCTTAACACAGTCAGGAACATCATATCCCTTGCCGCCCCACACGCCTACGACCTCAGGCTTCTTCGGATCGGAAATAGTATTGGCATCCCAGCGAATCAGAACCCGATCATCATCACCTGGCCATGCGGTCACGCCATCCATCTGCACTGAGCAGCGGTTATACAGGATGCGGCGGTTGACTGGCCAACACCAGCCCCAGTTCGCGAACAGTCCCAGATTGGTCTTGGAATTGTCCTTATTGTTGCGCCACATCGGCTTGTAATTCTGCTTCGTGCCATCTTTGTCCCCTTGCAGCTTGGTAGGATCTTCTTCCCAGCAGCCGCAGTAGATCCAGTTTCCGCAAGCCGTGGAACCATCATCCTTCAAGTTAGCAAAGCCGCCCAGCACTGCCTTACCGGTAGCTGTGTTGTAACCGTTAAGTTCCAAACCAACCTTAACTGGCATCGGTTCTTTTTCTTCCCCGATGGTCGAAATATAACCCTTTGCCTTAGGCAGTTTATCCTCTTCGGTGTAACCCCAGGTGAGGTATTTAATGGGCTCATCCTGTGGCTTGGTGCTGGTTTCGTAAAGTTTCTTGACCCTTTGTGCGATCTGATCGATGATCCACAGATCGGATTTGGATTCTCCGAGCGGGTCCGCGCCTTTCCAGCGGTATTGTACCCAGCGGCCAGTTTGTGCTGCAGTACCTTCCTTCTCATAAACGCCACAGGCCGGCAGGAAGAATACTTCAGTATCTACTTCTGCCGGACTCGTCGGCAGATCTTTCTTCTCTTCTCCCACGTACACTTCGGTTTTATTCAGGCGGTTCAGTCCTTCATAAGACCAGAATTCGGCAGTCTCGTTCAACCACAGGTCGACCGAAACCATCCATGGAAGCTTAGTCAATGCATACTGTTCCTTATTGGCATTAGGTCCACCAACAACCGGATTGCCGCCCATGATGAACAAGCCGTCGATCTCACCCTTAGCCATATTTTCGAACATAGCCATATGTGAATAATTCTTCTTGTCGTCACGTTTGGGCAGGTATGCATATCCATAATCGTTAGCCTTGGTGGCGTTCTCGCCCCACCATGCTTTGAGTGTGCTGGTTATCCACTTGGAGGTATTGACTCTGAAACCTGACATTGGAACGCCTTTAGCCAATAACGGGGCCAATTCATCAAGATTGGTAGCCGGCAGCTTAGCAGCGCCGGGAGTCGCCTTCTTGATGTAGGCGGTCAGGTCCTTGTATGCCGGTGTATTGGTAGGTGAATCAATGTAGCCTGGCAGGTTGCCGAACAGCAGTGCCATGTCGGTAGCGCCTTGCACATTGTTCTCACCGCGCATAGCTGCTATACCGCCGCCTGGCCGGCCCATATTACCAAGCAATAACTGAACAAGAGTGAACGCTCTAACGTTCTGTGCCCCTACCGTATGCTGGGTGATACCCATAGCATATACGATAACTCCTACTTTGTTAGGAGCTCCAGTGGAGCAGAACTCATTCAGAACCTGCAGGTACTGGTCTCTGGGTGTGCCGGTGATATTGATAACAGTGTCAATATCATACCGCTCATAGTGCTTTTTCATGAGCTGGTATACGCACTTTGGATTAGTCAGAGTTGGGTCTTTCAGCGCAGTAGTGCCATCAGGGCCATACTGGTAATCCCAGGTCTTGGTGTCATACTTCTTATTCTCGGCATCCCAGCCGGAGAAGAAACCGGTTTCCGGATCAAACGCATAGGCATCATTAATGAGCCAGGAAGCGTTTGTATAGTTGACAACATAGTCCCTATGCATAAGGTTGTTATCGATTATGTACTTGATCATTCCGCCCAGGAACGCGATGTCGGTCCCAGGTCTTAGAGGTGCATAAACATCAGATACAGCCGAAGTACGGGTAAACCGGGGATCCACATGGATCATCTTAGCGCCCCGCTCTTCCCGTGCCTTATTGATCCACCGCATACTTACCGGGTGGTTTTCCGCCACGTTGCTGCCCATAACCAGAATCGAATCTGAGTTCTTGAAGTCAATAACGTGGTTTGTCATTGCTCCGCGTCCAAAAGCTGGTGACAGACCTGCCACCGTTGGAGCGTGTCAAATACGGGCCTGGGTTTCAAGATACACAACCCCGAGGCTGCGCATGAACTTGGAATGCAGATAGCACTCCTCGTTATCCAGACCGGAACCTCCCATAGAAGCTAGTTTTTCTGTACGATTAACGACCATTTCCACTTGCGTCTCGGTGCCATCAGGATTTGTAACCTTAACTTTTTCTTTGTGAATAAATTCTTTGTCTCTAGTCTCCTTGACTCTATCAGCTATCATGTCAAGGATTTCTTCCCAGCCTTTTTCTTCCCACTTATCGCCTTTTGATTTGCGGTAAAGTGGCTTTTGTTGCCGTTTCGGGTTGTCTTCCAATTCCCCGTCTTCGTTATAAATATTGCGCATGTTGAAAAGCGCTGCCCCTTTAGCGCAAGCTCCCCCACGATTGATTGGATTGTCGGGGTCGCCCTCTACGCTGATCGGTACCAGTTTGCCTTCGATCTCTTTGGCAAAGACTACGAATCCGCAACCGGAAGCACAGTAAGGACAAATAGTTGGGGTTGGCGTAATTTCGATAAGACGGCAACCTTGTACTTCAGCCTTAGCTGTGTCCAGGTCGAACCCGAGTTCGGCCACGGCGAAGGTAGCAGCAGTTGCTCCGGTAAATTTGAGGAACTGTCTTCTAGTAACCTTCACACTGCACTCTCCTTTCCTTTATTTTGTGTTAAAAATGGTGTATAATGGGCGCACCGATAGACGCATACATCCTAAGAGTAGTTCTAGTTGCATGTCGAAAATACCTCTCAAAATCGGCAATCCCGGGCAGGTATAATCATTTGGAATAGTTACCATAAGACATGGTTATGGTACGCATTGTTTGGAATGCATATTGTCTAGGAAGGGTCGCTTTCTTCTATTGGCTTGTCTTCTGATTTTTTGATTTCCTTGGTTTTTTTCTTGCGGGGACTCGTAAGTTTGCTTACTATAACACTAATCTCATACAGAATCCAGATTGGAAATGCCATCAGCAATTGCGGAATCGGGTTTCCACCGGGCGATAGAATTGCCGACAGGATAAAGATAATGAGTATGGCGTATTTGCGTTTGCTGGTTAAAAACTGCGGGGTAATAATGCCTATCTTGGTAAGAAAAAAGATGGCTACCGGCAGTTCGAAGACGAATCCAAAGGGCAATGAAAAAGCCATCACGAACGACAAATAGTTGTCTAGAGTAAGCATTGGACTGGCAGCAGCAAAATCTTGGCCTGTCTGTTGAAAGAACAACAAAATAAGCTGCAGCAGGCCAAAGTACGAGAAAGCACAGCCACCCACAAACAGCAGCAGAATTATCGGCACCAGAACTATAACATAACGTCTTTCCTTGCGGTATAGGGCAGGAGCCACAAAACGATAAATAGACCACAAAATGATTGGAAATGCCACAGCTATACCACCAATAAGCGACACCTTCAACTGCACCATAAACGGTTCAGTAATATCGATATAGTTGAGTTTAAGCCCTAGAGCGGTCAGAGGGTGGGTAAAAAAGGCAAACAGTTGTTTACTGAAGTAAAAAGCACCGATAGTACAGACAAATATCGCGACTACAGAAATGATCAGACTTTTTCTCAAATCTTCAACATGCTGCATCAAGGTTAATTTCTGGTCGGGTGTCAATTCACTCCACTTAAACAAATCTGTCTCCCCCTACTTCGTCTTAGAAGCTGCGTTCATAAATAAAATCCGCTAATTCCAGCATGGCTGTCTTAGCCTCGCTCTCCGGCAGCAGATTCAGGCGATTCTGCGCCCGCAGGACAAATCTGGCGGCAACACCGTAAGAGTAATCTATGCCCCCACTGTCCCGTATTATCTGCAGAGCCCGCTCGGAATCCTGTTCCACCTTTTCCGGGGATTTCAGGATTTCAGCCAGTTCCTGACGATGTTCGCCAAACCTTAGTGCATATATAGCCGTCAGAGTAATGATTCCCTGTTGGATATCGCTGCCGGTGGGTTTCCCCATGACCGATTCTTCGGCCATGTAATCCAAAATATCGTCGGTGATTTGAAAGGCCATACCCAGATCATATCCATAGCGTCTCAAATTATCGACCATTTTAGGCGAAGCATCCGCTACTTCAGCCCCTGCCTGGCAGCTCACAGCCATCAAAAGAGCAGTTTTACGCTCGATACGTTTGAAATAGTCCTTGAAGTTCTGTTCTACATCAAATACCGTGCGCATCTGTATGACCTCTCCCAGGCATACCTTGGTACTCACTTCCGCCATCATCCGTACTAGGTTGTCCTTATTATATGTAGATACCAGTGCCAAGCTGCGCGCAAAGATATAATCTCCGGCATAGATAGACAGGCGATTGCCATATTTCGACTTGACTGTTTCGCGACCACGGCGGATCTCTGAATTATCGACCACATCGTCATGCACCAAGGTCGCCATATGCACCAATTCCACGGCTACGGCCATGGGGATCAGCCTGGTCAACTCACTGGTAAAGAAACTGCCCGATAACAGCACAAAAGCCGG
>JBLNAX010000110.1:0-52783 GCA_050259595.1 Acidobacteriota bacterium | reverse complement strand
AAAATCCAAACACGATACCGAACGGAAGGACCATCGATTTGAGCAGGTTTTTCAGCTTCTCCAAGAGAACCCTCCTTCAGGCTGATGACATAAGCGAATATCTGCGTTGTTACAGAACCCGTTTGACGGCGAGCTGTTTCGCCCGAATGCCGATGAATCGAATCTGACGCTTGTAGCTGATGAGCAACGGCCAATCAACGTACGTCAAGTACGACTCAATCACGGGATTTCCTTACGCCTTGATCTTCACTCCCGTCATACGCCTGCGAATTTGTCTGCAAGGCTCGTCCTGTTGAATAGATTAGGCGGTGGAGGGATGATTCCCTTCTTTTAACGTTAAGCTGCTGATGTCAGAATCAATGACTTGTATATCTTCAATATCTCAGATATTGCGTCCCGATCAAGATGCAGACGGTCTAGCGAAGCTAATTCTTCGAATACATTTGTATGCGGATAATCCTGTATCATAAATCCGGCATTGGTGAAGAACTGCTGTACTTCAGCCTCATCTCGAAATATGTTGTTGACCATATTGCGTCCGGTCATCGAGGATAGATTGCGCATTCGATTTTTCATCCACTCCTGCATTTTCTCGTCAGTGTTAGCCATCCCCCGCCAGGATTGAATGGTGTTGACATCAGAAGTGATCCAGATCCCTTTATATCTTTTTAGGAGTTCTTTAATGTTTAAAGCCATGGTCTCTTTTTCTTCGTGTTTAAGATAGGGAAGCAGGCCTTCAGTAATGATTGCAATGGGTTTTGCGGCTTGAAAGGGGGCTGCCGCCTCTAATAAATCAGTTTGATTGAGTGCATTGGCAGTTTTGAAATACAGGTTGGGACGCGTAATGTTTAATCGTACAAGTATGGATTCGGAAACGGCTTTAATCTGTTTTAAAATCTGTGGTAAATCAGCTGCCACAAATATAACGTCTGGATTTTCAGTCATGGCCAGCCCGCGCGGCGAAAGTCCGGCGGCTATCTCCAGGATCTGTGTGATCCCGTGTTGAGCGATAATCTTATTAGTGGATTTATAGCGCGCTTCCGATAAAGGAACAGACTGCATATTAGGTTCCGGGCTGTTATCGATAATTGATTGAAAGTAATTCTCCGCTCCGCTGGCATTCGCTATTTCCTTGGCAAACGGAATATCGGTAAATGTGCGCATATGAGCTACCAGCATGGCAGTAGGGCTTATCATTTCATAATTGTTGTTTGACACTGTGTTTGACCCACTTTCTTGAAAACATCTATCATTTTAAGTTATAACTGTACTTACCATTTTAACCAATATCCCAGTCATGGGATACTGCGCAAGTATTTGAGTCAAAACATAAACAGGAAGAATGACATCACATAGCGAAACATCCAATAATATGTAAATACGTATATTAAGGAGGCCGTGCAATGGATTTGATTCAATCGATTCCGGGTCCCCAATTTATGGGCATTTACCTGGTTTATTCAGTGATCATATTGGTAGTTGCACGTGTCTTGATGAACAGCGGGCAGCCTGCAATGTTAGGCGGCGCTCCTAATCTTGACACGATAGAGGTGTCATATCTAAGGGGAGGAATGAAAGCAGTCATTCAGACAGTGCTTTTCGATCTTTGGCACCGGGGTTCGGTAGCCCTGGAGAAGACGCCATCCGATCATATGAGCCTGATCCGCGATGATCTAACACCACTTGAAAAGACTATATTTCGGTTATTAGAAAATGGCAGTATAAAAAAGGCGATGATCACTCCGCCGCCCCAGCTCCTGAACGAATTGAAGCCCTGGAGTGATAGTGTAACCAATAAACTGACTTCAATGGGTTTGTTGAAAGCTCCAGAGGTTTTGGCCAAACAAAAACAGATCAAATGGATAATGCTGCTCGTTCTGTGGATTCCAGGCTTATTGAAACTCTTCCTAGGCGTGTCAAATGACAAGCCAGTCGCCTTTTTGATTATTATGCTGTTTGTGTTGATCTTTGTTGGCCTTAAAGTGCTTAATGCTCAAGAAGGCTTGACCAAGGCTGGCGTAGCTCATCTTAACTCTCTAGGGAGGGCATATTCCAACGAGATTCAATCGGTCAAACAAGGCCTATCTCCTAGTATCAATCCGGCAGTATTAGCGGCTGTTTTTGGCGCAGGGGCACTAGTGACTTCTTTTGCCCCAATGATGGACTTCTTCCCTTCATATGCTGCGGCTTCATCTTTTAATAATAGTTGGTATGATAACAGCGGATGCAGCAATTCTGGATGCTCCTCCAGCGGTTGTTCAAGCAGTTCGGGTTGTTCCAGCGATTCTGGTGGTGGAGGTTGCGGTGGTTGCGGCGGCGGTGACTGATTTCAATATCCAGTGGCACATTACAGAACGGTGCAACTGCCGCTGTGCTCATTGTTATCAGGAATCAAACAGTATTGAAACACCCCTCGATAAAGCTCTAAGATACATAGAAATGTTTAAAAAATTCCTGCCGCCTGGCTCCGGGCGGCTGACGGTGACCGGCGGCGAGCCGCTTCTGCATCCGGGTCTCTGGTCGATTCTCGAAGCCTTGAGACCGCATTTCTCGGTGGCTCTATTGACCAATGGCACTCTGATCACACCTGAAATAGCAAGACGGTTGGCTGGATTAGATCTGAAGTTTGTGCAGGTCAGTATTGAAGGCCGTCCGGAAACCCACGATAAGATAAGAGGACCGGGCAGTTACACGGCAGCCATGGATGGGCTCAATTGTTTGATCCGCGAAAACGTCAAAGTCTCAGTGTCTTTTACTGCTCACCGGACTAATTGGCGGGAACTTCCGAGCGTAGTGAAGCAATGCCGCAAAATAGGGGCCCGCAAGATATGGGTCGATCGGCTCATCCCTCAAGGCAGTGGAACTCAGATGATATCTCTTGATCCAGACGAGACTAGGCGGCTCCTGATCAGTATGCGCAAGAATGATGTTTCAATGGACAGAGCGCTGCAGTTTCTAGAGGGTGGTCGTCCATATGTCTGCAGTGCGGGGAAGTCCCTGCTGGCGGTCCTGCCTGATGGGACGGTGGTACCCTGCCGGCGTATGCCAATACCTTTGGGCAATCTGGACCAACAACGTATCGAGGACATCTATCGCAGCGATTATTGTACCAGTCTTCGCGAAACCCGCTGCAAAGGTTGTGAGCGCTGCCTATATGTGAATATATGTGATGGCGGTCTCCGTTGTCTGGCCTATGCAGTGAATGGCGACCCATTTACTCCCGATCCCGGCTGCTGGATAGCCAGGAGCATAGCGGAGAATCAGTGACATTAAACGATGGATGGTACTGCTGTTTGTTGTTTTTGGAAGGAATTGCAGTGCCGGTGTGGAAACTATTATAAGATGTTGCCTGCAGGAGGCTGTGTATGAATAAAAAGATCTATATCTATAAGTCTATCGAAGATTGGAACCAGCAGGAGACCGATTTCGAGATCGAAGCCCAACTAGAACGCATTGAAAACGGAATCGCGGTACTGAGGGACGCCGAAGGTAATCGCCAATATATAAATATGGAATTTGTATTTTGTCTGGTAGAGGCGTATGAGTAAGACGCTCCACAGCTGTGACCCTCGCTGGCTTTACCGGCGCTGGGCTGCAGGTGCTGGGCCATTTGCCCTTTTTGTTCGCAAAGCTAATTTTATGAGCTTAGCTCATTATCCCGATATAGAGATAATAGCGCCTGATGCAGACCTTGGACTGATACAGGAGGTCATGCATATCCTCTCTGCACAGGATCTGGATGACGGTAGGACACTCAACTTGCTTGATGTCCCAGGAGAGGTGGGGCTAGCCATGGCCGGCAGTCTTCAGAATGAAATGTCTATCAAACCCATCTTGATATATCCGAATTTGCTGCACCCTTTTGGAGCGGTCGGGGGGGATGAAATGGTTCGGGCTTTGGTCTGGTATGGTGAGGAATTAACAGAGCTGGAGGACCCGCGTGGGTTTGCTTTGGTTTTGGACAGCAAGCGTTATATCGACGAAGGGGAACTATCACCAGCGTTATATAACAATCAATATGAGCTAGGAGAAGATGACTTGCCTAAGGTGGGCATGCTTGACTCTCTGGGCATCGAACAGATCATAATGATCAGGTACCACAACAAAGAGGATGTCGGTTCTTACTGCGATTATTTGCGCGAAAGCGGCATTAACGTCCGCGAGTTCATGATTGGCAGACAAGGTGGTGAATAGTAGGTGGACAAAAAAGACAACACCCAGAACACTGAACCAATGGCCAGTGAGGTTCGCAGTCTAATGAAGGTCAATCGTGGTATGGCTCTGGCTTTTGCCATTACCTTGGCCACTGGTTCTGTAGGCTGCGGCAGTATGCCGTATTCAACATCCTATGAACGCGATGTTCGGGACAGTGTCTACAACAGGAACAGCGGGGGATATCATACCGGTCATTTTGGCTCATACCGATATTATCCCACAACAAGCGGGGGCACAAGTTCGATCAGCAAGGGAAGAACGCATTGGATGACCGCCGGAAGTACTCCAAACACGGGTGGGTATTCAAGTTCCCGGAGCGGCAGCATTGGAGGATAATAAATGATCGACTTTCCTACGATGCTTGCGGCCGTGGAAACCTTGAATTTTGACTACTATTTGCCCAGTCACCCCGCTGATCTGGAGGCTTTTTATCCGGAAGCGACCCGTCTGAATCCGGATGTATATGGGCAGATGGTTGATGCTGGTCGAGTGTTGAATAAACTGGTAAATCGAATTCTCCAAGACTACCTAAAGGATCCCTCAATTCACAAAGGCTTTTCGCTGCCCGCATTTCCTTTTCAAGAAACAGTTCTGAATCTAAAAAGACCGTTGGTGCCATTTCTATGGGCTCGTTATGATGCTTTTATCAGAGAGTCGGGCGGCATTTTCTTTTCTGAATTCAATTATGATAAGCCCTGTGCACAAAGGGAGGTACTCATCTCGGAACGGCTGAGTGGGGCGGATAATAACCCCTGCACTGGTTTTGCAGACTCTTTTCGCACAGCGCTTACTCGAGCCTGGACCCAGCATGGCAATGGCCAGCTGCAGCCCCGAGTAGGCATTCTGATAGATCCTGCACATATCGAAGAATCTCATTTGGCATTACTTTATGCCGATTTGATAAAGCCCCTGGGATGGGAGACCATTTCAGTAGGGGGGCGCAACTTGGAAGTGGATGAAGAGGGATTAAAGGCATTTGGCCGCCCTCTGGACTTGATAATAAGACAATTTCCTGCCGAGTTCGGGCAGGAGATCAATGATTTTTCAGCTCTGCTAGAGCTGCACGATAACGGCAAGATATTGATATTGAACGATCCCCGGGCAGTCATTCCCCAGTCCAAAGGCTTATTTGCCTACTTGTGGCGGCTTATTGATGAGAACTCTTCATATTTGACCTTAGAGGAAAAGGGCGTTATAGCCAGCACTATACCATTCACATGCATTCTGCGGCCAGAGCATCGAGCTGAGCTCTTGTCCGAGCGAGACCGCTGGGTCATCAAAGCCTCCTATGGCCGGTACAGTGAAGAGGTTTATATAGGGGTAATGCACTCGCAAACCGAATGGGAAGATCTGGTCCAACAGGTGCTCGATTCACCCAAAGAGCATGTGATGCAGGAATTTATACCGATTAAAGAGAGCATAGCCGAACGGTTTGCCTGGGGTGGTCCAGTCAAGACCGCCGCCTTCTGCAATTATGGGATCTATTTCACCGCAGATGAAATCACCGGGATATGTGCCCGGTGGTCGCCTGATTACCTCTCAGAGGATGACAGCGGTTGGTTTACGCCTATTACATTGAGTTTGGACACTGATCCGCCACCATTTGCTAGGTTTCATCGCGTGGGGGACAGCGACCAACGCTTGTCGGTAGCTGCTGACATTAATTTGCAGATGGAAAGGCTTGGGTTTCCCCTGGAAAAAGCCGATGATGTTAAGGCATTCGCGGTCGATCCATTTATTCTAAGCAGTGATTTTTACCACCAACTGCGCGATACCACTGATAAAATGGCGAGTCTGCTGAATCGAGCAGCCTTGCTGGCTCGGCAGAATCTTGCTCTATTTGGGCCTCTGCTGGGTATTCCCCAGTCTTTGCAGGGCCTGATCAGTATGGATACATCCCCTTGGCTGACCAGTTTCGGACGATTTGACTGGGGTATTGATGTTCTAGGTAAGCCCTGGCTGCTGGAGATCAATTCTGATACCCCTGGTGGCCTGGAATCAGTCCTGCTAAACAAGATCGCATCCCCGGTATATCCGGGTTTTATAGACCCCAACGAGGGTTTTCCCTCCATGATGCAGACTGGATTTGGCTTGGCATGCGGTCGTTCAGCAGGTGCTCCAACGGCTATTGGACTTGTAACTGCCATGGATTCGGAAGAGGACGTATTTAATCTGAAGCAGGTGGCATCACATATCGCGGGTCAAGATATTGAGCTTGTTACGGGCGATATTTCCGAGCTTCAGGTAAACGGCAGGGTATTCTTGAATCACAAGCCGATCGATGTCTTATATCGCTACTATCCACTGGACTGGATCGCAGAACGGGTAAATGCACATGAGCTGTTGGATGGTTTAGCTACTATACCATTGATCAACCCGGCTTCAGCAATAATACCTCAGTCCAAGGCGTTTTTGGCCATGGTTCATCAACTGGCCAGGGATGGCTTCTATTCTAAGGAAGAAGCGGCTTTTATCACTGAACATATACCTTATACAGGGTTGGTTTGGCCAGACCGCCCCTGTGTAATAAAACCTTTTTTTGAACGGGAAGGAACTGGGGTATGTTTTTCCGAATGGTTAAGTGACAATGAAATTACTGGATTGGCTGAGGAAGAGGTCGTTTACCAGGAGCCGGTGGAGATCATGCCTTTTGGAACCACAGTCAGGTCCAGTCGTGGCCTGGAACGTGTCTCGGGATATCCGGTGCTGGGAACCTTTTTGATCAATGATCGCTTCGCTGGAATTTATACCAGGATCGGTGGGCCGGTAACCGACCCGCTGGCGGTGGTATGTATAACTCTTGTTGAAAAATAGGGGGGATTGAAATGGGAAATGCGTACAAAGCACAATACATGAACGATGAGGAAAAAAGCTCGAACTGGCAGACATGGTTCTGGGTATTGGTGGTTGTGATTTTTACGGGATGGATTATTTGGCTGGCTTTGCAGCCGGATCCGGACTATGACATAAGTGAAGTCAAACTGATCGAAGCGCCAATCGTTGAGATGAACAGTGAAGAGGGCAACTGGGTCAGAGTTAGCGTGCCGGAGATCACTAATACTGATGATTCATGGGCTGAGGTCAATACTGACTTTTATAATCGGAAATTTACTGGCCAAACCTGTGTTGTGCTGATCGGGCTATCCAGTGAAATGGAGATCGAAGATAAAGACAACAAACTTACTATAGGTAAAGGCACGCCGAGCTGGCAGATCCTTGATATCTATGAAAATGCAGATCAGGCGAGGGCGGCTAATCCCCCTGTGTCTTTCACGATGCAGGCCAAACTGTTGGAACGCTTGAAATCATCTGAAGGCAAATTTTTTGCCATGGATGCCGAAGGGCGTGAATTAATGATCAGTGTCAGCCCCGAGTACTATGAACGGTTCAAGCCGGGAGATGAATTTACAGTCAAGTTCGAAGGCTGGGGCGAGTACAACAATTGCACAGGCATTGTAAGCCCGTAATGAAAAAGCGAATAGGCTATGTTAAGCTTATCCGCTCGTTCGTCTAAATCAAGTTAATTCAGGATTACTAATTGATGGCCATCGCTACGATGATTCCAATAGCTAAGAAGGACCCGGCTACGACCATTCCAGCCGCCAGGTTACCATCTTCGATTCCCTTATTAAGGTCGGCTGGGATGACCCAGTCTATGACCCGATACCCTATGGCCATCATGAGTACTCCTAAGAGTCCATAGATCACGCTGGCTGCCAGTTGACTCCAAACGATCCCCATTATCTTACCTCCCACCTGATTATTCGTTGATCGGGTTTTCACTCTGCATTTCTAGACAGTCTCTTCTGGCCAATAACTGCAGCCGCTAGTGACAACTGCTTATTAAACTGCCAGGTCTTGTTATAGTTTCCATCAACTCGACCAAGAATCCTGCCAATCTAACCAAAAAAATAATCACTTCCTGCTGCTGGCTTGCCGAATTTCCGTCAATACCATTTGGGTCAGGGAAAATAGGAGTTGATTATCCTTGGATCGTTGGGACTCATTAATATTCAAGTCATAAGAATATATTCCATTCCCGGTCAACAAATAGAATATGTGATGGTCTTCAGTGGGAGCTGTGCTGAAATCATCGGTCAGCTGCATAATGGAAAGCAGCTTTTGTAAACCAGTTAGATAAAGTGCGGCTGCCTGCTTGACGTTTTCATGTTGTCCAGCGCCGATGATCCCGCCGCCATTGGAAAAATAAAGGCTGGCAGCTCCATCCAGAAAACACACCATGGTAGCTATATCGGTCTGGCTGACACCCATATCCACGACCGCCCCATATACCTGTTCGTTTGTATCCAGAGTGATGCCTATTTGCGCAGGCTCTACAACAAATGCCTGTTTACGCAGGGCAATATAGGCGTCATCAAAAACCACATTGCTGTTCTGCTTGCTCTTAAAGAATCCAACCATGAGTAATCTCCTTATCCCAATTCGTTTAAAAAAATCTGCGTTTTTATAATACTACAGCATAAGTGGATAAGGCGACTGTTATCTCAGAACAGGATAAACCTATTTTGGAAGCTTTCTATTATTGAATTCGGACATCGTCTGGGCGATACGATTTTTCAGTTCAGATTCATCAAATTCGGATCGATATAGGAATCGAGCGGCGCTGGCTCTTTCCCAGTCCTCGCCCTGCTGTATGCCGGACACCCGGGCAAATAGCGCGGAGCCAGGCAGTGGGTAGGGGACATTGAATGAGATCTCATCGAGGTTCATCTCAAGCGCGTGCTTTAGAGTTCTTTCGATGGAGGCCATTGTTTCACCCGGATAGCCGATCATGAAAAAGCCTGCAGTTTTGATCCCCACTGAATCAAATAATTTCGCAGTATCTATTCCACCTTGTACGGTGGTTTTTTTGGACATTAGTCGCAAGGTCTCGTCACTGCCTGATTCCAGGCCCAGGTAAACCTTTACACAGCCTGCATCCTGCATGAGTTGGACAGTATCCTTGTCTAATCCGTCTGTGCGCGATAAACACGTCCAAGTGATAGGAATTTTCCTGGCCAGCTTCTGCCAGCAAAAATCTCTAAGATAATTGAGATCCAGGGTAAAAGAATCATCAGCGATCCATAGCTGATCATATCCCAGAGCCGATATTTCGGTAATTTCATTAAACACATTATCCAGAGCCGGTTTGCGAAAGGAATTACCCCAAACTGGTTTGGAACAAAAATCACAGGTGAATGGGCAGCCCCGGGTAATCATGATACTGGCTGTTTTGCAGCCTGCCGCCTCCTGCCAGCACTTCTGGTACTGAGCATGATCGATACCGCTACGCTCAGGCGTAGGGAGCTTATTAAGTTCAGTTACATTGTGATGAATTGATGGACTGCATACAATGCCGGATTGCGAGGTCAGGTAGATGCCAGGGAATAGCCGGGGATAGATGTTGTTCAGAAACCCCGCAGGGTTGGAACTATCAAGATAGGCTCGGCAGAATCGCGGAAAGATAAGGTCGCTTTCACCGCGAAAGATCACATCGAAGGAGCTGGAGAAGTTCTCGGGATAAAGAGTGGGAAGTGGTCCGCCAGCCACCAGTAAGGTTTCAGGGAGTTTAGTGCGAATTTCCTGGGCCAAGGCTAGGGCGTTGCGGCTCTGAGAAACCATGATGGAGATGCCGATCAGCGCCGGGTTCATGGAGACAATCTCACTGATGGCACTTTCAAAAGTCTTGAAAGTACAATCGACCATAGCGACTGGAATGCCCAGGTCACGGAGCTGGCTGGCCAGATAAGAAATTCCAAGGGGTTGAAAAAGCTTCTGCACCGGGTCTCTTTCCCGGAAATATGGATAGATAAGAACTACACGTTTTTCCATATGTAATCCCTCCATATACCCTTGTTGCGGTTAAAGTTCACCTGATATCGACAGGTGGCTTCTACCTTGGGAGTGCCAGAAAAGTCGAGCATAATGGCAAAACCGGCCCAGCAGTGCTCGCTGGTTTTCTCGCGGCCCCAGTAAATCTTGCATGGTACTTCATTAGAAACCGTCACACCTTGAATAGTGAAACATAGATTGCCGGCTGGATAGCATAATGACGGCAGCGGAACTCCTGGCTCCAGTTCCTCCCATGCTAATGACGGCTTGGTCACGCTGCCATTCTGCCAGGCTGCCTTAAAGTAATCGGCTCCCAGTTCATTCATTATGAAGACTTGAGTTTCGGAACTTTTTAGCAGACGCACCTGACATTCGATCTGCACTGAAGAATCATTGACCGAATATTGGACCTTTGCTTCTGCGCGCGGCTTGATCGTCTTATATATCGTTTCCACGCCGAAAAGACGGCGTATAGCCAGGCCAGTGGATAAAATACTATCCTGCTGCAATGGAATTTTAGCATAGAGTGAGGAAGCTTTCTCGCGCAGGCAGGTCCACCAGGGGGCTGGTGACCCGTTGCGCCCTGACAGGGCAGCAGTATCTATCACAAACTGACTGGCCATAGTGTGTTTGTTTGAAGTGGAAACATGACTGGTGCTAGCGAAGTAGGTGAGACCGCCTGATCTGAGGGCAATAGCCCCTAATCCCATCCCTTCCTGGACAAGGTTCTGGCCATCAAAGCTAACCTGCACACCCCGGGCCAATCCCTGAGAAATACCCAGCCCTTTATATGTCTGATCCAGATAAAACTTAAGCTTCATGGCTTTCTCCTCATACGCTTAGTCAATGCTGTAGTATAGGGCTCTTTTGCTATAATATTAAAAAGTAATTGTTAATGTTATCCTGCTGTGCAGAGAAGCTGGTTTTTTCTCTAGAATAGTCCAGTTTTAAGTTGCACAAGAATGATAGTGATGACACGAAAAAACCGGACCTTATTAGTCCGGATCATTTCAATGATATTTCTCTATTCTTCCTGAGGCTCGCCCTTTTTAGGATGCTCATGAAGGATGCTAAAATCAACACCGCATTCTTTACATTTATAATTCCATTTAACTGTCAGATGGTCGTATACTACTCCGAGGCCAGTGTCTTTGATAGAAGTGCTGTCACAAATAGGGCATCTTTGTTCACTGTTAGTAGTTTTTGTTTCTTTTGACACCTTGCTGCCCCTTTCAAAAGATATTAGAAATCCAAAATTAAGTATATTAGAAATGCCGAAAAATTGCCTGTCATAGGGTGAAAGTTATGGGCGATGGTGGAAAAGATGGCGATTGTAAGGGGTGCTCGTTAAAAACTAACTAAATGTGTAATGTTTTTCGAATAATATATAGTAATGAAAGAAGGGGAGGAATTCACTAATGTCTTTGCCGCTACAGGGTATTCGTGTTGTTGACTTAACAAGATACTTAGCCGGCCCTTTCTCTACACAATACTTAGCCGACTTCGGGGCGGAGATCATCAAGATCGAGGAGCCCGGAGGAGAGCTGGGTCGTCTCATGCATCCTCTGGTCGATGGCGAGAGTGCTTGTTTTTACGGCGTGAACCGCAATAAAAAGAGCCTGACCCTGAATCTGCGCGAGCCGGAAGGTAAGAAAATTTTTATGGATTTGGTCGCCACTGCAGATGTGGTCATAGAGCAGTTTCGTCCGGGCGTAATGAAAAAGCTTGGTCTTGACTATGATTCATTAAAAGCGATCAATGAACGTATCATTTACTGTTCGTTGAGCAGTTATGGCCAATTAGGGCCGCTGGCAGACCAACCTGCCCACGATATCAACATCCTCAGCCTGGCTGGAGTGACCGAACTGACCGGGACATATCAAGGTATGCCAGCGATATCTGCCGCACAAACTGGAGCGATCACCGGAGGGACCATGCATACGGTGATCGCAGTGCTTTTAGCACTTTTTCATCGCGAGAGGACTGGCCAGGGCCAATACTGTGATGTATCTATGCTGGATGGCTCCATCACTCTTCTGGCATACATTATGGGCTGCTGGTTCGGTTACGGTGCACTGCCGGAGCGTGGTAATGACGAGTTTACCGGAGGAATGGCCTTTTATAACGTATACCCGACCTCTGATGGTAAATACCTTTGTTTGGCGGCGCTAGAAGAGCGCTTTTGGAAGCACTTTTGCGTCACTATCGGTCTTCCTCAATATGTTGATCATCAATGGACACCAGACCTCCAGCGCCAGATCATCACTGAGGTGAGCGTGGTCATGCAAACCCGTACTCAGAGTGAATGGCTGGAGCAGTTCAGCACCTTAAATCCTTGTCTAACACCCGTCCTGACTCTGGAAGAAATGATCACTCATCCGCAGGTGCTGGCCCGGGAAATGATTCACCAACTGCCGAATTTCCGCAATACCGGACGCAGCCTGGTGGTCACCGGGGTTCCGATCAAACTATCAGAAACACCCGGTCAGGCGGAACTGTCGTTCCCGGAGGCGGGGGAACATAACGAAGAAATACTGGCCAGGATCGGCTATTCTGCTGAGCAGGTCGCAGAGCTCAAGCAGCGGGGTGTTATTTAGCGAAGCAGTTGTTTTGATTGGTTATTAAGTATTATTAATGTAGATGTAATGCTGGTTTTCAGGCCGGCATTTTTCTTTGATAAAGGGAACTGGGACCGAACATTATTATTTTTCGTCTTTTCAGCCTTTGACAGTCGAAGGTACGGCATAGCGTATTATAACCTTGAATCCATGCGGTATGTGTATTAATATAAAACTAAGTGTAAAAATAGCTTACTTGCCCAATTTATGGGTAAAAGTGAGGAAGGGAACCTGGCTTTGAAGTTTGAGGTTAAGGAATTCGTGCCGGTAATGCTGGGCAGTGATATCAATACCTACAGTATGTCCCGGGCGTTCTACGAAGCTTATAAGATAAAATCGATCGTCATTGGTAAAGCCGACACAGGGCCGAGCTGCAACAGCAAAATAATAGACTTCTTCGCTGATAGCGAGCTGGACAAGCCCGCAGTATTCACCAAAGTCATCAACGATCTGGCGGCTAAATACTCGAAGAAAAAGATCATATTGATTGGCTGCGGCGACAACTACGTAGAGCAGATCATTGAAAATAAAAAACGTCTCAGCGATAATGTGATCGCACCTTACATCGAAGAAGAATTGATGCGGGACCTTTTGACAAAAGAAAAATTCTATCAGATGTGTGACAAGCATAATCTGGATTATCCCCGCACTTTTATTTACGCGAGATCTATGGGTGATGATTTTGTATTGCCTTTTGATTTCCCGGTAATTTTGAAGCCTTCCAGCGGCATCATGTACTGGGAGCATGAATTCCCGGGCCAGAAAAAGGTTTACCGGCTAAACGATTTGACGGAACTGAAAAAAGTCATAAACCAGATATACCAGGCTGGTTATGAGGACAACCTGATAATACAGGATTTTATTCCTGGTGATGATTCATTCATGAGGGTGATGACCACTTTTTCGGGGCGGGATAAGAAGATCAGACTGATGTCCATGGGACATGCATTGCTGGAAGAACACACCCCGCATGGATTGGGCAATACTTCCGCAATCATCAACGATCTTAATGAAGATTTATCGACCCGCATCAAGGGGTTTTTGGAAAGCATAAGTTATGAGGGTCTGGCCAACTTCGATATCAAGTATGACCAGCGCGATGGCAAATACAAGATTTTTGAGATCAACGTTCGGCAGGGCAGAAATAATTATTATGTTACCGGCGCCGGGTACAACCTGGCCCAGTATGTAGTGAACGAATATGTCTACCACAAGAGCTCCGATTTTGTGATCGCTAATAATGATTTTCTTTGGACGGTGATACCGGTCCGGGTTATTTTCCAATACGTTAAAAACCCGCAGTATATAGAGCGGGTCAAGCAGTTGATCAAAGATAAAAAGGTCATCAATCCGTTGTTCCTGCCCGGTGACAATGGTTTGAAAAGACTGGTGTACCTGTACAAATCGCACCTGAGCCATTTTTATAAATATAAAAAGTACTACCCATAAAAGAGCCGAAGATGCCACTATTTAGGCACTTGCACTGGGTGCTCGATTAATTAATTCTAAGGAGGGAAAAATATGACAAGTCCTGATTTTAAAATGTTTCATGAATTCCTGAAGGATTCTTTTCGGGATGGAGTGAGCAGTCGTGAATTGAGGCTCTCCAGTGAAGAGTTGGAGCATTTGAGCAGCATTTATCCTAAAGCCAGTTGGAAGCCGGTATCTCACGGCGAGTTGGCAGATGGCAAGAGCTGGTATGAGGTTAGTTTATCTGATCAATAAAACTGGCCTGGCCACGAGTTCGAGCAGGGAAAGTTGGTTTATATGAAAAAGACAACCATAGCGGAATATATTAGAATAATCGAGGAACACGGCTTGTTGGCAGCGCATGATTGTGCGTCCGAAGACAGTGCAAGAACCATTAAGAAGGTATCCTATGATTCTAATAAAGTGAGACAGGACACCTTGTTCGTGTGCAAGGGTGCCCGCTTCAAAGAGGAGTATCTGGACGGCGCCATCAAGAAAGGAGCCGTCGCCTACATAAGTGAGAAGAATTACCGTAAGAAGATTCCCTGTATTCAGGTAAGTGATGTGCAGAAAGCCTTGTCGCTGGCTGCCAACGTCTATCATGATTATGCATGGAAAAAGCTCAATTTGATCGGTATTACCGGCACCAAGGGCAAGTCTACCACTGCCTATTACTTAAAATACATACTAGACGAATATTCAAAAGCCAAGCAGCAGATGGATACAGGGATCATCTCCTCCATCGATACATACGACGGGAAGACAAAATTTGAATCTCATCTTACCACCCCTGAATCATTGGAATTCCAGATGCATCTTCATAATGCAGCCAGTAAAAAAATGCGTTACCTGGTAACCGAGGTTTCGAGCCAGGCATTAAAATATGGCCGTGTTTACGGCACTGTTTTTGATGTGGGAGTGTTTTTGAATATATCCGAGGACCACATCAGCCCCATCGAGCACAGGGATTTAGGGGATTATTTTGAGTCTAAGCTGGCTATTTTTAAGCAAACGAAAATCGCATGTGTGAACATCGAATCAGATCTGGTTTCACATGTGCTAAAAGCTGCTCAGGATTCAGAGCGGTTGATCACCTTTGGCTTTTCGCCGGATGCCGATGTGTATGGTTATGATATTAGAAAAGAAGGATTTGACACGGTCTTTGATGTTAGGACGGACAAGTTTGATCATGAGTTCAGGCTGACGATGCCCGGTTTGTTCAATGTCGAGAACGCCCTGGCGGCGATCGCGGTCACATACTCGCTGGACATTCCTGTAGAGTACATATATCAAGGCCTAATAATGGCCAGGGCCAGCGGCCGCATGGAGGTTTTCAACAGTGAGGATAATGATAAGATCGTCATTGTTGATTATGCCCACAATAAACTGAGCTTTCAGAAGCTCTACGAATCGGTGAAAGCGGAATACCCTTCTCGCAAGATCTACACGGTTTTTGGCTGTCCGGGCGGCAAAGCACTCATAAGAAGAAGAGATTTGGGGCTTTTATCGGGGATCCATTCGGACAGGATTTTTCTGACCGCCGAAGATCCCGGTGAAGAGAGTGTTCAGGATATCAGCGAAGATATTGCACAGTATGTGCGGGTATACAACAATAATTACGAAATCATCGAGGATAGGGGCGCCGCCATTAGGAGTTCGATCATGGATACTGACCCCAATGCGGTGATTGTCATTACCGGCAAGGGCAATGAGACCCGCCAGAAGATAGGCAAGGAATATGTCCCATGTTACTCGGATGTAGAGTATGTGAAAATGCACCTGAACGAGTACAATAATGCCATGGTCAAGGTAAGATAAAGTATTGGTGTCGGGCGAAAAAGAATGTGAGATATTATAAAACCCTGCAAAGGGTTGATTTTTATTTGTAACTACACAGGAGGATACCGCGTTGAGCAGCCAAACCATAGATTTTATAGCCCAATATGAAGAGTTCATAAGAGCCCATCCCAAGGGCCATTTCATGCAGTCCACTGCCTGGGGCAAAGTAAAGTCAGAGTGGAAGAATGAAATAATCGTAGTGAAGAATGACAGCGGCCAAATCAAGGGCGCGATGAGCGTGTTGATCCGTAAGATTCCTTTTCTACCCTACACCATGATGTATTCGCCGCGCGGCCCAGTTTGTGATCCGCATGACGAACAAACCCTGCAGGAACTGCTCGATAAATCGCGGCAGCTGGCCAAGCAATACAGAAGCTACGTTGTTAAAATGGACCCCGACATCGAAAAGGAAGACACCCAGTTTGAAGCCATTGTCTGGAAGCTGGGCTTCAAGGTTGAGAGCGGATTGGATAACTACGGCGGAATCCAGCCGCGCTTTGTTTTCCGCATGGACATTAAGGACAAGACTGAGGAAGAAATGCTCCAGTCTTTTCACCAAAAAACAAGGTACAATATCCGGCTTTCGCAGAAGAAAGGCGTGGTGGTCAAGCTGGGCAACCGCGAGGACCTGGCTGTGTTTCAGAAGCTTATCGTGGAAACCGGAATTCGGGACAACTTCATAGTCCGTACCCGGCAGTACTATGAGCGAGTTTACGATTTGTTGGGACCTGACCACATCCGCCTTTATGTGGCGTATTACGAGGGCCAGCCAATAGCTGCCTCGATACCGGTCGTTTTCGGCAATAAATGCTGGTATGTCTACGGTGCCAGCAGCAATGAATTTCGCAATCTTATGCCCAACTACCAACTGCAGTGGGAAATGATCAAATGGGGTCTGGAATCAGGCTCTGAAATCTATGACTTTCGGGGAGTTCCCGGCAATCTCGATGAGAACAACCCGATGATCGGTCTTTATAAGTTCAAAAAGGGCTTTAATGGTAAGTACACTGAATTCATAGGCATGATTGAATACATCTACAGCCCGCTGATCTACTTCTGTGTGGAAAACGGCATTACTGTTTTCCGCAACTTAAGAAGACAGCTGTACATAATCAAGAACAAGCTCACGGGGAAGAAGTAACCAAAACAAGCCAGACAAAGCCGGTTCGAGAGAACCGGCTTTTCCTATCTGTGGCAGGTTTTTAGCCGATTGCCAACAAAACTGGGACTTGAATACATATCCCGTATAACCTATAATGTCTATAATAATACTAAAGATTGATATTTGAGGTAATTATCTTCATTGAAATAACATCGAAGTGGTTAGGAAGGAGACTGTTATGCCTATCATAATACCCGATGAATTACCGGCTACTGGCATACTGCAAAGCGAAAACGTATTTGTCATGAATGAATTTAGGGCCGTACACCAGGACATCCGCCCATTAAGAATAGCCATTCTCAACATCATGCCCCAGAAGGAGACTACCGAGACACAGCTTTTGAGGATGCTGGCTAATACTCCCCTACAGGTGGAGGTCGCTCTGCTGTACCCAGAAAGCCATCAGAGTAAAAATACTTCCCAGGATCACCTGGATAATTTCTATCAGACATTTTCCGAAGTGAGTGGACAGAAGTTTGATGGCATGATCATCACCGGGGCGCCAGTTGAGAAACTGGAGTTTGAGGAATGGACTTACTGGGATGAGTTGAAATCTATCATGGAGTGGACACGCTCCCATGTGTTTTCTACGTTTCACATTTGTGTAGGAGCTCAGGCGGGATTGTATCACCATTATGGTGTTCCGAAATATACACTCCCCCAAAAGATATTTGGCGTATTTGAGCATAGGGTTTGCGAGAATCACCGGCCTTTGCTGCGTGGGTTCGATGACATTTTTTACGCTCCTCATTCACGGCACACTGAGGTGCGCAAGAGCGATATCGAGAAGGTGCCTGAGATCGAGCTGCTGGTGGAATCACAGGAGGCTGGGGTGTACATCGTAGCCAGTAAAGATGCCCGCCAAATTTTTGTTATGGGGCACTCCGAGTATGACCCCCTGACACTCAAGGGTGAGTATGATCGGGATGTGGCTAAGGGTTTACCGATCCAGGTCCCAAAGAACTATTTCCCCAATGATGATCCATCAAAAACGCCTCGGGTTCTTTGGCGCAGTCACGGCAGCCTGCTATTCTACAATTGGCTGAACTATCATGTATATCAGGAAACCCCGTTTGATCTGGAGAAACTCGCCTAAACGATAATTCAATGCAAGTGTGATATACAAAGGGCCGGAATACCGGTCCTTTGTATATGTTAAAATAAATCATCCCTGGGGATGACGACTATTCTTCCCATATGAATCACAATAAAGATATGATTGATATAGAGTCGGTATTACCAAACATGAAATGGATCTTTATTAGGGTTTCATTAAATAATGAGTAGGAGGGTCAACATGAGGAAGTTACGTCTGATTGTTCTCATTATTCTTGTCGCAGCTATGCTATTGCCGGTTAATACGGCTTTGGCAGCAGGAAATGACAAGCCCCTTACCCAACTGATTCAGGAAGCTGAAGCTAAAAAGAACAGTCTGAACAAGCAAAAAGAGGCACTCAGAATCGAATGGAACAAAAATCAACAGTTGTTAGCAGACTTAGCAGCATTTCGTGACAAGGCGCAGAGGAACACGGAAAAAGGTGTGATCACCCTGGGTTCCAGACTATTCAAAGATGCAGTGGCGCCCTTGATAAAAAATCACGGGTCTACAGTCGTCAACAAATTGTTGGGCCTCGGTCAGTCATCGAATCAGTCGGTATCTCAGACCACGATTTCTTGGGCAAATATACGGAATAAAGCTGTGGCCGCGATTGCCGATATTCAGAAAAGACAAAAACAAATCACTGTGTTGGTTCAGCAGATAGACAAACAAATCGCCCAGTTGAATGTCCAGATAGCCAATTGGAAAGCAGCTTATAAACGGGCAACCGGATATGACTATTCGTACAAGCCGCCTGTAACAAAGAAACCACCAACCACTGCTGTAACTCCAGTTCAAAAACAATACGATTACCAGGCCGCACTGGGGGCTTGGTCCGCCGATTATGCAGCTGCAGTTAACAGTCGGAAATATGACGATGGTGTGTGCAAAACAACGATGGAGTTTGAATGGGTCGTCCAGCCATACATAAAAGATGGCAAGGTACTTGGAGCCAGCCGCATATGGGAGAATGACAGTTACTACGCAGGTCCAAAAGCTGGTACAAATAATCGATGGGTCGCTAACGAGTCGTATGATGCGAGCAACCCCGGAGTGTACATATCTGTTGGAGATCTCAAAAGCAAGTATCCGCAGTTTAATAGCTAGCTCCATTGTTAGAAGCAATTTGATAAGGATTTTGGCCGTCCGGGTGGGCGGCCTTTCTGTATGCTTGTCGCGCAGGATTTTCTGATCTTGGATGTCGAATGTATGAGGAGTGCAGCTTGTTAATCAGTCAGATTACATGGGATTGTGAGGAACATCATGAACAACCAGATCATAATCGAGCCTAGATTCTGTGGTCCGCCGGATTCAGGCAACGGAGGGTATACATGCGGGCGGTTGGCCAGTTTTATTGATGGACCAGCGGAAGTCATGCTTTTAAGTCCTCCGCCATTGACCCGGCGCTTATCAGTAGTTAGAGCAGATAGTAGAGTGTTATTGCTTGATGGCGAAATTACGGTAGCTCAGGCGGTACCCGTGATTCTCGATGTGGAAGTGCCGGCCCCACCGACTCTGAAGCAAGCCGAAACTTCGGCAATCATACATAGTATGGTCGACAATCACTTTTTCCCTGCTTGTTTTGTTTGTGGGACTGGCCGCCAACCATCGGACGGATTGAGAATTTTTCCCGGGGTGGTTGAGGGGCGGAATTATGTGGCGACTTCGTGGACTCCCGATCCATCTTTCACTGATTGTGAAGGCTTGGTGCGGAATGAGATAATCTGGGCTGCTTTGGACTGCCCGGGCGCCTGGGCGATCATAGCCGAAAAACTGAGGCTCATTGTATTAGGCAAATTGGCGGTTCAAATAATTGACAGGGTAAAGACTAAAGAAAAGTGTATTGTTATGGGTTGGAAGATCGCCGAGGAAGGCCGCAAGATAACTGTTGGTACTGCCTTGTTCTCGGAATCCGGGCATCTATATGCCAAAGCCAGGGCGACCTGGATCGAGGTCAAACAGTCGCAATAATAACAAATGCAAGGAGATGCAGCTATGAGTACCCTGATCGTCTACGCCGGCAAACATGGCTGTACTGAGGACTGTGCAAAGAAACTGGCAGCACAGCTGGACGGTGACGTCATAATGGTCAATCTGAAGGAGCGAAAACTCATTGACTTGACCCAATATGAAAAAGTGATTGTAGGTGGATCGATCTATATGGGAAGGGTAATGAAGGAGGTCAGCGAATTCTGCGCGAAAAATCTCGTAGCCTTAAAGGCCAAAAAGATCGGCCTTTTCATTTGCTGCATGTACAGTGGAGAAGCAGCTGAGACTGAGCTCAACAGTTCATATCCGCGGGAGCTGCGTTCAATTGCAGCAGCTTGTGACTATTTTGGGGGGCGTTTGCGAGCGGACCGGCTGAACTTTATGGAGAGGTTCGCCACTAAAATGGTGGCTAAATCAGAACAGAGTCTTCCTGCTTTAGATGCTAAAGGCAATGCAGATACTGTATTGCCCGAGAAAATTTCGCACTTTGCGCAGTTAATTAATCAAGCTTGATTTGAGGCTGAAGATGAATATAACTGTAAAGCCTTTAAATTAGTTAATTCGGAAAGCGACGTGATAAAGCCGGTTCCTGAGAACCGGCTCTTAGTTATTAGAGCTTATTATACGAATGGAAGCTATTTTATAGGTATTGATTTAAATGTTTTGACCAGAGTATCTATTAATGCTGTATGTTTCATCAAGGTCAGTAACTCGCCTTTAAGCTTCATCTTTCCGGTCACTATCAGTTGAATAACACTTGCTTGACCAGAACACATGGTCTTCCAATGCTTGTATTTGCCGGTTATGGTGAATCGGGCATCGAGCTTGGCATCTGGAGCTATGGGGTCCATGGCCCGCAGTTCGCCTCTGAAGGCATCAAATGCTGTGTATATGGTAATATCCTTAAAGTCCTTTATAGTGAGCTCTTTGATTTTGCTCATTACCTCCGGAGTCAAAGCCGATTGATCGGGTAAATCATCAAGTGTAAAACCGATCTTTTCAAATACCTTCTGCAGTCCGGTGGCTTTATACTTTTGGCGATCCTCCGGCGACAGCATGGCCAGCATGCCTAACAATGCACGAATACCCTCTTCGCTGGTATAAGCCTTGACCGCATCGTCATCTTCGGCATCAATTACACAGCGGATCGCGCCCTCCCAGGTGGCTGAGGCTTTAACAAGGTCGGGGTCCTCGCTAAGCGTTTTCTTGGCTGCTTCAAACCACTCCCGTGATCCGAAAAATAAAGCATCTTGGGACATTTGTGAACCTCCTCTTCTCAACTTTGATGGTGAGGCGGGATCATCAAAAACATGTAAAAGCGATGTGCTAAATACAGTGTGTCCTACACTAATTCTTATGCAGGGCATGTATGAGCTATCACAGAAAGTGAGCTGTCTTAATGAAAGTATTGATAGGAAAGGTGAAAGCCCTATGCAAAGGCTAAGAAGAGGTTTCTCCGTTGGCTGCGGGAGGTGTAATACTTAATGAAAAATATGCACATACACCACCTTCAGTATTGTATATGCCACATTCCCCGTGATGGCGCTGAATTATTGACTTAACTATGGCTAAGCCCAGGCCGGTTCCACCGAATTTGCGGCTTCTGGATTGTTCGGTGCGATAAAAGGCCAGCCAGATATGTTCAAGTTCGTCTTCGGCTATATGATCGCCTAGATTTTCTATTTCTACAACAGTGCGATCTGCTTGTTGGTAAGCCGAAACACGAATCCAGCCCCCATCTGGTACATATTGAATAGCATTGCTTAGATAATTGCTAATGACATGCTCAATGCTTACAGGGTCGCCAATGGCAGTTATGTTATCAGAGCCTGTATCCATTTGCAAGTTTATTAAGCGGCTATTCAGCTTTCGGCTGTATAGTCCGACGACATTGCGGACCAGGCTGCCCAGGTCGAATGGGCGAAAATCCATGCGCAGTTGACCGGATTCCAGTTTGGAGAGTTCCAGCATATCGGCTACCAAAAGTCCCATTTTGCGGGATTCGTCAATGATGACATTTATGGAGTAATCGCGCTCCGGTCCTGGAACGATGTCGTCTTTTAATCCCTCGGCATATCCCTCTATCAGGCTAATAGGTGACTGCAGTTCATGTGAAACACCGGATATGAAATCTTTACGTACCTTATCCATCCGCTCTTTACGTTCGATGTCTTCCTGCAGGCGCACGTTGGCGAACTTCATATGAGCTGCTTCGAGGATCAATTCCTTAGTAGCCAGGCTCCCAATTACGGCGGCGATGGCTACCCAGAGGTAACAGAGATACCGAATGATCAGTGTCACAACTACATTGTTTTGCGGCATCATTCCGGGATATATCTGCAGGATCAGCAAGTCACCCAGGACGCAGAGAATACAGCAGTAAAGCAGAAGTGACAGATCGAAATAGAAAAGTGACATGACGATAACCAGATAGAAAACCGCCTGGGTTTCGGGAGCGTCGGTAGGTGCGGTGCGCATTATCATCATGATGATGAAAACCCCGGTGATAAGGATCCACTTCGTGAAACTATGATCTTTAAAGCGCTTTACAAACCACCACAGTGTTATTAGTACCAATGAGGTAATGATGGTTGTGCGCAGCAGGATGGGGTATGTAATAGCCGGAGTGGCCATGCCCACTGCTTTTAGTGTGGTGGTAACCGCCATGATAAGCGCGATCACCACAGATGTGGCGGTCAGTATACGGAAATGATTGCGGCTTATATTTTGCTCCAGGAGCTTTGCCACCAGGCTTAATTCCGGCATTTGCTGGTCTTTTATCATTTGCGTACCTCGAATTTATATCCGCGCCCCCGTACCGTAGATATCAGTTCCCCGGTATCCCCGAGCTTTTCCCGCAGGCGCCAGATGTGAGTATCAACTGTGCGCAGGTCGCCGCTGTAGTCGTAGCCCCATACATGGTCTAAAATTTGCTGGCGGGACAGGGCGTGGCCTTGATTCTCTACCATGTAGATAAGCAGTTCGTATTCTTTGGGGGAGAAGGGGATCGTGTTCCCCCCAAGCCTTACTTCCGACGCTTTATGATCGATATGCAGGTCGCCGATCTCGACAACTCCCTGGTCACCAAATGTTAGATCGGTTCTTTTGAGCAGGGCTTTGGCCCGTGCCACCAGGACTTTAGGGCTGAAGGGCTTGGTCACATAATCATCAGCCCCCAGTTCGAATCCAGTCAATTTGTCATCCTCGTCTGAACGTGCGGTGAGGATGATCAATGGTACGCTGGAAATTGCCCGCAGTGCCTTGCATACAGCAAAACCATCGATAAGCGGCATCATAACATCGAGTATCACGATATCCACCCGGTTGGCACCAAAACAGGTGATTGCCTCTTCGCCATTCTCAGCTTCTATTATATTGAAATTTTCATTGTGGAAATAAAATGAGATCAGCTTGCGCATACGCTCGTCATCTTCCACAATCAAAAGCGTCTTTGACACTTGGGTGAAAACCTCCCCTAAATGAAGCGGCAAACGTCAGGACGACCTGCTCATTTGCCGCGAACTCACAACTATATTGTAACCCCATTCAGCCTAGCTTGGTAAGGTGGTAAAAACCTTATGCGGGTCGATTCTTGTTCTCAGAACTTCTAAGGTCGCATCATCTGGCACCTCAGTGACTCCCACGTTATCTGGGATGATTACCTCAAAGCCTGTGCACATGGCCACGATTTCCGGCGTTATTCCCGGATGGAGAGTAATGGCCATCATGCGTTTTGATTCGGGGTGAAAGCCGAATACTCCCAGCTGAGATATCACACGCCAGGGGCCTTGGCCCATCAGACCGGCTTTCTGGCGCGCATCGCCACCAGTGAGATGCCCGGGGGTGGTGCAGAAATCCAGCTTCTCCGGAAACTTGTCCTTGGTCTGTAATCCGACTACCACAATGCGCTCACTCAACGAGCCCAGATCATTACCGCCGCCGCTGCCGGTGAGGCGCTGTTTAACGTTTTCCATACTGCCGATCAGGGTAGTGTTTACGTTGCCGTACATGTCTACCTGAGCTCCGCCCAGAAAGCCTACATCAACATAACCGGCGGCGGCCTGGCCAAAGGAACTGGCCATATCCATGATCATCGGCGCCTGGTGATAGGTCCAGGGGCAGCCGACCGACCAGGGCATGCGGCCGGCAAAGACCGGGTCCTGGGCACCGCTCTCGAATACCAGTGTACTGTTCGGGGCATGGGTAGCCTTAGCCAGCAAGCTGCCAACCAGGGGTAAACCGGTGCCGACATAAACCACTTCATGGTCTTTTATAGTGCGTGATAGACAAACAGCTAAAAATTCAAGAGGATTGGCTGGTGTAGTCATTTATTTCTCCTCCCCCTTCTTTTGCAGTTGCTCCAGTTCCTGTAATCGTAAAATGCTTTGTTCCAGACGGGCTAATTCTTCTTCATAGCTGCCTTCCCAGGTATAGCGCCAGTTAGGAAATTCAGGTGTCACTTCACGATAGGCGTAATCGACACTGTCAATATCCTGCAGGCCTTCAGCTACTCTGGTCAATTGACGGTATTTGGCTATTTGTCGTGTTCCGCCGCCCAGTTTGTCCACAAAATCGTAATGGTCGCGGCAGCCATAAACCCATTGGTCGAGAGATTCTTTCCAGCGTTCTTCATTGGGCATAGCAACCCGAATATTATATTCCCACCATTCACGGTGCCAGTAATAGTAACCGGGGCAGCTAGCAGGCAGGTTGCCAAAGGGCATCTCCACCACTGCATCAACAAACAGGAAGGGAATAAGATTGGTATCGGTATTTGTACGGATGTCCTCTTCAGGAACAATTTCTTCACAGGTAATGATGACCTTGCGGGCGGCTACTGCTAACGCAGCATCGTTGACCAATGGTCCCCATATACGGGCGTTGCCGTATTTATCGGCCTGCTGGACATGGATGAAGACCACATCGGGGTAAAGTGCTGGTATCAAGCACACCTTTTCTTTTTCCTGATCCACGCGGAACTCGTCATGTACCACCTTGATGTACGGGTTATATTTAACCATATCAGAACCCAGCATGATCTTACTGGCTAGATACGGAACTCCTAACTGTGCGGCTTTGAAGCCCAGAGCCTGGGCGCCGTGACTCCATTCTGACAGCACCTCGACCCGTCCTTCCCGGATCCAGCGGCTGAAGGTACGGTCTATGCCACGCATTTCAGCACCGGTATAGGAATTGTGAAGATACTTAACTATTCCGGCTCCTGTCGGCAGTCCGGCGGTGGCCATGGGAGCCCCCATCCAGGTCAGGTCATGTTTGTTCTGGCGGATCATCTCCATGGTTGCCTGTATACAGCCTCTGACCCAGGTGAAACCACTGTCTGAAACGATGTCCCCATCCTGGACAAACTTATTTACTGCTTCTTTCAGGCTCATCCTTTTATCGCTCCGGGATCGTTCTTTTTTCAAGTGCGATTCCCGCCATGACTGGTGATCTACCAAGCGCGCCGGGGCACTGGCTACATGGTAATCCCGGTCGCTCTGCCCGGGCTGCCGTTCCGGCATTTTAAAAACATCCGACAACATTGCTTCTCCCCCAATTCATAAATAATAGATCGCTTCTGCACCTATTCATTTGCCTTTAGCACGAAGTCTAACAGGCGATTGTTACAGTTGTGTCACGAAAGGGGGAGTTAATAGAAAGACATTGCTATGAGAAAGAGTAATGTTGAGCGAAGGTTTATTGAGGAGGAAACACAATCGAACCTTTGGTTCTTGTTAATGCAAAGGGGAAGGGAGCCGGTTAGTATGGAAGAACACTAAAGCAGGAGGTATTTAAAATAGCCGTCTGATTAAACCGGTTAAGGCTGTATATTGAAAACCTCCCGCAGGTTGTTTTGATCTATAGGATTACTGGCGATTTGCTCCATCAAAGTCCGGTAAACCCGAACCAGTGTTTTGTACCCACAGTCCGCCTTCATTCCGCATTCTGCACAATTCCAGCACATGGGCATCTCTTCACCAAATACATATGACAGGACGGAGGCGAAATCCTGCTGCAGTCGGCTGAAAAACCCGATTACTTGGTCAATGACTTCGGAATCATACGCAATGAGCAGCATGTTTCTTATTTTATCAAATCGCTCTGTATACTTGTTCTGTAGTCTAAGGAATTCCTGGGTTGCATAGAAAAATGCACGGTTGGTCTGGGCGGCAAGAGCTTCTCCTGGATACTGCTTTTCCATGCGACGAACATGTTCCTGATAACAGCTTAAAGCTTTATCGTGTTGACCCAACCGGTAGTACAACATAGTCAGCAGCAGATGCAATGACTGGCGCCAGCGATTCGGCCTAAGGAGTTTGTCGCCTGCGTATTCCCTCAGAAGAACAGGCAACTCATTTTTAATACCTTTCAAGAATGCCTCCATATCCTGGGCAGCCTTCTGCAAATCTTCGTCTTTTCCGCTTGCTAGCTGGCTTAAACAGCTCATGCGCCGAATATAGAACTGATCTGGAGAATATTGATTTTCAGCGGATATTCCTTCCGACAGGCCAGGGATAATTATGTAATAAGCATTTACACCCATGACCGAAGCATCCCGGATAAAGATGGTGTAATCGCGCTGATTGATCCAATTCAGCAGATACCGCAGACGTTCCTTTTGATCCTTCATACCCTGGTTCGGCCAGGGTATGAATTCATAGCTGGGTTCAACCTCGAAAATGCCTGATGGAAAGACGCCAATGCCATTATTCTGCCATAGCTTGAAGTTTGTAAAGCTGTCAAAGTCGGTCCAGTCAGGAACCATGTTGAGTGGGATATATTTGCCGAGTCCGCGTTCAATATCACATCCCTGATAATGTTCAGTTAGGCATCGTTCGAGGGCGATGGCGAAGCAGGGATCAGCGCCAAAGCCAATGCTATACTGATTTGTCGGCTTATGTATAATCATAGCAGCGACAGCAGGAATACCCTGTCCCAGCGAACAGTCTTTGATGGTAACTAAATAATTGCCGGTAGCCTCCATGTTTCTGATAAGGGCCATCTGTTCCGGTGCTTGCTCCTCGATGTAGGAGCGGGGCACTGTAGGTGGAGTAAGGTTATTGAAGTAAATCATTACCCCAGCATAGCGTTCCAGTATTTCAGCTAAACCCTGAACAATGGCTTCCTCTGCGGAATTGCCGGCACACATGCCATTACTGCCATAGATGACCCCGACCAAGAACTCTGGAATATAGCAAATCGAGTCGGTTCTAACATTGTAGAAGGGGACATAAGTTACCATTCTCGGATATGGTGCCAGCAGCTTCCGCCCTCTCTCCCAGAAGTCATAAAGATTGGTGTTCGGGTCTGTGAGCGGGTATCTTCGAAAATCCTCCGGTAAAGGAGGTAGTTGGTCAGTCGGGTGATTTTGCTCAAGGGGATCGGCGGCGAAAGGGAAGGAATTTACTGTCTCTGGGTCGATCAAGTCCGGAAATAGCATGATCCGGTTCTGCAGCCGTTCCATGAACTCCCCCAGAGCACTGGCCAGGGCGAGATCGCGGGTGACTCCTTTGCCGTTGGTACCGATATCGGTCCCCGTAATAACGATCCGGCACGAATAAAAACAGCCCAGGTTGTTGTACCAGGTGACCCGGGTTGGAATTTTCAATTGTTTAAGGAGGGACTGAAGATGTTTGACAGTTTCAGCCGCAGGACGTTCCTTCAACGTTGAGGCTAGGCTTCCTGGCGGTAACGACGATGATGTTTTTAGTTTTCTTGGTGTGGACAAAGCTATTCCTCCTTAACCATCGATTCCCCGGTAACCACATCCCTCATACATCCAGCGACCCGAGTAGTCATTGCTGCCATAGCCAGGGTAGCCCCGGCAAACCATAGGTTTGGGCAGTTTATCGATATCCAGTTGACACTTCATGTCGTCTCTTAGAAATCCACAGGTCCAGTAGTGGCGGTCAGGCCAGTCAGGCGATACTGCAATACCTGGAGATCTTTTTAGGGCTTGCTCGGGGGTCAGGGAAATGGCGTGTCGGTAGATGAACACCATATCACTCTGCAGCATGTTTAACCCGCGGGCTTCGTCTCTCAATGCTTGGAGGGCAATCTCCTCGCGGGTCTGTCTTACAAAAAAGGTTAAGCAACATTGGCCGCAGCAGCGGCATTGGGATTGCGGGGGAAATAGATCCTTGATATATATTCGCGACATAATTACTGCCTCTATTTAAAAAGTTGTTAAATATTACTTTCCAATAATTCCAACACGTGTGCCTTCCATTTTCATGGCTATCCCAGGATTCTCCTGTTTGGTCATGCTGGAGTCAAGCTCGATTAACGTTGGTGCACCAGTTGTAGCTGCAGTCAAGCTGTTTGATTGCAGTGGAGCAGTCAGTGAACCGCCGAAAAGGTTTTTCATCTCCTGCATATTAAGCTCTTTAGCATCAGGTTTAAGGTCATTGATTTTAACTCTGGCCAAGTTGAACCCTCCTGTACTTTGATTAATACCGGTTTGCTTACCTAATAATGCCGGTTTTGTCACCCTTCATCATACCAGGATATTCCTGTTTGGTCATGGCGCTATCCATTTTCAGAGTTATCCCAATACCAGGTGCGCAATTACAGTTGCCAGTCGGTACTGCAGTACTATCAATCGGGGCGGTTAAAGCTCCCCCGAAGAGATTCTTCATCTCCTGCATGTCTAATTCTTTGGCATCGGGTTTAAGGTCATTGATTTTGACTCTGGGCATTTTGAGATACCTCCTTGTAGATGTGTGCATACTAATGCAGAATTACAGCTAGTAAGATAGCCCGTTGGTTTTCATACAGATCTTCTTTTCAGATACCTGTCCCATAGCACCGCCCGGGTCCTGATTGGTGGCCACTATGGTGCCTGCATCATTGCATATCTTGCCTTGACTCGAAGTAGCGTTAGTTATTCCGGTAGTGGGTGCTATCGAGCCGCCGAACAGGTTTTTCATTTCCTTCATGTCCAGGTCTCGAGCTTCGGGCTTTATATCCTGAATTTTTACTCTTGGCATTATAACACCGCCTTTCATAAGTCAATTATATACCGGTTAGCAATAAATATCTTGCCAGGATTTGTATGCGGGATCTTACTTCAACGTTTGAGCCAGCCAATCTGTGTATAATAGGTCAGTTGCCATTTCCTGACAGTGAAGGTCTTTATAAATCTTTCTGATTTTGGCCTCTGCGGCTAGAGTTTGTTTGAACTTGGAGATAAGCAGGTTGGTTTCTAGGAAATCTTCGTATTTATCTATGGTCAGACCAGAATTCTTAAGCCAGTTCTTGGTTTCTTTCGCGGTAAACAAGCCATTGAACAGCCGCCACGCATCTGATGCCTTCTGCAGTTCCTCGTCACTCACCTTGATTCCTTTTGTTTTAGCTGCTGTCACTGTGATCAGGCGGTTACCAACTTCCTTGGCGGCTGGAGCGAAGCCACCCGTACAGCGAAGGTAATCGGCGACCGCTTCCATGGTGACTAGTGGTTTGGAGTCTGCTGTTTTTGCCTTTGCCATTTGAGATCCTCCTTTCAATTCGAACGCCTATTTACCGGCTTGCTCAGGGGAGCAGCCGGTCGATAACCTTTTGTTGGCCGGTTATGATCTCGGCATTGCCCAGCAGACCAGGCTGTAAATGCGAACTAATAGCCGGCGGTGCTGAACTAATGTTGGCCAGAATCTCATACATTGGCGTTCCATCACTGGCCTGGCGAGTAGGAATGACCGAAATATGGCTGACCTTGGCTTGAACAGTGCCATAGTTTTGTGATGGATAAGCATCCAACTGAACTATCACCGGCATACCCTGGTGAACCTGCCCTAGGTTTTCAGGAGTAATTGACATTTGCAGTACCACCGGCCCGGTGTCCGTTATTCGTGCAACCACTCCGGTTGGCAGTGTCTGCCCGGACTTCTCCTGACTTATAAAAAAGCCGCTGCAGGGTGCCTTTATCATGGTCTTGCTGCCACTGCTCAGTTGATACTCCATAAGGGCCTGTCCGGACTTTACCCAATCCCCATCGGCAGCTAGTGTGCTTATAACCTGCCCAGAACCAGGACTTATCACATTGACAGTGCCGTTCTTACCCACTAATGAAAAACGGCCTGCAACCGTTGATGGCCAGGGGCACAGGCAGGCCCAGATCAACAGAGCCGCTGTCATAAATATGATTATGTACAAGAACCGTCGAGAAATCTTAAACATTATTGATTCCACAACAGAGCCTCCTTACTGGTTCAACTGCTGATTGTTCAGATAATAATAAAGACCGTGGGCGGCAATCAGCTGATCATGGGTACCCTGCTCAACGATCACACCCTGATCCAGAACCACGATCAGATCCGCCTTGCGAACTGTGCTCAAACGGTGAGCAATTATGAAAGTGGTACGGTCTTTCAGTATGTTTTCCAGGTTGTTCTGGATCACCCGTTCCGACTCGGTATCCAGTGAACTGGTGGCTTCATCCAGAATCAGCACCTGCGGATTGCCCAGTAATGCTCTGGCGATGGCAATGCGCTGGCGCTGTCCTCCGGAAATGCTCATTCCACGTTCGCCAATAACCGTTTCGTATCCTAACGGCAACTCGGATACGAAATCGTGGGCTCCGGCCAGCATTGCTGCTGATACGATCTGCTCGAAACGGGCATCGGGCTGGTGATACGCGATATTTTCTCGGATAGTTCCATTAAAAAGCACACTGTCCTGCGGTACCACGCCCATTTGCCTACGTAGGGAACTGACACTGACCTGGCGCAGATCATACCCGTCGATTAGAATCTTCCCGGAGTTTGGTTGGTAAAGACGCATTAGCAGGTTGATCAATGTTGTTTTGCCGCAGCCGCTCCGCCCCACCAGGGCGATAGTCTGCCCGGGAAAGACCTCCAAGTTGACATTCTGGATAATATTTTTACCTTCCTTGTCATAGCGGAAAGTAACCTTATCGAATTTGATGCTGCCCTGCAGGCGGGGCAGGCGCACAGTATTTTCGGGATTAGGTTCTTCAACTTCGGCGTCAAATACATCGTTGAGTCTTTCCATAGCAATACGTACCTCCTGGAACTGATCCCACAGGCCAACAACCCGAAGGACAGGACCCAGTACACTTCCGAGCAATACAGAAAAGGCCATCAGCTGGCCAGGGGTCATATCTCCGCCGATAACCAGTCTGGCTCCCAACCAGAGCACCAAGACACTGCTCAGTGACTGCAGTAGGCTGGCTACTGAATTGGCACCCAAAGAAATCATGGAGGCGTTGACCTGCAGTTTGGTAGCATTTTTTAGCTTGTCCTCCAGACGCCAGCGCACGATTTTTTCTACAGACAACGCCTTGACCGTTGACATGGCGGAGATAGCTTCTACCGTATGAGACTGAACCTCTACCTCGGCTTGAAAAGCCTGGCGGCTGTTTTGTTTCATAACTGGTGTAAATACAAGGACGGTGAGAGCGAAAAAGGGTATGAAGACTGTGGCAAGTGCCGCTAGTTTGACGCTGTAGACAAACATCAAGGCCAGATATACAACCAAAGTCATGCCATCCAGAACCGCCGATAAGCTGGTAGTGGTGAGCATTTCTCTGATTTTCTGGTTTTCATTGACCCGGCTTATTATATCACCGACCCGGCGCTGGGTGAAGAATTTGAGCGGCAAATCAAGCACATGCCGGTAAAAGTCAAGCACCATGCTTATATCCATTGATCGAGCGGTGTTAGCGATCAGATATTGGCGAATAGCATTGGTTATAAGACTGAAAAAGGTGACTATCAGCATGCCGATCAGCAGCATATTTAGAACATCAACGCTTTTGAAGACCAGCACCCGGTCGATTATGGCCTGCGTAAACAGCGGAGTGGCCAGCCCAAACATCTGAATGACTAGCGAGGCTAGAAATACCTCAGCCAGTATCCCTCGGTAAGGCTTGAGATAGGGGATAAAGCGCCCCAAAGTGGTTTTGCTTTCCTCCACCTGCTGCAGCTTAACGGTAGGTCTGAGTGTAAGCAGGTTGCCAGTCCAGCCTTCATTGAATTCCTGGGGAGAATAATCAACCAGCCCGATGCCGGGGTCGGCAACTGTTATCTTGTCCCTAGTGACCCGGTAGACTACTATGAAGTGATTGCCCTGCCAATGGGCAATGGCTGGCAGTGGCTGTGTAGCTAGATCTTCAATGGATGTACCTAAACCTTTAGTGGCGAAGCCCAATGCCTCGGCAGCCTCGGCTAGGCTGTACAAGCTGGCCCCATCGGTGCTGACATTGGCCATATCACGCAGTCTATTGATGCTGATGTTTATTCCATAGTAGCGGGAGACCATGGCCAGGCTGGCAGCGCCGCAATCAGTAATGCTCTGCTGCAGAATGACTGGCAGGCGCCAGGGACGGCGGCGCTTGAAAAAGCCAGCTTCTTCGACCTCATTCAATGTTTCCCAGTGCTCTTCAGATGCTGGTTCGTCGAGAGCTGCAGACCAGTGCGTTTCATCATCCCTGCCTAATGGTGAAACATTATCACTATACCCAGCCGAGACCACAAGTATGGCGTCCTTGATCTTAGGATAGATGATAATCAGCTCATCAAAGTCCTTTTTATCCAGGCGAAACACGGTAGTCTCTTCCTGGGCGCGCACGGTGGCTACATAGGGGTAGCCGGTCAGCAGTGCCAATTCGCCGAAGAAATCACCTTCACTTAACTGGCTAACAGCTTTAGCCCCGGCGCTTTTCTTGAATACTTCCACGTGACCGGAACGAATTATGAAGAACGAATCGCCTTTGTCCCCTTCTTGAACGATATCCTGGTTGGGGGCATAGCTCTCAATGCGGAATTTACTTAGGAATGCCCGTAATTCATCGGCATTCATTGGTGAAAGAACTGTGGATTTCTTGAGAAATGCCTGCATGCCTCGATTAGATAAATAGTCTTTGAAGTATTTGTCCAATTCCGGGTGGTTCCTGAATAGTTCTTCAAAGTCAGTCCAGCTTAGCTTTAACGCAGTCAGATTAGAGGCAGCGCGGATGGTAAATTCATAGTGGTTTATCCCGAGCAGGATCTCCTCACCAAAATGATCACCCTGGCTCAGGACACCTAGATTAAGCTCCTGATTATCAGCCGACTTGCCAATAACCCTGGCCCGGCCTTCGCTAATAATATAGAATCCATCTCCGGGGGAGCCGGCAGCACATATCACCTGGCCTAAGCGGAACTTGACAGTTTCACTCTTCGCCCAGAGTTGATCTTTTTCCTCATCGGAGAGGATGTCAAAAATAGATATAGCGTGCAGTTCCCGAACCAATTCAGCCATAAAACCTGACTCCTTAGTAAACTATCTAAATCTGATCCCAGATAGTGATCTCAACTGCCGATTTCTGATAACGAGCGGCTAACCAATCACGGTATAAAACATCCTTGATCTGTTCAGTAGTTTGTGGATCAAGAACCGGCTTGTTGATCTGTTCGATCTTAATGAGGTAATATCCATTCGGCGCTTTGAATGGACCCACTACCTCACCGGCGGACGCTCCAAACACCGCAGCTTCGGTTTCCGGTGTCAGAATTGTGCGAGCTACGGTTCCTGCAAATCCACCGGCTGGACGGGTTGTCTCATCAATGGAGTACTCGCGAGCCAGACTGTTAAAATCGGCTGCCTCGTCATTTATTTGCTGCAGGAGTTCCAGGGCTTCTCCTTCTTCCTGTACTAATAGCTGTGAGATCATAGCTGATTCAAATGACAGCAGGTTCTCGCTGAAAAACTTTTCGATCCGTCCGGCAGAGACAGCCTCGCGGACCTTGGCAGCCGTGATCATGGATTCGACCAATTCTTCCAAGTCGTCCAGCTCGATTCGCTGCTGCTGCAGCCATTCCAAAGTTGCCTGTGAAGTAAAAAGTCCCCGGCTGGTACGGAACTCGTCAACTCCAGACTGAAGTTCATCGTCGCTGACGGTTATTCCTAATTCCGGAGCGGCCTGTCTTACAAGGATCGTTTCTATCTTGTCGTCCAGGGCGGCAAAAGAACTGCGTATTCTGGCTAAACGCAATACCTTGCTAAGACTGGCTTCCTCGCCATTAACTCGTAATGCAGTAATATCATGCAATGACATTTGATTCCCTCCAATATTTGAAACGATTTAGCCAATAACTTGCCGCTAGAATTAACACATCTTATCTTTGTTCGTCATCAAGAGCATTTTTCCTTTGAATGATCAGCTATTAACAATATGAGGCGCGAGGTTCTAGTCTTCAATAAGGCTGGATTACAGCTTGTTGTCTCTAATTGTTGGATTGCTGTCCTCGTATAGGAATGTTACTATTGGAAAAATGCTATCTATTCGGAAGTGGCAATGGATATAATGCCGCATCTGACTGGTGAAAGTAAATGGGGAGGGGACTGGGTGAAACTTTTAGCAGTGACGCAGCGAGAATTACAGGAGAATCTGCGCAGCTACAAAACAATCTTTCTGCTAATGTTTATTTTTGGTGCGATTCTAATGGCTCTCTATACTGAAGTGGGGCCTACAGCTAACTCTAAGAGTGTTCTTGACCCTTTCTTTGAGCTGTTTGCTGTGTTGTGTCCTTTAATCGGAATTTTTGCGGCTATGGATTCAGTGGTAGGGGAAAAGGAGAAGGGAACCCTGGAACTGGTTCTTTCCAAACCGTTACCCCGCTGGTCCTTGTTACTAGGTAAATTCACGGCCTATATATTGCTCATAGTGCCACTGTTGGTTACTGAATTAATAGCTGCTTATTATTGGGCACAGATCTCAGGAATTTCCCAGTACCGATGGCACCTTCCTATGCCTCCTCTGGGTCAATGGCTGACACTGGTGGCTATCGTAACTTGTGTTTCGATGCTCTTCGTGGCAATTACTATGCTGATATCGATGTTTGCGCGCAGCACTGCCACTACTGGTTTGTGCGCCCTAGTTTTTATGGCTCCCGCCCATCCGCTGGGGGGGGAGTTCTTGCGTCAGGTAGGGCTGCTTTTGCATGTTAGCAGCTTTCAAGGCTTGCCAATTGTGGTTAAGTTTTTCCTAAGTGTCTTCTCCAAGTTTCAAAAATTTGCACTTACTAGTCCATTTGATTCTCTGGTTTGTTGTGTGTCTTTGTTGATAATGACTATTGGGATTCTAATTATAAGCGGTTTGTTATTTGAGCGACAAAATATCGCCTTCAAGAACTAGGAGGTCATTATATGAGTGAATTTGCGGTTGATGTACAGCATTTAAGTAAATGGTATGGCTTTCTAAAGGCGGTTGACGATGTCAGCTTTCAAGTAAGAAGTGGCAGTTCCTTTGGTCTTCTAGGGTTAAACGGAGCTGGCAAGACAACTACCTTTAAGATGATGGTCAGCTTGATTAGGCCTGATGAAGGCACCGCAGTGGTGGGGGGTTATGATGTCGTAAAAGATCCAATGAAGGTGCGGTCATGCATCGGCTATGTTGCCGAAAATCCTGCCTTTTATCCACGAATGACTACGATGGAAACACTTCGTTATTTGTGCCGACTCCTGGAGGTTCCTGCTGAAGAACAAGCTAAGAGGATGTTTCAAGCGCTTGAACTAGTGGGGCTAATGAACAAGAAAGATGCTTGCGTGGGAGGTTTTTCACGTGGAATGAGGCACCGACTGGGGTTGGCTCAGGCACTATTGTCTGAACCCCAGGTTCTGTTTCTGGATGAACCCACCCTGGGGTTGGATCCTTTAGGTGCAAAAAATATGCGAGAGCTTATAATGCGGCTCAGACAAGAACGTGAAGTCACTGTGCTGATGTCTTCTCATATGCTTCCAGAAGTCGAGGCGATTTGTGATGAGGTTGGTATTTTTGATCACGGTCGATTAGTGGCTGTGGATACAATTGACAACCTTCGCAGTACCGCCAGCGACAGCATGAATATTGAAATTGTGATGGCTGAGCCTGATGAACGGGTCGTGAAAGCGTTAGAGAATATATCCGGGGTTAAAAAGGTGGTAGCTAATGGTGCCAGTATAACCGTAACTGCTGTCAAAGGACAGGATATAAGGCCTAACATTCTTAAAGAGGCAATGGGCCAAAATGAACAGATTCTGTCATTTGGTCTTAAAGAAAGCAATCTAGAAGATATCCTGCTCAGGGTAGTAGAGAAGGGCAACGCAGAAATAGACCTAAGCGAGGCTGGTCCAATCGTGACCACGGCTTCTGTGGCCGATCTTGTGAGAAGACAGATTAAGTCTTGGATTCGGTACTAATTAGAAAAGGGATTTCCATAGTAGATGCAGAGATCTTCAACAGCTCGAACATCTCTTTTTCACCTCGATACACATCGCCGGTGGGGTGCCATATAATAAGCAATCAACCGAAGTGGGGGAAAACATTTGAGCATCTGGTTCTTTGCCATGTTTATTTTCGTGGGAGCTATTTTCTATATCGGCTGGCGTATTCAACAAACCTTCATCTCACCGCGCCATAGAAACGTATACTGGCTGATTTTTCTGCTGCTCTCATCATCGTTTCTGCTGGCAGAGCGAATGGAGATGGGCGCTGCATCCTGGATTACCGAGGGACTGGCCTGGGTAGGCAGTTACGCGGCTGCAGTTATCTTCTATGCATTCTGGTTACTGCTGTTGATCGATCTGGTCAGGTTATTGGATCGATGGTTAGGCTTCATTCCTTTGGGCATCAAGAAGATACCGGGTAAGGTTGGCTTGGTGGTTGTCTGTTTAATTATAGGACTGATGGTTTATGGCACCTGGAATGCCTGGCACCCCATGGTCAATAAATACGATATAAGTATCAATAAAACCGTTCCCGGCACAAAAGAGCTACACGCTGTGGTAGTTTCCGATGTGCATCTAGGAGCCTTCGTGACAAAAAACCGGCTACAGCACATGGTCAACATGATAAACCGGCAGAATCCTGATATTGTATTTTTTGCTGGAGATATAATTGATGGCAATACTGAGCCCTATGTAAAGAATAACATGGGGGCAGTTCTGCGCGAGCTGAAGCCAAGGTTGGGTATATACATGTGCATGGGCAATCATGATGGCCATGGCAGCGCGGCTCCTTACCTAGAGGCGGCCGGCGTCAAGGTGCTGCGAGATCAGTACCAACTAATTGACGGGCGCTTCTACATTGTGGGGCGCGATAATATGGGATTTCACGGAGGCGATCATGTGCGTAAGAAGCTGTATGATGTCATCGCGGGGATTAACCCTAAGCTGCCAATCATAGTGCTGGATCATAACCCATCCACCCTGGAAGAAGCTGAGGATAATGGCGTGGACCTGCAGTTGTCGGGGCACACCCACCAGGGCCAGATGTTTCCCAATAATTTCATAACCGGCAATATGTATGAGGTGGACCATGGATTACTGCGTAAGGGCGATCTTCAGGTTATTGTCTCGACTGGCTTTGGCACCTGGGGGCCGCCGATCAGGGTGGGTAATAAACCGGAGATAGTAGATTTAACGATACGACTAAAGTAATAAAGGGGTTGGATCACCAGCCCCTTTAAGCATTTGTTGAGGTGTTTTATTAAATTCCGCTATCCTTCATGGCTTGCGTGTATAGCTTATCGACACCCTTGATATGATTTATCAGCCAGCTGCCGATAAAATCCATAACCTCGATACTCAGTGTCAGCATCTTGCCTTCGTTAAGCTTCTGCTGCATTTCGGAGACCTTAACTATAAAATCCTGGTGCAGTTTCTTGTGATTGATTAGGTCCGAGTAATTGGCCAGGGTCATCAAGCGTTCTTCCTCAGTAAAATGTTCTATGGTATACGCTTTGAGCTCGGCAACTATTCCATCCACCATACTGCGGGCATTCCCAGCCAGCATAGCCTGATTTAGATTGTTGATTATTTTAAAGAGTTTCTGATGCTGGACATCGATCGAATCGACACCAACACTGTAACTTGCATCCCAGTTATATTCTGGCATATTGCCACCTCCTCAATGCCGTGATGCCTTTCCATTCGACGTTTGCTTGTTTAATACCTTTTGGCAACTACCTAGAACATATTTCAAATATGCTACAACCCGGTACATTTGCAAATTGTGTGAGCCTTTGATCAGCACCGAATCGCCGGGTTTAAGTATTCTTGCCAGGTGCTGACTTAAAGCGGCTTTAGTGGAAAAATGCCGTGTCATGTTTTCCTTAAAACCCGCCCTGATAGCGGAAGCCTGGATCTGTTGGGCCTTATCTCCATAGGTGAAAAGCAGGTGAACCGGCTTCTTTGCAAGGTAAGTGCCCACCAATTGATGGCCAGCAGCTGAAAACTGACCGAGCTCCTCCATGTTGCCCAGCACTGCAATATTGCGGCCTTTGCCGGTATTGATCAAGACCTCTAGGGCGGCTCTGGTGGCATTAGGGTTAGCATTGCAGGTGTCATCGATTATGCGGACACCATTTGTGCGGTATACAGCCAACCGCCGTCCGACGCGACGGTAGGTGCTCAGCCCACGCTTGATATTCTCTGGCAAAAACCCCAACAGATCGCCGACCGCTAGCGCAAAGAGGGCATTGTATACCATGTGCTGGCCATGAATGGGTATGAAAAAGCCGAAAGGCTTACCCTTCAAATTGACCTTAAAAACCATACCTTGATCGATGTAACGAATGTCATAGGCTCTATAGGTGGCTGGTTTGTCTATGCCAATGGAGATGATTTTTCCTTTAAAGGCACCGAAGGCAAGGTGCCTGGTATTGGGGTCGTCATTATTGATAAAAGCCCATCCAGTGGGATTCATATGCCGTATAAGCTGGGATTTACTCCAGGCCAGTGCTCGGGCATTGCCACCAAAATTTCCGATGTGAGCGGTGCCTACCATGGTGATGACTGAGATATTCGGGCGCATGATCCGGCAGTGGAGCCGCAGGTGCCAGGGCTTGGCCATACCTACTTCCAGTACCACTGCCTGGTGGTCCATTCTGACTCGTTTGGCCATATTTGCGGTAGCTCTAATAGTGTTGGAATTGCCGGGGGTTTTCAGAACCCGCCAGCGTGTCCTTAAAACCGCAGCTATCATTTCCTTGGTCGTCGTTTTGCCCGAACTCCCAGTGACATAGATAAGGGGACGGAACCGCTGGCTGCTCATAATCCCAACTCCCAATGATAGGTATTGTAATGGCATTTTATTCGTTTTGCCTAATTGTTGCGAACAATAAAAAACCGGTGATATAAATACCACCGGTTATAATATCGATTGTGTTAGTAGTGCTAAATCCCTCTGCTTGCCTTGAATGCATTATAGGCGTTTTCCAGGTGCGTGGGGTCCGCAGCACCGAAGTTTAGCAGATAGAAAAAGTCCTGTCCCTTTATAAAGACCGTTTTGCTGGCGCTGGAAACGGCGCCAAAAGTGTAAACCGAGGGACGGGGAATCTCGCCTCTTACATAGCGGGCGTAGTCTTGAGTCTGCCTGGCTATCAGCCCCATGTCCGGCCCTACCTTGTACTTCAGAAAGGCATCGGCTTCAGAATAAGTCATGGTTTGGAATTCCTGGATCTCATCGAATCGAATATGTACTGGAGGCGGACCAGGGTTTTTCTTATTCCACATGGTGACCAGCTTGATAGTTACACCGTCGTCAGTAAGCTGATGGGTGGGGGAACCCTTGCTCATGGCCTTGTTGAAGGAGCCCAGAAGCCCGGCGAGTTTGCCGCGCAGAGCAAAATATGCGACCGCCGTAAGCAGGTAAAGCACCGGGTTAAGTGACATTTGGCGAGGCCAATTCGAGACTTCGTACGTACAAGCAGCCAGGATTGCCAGAATGATAAGGCCATAAAATAGAGTGCTCATGATATCTATGTATTGATAGAGAGCGCCGATCTTGGACCAAATCGAATCACTCTTGTATTCCAGTTTGCTCTCGTCAATGGCCAGCGCCTGCCGAAAACGCCACAGACCGCCTTCCAGTGAGATGATCGGTATCAGAGGCAGGCAGATCCAAAGAAGCAGATTAGATAGAAATGAATCCGGAGTTACGCTGTTCAAATGATAACTGCCTAATAGAGCCGAGTAAGCCGCCCCGCCTTTAGGTGGGACCATGGCCAGTCCTAGAGTGAAGACCAGGGACACCAAGCCGATGGCGACCGCCCATACCCCGGTCATTATTTCATTGGTTTTCGGTGTTTTCGCCACGCAGTATCACTAACCTTTCGTATTTAGTCCGGCTAAGACGAAACGGTATTTAATAGAGTTAATTGTTCTATTATATTTAACGGTTTCCTGCTATTAAGCAGTATTTGGAGTGTCACAATGTCGCGAGGACTTTATTTTGCCCATTCACTGATGATTACCAACGTTGGCATACTGCCATTACAGATCATGCATCATTCTGGTAAAATGAGGGTTAAGATCACTTGGTTAAGGAGTTGAAAGGCATTTGGGTAAATCAATTGTGAAGAGAAGATATGCTGTGTTGGTGGCACTTTTGATAATGACCATGGCGAGTTCCTGTGGCAGCCCAGTTTCATCGGATAAAAAAGACGCTGGGAAAGATAAAGTAAGGGAACCTGCTGAACAAACCGAGAAAAAGGTAGTCGATAAAAGCCAGGTCATGGGCAGCATTGACCTTAGTGAATTTAGAAAGCTTGATACGTTCTTTGATGAAAGGACATTAACTAGCAGCAAGACCGGTGAAGGTGACCAGGCTAGCTACATGATAAAGGGGAACTTTGATCTGGATGGGGACGGCCAAGCAGATAGTATCAGCTGCAAAATATTTAGTGCTTATGGGGATACCAGCGATTCATCAGTCAGTGTAAATGGCAAGACCTGCATCATGCAGTTCGAGAACCCGCAGGATGGACGCGTTTACATAATGGACCTGGACAACCGCGACAAGTATAAAGAAATTGCTGTTTTTGATAATGGCCCCAGTGATGATCCCAGCTATACCTACTTCCGCTACATGAATGGTAGTGTCGTGAGCCTGGGTGCCGTAGCGCCAGGTCTGGCTGATGGAAAAGGCCGTCTCATCGGCTGGTACAGTTTGGCTGGATTCATCAAGCCGGATATCTGCACCGGCTGGTATGACATACGAAATAATAAATTGGTCTTCAACGAAAATGAAGTAACCGAGGCCTTTGGTAAAGAATATACCGTATCCGATGACAGAGAAGCCTTTTTCAAGGAGTTTAAGGAGATTCCGGTGGTGTTCGAACCTGATTGGAATGGGCCCAAAATCAATCTCAAAAAAGGTGACAAAATTACCATCAAAGGGGCCAAGCTGGAGCCGGACTGTGATAATGAGATGCTGTGGTACGGTGTCGAACTGAGTAACGGAAAGCAGGGAGTACTGTACTTCTTTTTAGGGGATTAAGCTGTGGAAGAAAAAGCTTTTTTGGATAAAGCCAACAAACCTGCAGATAAATCATTAAAAGAAGCATTGGGACCAGCCTTTGCTTACTATGAAAAGGCAATCAAGAGCACTGAAGGGTTTGAGCAGGACTGGAATTTTACCAAAAGCGGCGGGTGGATGCTGAAAGTTCATGATAAGAAGAAGGCTTTGTTTTATGTGATCCCTCTTAAGAATCAGTTTAAGATAAGTATGGCTATAAGGGAGTCCGAACGAGAGGCATTTATGGATGATCAGGAGCTGTTTTCGTTTCACAATGCCATCAAATCAGCGAAAAAATATGCAGAAGGGTATGCTCTGCAGTTGAAGATAGGTGATGAGAGCGAATACCTGCAGGATGAGGTTTTTCTCAACAAATTGATCGCAATTAGACTGAGTAAGTGAAGATATCAGGAGGTTCACGCTTGTGAAGAAAGTGATCGTCATTGGAGCAGGACCGGCGGGAATGATGGCGGCGATAACCGCCGCCGGTCAAGGAGCCGAGGTAACTCTGCTCGAAAAGAAAGACCGAGTGGGGCGCAAGCTGGCTATCACCGGCAAAGGACGCTGTAATATTACTGCTGATGTAGACCGTGATGCCTTGATACAGGGGTTCCCGGGGAACGGGCGCTTTCTATACAGCGCATTTCATGAGTTTTCTAACCAGGACCTGATCAAGTTCTTTAATGAACGTGGTCTTAGGACCAAGACCGAGCGGGGAAATCGAGTTTTTCCGGTATCCGACGCAGCCGGTGATGTGGTAAGTGTACTGTCAGATAATCTTAAATATTATGGAGTAGAGGTCATAACATCGGCAACTGTAAAATCTATCAAGACCGTTGACGGCCAGGTGATCGGTGTCGTTACCGATAAAGGGCTTATTAATGCGGAAGCAGTGATCGTAGCCACCGGCGGAATGTCCTACCCGGCCACCGGTTCAACCGGAGACGGCTACAAATGGGCTGGGCAAGCTGGCCATAAGATAATCGAGCCACGGCCTGGTCTGGTTCCGCTGCTGGTCTCGGAACCCTGGATAGGTGACCTGCAAGGGCTGAGTCTAAAAAACGTCAAGGCTACCTCATATACTGAAGCGGGCAAGAAAATCAACGAGGACTTCGGTGAACTTCTATTCACCCATTATGGTCTGTCGGGCCCGATCATCCTTTCCATGAGCCATGATATAGGGGAATACCTATTCAAACAGAAGAAGCCCGTGGTGATCAAGCTCGATCTCAAACCGGCATTAAGTGAGGATAAGTTGGAGGACAGGGTGCAGCGGGATTTTGACAAGTATTCACGCAAGGTTTTTCGAAACGCCTTAGGTGATTTGCTACCGAAGTCGATGATTCCGGTAATTGTAGACTTATCAGGCACTGACCCTGATAAAGAGTGCAGCCAGATCAATAAAGCCGAAAGATTGGCTCTGGTTCAGTTGCTTAAGAACCTAACGATGACGGTGCATGGCACCAGACCGATAGCCGAGGCCATCGTGACGGCTGGTGGGATCGATGTCAAAGAGGTGCAGCCCAAGACCATGGAATCTAAGCTGGTCAAGGGACTGTATTTTGCAGGGGAAGTGCTGGATGTCGACGGATATACCGGGGGCTATAACCTGCAGGCTGCCTTTTCTACAGGTTATATAGCAGGCCAACACGCGGCTGAGGAATAACTGCTATTAGGTAGCTGATGCTCAATCAATTTGATAAGAATTAGCAAAGATAACACGAAGTGTTTAAAAAGCTTACACTTAGTGTTTTTTTTGTTATGATTATTACATAAACACCAGTCAGTGATGCGGGAGAAGTACAATCGATGACTGATAACCTGCAAAAATGGAAAGACGTTTTAGGGTGGCTCACCAATGCCCTCGATGAACTCGGGGGGTTGGTCATCGTCGATAGGGACTGCAAAATAGTCTTCATTAGCACTCGCTATGCCGAATTTCTGCTGGGAACGAGTGCTCAGGATGCGATGGGGAAACCACTTCAGAAATTCATCTCGCAAAATGAGCTAGTCGATGTTCTGCAAACCGGCATTCCCAAGCTAGGTGCGGTTTGGAGCCAGAAAGGAATATCACTGATCGTATCTTTGCTTCCACTCATCGAAAAAGGTAAGATCATTGGTGCTATGGGTGCTACCATTTTTCCCCGTCTGGAAGACGCGATGGATTTTGCGCGCCGCATTATTGGGGAAGAATTGCAGCTTGATTACTACAAGGAGGAAGTTAAGAGGCTCTGGGGAGCCAAATACTCCTTTGAATCGATACGCGGCAGCAGTCTGGCCATAGTAGAAGCCAAGCGCAGGGCTTGGGACATAGCTGCTACCCATTCGCCGGTACTCATAATGGGGGATACTGGAACCGGTAAAGAGCTGTTTGCCCATGCTATACATGTGGACAGCCCTAAGAAGGATGGACCGTTTGTAGTGGTGAACTGTGCCGGTATTCCGGAAAACCTTGTGGAATCAGAATTATTTGGCTATGAAGACGGTGCCTTTACCGGGGCTAAGAAAGGCGGCAAACCTGGCAAGTTTGAGCTGGCTCATAACGGGACACTTTTTTTAGATGAGGTGGCGGAGCTGCCAATGCATGTGCAGGCCAAGCTGCTTCGAGTTTTGCAGGAGCAAGAGATCGAAAGAGTCGGGGGTACCAGTTTGATTCGCATCAAAGTGCGAGTCATATCCGCCACCAATGTTGATTTGGAGGACCGTGTAGCCAGAGGGCTATTCAGGGAAGATCTGTACTACCGTTTAAATGTCTTTTCCGTTACAATACCTCCACTTAGTAAACGGATGGAGGATATACCTGCTTTAAGCTATTTCTTTGTTACAGACTTCAATAATGAGGCGGGGACCAAAGTCACCGGATTAAGCGAGGAAGCACAGCAGATCTTACGGCAGTATGCCTGGCCAGGCAATGTGCGTGAACTAAAAAGCACCATTGAGCGTGCCTGCCTGGATGCCAAGATGGGCTTGATACAGCCGGAAAATCTTTATTATATTTCCGATAAAATAAGTAAGAAACATGATTTGTATTTGCCGAGTTCCAGGCCTGGGTCGGCATTATCACTGAGGGAGTTAACTGAACAGACTGAGAAAGAAGCGATTCTGCGTGCGTTGGAGCTGACTGGCGGGAATAAGCGGCAGGCTTGTGAAATTCTCGATGTCAACCGGACAACTTTCTATAAGAAGCTCAAGGAACTAGGGATCATGGATGAATGATGATGTGTTTGTAAGCAAAATGTACAACATTTAGTGAGCCGTGAAACCTGTTGTCTGCTCAATGCCTGTTTATTGGGGCAGCTGCAATGGCATGTGAATTGCATTAAGCATCAATGGGCCTGGAAACAGCATGAATAGTTGGGGAGGAATCTCTTTGCACAAGCAGAACAGAAGCCAAATAAGTAGGCAAACCTTTCCGCAAATGTTTGATGACACAGTTTTGGTCAACGGTTATCGACCGTGTCAGCTATGGAAAAATGGTCCAGAATCCGCAGTTTGCTGGACCTACGATCAGGTCGGCGGCATTGTCAAAGAGATGGCAGGGGGGCTTATGAAGCTGGGGATCGACCGGCAGGACCGGGTAGCCATCATGAGTGCTACCTGCCCCCAGTGGCTTTGGTCCGATTTTTCCATACTTAACTGCGGGGCTATTACCGTGGCACTATATCCCACTCTTTCGCAGCGTGAGATGGCGTCAATTATCAACGACTCTGGCACCCGGATCATGTATATTCAGGATGAAGCTATGCTGAGCAAGGTGCTGCAGGTCTGGGATGAGTTATCTTCCCTGGAGGCGGTTGTCGTCATGGGAGACACTCTGAGCAGTAAAGATCCCCGGGTGATCAGTTTGAAGGAATTGAGAGATCTCGGTGTGCATTTTAACCGTAGCCAGCCTTTTGCATATGAGCGCCGCTGGCGTTCCGTTGACCTGTTTGATCCCATGACAATTATCTATACCTCCGGAACGACCGGTTACTACAAGGGTGCTGTGCACACTCATTTCAGCATGAATGCGGCTTGCAATCTCAATCTAAAAGCTATGCCGGAGCTATCAGAGAAAGACGTGTTTCTGTCCTTTTTGCCGCTTTCTCACTCATATGAGCGCCAGTGTGGACAGATGATGGCCCTCTCTGTGGGGGCTGCCATAGCCTACGCGCAAAAGCCTTCAACTATTCTAGAGGACATGCAAACATTCGATCCTACGGTATTCATGTCGACTCCCTCATATTTCGAAAATATATTCCGATCCATCAAAGAGGCTTTAGCAGTGGGAGAGGCAGGGCTGAAAGCTTTTGATAAGGCTCTTGAAATAGGGCTTACAGTGATCGATGCCCGAGCCGATAAGAACGGGTTTATTGATATGTCAGAAGGGATAGACTTTACCAGTGGTTTAAAACCGGAGTTAGCCAGAAAATATTTGCGGGCTGAGGATGACGTATTCAGCAAAGCGCGGGCTTTGCTGGGGAGCCGATACCGCTTTTCTTTCTGTGCGGCGGGCGGACTATCTTCTGAATTATGCCGTTTGTACTTGGCTATGAGCATCAGGATAATTGAAGGCTATGGCCTGATCGAGACCTGCAATACGGTGGCATTGAATCGATTGGAGAAGCTGCTGCCCGGGTCGGTAGGGCCTCTGGCCAGTGGCGTAGAAGGCATAATCATCCAGGATGGTGAATGGTTGGTCCGAGGCGATAGTGTGATAAAACAGTATTGGAACAATCAGGAGGCTGAGCGTGAAGCGTTTACTGCCGAGGGGTTCTTTAAAACAGGTGATATTGTTCAAGAGCTGCCTGATGGATATATCCGTATTGTAGAGCGAGCCAAGGCACGGTTGATTCTTAATAGTGGAGAGAAAGTGCCGGCTGCCAGGATAGAGAGTCCTTTCGCCATGAATCAATACATTGAGCAGGTTTTTGCTATTGGTGACGATAAGCCATTCATCACAGCTTTGATAGTGCCCAGATTTGATGTTTTTGTTGAACTCTTTCGCGAAAAGGGAGTTCTTTATGAGGAATCGGCACTGCTTTATATCGGTGAAGGTACAGAGAGAACCTGTGTTAAAGTAGGCCCGGATTTTGTGTCTAATGAACTGCTAGCAGCCATTATCAATGAGGAAATTGCCAATGTAAATACGCGTTTTGAAGAACATGAACGGATACTAAGATACATGATCATTAATCGTAGATTTACTGAGAGTGCAGACGAGATCACTCCTACCTTGAAGCCGAAACGGACGGTAATATATAGTAACTTTGCCGCTGAGATCGAACACCTCTATGAGCAAAACTAGATTGTAACCCTGGTGTCTGTCTAGAATTGGTGGATGTGTAAGGAAAGCTTACATTCCCGAAACAGTCCTATTGTAGGCTTGGCCCCCGTATTTGGGAGCTGAGCTTATTTTATTTTGTAAATAATTTAAACATAATATAAAGCCAGCCTCATCAAAGAAGGGGCTGAATGCTCGCTAAACCGACATTCCTTGCGCTTGGCATATTTTTTGCAAATTAATTGATACTGCGAAGAACTTATTGGTCAACGCACATATATGCAATAGTGCAGGAGGCGGAGTTAAAATGAGTAGATTTACCGAGATGTACAAACAGAAGCTAACTACAGCGGATGAAGCGGTTAAACACATCATGTCCGGAACGCAGATGGTGTCACCGCTGGCTAATGGTGAGCCACCGGCATTAATGGAAGCTTTGGCGCAGAGGATGCTGAGGGATGAGCTGCGAGATATCCAGTTATTTAGTGCCCTGCAGGCTAGACCTACGAATGCGTATCTGCCCCAGCTGTCAGAAAAGGGCATGCGGGTCGACAGTGGATATGTAGGCCCAGTTACCCGGTGGGGTGTACAGCAGGGACACTTTTCTTATAGCCCAAACCATTTATCTGAGGTCAGCTCGTTTATCTGGCGCTGTCACGAGCGAACTGAAACTGTAGTTTACGTTGTTTCGCCGATGGACAGCCACGGTTACTTTACTACCGGGACCCATTGTGACTGGGCTTGGGAAGTGGCCAAAAGGGCTCCCAGTGTTAAGAGTATTCTAGTGGAAGTCAATGAAAACATGCCGCGTACGCATGGCAATAATTCCTTTCACATTAGTGAAGTAACAGCTGTTGTGGAGAACCACATCCCATTGGTTCAGCTGCCTGACATACCGATTTCCAAAGAAGACGAAGTGATCGGACAGTATATTGCTGACCAAGTTCCAGATGAAGCGTGCATTCAGCTGGGTATTGGCGGCGTGCCCAATGCCGTGGCTAATTTTCTCACCAATAAACGTGACTTAGGCGTACATACAGAGATGCTGACCGACAGTATGGTCGACCTGTACGAAAAAGGCGTTATTACCTGTGCTAAGAAGAACTATGCCACTTCCAAGATGCTGGCCAGCTTTGCTCTGGGCAGTCAAAAGCTCTACGATTTTGTAAATGACAATACGATGGTGCAGTTCTTTCCCACCAGCTTTGTTAACAACCCCAATGTGATCGGGCGCAATAAAAATGTGATCTCCATCAATGCCACATTGGAAGTGGACCTCACTGGTCAGTGTGCTTCGGAATCCCTTGGTCACCTGCAGTACTCGGGGACCGGCGGTCAGGTGGACTTTGTGCGCGGCGCCTGGCAGTCCAAGGGCGGTAAGTCGTTCCTGGCTCTATACTCGACCTATGCTGACAAGGATGGTCAGCTTCACACCAAGATCAAGCCATCACTCACGACCGGTGCCGTAGTAACTACCACTAGGACCGATGTGCAGAATGTGGTGACAGAGTATGGCATTGCAGCTCTGAAAGGCCATAGTATGGCGGAGCGGGCCCGGCGGTTAATTGCGATCTCGCACCCAGACTTCCGCGATGAGCTTACATTCGAAGCCAAGAAAATATGTTTATTCCAGTAAATCATAATCAATTGTTTTTGCGTCGCACCGATTAAGGAGGATATATGGACACTGAACTAAAGCATTTGGCACGACAATATGTTATCAACACCACGATATTCGCAGCGTTGCCCACCAGTCTATTTGGACTTTTATTCTGTATTTTAAACGGCCTGAATGGTTGGCAAGTGTGGATTGCTGAATTTGTCGCAGCCTTGATCGGTGGAACCCTGGTAGGGCTTATTTCAGTTCTTATCAATAAAAAAAGATTCTTTCAGCCCATCAGTATTATGATCAAGTTTGTTAATGGCATTGCTGCCGGCGACCTGAGCCAGAGCTTGAGTGAACATAGATTTGGTCCCCTAACGACCATGAAAAATGCTTTCGAGGAAATGAGACAAGAGGTATTGAAGCTGATATTTGCCGTAGCTGAGAATACCAGGGATGTTGAAAGCTCATCACGTGAACTGGGTGAGGAAACGGCGGTGCTGCGAGAAAATGCGGCGGAAATATCTATCTCGGTTTCTGAAATCGGAAAGGCCTGTAATGAACAGTATAAAGAAACACAGAGTATTGCAGAGGGAATACAGCGGGTCAGTGAGTTGATCAACGATATAAACTGTCGTTCCAGTGAAACATTATCGATCTTGGGTTTGGCTCAAGCGGCAGCGGTTAACGGCAATGCTGGTATCGAAGAGCAGAAAAAGAAAATGGTTGAAACTAATATAACAATGGACAAGGTAAGTACCCGCACCATATATCTTAAGACAAAGTCTGAAGAAATCGGGTGCATCATGGAGACCATTGGAGACATCGTACGACAGACTAATTTATTGGCATTGAATGCTTCGATTGAAGCAGCCCGGTCAGACGAACGCGGCAGAGGATTTGTGGTCGTAGCCCAGGAAGTACGTAAACTTGCCGAACAGTCTAATTCCGCAACCAGTAAAATTGCGGGCTTGGTACAGGAAATCCAAACGAGCATTCAGAAAGTAGTCGAGCAAACCAGGATATCGGGCTTGGCTGCGCAGGAACAAGAGAAAGCTATTTACAGTAATGCTGAAATAATTGCAAAAGTAACGTACAACTTCAATAGTGTAGGCCAGGAATTCCTCAATATGAAATTAAACATCGAACAAATTGAGGTATCTGTAGAGCGTATGGGCAGTGCTGTAGAAACTATTCGAATTATAGCCTACAACTCACTAGTTAGGGCAAAAGAAATAAAGAGCATTGCAGAAAACCAGCTTAATTGTAGTGATAGTTTAAACCTGGAAGCTGATACGATTGCCCAAAAAACAGAAAGACTACGTACAGAAAGTGCGAAGTTCAGTCTGGCTGGCGCTGCCAACGAATATGACGGGATTAAGAATGATCATATAAATTTGCGGGAGGAACTTGCATTGGTTGCCAAAGAGTATCGTATCAAGACTCTCATCATAGCGATATTGATGGCCAGTGCAGTGTTTGGCCCTGTACTTGCAATGGTTGGCTCGAAAACGGATCTATATGGCTATTCCACTGGTGTTTTATGTGCAGCACTTAGCGGTCTGGTAGTAACCTGGTTCTCTACCGGGAGGAATATTCGATACTTCATATTCCCAACAGGTAAGCTGGTTGAGTGTGCTGGTCTGGTAGCCCAGGGCGATCTTCGCCGGGAACTTGGACAAGAAGCCAACCTTGGCAAACTAGGACTTATTAGAAATGTGTTTAACAAAATGGTGAATTCATTGAGACGATCCATCACTCAAGTCAAGGAATTGAGCAAGCAGATCGGTGAGGCCGCCGTGTTAGCCGTAGCAGTTGCAGAACAGACAGTACAGAAGGCAGAACAAGTAGTGGACAGTGTCAACACCATTGCCAATGATGTCAGTAAGCAGGCCGAAAGCCTGCAAAATGTACTGGAACCAGCAAAAATTGCCGCTAACAAAGTAGCAGACATAGGAGGAAACACCATCCGCGTAGTAGGGAGTGCCAGTGCAACCGAAGAGATGGTTCAGAACGGCCTATTATCTGCTCGGTATCAACGAGAAAAGGTTGAAGAAAACGCATTGGCAATAAAGGGAGCCGCTGGTGCTATAAGGGAATTGGAAGCTAAATCCAATGATATTAGTCAGATAGTAAATGTTATCACCGACATCGCGGCAGAGACTAACCTTCTGGCACTTAATGCTGCAATAGAAGCTGCTAAGGCTGGAGAAATCGGTCTTGGGTTTGCAGTGGTTGCCGATGAGGTGAGAAAATTGGCAGAGGACACGTCCCTTGCGGCGCAGAAAATATTTGCATTGATCGAGGAGATACAGAATCGTACAGCAGATATTGTAGTCGAGATGCAATCAGCACAACTGGCATTGGATGATCAGGTCCAAGCAGTCAAAGCCAGCGAGCGGGTGCTGCAGCAAATGAGTGAATTTGCATTGCCGGTAAACGAGCAAGCCAAGAACATTGCCGATGCAGCCGCTGTCATTGCCAGCGATACAGATCACATTGTCAAAGCAATTGAAAATATTGCTGCCCTAAGTGAACAAACCGCAGCATCTTCCCAGGAAGTGCTGGCAGCATCTGAGGAGCAGCAACAATTTGTTGATTACTCCAAGCATCGGGTGCAGCTTTTTGCTTCCTTGGCTGATCAGTTAAACCAGAGAGCTGAGCGGTTTATAATTGATCCTCAGTAAGAATAGATAGAAGAGGATCAGAGAAATCCCCCAAAATGCATTTACCCTCTTTTAACAGTCCTACTTCCTAAATGGGACCTGAAAAGGTCCTCTCCTTTTTTTCTTGCGGTATTGAATTGGGCAAATCAAAAAGGGCAAGCCGTTTTGTATAGACGACTTGCCCTTTTGCAGTTATTGACCTTGATATAGTAGTCTAGTTCGTTGCCTTCCAAAGGCCCGGGGTATTGGGAGGCTCCCAGCCAGGAAACGAAGTATGGGCCCACCGGCAGGTATAGCTGACCCCCGAGTAGGTTACTACCTGATCGACAGAATAATAGGTGTATGGCTTCCAGTCACCGGATGGCGCAGGTGCGGGTGGGGTCGGACTCCCGCTGGTAGTTGCTGTTACAGCCGAGCTCCAGGCACTAGCTCCTGCTGCATTCTTAGCCCGCACCCTATATGTATGAGTTGAATTGGCACTCAAACCGGTGTGATTGTTGGGGCTGGATATGCTGGTCTTGACTGTGCCATCCACCTCTAGATCATAAGAAGTTGCTCCACTGGAGGAGGTCCATGAAACATCGATCTCCGAAGAACTGGCCGTTTTAGCCGTCAAACCGGACGGCACAGATGGAACATTGCCTGCAGGAGGTGTACCTCCGGACAGCCAGAGTGCAGGAACATTAGGGGGTTCCCACCCTGGGTATGAAAAGTGGGATTGTCGGCAGGTGTAACTGCTTCCTGAGTAGGTTACCACCTGGCCTGCAATATAAATCGTATAAGGTTTCCATTCACCCGATGGTGTGGGGCTAGGTGGTGTAGGGCTGCTGTTGGTTCTCGCAGTAACCCCAGTACTCCAGGCGCTGACGCCGGAAGCATTCTTAGCCCGTACCTTGTACATATGACTAGAATTAGCAGCTAATCCAGTATGAGCGTAGGGGCTTGTAATACTGGCTCTAATGCTCCCATCAACTTCTAGATCATAGCCAGTAGCTCCAGATGACGTACTCCAAGTTACATTGATCTGTGAGGCACTAGCGGCAGCAGCAGACAATCCGGTTGGCACAGCCGGAACATTACCTGGCGGGGGTGTGCTCCCTGCTGTCCAAAGAGCAGGTACGTTGGGAGGTTCCCAGCTAGGAAACGAAAAATGGCTCTGACGGCAAGTATAACTAGTCCCCAGGTATGTCACTACCTGATTGACAACGTAAGATGTATACGGCTTCCACTCAGTGGAAGGGGTTGGATTAGGATTAATGTTGGTAGTTGCGCTGACCGAGCTGCTCCAGGCGCTGGTGCCTGCCGCATTCTTGGCCCGTATCCTGTAGGTGTGAGTTGAACTAGCAGCCAATCCGGTATGGGCATAAGGACTGGTCACGCCGGTTTTTACAGCTCCGTCCACCTCCAGATCATAGCCGGTGGCGCCGGATGAAGCGCCCCAACTTACATTGATTTGTGACGAACTAGCGGCAGCAGCGGTCAATCCGGCTGGAACGGGCGGGACTACAGTGCTGCTCTTAGTAGTGGCGCTGACCGAGCTGCTCCAGGCACTGGTGCCGGTCGCATTCTTGGCTCTTACCCGGTAGGTGTGAGTTGAATTAGCCGTCAGTCCAGTATTTGCATAGGGACTGGTCACGCCGGTTTTTACAGTTCCGTCCACCTCCAGATCATAGCCGGTGGCGCCGGATGAAGCGCCCCAACTTACATTGATTTGTGACGAACTAGCGGCAGCAGCGGTCAATCCGGCTGG
>JBLNAX010000109.1:0-66786 GCA_050259595.1 Acidobacteriota bacterium | reverse complement strand
CAACCTGAATGGTTGTATCGAAGTTATGAATGGCTTATTGCAGGAGACAGATACACTAATAAAGGCCACCCAGGAGGGCAAGCTTGATACCCGGGGTAAGGCTGACAAGTTTGCGGGCGGATGGGGTGATTTGGTCAACGGAGTCAACAAACTAATCGATGCTTTCGTAAGTCCTATCAATGTGACTGCTGAATATGTGGATCGGATTTCCAAGGGAGATATACCGCCCAAGATTACTGACACATATTATGGTGATTTTAACGAGATTAAGAACAACCTGAATAGTTGTATTGAAGTTATGAACGGCTTATTACAGGAGACGGATACACTTATAAAAGCCACCCAGGATGGCAAGCTTGATACTCGTGGTAAGGCCGACAAGTTTGCAGGAGGCTGGGGCGAATTGGTCAGTGGGGTCAACAACCTCATAGATGCGTTCGTAGGCCCCATCAACGTGACAGCCGAGTATGTGGATCGGATTTCCAAAGGAGATATACCACCCAAAATTACTGATGAATACAAGGGCGACTTCAATGAAATCAAAAACAATCTTAATAACTGTATAGAAGGCTTGGGTGGATTAGTGGAATGTAACAAGATAATGCACCGCATGTCCATGAATGATCATACTCGCGGTGTGGAAGGCCAATATCAAGGGATTTACGGGGAAATGGCTCATGCTACAAATGAAGTGAGAGACCGCCTTCTTGGTGTAACTCGTCAAATCAATGAGATTGCTTTGGGAGATACCTCAGAATTAGAGGATTTGAAGAGGGTTGGTAAACGTTGTGAAGAAGACAAGCTATTACCTGCAGTGATCGAATGTATGGAAACCATTGAACTGTTGATCAGTGACACCGCTATGTTAGCCAATGCATCGGTTGATGGCCAATTATCTACAAGGGCGGATGTGTCACTACATCATGGAGAATACCGTAAGATTGTCCAAGGTATCAATAATACTCTGGATGCAGTTATTGAGCCGGTTAAAGAAGCGACCGCAGTTATGAAAGAAATGGCTGAGGGGAACCTGCTTACTAGTGTAGAGGGCAACTACAAAGGTGATCATGCGGAGATCAAGAATGCGTTAAATAACGCTATAGGAGCATTCAATGAGGTGTTAGATGAAATCAACACCGCAGCCGATCAGGTGGCATCTGGTTCAGGTCAGGTTTCTGATTCCAGCCAGGCACTTTCTCAAGCGTCAACGGAGCAGGCCAGTTCTATTGAAGAAATAACTTCATCCTTGACTCAGGTAGCGGCTCAGACTAAACAAAACGCGGTAAACGCTAACCAGGCTAACGAGATGGCGCTAGCGGCCAAGGAAGACGCTGTTCATGGTAATCGCGAGATGCAGGAAATGGTCAAAGCTATGTCAGATATCAACTCGGCATCTGGAAATATCTCTAAGATTATCAAAGTCATCGACGAGATTGCTTTCCAAACCAACATATTGGCTTTGAACGCGGCGGTTGAAGCGGCTCGAGCCGGACAGCATGGCAAAGGATTTGCTGTAGTAGCCGAGGAAGTCAGGAATCTTGCGGCACGCAGTGCGAATGCGGCTAAGGAGACTACAGTGATGATCGAAGGCTCTATAGAAAAAGTTGAGCAGGGAACAGAAATAGCTAACAAAACCGCTGAAGCATTGAACAAGATCGTTGACGGTATTGCAAAAGCGGCTCAGCTGGTGGGGGAAATTGCTTCAGCATCTAACGAGCAGGCTACAGCTATTTCTCAGATAAATCAGGGAATTGCCCAGGTATCGGATGTCACTCAGATGAATACTGCAACTGCTCAACAAAGCGCATCTGCTTCAGAAGAACTGGCCAGTCAGGCCGAACTATTAAAAGAACACATTTCCAGGTTCAAAATTAGGAAACGCGGTTCTGGTTTTACAGGGCTGCAAAATGTAAGTCCTGATGTTATTCGGATGATAAATGAGATGATGGATAGCAAGGGACGTTTGGGATCAATTAACGCGCTCCAGGAGCGGCATGAGCCCATCCCTACCCTATCCGCACCAAGTAAACCAAAAATCAACCTAGATGACTACGACTTTGGCAAGTACTGATTTTCATTCGGAGGCTTATCCTGGTCGGGGATGAGCCTCCGCCCTCATTTTAGCTTGAACAGGGCAGGTGATATGCTTGGTAGAAATCACTGAGAAGGAATTTCAACAACTTGCTAACTTCATGAAATCCCATTATGGCATTAATCTCAAGGAGGAGAAACGATACCTCGTGATAGGGAGGCTACAGCATGTATTGGCAGAAAAGCAGATCGGCAGTTTCTCCAAGTATTTTGATTATGTAACCTCTGATAATACCGGGAATGCTGTTGCCACTCTAGTCAATCGCTTAACAACTAATCACACGTTCTTCTTAAGAGAAGCCGAACATTTTGATTATTTTAAGAACCATGTGCTGCCTATACTATCTACCTGCCAGGCACCATCAAAGGATCTCAGGATTTGGAGCGCTGGATGTTCTACTGGCGAGGAACCCTATACATTGGCGATGATCGTCAGCGATTATTTCGGGATTGAGAAGGGGGGATGGGATGCACAAATCCTGGCCACAGACATTTCATCGGGCGTGCTCGAAAAAGCAATAGCGGGTGTCTACCATGTTGATCAGATAGCCAATGTCCCAGTCAACTGGAAGAATAAATATTTCAAGCCTGTTGATAGGGAGCGAATGGCAGTTGTTGAACGGATAAAATCCGAAGTCATTTTCCGCAGGTTTAACCTTATGAATGCACATTTCCCTTTCAAGAAAAAGTTCCATGTGATCTTTTGCCGCAATGTAATGATTTATTTTGATGTGGAAACGAGACAACGTCTGGTAGAAAAGTTTTATGAGCATACCGAGCCTGGCGGCTATCTATTTATCGGCCACTCTGAGTCGCTAAACCGGAAACAGACTAAATACGACTACATAATGCCTGCTGTTTACAGAAAGGGCTGATGCACGGTGAAGAAACGGATAAAAATATTGATTGTTGAAGACTCCTTAGTTTTCCGTCAAACCTTAGCTAGAGGGATCACTCAGGACCCTGCTCTGGTGGTCGTTGCTACGGCTTCTGATCCATACTCAGCCCGAGATAGAATTATTGAATTTGAACCTGATATTATGACTCTAGATATTGAACTGCCGAGAATGAATGGTATTGAATTCTTAAAACGTTTGATGCCGCAGTATCCAATTCCGGTTGTTGTCGTGAGTTCAGCTACAACCAGAATATTTGATGCTCTAGATGCAGGCGCTGTCGATTATGTGATCAAACCAGAGAATAGAAACAATGAACTTGATTCGTTTTATAATGAGCTGGTTGTAAAAATAAAAATCGCTTCAATGGCTAGAGTTGATCATTGGAAAAGCAAACATGTCCCTAACGTTAACTATCATATTCAGGGCCAGGTTAGCAACAAGATTATTGCCATTGGGGCATCAACCGGAGGCACCGAAGCCACCTTAGAAGTGCTGCGGAAGTTTCCTCGTGATGCGCCAGGTACCCTGGTAGTACAACATATGCCGGCAGGGTTTACAGAGATGTACGCCCAACGGCTAAACAGTCTGTGTACAATTGAGGTCAAGGAAGCCAGTGATGGTGATCGCGTATATCCGGGAAGAGTGCTTATTGCCCCGGGTGATTATCACATGAGAATTAAGCGAACAGGTAGTGTTTATTCTGTTGAATGTCAAGCCGGCGAAAAGGTTTGTGGACATTGTCCTTCCGTTGAGGTCATGTTCAGCTCAATGGCGGAACAAGTGGGACGTAACGCCATTGGCGTCATTCTCACTGGTATGGGGCAGGATGGTGCCCAAGGGTTACTTGCTATGCGCAGAAAGGGGGCGCACACAATTGGGCAAGATGAAGAAACATGTGTTGTCTATGGTATGCCAAAGATAGCATATGATATAGGCGCAGTTGAACGCCGCCTTCCGCTTAATAATATAGCCAATCAAGTGTTTGCCTGGTTAGCCAATGGAAACTGAAGCAAGTTCAAAACTCTTTGTTTTTATTTAGAGAAGTGGCTTCTAATTACTTGTTTATACTGTGTTGAATGCGGGTGTCTAGATTTACCACAGAACATTCAACAAGTAGACGGAGGCGAAATAATTGAATCAAGCAAAGAATTTTCTTAACGTTACTACCATACAGCATATGCTGGATAATATGTTTGCAGTAACTGGGCTTTCATCTATGTTTATTGATTCAAATGGGGTGATTATGGCCAAGACTGAGTTCTATCGGATTTGCCAGATATGTCATTTTACAGATGAGGATTCTTCTTTACCTTGTATTGAGAGTCAGATATTTAAAATGCATCGAATGCGAAAGAAGCCTAAGAAGTTCAAGTGTCAAAATGGTTTGAACACCTATTCTTTGCCATTAAATATCAATGGTGGATATATAGGAAGCTTATACTTTGTACAGTTCTATGAAAGCCCCATTGATCATGATCGTTTTCTATTAAGGGTACAACATGATTGTAATGATGAGGACTTGTCACGGGAAATGAACAAAATACCGGTTATCCACGACTCTCAACTGCGGGCTATTGCTCAGTTACTGAATCAATTAGTCAGCAACATATCTCTAGCAGCAATATCGGCTGGTATTGTTCATGAGATAACTCAACCTGTCAATTCTATTAAGGTAGCTGCAGACGGGATATTGTATTGGTATAAGAGAGGACAGAGGATTGATATATCTGATGCGATGACCAAACTTGAACAAATATCTAGTGAAGTGAAACGTATTGAACAAATAATCAAATACATTCGTTCTTTGGCCGAGTCAGGTCATCAGATGGACAAAATGTCGTGTAATATAAATGAGATTTTTATGACGGTTTTAAGTAAATTATATGGACTACTGTCGCCGCACGATGTGACAGTTACGTGTAATCTGGATTCTTATATACCTGATATTGAGGCCAATACTTCGTTGCTGGAAGAAGTCATGATTAACCTTATCACAAACGCGATACAAGCACTTATCAAGTCTAGTAAGGTTTCTAAAGAATTAATATGTTCAACTAGATTGGATCAAATGCAAATTATCATTGAAGTAGCTGATAATGCGATCGGCATAAAAGAGGAGATTGTGCCGAATATGTTCGACCCTTTTTATTCTACGAAAAATCACGGGGAAAGTCTGGGCTTAGGACTGTTCATCGTTCATGCAATAGTCTCGGATCTCGGAGGCAGCATTGACGTTGAGAATAACACATACGGAGGAGCCACTTTTCGAGTCAGGTTTCCTTTAACTCAATGTGCTGTTTTATCAGAGAGGGAAAGTGATGTTAGTTATGGTTCTTTTGTGAGAAGAAACGCCAGATAAGGAATCTAGATTTTCTTGAATTGACGTAGAGGGGATGCGAGTATTTGGACATTTTGGTGGTAGATGATGAAATGCGAAGTCGATCTCAACTCACCGATTTTCTTCGTCGGGCAGGCTATTCGGTGTTTGAAGCTAGCAATGGTGTGGAAGCGTTAGAGAGAATAGCGAACGAGGAATGTAGAATGATCATTACTGATCAACGTATGCCGCGAATGTCAGGAGTAGAACTTTTACAAAGGGTGCGTTTGCTACCGGGCGGAGATATTCCCGTTATAATCACTACGGCATATACAGACATGAAAACAGCTATCGATGCCCTTAGAGCAGGAGCAAATGACTATTTGTTTAAGCCTATTAATGTTGAGGAATTGCTGGTTATAGTGGAAAAGTTCTTAAGGAATACATAAAGGATATTTTGTTAGCTTATATATATGTGTACATATATATGTGTGTGTGTATTTGGGATATTCTTGATTTGACTTTGTTTTTACCGTGGTTTCATAATTATCAGAGGACAAAGGGACGGATTTTTAGGAATTGTTACAAGGGTTTTCGTTGATACACTTCATCATAATTAGCAAGGAGGCTTCTTATGAACATTTTACTGGTTGATGATGATTATCACAGTAGGAATAACCTCGCGTCTTTCCTAAGATGTGCTGGCCACATCGTAATTGAAGCCGATGATGGGTTGGAAGCTGTGACGATTTTTCAACCGGGAAAGTTCCACCTTGTATTAACGGATAACCGAATGCCAAGATTGTCAGGATTGGAATTGTTACATAAGATACGTGAATTCCCTGGCCAGCGGAATCTAGCGGTTATAATAATGACTGCATATGGTGATGCGCAAACGGCCATTGAGGCTCTGCGGGCAGGTGCTTATGATTATTTGTTAAAACCTATCAATGTTGAGGAGCTCATGGTTCTCATTAGCAGAGTGGAAGAGAACCTCGTTATGTACCGTGAACATCAGGTGCTGAGTGAACGTTTCTCGGAAGCTGTTGAGTTGGCTACCTTGGAAGCGAAGCAAGAGCTTAATGAACTTAAGAAAGTATATTCTCGTGCAATTGGAATTGACACGATTGGGATTTTTTCTGGAGCAGTTCATGAGATTATTGAGTATGCAGAAAAACTGCATGGTGATCGCTCAATACCGGTCTTGATTGAAGGAGAGACAGGTACAGGCAAAGAGCTTTTAGCCAGGTATATTCATTATGGGAATAATGATCTCACCAGGCCATTTATTGCGATCAACTGTGCATCCTTTAATAGTAGCGTTATTGAAACTGAACTTTTCGGCTATGATAAAGGATCATTTACCGGTGGCTTGGTAGGAGGAAAACAAGGTAAATTCGATCTGGCTCAGGGGGGCACTCTGTTCCTGGATGAGATTGCGGAGATGCCGATAGAATTACAAGCCAAACTCTTAAGAGTTATAGAAGAGAACGAGTTTTATAGAGTGGGTGGCTTGAACAATATTCAACTTGATGTAAGGATAATATGTGCAACCAATCGCAACTTGGCTGAGTGTATTCAGAACGGAACATTTCGACTGGATCTTTTCTATCGACTGAATGTGGGACACATTGTAATTCCACCACTTCGGGAACGAAGAGAGGCAATAATACCTTTGGCATATATGTTCTTACAGCGATTGGCCCGCCAAAAAGGGAAGAAGTTTAATAGGATATCTGCCACAGCTGCGAAGATGATGATGGAATACTCCTGGCCAGGCAATGTTCGACAAATGAAGAATCTTATTGAATGGGTGATGCTGATGTGGGATGAGGAAGAACTCAAGCCCCATCATGTCAAAGGACTATTCGAAGTCAAGGAGAACTCCAGTATTATTAAAGAAAACCGATCAATCGATCCGAATGTGTTTGAATTGCCACCGGACAAGTTCGATATTGAGCATTTTTATAAGCAGGTAATAAAAAAAGCTTTGTCAATGCATGGTGGCAATAAGACTGATACCGCCAAATATCTGGGCATTTCGCGCAGCTCACTATATAATAGGCTAAAACAAATTAATTAGTGGTGTTTTATTCTTATGCCTTGTGGGACATTGAATGAAATACTCAGCTTCTTAACTTTCATTGCGAACCTTGTACTTATCGACTGCCCATATACCTTCCTCATCTTTTCGGATCGGTCTAATAAGAGTTATATCAACTTGGCGCCCACCCTTTAGTATTGCCAGCAATTCGGCTTTAAGAGTGGTATTTGTCTGGAATGACATTCTTTTAACTGTCCCTAGTTCAAGGGTGTTTTGGATATAGTCTTTGGCAACAGCCTGCGGATCAAGTAATTCTGGAAAGTGACCGTTGTCAGCTTCTTGCTGAATGAGCGAAAGTGTAATCGGGTTTCTTTCTACAGTGATCCATACATTTGCGGGTCGGCTCTGGTTTTCGGCCGTAAAGAGCATGATCAGCAACACAAAGAACGAAAGATAGAAAGCCCGTCTGATAAGCTTGTCAGAACTGTTTGGGTTCAGAATCCCGCCCCCTCTCAAGTCATAAGTATGGACTTGGCTGGTTTTTGTCTTAATTCGGTCAAATAGGGGGCGATTCCTGCATATCTCTGTGTACAGAGGACAACTGGTCTGGTTCGAGAATACTAGTAGAATGATCGATTGTTGGGAAGGAGCTGCGGTTATGCTGGTAATAGATCGAATAGAGGGCGAATGGGCGGTCATCAGTCAAGACATGCTCGTTTTCAAGATTCCGCTGGCACTAATGCCGGTGGGGGTCAAAGAGAACGATGTTATAACAATGACAGTTAGTAAAGATGAAGCAGCTGCCAGTAGCAGAAAAAAGCAGATGGACCAGTTAGCGAAAGACATTTTCAAGGAGTAGTTTATGAAGCCGATGCGTTGGTTGGCGGCAATAATAGTATTGGTATTGCTATTGCTGCCCGGTTGCTCTGATTCCAATAAGTATTCCGATAGTATAAATGGCAATAGCTCTAAACCTGCTCAACCGGCATATGCCAGATCACTTCAGACACACTTTGTTGACGTAGGCCAGGGTGATTGTATCCTGGTTTTGCTGCCCGATTCGAAGACGATGCTGGTGGATGCTGGGGAAAACGATAAGGCTGAGAGGGTGATCCAATATATCGATCAATTGGGTGTGAGGCGCATCGATTATCTGGTGGCTACGCATCCGCACAGTGACCATTTCGGGGGTCTTCCGCGCATCATTAGATGCTTTGATATCGGGACAGTATTTATGCCTAGGGTGGTCAGCAGCACACCGGCTTATGAGCATCTGTTATTATCAGTGCGTGATAAGGGGCTGAAAGCCACCTCCGCTCACCGGGGAGTATTTATAGTAAACGAACCAGATCTTAAGGTGGAGTGCCTATCACCCACTGCCGAAGATTATCAGGAATTAAACAATTGGTCAGTAGTGCTGCGAGTTCAATATAAAAAGACTGCGTTTTTGCTAACTGCTGATGCAGGACATGCCGCAGAACGAGAAATGATAGATTCCGGAGAAAACCTGCAGGCGAACGTGATCAAGATATCCCATCATGGGAGCAGTGATGCTTCTACCCCAGCCTTTTTACGAAATGTGAAGCCCCAATATGCAGTGATCTCTGTGGGCCAGGGCAATGATTACGGGCATCCTCACCAGCAGACAGTTAATGAGCTGCTGGCCATGGGGGCCAGGATATACCGCACTGATCAAAGCGGCAGCATAGTTGTTAGTTCTGACGGTGAAAAGATATCTATTGAATCTTCAAAGGGAGCATCTCTTCCACGGGCACCGGCTGTGCGTTTAAATCATAGCGCCGATCAAAAAAGCAGCGATCGTTTTATTGGAAATCGCCGCTCACATAAATTCCACAAAGCACAATGTGGTTATTTACCCAGCTCACAAAATAGGGTCTATTTCACTACCCGCGACGAAGCCATTGAGGCCGGGTACAGTCCCTGCGGTAGCTGTCACCCTTAGGCTGCGCCTAGAAGTTTTGATAGATGAAAGTCTGGTATCCGCCGGTAGAGAATAAAACCATAGTGACTATGATCGCAAACCAAAACAGCGCTTTTGCGGCATCGATAGCAAACGCTTTCATTTCTCTCACATCCCTTAATTAGAATAAACTGAATCGTAAACACCACTGTAAACCGAATCGGTTACAGCGGTCTGCTTATATATGTCGCTGTATACATTGTCGTATACGGTGTCTGTAATGATTGGTGGAGTAGGCTCCATTACCTTGCTTAAATAAATATCTCCAGCGATCATTTTCCCTAGCTGAATGTTGCCTGGTGTCAGCATGTGAGCATTATCTGAAAAGACTAAGCTGTCAAGTTTCCAGGTATAGTTGAAGGTCAATATGTTGTCCATGCTAAGCAGTACACTTAATTCCTCCAGGCAGTTCTGATACGACGAATTATCGAACAGCTGGTAGCGGTAATATAGTACGCTGTTGCGCGGCGGATAAATGAATATCCCCACGGTCTTCTGTCCTTTGAACAAATCTACGATTCCCTGGAATGATGTCCAATTTGGGTTACTGATGCTGGCGTTGAAAACCCCCAGTTTGCCCTTTGAATACTTCAAGTGTGAAAAGTTCTTCTGAAACCATGGTTTGTAGAGGTCAGCCGGGAATTTGACCACTGGTGTGACCTTTAATCTAGGATTGATCTTAATGGCATTAAGATTTTGCAGTACGGGGTGTTCGGGCTTGCTGATGCCGAACCAGGCTACGTTGACATCAAAGACCACCATGTCAGGCTTAGCAGGCATTATATACTGAGCTATATCGTAACTGTTAGGCATGGTGCATCCGGGTAGGGAAAGGTCATAAACATGAATGCTCTTGCCCGGCAGCATCTGGACCAATGATTGATAGCAGCGTGAAGCTATAGTGTCCTGGTCCAGTTTGGAAGCACTGCTGTATAAGAGTGAATCGCCGATAAAGACCACGGTATATCCAGGGTCATTTGCTATCCGCTGGCGTATAAGTGCGATGTGCTTGGGATCGTCCGATTTCAGCCGGGGAACTGTTAGGAGCGGAACTGGCTGTGCTGGAACAATCGTTGTCAGGAACATGATTGAGATAACGGCAATAATGGTACTAATAATTAGTCTGTTTTTACTGCTAAGACGCATATCGACACCCCCACTAGAACATATGTGTTAGAACATAAATACTTTGGTTTGCATCACAGGCAAAGAAGATCCACCCAATATTGACAAATATAAATGTGATGACAGTGCTTATGACTGCAGATAACCGTGAATCAAAGAAACCGGTGCGGCTGGCTAGTAGTGGCAGCACGTATTTGCGATATAGGCGAAGTGCGATCAAGCCTACAGCATGGTAGAGACCCCAGAATACGAAATGCCAACCCGCTCCGTGCCAGAGCCCGGTTATAGCCATTACTATCAATGTGTTGCGGATAACTAATCCTAAACCACCGCGGCTGCCGCCGATAGGGATAAAGAGATAGTCGCGGAAGAAGCCGGTCAGGGAACGGTGCCAGCGTTTCCAGAAGTCGGAGACGTCTCTGGCTAGGTAAGGCCAATCGAAATTCTCCATGATGGTAAAGCCAAACAAACGGGAAATGCCGATAGCCATGTCCGAGTAACCGGCAAAATCAAAATAGAGCTGCAGGGTATAGGCCAAGCTGGCTAGCCAGTATTGTTCAGCCGTCAAATTCGGCTGCTGCATCAGAGCGGCAGTAGCCCCCAAGGTATCAGCCAGTACGACCTTCTTGAACAGACCTGATACTATACGTGGCAAGCCGGCATAAATGTTATCCATGCTGAATCCGGCTCCGGCTTTAAGCGTAGCCAGAAATGGTTGGAAGCGTTCAATAGGGCCGGAGATAAGTATCGGGAAGAAGAAGATATAATTCAAGAAGTCAGCCGGACTATGCTCTTCGATCTTCCCCTTGAAAATATCTACCACATAATGAATCATCTTAAATATAAAATACGATATCCCGATAGGAATAAATATTCTTGGTATTGTCAGTTTATATTTCAGCAACGGAAGCAGGGCTATATTAAGGGTATCGGCTAGAAATGCGGCGTATTTGAAGTATGTCAAAACGCCAACCAGAACTACTACCCCGCTGATCATCAAGGCACGATTCTTGTCTGGGGTTTTTCGTAAAATGACCCCACTGATATAAACCAGAACTGCTAAAACCAAAATAAACAGTAAGCCCTGGCGCTGCTCCGGGAAAAATCCGAAGAAGTAGCCAAAGCTAACGACGGCTAAATAGATCGACCTCAGCTTGACCGGCACTATTAGCCAGTAAAATGCCAATGATACAATTAAAAACAGCAGGAAAACCCAGGTGCTAAGCAAACCTAATCCCCTCTACTTTATGACTTTCTTATTCACGATATCCCAGGCCAGCCGTTCGGCAATGATTCGGTTGCCGTCGGCGGTCAGGTGCACAGAGTCGGTGAAGTATTTGTCCTCTACCACATACGTGTAATCAAAAGCCGGCACCCCGGCCGTGGCAGCAACATCAGCGAGATTTGTCTGGCGTTCTTTAAGAACCTTATCATCGATCAAGTTATATTTACGGTAAAGTGTTACGTTTCTGGGCACCATAAAAATTGCCGTGTTGATCTTATCTTGTTTGATCTCATCCATGAGCTTTTTATACATGACCCAGTGCTGGTTATAGTCGTTTAAGCCCACATAACCGAGCTTGCCTTTGGTCTTTTTCAGCACATCGAAATTCTTCTCATACCAGGGTTTGTACAGTTCCTTTTTATCGGTCAATTGATCAGCTTGTTTTTTCTCCTCGGGAGTCGTGTTGATCACCAGTTGTTCCCTGAGAGGTTTGCTGAACCAAACATAATTTAGGAAAATTCGGTTGCGGTACAGTGACCAGTAATTATTCGCAAAATCCGCTATAGTCGCTTCGAGATCAAATTCTTTCTTTTTAATCTTGTCCTGGGCAGGACTGGCAACTGGGGCTTTGCTTAGTTCAACTAGGCGTGGGTGCTCCATAATGTTCTTCGAGCCGAACCAGCCGATATTTGTGTCATAGATGATCAGATCTGGTTTGGCGTCGGCCACAAAACGATAAATATTATAGGTGTCTTTGGGAGTGCAGCCGGGCAGACTAAAATTATAGACTTTGATGTCTTTGCCGGGCATCAATACCTTTAATTCACGGGCAAAATAGGCCGGGATCGTACTTTTTTCGTCAGCTACCCCACCGCCGTGCACCACCGAGTCGCCCAGGAATACTACTTTGAATCCGGATTGGGATTGCATTTCATTCTTCCAAAGGGTAAGTGTGTTCAGATCATCGGCTGGTAGGCGCTTGATGGCCGGTACTTCCATGCTAGCAGTGCCCGAGCCGGTACTCCGCACTCCCGGATCCAAATAATGCGGGAGTATCCATAGTCTGAGCGCGACATCAAAAGCGACCAGTAAAATGATGGTCATCGCAATAACACGAAGATTTACTTTTATGAGTTTCTCCATAAAACCTATCACAGAAAGGATTCCTTTCACTAAGGACGATTAATGTAAAAAAACGGGCAGCACGGGAGATATACGCCTACCTAATTCGCCAAATTCTCCGTATAACCTTCTTCTGGGGATCATAATAATACTTTATTAACAGGATACATTAATGCTTATAGGCGTTCAAAAGGATAATAAGCGTTGTTTTGCCAATGGCATGATGATCCTTTTTGTCGATATTTGTGGAAAATGTAGTATAATTATAAGGGATGATTCTGCCTCAGAGGTGTGATGATCCCAAGGGCTTGAGGCCGAAAGGAGGGCCTGGGTGCATAATTTCCGACTTTCTGAAGAAATAGACGATGAAATTGCCCGTTCGGCAGGGTTTGAGTCCGTTGACCAACTAAATAAAACACTGACCTCACTAAAATTGCTGGAATTGATGGGGCATGTGCTCGTTGAGAAAGGCAGAACAACCAGGAGCCAGGATAACAGCAATATTAGGACTATCATTAACGAATTCTTAAGAAATGCATCCATTCAAGAAAAAATAGATGCGTTTCCTGGTCTATATCGGGACAGCCTCACCAACGCCTTGAACCGGCGCGCGTTTGAGGAAACTCAGCATTTGCCGGTCATCGTGATGCTCGATCTGGATGACTTTAAAGATATCAACGATATCTTAGGGCATGAAGTGGGCGATGAAACTCTAAAGGCGTTTGTTCAGGAGTTTCAACAAAGTCTCAGCGGATTTCACAGTACCGGGGTATATCGCGTGGGCGGGGACGAATTCATTTTTACCTGTTCCGCGGAGCACCATGCTGATGAGATTCTACGCAATACAAGGCCAGTTATTGCGATAGAACAAGACGGCTCCATCTACAAGAAAGAGGTGAAATACAGTGCAGGTAAAGGGTCCACAGTTTCCGAAGCCGACCGAGCCCTCCGCTCAGTCAAACAAGCCAAGCACGAAGCAGGTGAACGACGAGGGCGAATTAAGTTTTCGCGATTGGGCCCAGAAGCTTCCACTGGCACCGGGTAAAGCCAACGTGCGAGTGGGGGATAAGGTGTTTTCTTACAAGGTTGAGAAGGAACCTGATCTTGTCTTTGAACGGCGTGCTAAAATCGTTCCGCCTAAGAAGGACAAATAATAGAACCTGTACATCAGTAACCGTTGACAGAGACCGCTATAAGGCGGTCTTGATTTTTATATTAGTTCCGAAATTTTAGGTAAATTCCGGGGGTATTTTCCTATTTGACAGAAAAAATAGGCAGGAAACCCAGGTCCTATCACAGAATTAATTATTATATCCACGCAAATTATTGTAAAAACGGGGTATGGCCCGGATGAAGCTTGGTGATTTGGCTCAGCGCGGCATTATTGTTCATGAAGACGGCTACTACATAATTAGACAGCCTATGCCTTATCCCCTGGCCGAAAGCAATTCTTATTTGATCGAATGTAGGAGTGGCTGGTCGATCATCGATGTTGGAGTTGACTTGCCCGGTACTAGAGAGATATGGGAAAAAGCTTTGCCCGAGATCGGCATCAGTTTTAAACAAATTGATCGTATCTTGATCACACATTGCCATCCTGATCATTTGGGCGCTGCTCGCTGGCTTCAGGAGCTTAGCGAGGCACCGGTCCTGATGTCTCGTGACGAGTTGAACCGTGCTAACAAGTATATTTTTTTGTCGGGCGACTTTGAGGCAGAATACCGGAGGGCTATAGAAGGACAGTGCCAGAAGCACGGATTTTCTTTGCAGTTTACCGCAGATCTTATCAAGGACTGGCATCAAGAGGTAACACCGTTATTCAAACCACCTTCGGTAATTCAACCTTTTGATGAGGGGGACAAGTTTGAACTTTTAGGGCAGGACTTTTCTGCCATACAGATACCGGGTCATGCTGATGGCCAGATCATACTGTGGAATCCAGTCAGAAGGCATGCTTTTGGGGCTGATGTGGTATCAAAATCCGCCTATCTGCATTTTACTGACTGGCCGAATACCGGCCTGGCCAATCCATTAAAAGAGTTCTTAACCAGCTTAGAAAAAATCGAGAGCTTGGGGGAAATCAAGACTTTTCCAGGGCATGGACCTACTTTTGGGGATATACAAAGTCTCTTGCAAGCACTTAGAAACCGTCACCAAAGATGGTTAGACCGCATAAGCGCTTCTGTTACATCTCCAGTCACGGCTGGTGAATTGTACACTCAGGTATATCAGGTAGCTGATTATATCCATCATCATCGGGTGGTGTTGGGCGAAACGCTGGGATATCTAGTTTATTTGGCTGATATGAACCGATTGTCAGTGAAGACTGATGAAAACAGGATGACTTTTGCGCCCATTGACTAGCTTGTTAAGTAATCAATAAGGGTCGGGATTATGGTAGTCTCCTGTAGGAGGGGTTTGGGTTGGCTAATCCATCAGTGCAGATGAGAAAATTGATGGCTGAAATGCAGCCTGGAGAATATTTGGGTTTTGCTTCTGAGTCCTCACAGGAGGTTTCGGAGGTCATGACCGCATTCCTTGAGTCAGGCATAAATAGAGGCGATCGCTGTCTTTTATTTGTTCCTGCCCAGATATCGGAGTTGGTTCTAGACGGGGTGGGCAAGACTGGTGTCGATGTTAGGTCAATGATCGAATCAGGTATATTGGCTCCGCTTATTGACATGGAAGGGATTCTGGGGGAGGGGAAGTTTGACTCGAACCGGTTTGCCCAGTATATAGTTGATGAGTCTCTCAAACCCGAAGAACTTAGTTATCAAGCACTTAGAATAGTCATAGATGTCAACCACATTTTCTCCGGCAAAGCTACTGTGAGCGCTTTTCTGAATTTCCTTGACCGGCTTGAACAAAAGCTGTACCCGCATGTGAAATGTATTTCCCTGATTCATTACAGTGGTACCGAACTGAATCCTGACATCATCAACTGTGCTATAATGGCGGCTCCGGTAATGATCCGCAACGGCCAGATCTATCGCAACTTTCAACGGATATCTGCCCATGAACTGCGTTCCAAGCATCATGAAGAACTGGCCAGGGTTTTTAGAAAATGGAACCTGGATAACCTGCGTGTATTTCAGGAGCGTGTGATATTCTTGGGCGATGTTCTAAGAAGTTCGTCTCAGCCGTTGCTGGTATGGCATGGAGACGGGCGAGTGATGACATTTAATGCCGCATTTTGTGATCTGACTGGTTATGCGGAAGATGAGCTGACTGACTTGGAATGGGACACAGACTTGTCACCATCGGAGTGGCAGGATATCACCAGGGAAAAGATGTTGGAACTGGACCGGACCGGAGCGGCTCAACGGTTCAAGAAGGAATATATCTGTAAGGACGGCACCCGGAAGCCGGTGGAACTGCTGGTAGACCGCATCTCGGGCGATAGTGATTCTTTATATTACTGCGCTTTTGTTACCGATATTAGTGAACTTAAACAGACAATCGACATACTGGAAGAGACGGAAAACAGTCTTATCCGACAGGTCAATTATCTTAATCAATTAATAGACAATATGAATGAATTGTTCTATACATATGATGCCAACGCCTGCCTAACCTTTGTTAACCGCAAATCCTATGAGTTCTTAGGATATTATCCCGAAGAGGCTATAGGCCGGCATGTACTTGAATTCATTCCGTTGGAGTTCCATGAATGGCAAAGAGATTATATCTTTAAGCGGCTGGCCCGGGGCGAGAGTACCGCCTACGAAACAGAGCTCATAACCAAGGATGGCAGCCATCGCGTGGTGCAAATCAGTGGTTCTCCTATTGTGGAGAATGGAGAAATCAAAGGCGGTATGGGTATCGCCAACGATATCACTGAACGCAAGGCTATGGAGAAATCGCTGGAAGAGTCGATGACACTCTACCGGACAATATTTGCTAACACAGGCAGTGCTACTATTCTGATCGACGATGACCGTACCATTATCCAGGTTAACGACGAAATGGTGCGGCTGACAGGCTACAAAAGAGAAAATGTCGAGGGGAAAGTCAAATGGGACGTTTTTATTGCTGACGAAGAGCAGAAACAGATGATGATCGCATTTCACAAGGTGCGGCGCGAGGTGATGGAAGAGGGAGCGCCTACCACCTATGAATTCAAGATGCGAGATGCTTTTGACAGGATTCGCGATGTATTGATCAAGGTCGATTTGATTCCGGGAACCAACATAAGTGTAGCTTCGATGCAGGATATAACTGAGCTAAGGGAGACGACTCAAGCACTGCAGAGCAGTCAGAAGATGCTAAAGAATCAGCTGGATTACTTGAACACACTCGTTGAGAATATGAACGAGGGCTGTTTTACATATGATCGCGAGGGCATAATTACTTTTGTCAATAAGATGGCTACTGATTATCTTGGCTACAGCAAAGAGGAAATGATCGGCCGATCGTGTGTTGACTTTGTGGAAGCGACCCATCATGAGATCGCGCGCCAAAGATTAATGAGAATATTCGAAACTGGGCGTGCCAGGGTCTATGAGATGCCTCTGGTGAGGAAAGATGGTAAAGTAATCCTGGTAAAAATAAACTCATCCCCCATTTTGGAGGATGAGAACATTGTTGGAGGCCTGGTTTTAGCTGAGGATATTACTCAGCGCAGGCAGGCGGAACGAAAGGTCCGCGAGAGCGAGAAAAGGCTGAGATTCATTACTGATAATATGGTCGATATGATCGCTCAAATCGATTCCGGCGGGGTTTTTGAATATATTAGTCCGTCCAGCATACAGGTTTTAGGCTATCCGCCGGAATCTATGATCGGCCGCAATATGATGGAATTTGTTCACCCCGATGATCTGATGACGGTAGTTTCTGAATTTGAGAAGGCTGTGCAGGATGAAGGCAAAGCAACTATTGAATGCCGATATATGCATGCTGATGGTCATTATCGATGGTTATGGGCGATCGGCAATCCGGTAGTCGATAAGCACGGAGCATTTGCTCGCGGGATCGTGGCCAGCCGTGATATCACAGCACAGAAGGAAGCTCAGGATGCGCTGCATGATGCCCATAAAGAACTGGAGTGTACGCTCGGGGAACTCACTGTAGCTGAGGAAGAATTGAGAAGGCAGTACCTTGAACTGCAGAAGAAAGAAGCCACTATTACTGAATCAGAACGCCGTTTCCGCACGATTTTGGAAAGTGTTCAGCTGATCGCAGTCATGACGGATGCCGGTGGGTATATCAAGTTCTGCAATAGTTTTCTGTTGGAACTGACCGGGTGGAAGCTGGAAGAGATTCTAGACAAACATTACATAGATGTTTTTGTTCATCCGAGATCGCGCGATAAGGCGCGAAAGGCATTGTTTGGTTTGCGCGACAGCGGGACTTTGGCTACCCATGGTGAAAACACCCTGGTGACCAGGCACGGTAAATCGCGGCGCATTCACTGGAATGCTACTTTGTTGCTCGACGATGAGAGTCGTCCATCGGGTGTGGTGGCCATTGGCGAGGATATAACAGAGCGCCGGGAGGCGGAAAAACAGATCCAGTATCTTACCCTTCACGATAAATTGACTGGTTTATACAATCGGGTCTACTTCGAGGAAGAGATGCTGCGCCTTGAGGGTAGCCATACCAATGTGGCCTTGATAATGTGCGATGTTGACGGGTTGAAACTGGTCAATGACAGCTTGGGTCACGAAGCAGGGGATGCACTTCTGAATGATACAGCTAGATTGGTGAGTAAGTTCGGTAAGGGCGCAAGAGTTACTGCCAGGGTGGGAGGCGACGAATTTGCTATTCTTATCCCAAATGCTGACCGGCTGGAGGTTGAAGAATTATGCAATGAAATCGGAATATGTGTCGAGGAATACAATTCCAATGAGCCTAAAACGCCGCTGAGTATGTCAGTAGGGTTTTCATTCAGATCAAATATTTCTATGAGCATGGCGGATCTGTTTAAAGAAGCCGACAATAATATGCAGCGAGAAAAGCTGCACCGCCGTCAAAGTGCGCGCAGTGCGATAGTTCAGACATTAATGAAGGCTTTGGAAGCCCGGGACTTTATCACCGAGGGACACGGAGAGCGCCTGCAGGATTTGGTGGCGGCTCTGGCTATGGATATAGGCTTGTCTAAGCGCACTGAGACTGATCTAAGGCTATTTGCACAGTTCCATGATATAGGAAAGGTCGGTATTCCTGACCGCATACTCTTTAAGCCTGGGCCACTTACGCCCGATGAATTTATTGAAATGCAGCGGCACTGCGAAATTGGGCACCGCATCGCTCTATCTGCGCCTGATCTGGCTCCGATAGCTGACTGGATCCTTAAACATCAGGAATGGTGGAATGGTCAAGGTTATCCTTTGGGAATCATGGGGGAGGACATACCTGTGGAGTGCAGGATACTCTCGATCGTAGATGCGTTTGATGCCATGACCAGTGACCGGCCTTATAGAAAAGCCATGCCGGTAGATGATGCAGTTAAAGAATTAAAGCGATGTGCCGGAACTCAGTTTGATCCTTATCTGGTGGAAAGATTTGTCCGAGTTATTCAAGTACCGCCACCGGAAGTGACACTATTTGACATCGATTAAATCTTGTCTTCTTGATTCCATGCCGCATAGAACCTAGCTTTGACCTACCATTTAATTCAGCTCTATTAAACTGTTTCGCCAACATTTTGTATCTAATTGTAGTTGTCTTGAAACTTTTGAGGCATAGATGCTAGTTATCTGCAGGAATATGGCAAAAAATGTTGAAATTTGATATGTGGCGGGAAGAACATCTGGCAATTGTGGGAGTATAAAACAATTCGTTAGGGTGAAGTTATGGGGTCCAACGACGCGGACAATCTACAGATCAACTTGGTCAAACATGCATTAGAGTACTCATCACAGCCGTTTATAGCCGGTAGTGCTGATGGGTCTATGATAATGTGGAATCGTGCCTTCATGGATTTGACAGGTTTTGATGCGAACGAGCTTCAAGGGATGAAATGGGACATCGATCTAACGCCTGCTAGATGGCGTTCAGCCATACGAAAAATCATCGGAAATCTACTCGCTGATAAAAAACCCAGAAAATTTGAACAAGAACTCGTCCGAAAAGATGGAACGCGGTTTCCGGCTAAAATTCTTATGCACCTACTGGTGGGTGAGAACACTGGCCAGGAATATTTGTATGCCTTTGTTGAGGATATGACCGATATAAGACGCAAGGAAGATGAATTAAGACTTACCGCCGACCTTTATCAAACCATTTTTGAGAGTACTGGAACGGCCATGATGATCCTCGAAGAGGATACCACGATCTATATGGGAAATATGGAAATGGAACGGATGACCGGGTATACAAGAGAAAATGTGGTTGGGATGATCAAGTGGACTCAGTTTGTGGCTCCTGAGAGCATTCCGAAGATGCTGCAGTATCATGAGCTGCGGCGTAAGAACCCCGAATCCGCACCGAATACCTATGAATTTAAGCTAAAAACGATCGAGGGCGGTATCCGAGACATATTTATCACAGTCTCCATGATTCCCGGCAGTAAAAGGAGCGTAGTTTCTTTACAGGATATCACTGAACGTAAGAAGGTCGAAGAAGAAGTGCAGAGATATGCACGGGACATGGAATTGATCAATCAGGCAATCACTTCGGCTAATCAGGCGCATGATATACAGGACCTTCTCGATGTCGTACTCCGATCAACTATGGAGCTGGTGCTTTTTGATGCTGGAGCAATCCACCTGGTGGATGAAGCTAGAAATGTTGCCATATTGCGAAGTTCTGTGGGATTGACATCACAGGCCATGGCTCAGGCCTATGAGATACCGTTAAGTGAGGCGCCATATGATACAGTATTCATAAATGGACAACCGGCATTTGTAGAAAGGTTCATTGATGACCTGCCTGACACATTGACTGGTTTGGGCTTTGATTCACTGGCTATAATACCGTTTGTTGCCAAGGACAAAATAATTGGCTCCCTATGTTTGGTCGGCAAACAGCCGCATACATTTACTATGCAGGAGAAAAACATCCTGATGTCCCTGGGACGTGAGGCTGCCACTGCATTAGGCAAAATGCTGGCTGAAGCAGGGCTTAGAGAATCGGAAGAACGTTTCCGGGTAGCGGCGGAGAGTGCTAGTGATCTTATTTATGAATACGATGTAAATACCGGGAACATAGAACTGTTCGGTAACATACAACAAATTACCCAGCTATCGGGGATGGATGTGCCAAAAAGGCTGGAGGATTGGCAGAAGATGATCCACTTTGAAGATATTGCCAAGGTAGCTAATGAATTAAGAGATGCGATGGTACTGGGTAGGTCGTGTTATCTTGAGTACCGCGTAATCAGGAAAGACGGCGAAGTGCGCTACTGGACGGATAAAGTGACCCCCTTGTTCAATGAGGTTGGCATTCAGCATAAATGGATCGGTGTTATTTCTGATATCACTGAACGCAAGATTGCCGAAGACAAGCTGCGGTTCTTAAGTCTGCACGATGCTTTGACTGGCCTATACAATCGCACGTATTTCCAGGAAGAACTGCGCCGTCTGGAAAACTCGCGGGACGAGCTGGTTGCCTTAATAATTTGTGATGTTGATGGACTGAAGCTGGTCAATGATACTCTGGGCCATGATGCCGGGGATTCCTTGCTCAGGGCAGTTGCCAATCTTATCAAGGACTGCTTTAGAGGTGGGGATGTGGTCGCTAGGGTCGGGGGCGATGAGTTTGCGGTATTATTTGCCGCATCCACTAGAAGCGTAGTGGATGAAGCCTGCCGTCGTATCAGGAGTACGGTGGAGGAGCATAATGACCAGAAGCCAGAACTACCATTGAGCATTTCTATTGGCTACTCTATCAGGACCGATAGAACAGTCAGTATGGATGATATTTATCGTGAGGCTGACAATAATATGTACCGTGAAAAGCTGCACAGCCGGTTAAGTGCACGCGGCGCGATCGTTGAGACATTGATGAAGGCTCTGGAAGCCCGCGATTGGATAACAGAGGGCCATGGTGATCGTTTGCAGCAGTTGGTTGCTTCTATTGCTATAGCAATCGGGCTATCCGAAAGGAGCATTGCAGATTTGCGCTTACTAGCCCAGTTTCATGATATCGGTAAGGTAGGGATCCCGGATCGTATTCTCTTCAAAGAAGACAAATTAACTTCAGAAGAATCCCTGGAAATGCAGCGCCATTCAGAAATCGGGCATCGTATAGCTACCACCGCACCCGGTTTGGGGCCCATAGCTGATTGGGTGCTAAAGCATCATGAATGGTGGGATGGCAGTGGATATCCTTTAGGCCTGAAAGGTGAACAGATACCGCTTGAATGTCGGATCCTTGCTATTGCAGATGCTTATGATGCTATGACTAACGACCGTCCTTACCGTAAAGCAATGCGTAAGGAGGAGGCTGTCAAAGAAATACAAAGGTGTTCGGGAACTCAGTTCGATCCTAATCTGGTCAACCGCTTCATGCAGGTCATTAAAGCCTGGAGGTAGTCCTAGCTAAAGCCACTTCTTCCGCCGGAAGGCAATGAACATTCCTGACACTATCAAGAGCATCACGATCCATACTGTTATATATCCATAGCGCATATTAAGCTCTGGCATATTATATGGGCTTACGGCAGTATTGAAGTTCATTCCATAAAGTCCGACGATAAAGGTCAACGGTATGAAAACAGTAGCTATTATGGTCAGCATTTTCATTATGGAATTAGTCTGATTGCTTATGCTTGATAAATAGCTGTCCAGAATTCCGGTAGTAATATCGCGATAAGTTTCGATGATATCGATGATTTGGGCTACGTGATCATAAGCATCACGCAGGTAGATCGCGGTTTCATGTTCTATAAGATGGGATTCCTCGCGTTGTAATGAATTGACCACTTCCCGCTCGGCCCAGGCCAATCGGCCGATCAGCAGCAGGTCACGTTTGATTTGATGGATCTTTACTGGGATATCAGAATCTGGGGCTTGCAGTAGATTGAGTTCCATAACATCTAACTGTTCGCCCATTTGTTCCAAGATGGGGAATAATTGATCGATAAGGGTATCACAGATCGTATAGCATAAGTAGTCGGCACCTTTTTCCCGCAAGATGCCAGTGCGTTTGCGCAGGTGCTCGCGTATGGGCTGTAGAAGCGGATTGGGTGTATCCTGTAGAGTCAGGACAAAATCTTTACCCAGGAACATACTCACTTGATGCGCTTTCAGGTGTTCTTCGGGAGCCAGCATAAACATGACCATGAAATCATTCTCCGCATACGGTTCCCACTTGGGGCGCTGACCGATGTTGATAACATCCTCCAGGGCCAGCGGATGTAGGTCATAATACTGGCCTAATTGTGTCAATAGATCGGCATCTAGCTGACCTTCTATGTTGATCCAGGTGACTCCGGCATAACGGGTCTCGGGGCAGCAATCCTGCACAGAAGCTGTGTTAGACTCTATATAATCTTGTTTGTTATATCTTATCACGGTGATTGCAGTGTGGCTGACTATTGCCTTGCGGTGGTTGTTCAAAGTTCCGGGCATGGTTCCCGGCTCTTGATATATTTTACCTGATCCGAGTGCAAAACTGCTGTTTGCTTTCAAGCCTAGCACCTCCCCTAAGATTGCCTCTGCAAACATTATAGGCAGATGTTGGAATGAATGCAAAATCCCAATCGTATAATCAGTTAAAGCAGGAATCATATAAATAAATGACAAATCTAATTCTTAGAGCTGGGAATCGTTATGGAGGTGTGTCTGATGGATCTATCTGGTTTGCCGGGATATGTTTGGATCATTGCGGCTATAATTGCTGTAGTATTGGCTATCAAGATAGTGCATAAGATCGTTAAGATAGTCTTTACTGTGGGTGCGTTGCTCATCATCGCCTATTACTTCATGAACTATCTTGGAACTTGATTGGGGAGAGTCCTATGATAATCGAATAACACTTAAATCAAGCAGGAATATTGTCGATGGGGAAGGAAATAGATTTCATCTAATGATTGGCCATGTCGAACACCTAATGAATCCTATCTATAAGACCTGTTGTTTATAATGGCCCCGTGCGGTTATCACATGCTAGTCATGTAGTCGCAAAATTTAGAGTATTATATTTTTTGTAAACGTATATTTGAAAACTGAAGTGTTTTGGGTGTTCCGCTTAACCCTGAGAAGAGCTTGCTTTCTGAATGTATTGACAAATGGCGGCAAAGGCTTTAACTTCAAAGTGGATAGATTTGTGCGTAGTATAGAAAAAAGTTGAATATTTAGAAAAAGGAGTCCTGTTATTACGTAATATGGCATATGCTGGGCGTTATGGCGTGCCATGTATGACAGAGTCATCCGATAGATTTTGGGCTAAACAAAGGAGGAGTTGCTTAGCACTATTGTTGCGTGGTTAAGACAATAGTATATTTCGCGGGAACGACGGTTGTGATCCTGACATAGTCGGGTTTTATATACAGCAATGAACGATATCTAGATTTGGAGGGATTGTATTGTCTAAGTTCGTCTACAACCAGGAGGCCATCGATAACCTGCGTATCGAGGACACCAGCATCTTGGACCGGATGATTGACCACCGGGGCTTTCGTGAACACGCCCTGACCAAGAGCCGGAGAAAAGAAGACAAGAGAATGACTCTTAAAGACGCTATCGCCAAGTATGTGGAAGACGGAGACATCTGTACAGATGCTGGTTTCGCATACGTTCGTACTGCCATCCAAGCTTATTTTGAGATTGTCCGCCAGGGCAAAAAAGACCTACAATTCATCGGTTCTCCCAATACCAACCAATCCTATATGATGTTTGCCGGCTGTGCCAAATACTCTCATAACTCCTACGTGGGAGCGGAAATGCGCGGAACCGATCGCCTCTATGTTCGCAATATCAAGCAAGGCAGAGGCAAAGTGCTGTCTGAGTGGGGCCATGGCTCGATGGGACAAGGTTTTAAAGCTGGTCAATATGGCATGCCTTTTGTGGCATCCAAACAGCTTCTTGGCTCAGAAATGCTAAAATACAACCCGTTTGTTAAAGTAGATAAGGATCCCTTCACGGGCGAACCGGTCTGCTTGATTCCTGCACTGCATCCTGATGTGACCATCATTCACTGCCAGCAGGCCGATATGTACGGCAATGCAAAGATATTTGGCCCCGCGGTAAACGATATCGCATTGGCTCACTGTTCGCGTAAAGTCATAATCACCTGTGAAGAGGTCGTGCCGGAGCTAGTCATGCGTTTTGACCCCGCCTTCACAGTGATCCCGTACGTGGTAGTCGACGCGGTTGTTGAACTGCCCTACGGTTGTCTGCCAGGAGCTTGCCCTGGATACTACTACTGGTCCCGTGAATGGTGGGAGTGGGCTTTCCGCATTGGTATGAAGACTGATGAGAGCATGAAGGATTTTGTTGATTATTGGGTAATGAATTCGGATAATCAATGGGACTTCATGGACAAACTGTCAGCCAACCTCGGTGGACAAGGCTATCTGCACCGCCTTGTGCAAATGCAGAAGGCTGAAGAATATAAGATCGAAGATAAAGACTTTGATTATAGCTATGAAATGGTTATTCCGAGCAAGGAATAGAGGAGGGAATTTAAAATGACGACTGCACCTGCAAATCCATTTGAACAATTGGCTTATAATATAGCTCATTTGATCCATGATGGCATGGTCGTATACGTAGGCACTGGCCTGCCTATGATCGGCGCGATGTTAGCCAAAAAAACCCATGCCCCTAACATTACTCTGGTATATGAATCCGGCGGACAAGATCCATGGGAAGGTCCAATGCCTTGGTCAGTCGGAGGTCCGGCAACCTTCAGAAGAGCCGCACTTAGCTTGGAAATGGCTCATTCTTTTGCGATGGCAGCCAACGGATATGTAGATATTTGCTTCCAAGGCGCTGCTCAGATCGATATGTATGGCAATCTGAACACTCACTTTATCGGCGGCGGTTTCCATGACTTCAAACATCGCCTGAGCGGCAGCGGCGGTGGCAATGATTTGGCTTCTTTGACCGAGAATGTAGTACTGGTTGGCTTACAGGATGCGAACAAATTCCCGGCTAAATTAGATTTTCTGACCAGTCCGGGGCATCTTGAAGGTGGCGATAGCCGTCAAAAGGCTGGTCTGCTAGGTAAGGGGCCGGTGGCGGTAGTATCGCAACTAGGTATCATGGATTTTCATCCGGAGAGCAAGCGGATGCGGATTAAAGGCTTAAATCCAGGAATCACTCCTGAGATTTGTCAGGTATGCACCGGATTTGAAATGTTGCTCCCTGAAGGAGAAGCTGAGCATATTCCTGTTCCATCTGATGATGTACTTAAGGTCTTACGGGAAGATGTGGACCCGCATAAGATATTTATCCAATTCCCGCCCCGCATCAAATAGCGTATTGCGGAATTGGCAGTGAGATAAATAGTGTAGTGGGGGAGCCTATAAAGGCTCCCCTAACATTTTATGTCATAATTTGGTCAGAAACAATTCTTCCAGCAGGATAAAGCTGGATAAAGATTGAATAAATAATGGTACAAAAAAATGTATGTGTGAGAGTAAGTCACAGGAAAAAGGAGGATGTCCGTGAAGAAAAAATCAATGATAATGAAATTGGCTGTTTTTGTGCTGCTTGTCACGTTAGCTTTACCGGTGCCCTTGATGGCAGCTGATACTCAACCCACAAACCCTCCGGCAGCACCATCAGAATTGGTGGCTCTAGTCCCTACCGAGACTCAAGTCAATCTTACCTGGAAAGATAATTCCAATGATGAGACCGGCTTCACTATTGAGCGCAGTTGGAATAATGCAGGTAAATGGGAAACATTGCCCGCTAAAACCGTTGATAAAAGTGTGGTCAAATATTCCGATTATGATCTCAAACCCAATACCATTTACCAATATAGAGTAAAAGCTATCAATCAGTCCGGCTCATCTGAAACGGTTACCACTGAGGCCCATACTACCTTAGTGGAGCCAGCCCTTCCGGAACAGATCGAGGTCAAAGCAACCACCAGCACTTCAGTCTATGTCACATGGACTAAGGTTCTCAATGCCAGGTCAGTCTTCATTGACCGGATGTCTCCTGACGATGTTTTTTATAAAAGCGCCGGGGTTGTAGATGGTTGGGCAACTTCATTCACTGATGATCAGGGATTGGTTCCAAACACAAAATATAAATATAGACTTACTATGCAGAATTACCTGGGTGATGTTGAAAGCAAACCGGTTGAAGTCACGACTCTCGCTGGCAAGGGTATTCCAATCGCGCCTTCGAAGCTCGAAGCTGTACTAGCTGTTTCGGGGAAGGCTGTTAGTTTAACCTGGACCGACAATTCGGGTAATGAACAGGAATTTGTCCTAGAGAGAAAATCGGGGACTGATCCATATAAAGCTTTACCATCGATCACAGCAGGTGCTACTGAATATACAGATTCTAATGTAAACACTGGTAAGGATTATTCATATCGTATAATGGCTCGAAATGCGGCTGGAAGCTCAGATTATTCGAATGAAACATCTGTAAAAGTTCCAGGTGCAGTGGATAGCAGCGCAACAGTACTGGTATTCAAACTGGGTTCGAACGATTATATGATCAACGGGCAGAAAAGCACAATGGATGCACCGGCAGTAAGCAAGAACGGGCGGACCCTGCTGCCTTTGAAATATTTGGCAGCTCCACTGGGTGCTGCGACCAGTTGGGACCCCAAGGATAAGAAAGTAACAGTAACCCTTGGTGATAATACGATCTGTCTCTGGGTGGGGAAGAACACAGCCACCGTTAACGGTGTTCAGACACCGATCGATCCCAAGAACTCCCAAGTAGTTCCTACAATAATGCAGGGTAGGACCATGCTTCCCCTGGGATTCATTGCCCAAAACCTGGGCTGTGGTGTTGACTGGAACCCACCTACCCAGGAGGCTACCATAACATATCCTGCTCCGTACTAAATATCTGATATCAGAATATATCACCTGAGAGCCGCCAAATAGGCGGCTCTTTTCGCTTTGGATGGTTGGTTATCGGGAACCTGTCGGACATTGCCACCTTGACTTGGACAGAGCGGCCATAGTAAAATACATCGTGGTATGAAAATCACATATGCGGGTGTGGCGGAACTGGCAGACGCGCTGGATTTAGGTTCCAGTGGGCGACCGTGGAGGTTCAAATCCTCTCACCCGCACCAAAAGCAAAAACCAGAAGACCTTTTCGGATTCATTCCAGAAGGTCTTTTGTTATTTTTGCTTTCTCGGTCATGCCGAGTTACCTGAATAACTTGCATTTTCTTGGATGCTTAACGCCCTAATCTAAAAACCATTTTTTCTATCCTGCAGGAAGAAATAATTTGGCAAAGAATTAATGTATTGTCGAAACGGGTGACAAAGTGATTCTGGAGGTGCCTTGCTGGTGAAACGTTCTACAGTTAAGTATATATCTATATTGATCATTATCAGTCTGATGACCCTGGCCACCGTCGTGGTTACGGATGCTGATAACAAAGATGCTGTACCTTCGCCAAACGATCCCCCAATACTAAGCGCCGCTGATCCCGTGCAAAATCAACTGACTTATCTGACTATAAGCGGAATCGGTGACTGCATGCTGGGCAAGGATGTTAAGGCAACCTACCCCGGTTCCTTTCTGGATATGTTTGATAAACAAAAAGACCCGTATACATATTTCTTCAGCAATGTGAAGCCGGTCCTGGCGGCTGATGATCTTACGATTGCCAATCTGGAAACGACATTTACTGTAAATGCCAAAATGGCATTTAAGAACTTTCCAGGGAAACCAGTTTTCAACTTCAAAGGCGATCCCAAATATGTAAACATCCTAAAAGAAGGCAGTGTGGAGGCAGTTACCATTGCCAATAACCATACTAACGATTATGGGCCCCTGGGCAAAAAGGATACCCTAGCAACCCTCGATAAAGCAGGTATCAGTTGGTTCGGTTATGAAAAGGCCTGTGTTAAGAATATCAAGGGCATCAAAGTGGGGATGCTTGGATACAAAAATATGAATACACCTGAGGATAAGCCTAATCTAAAAAGCATTAAAAAGCAGATGAGCGCTAATATCATGCAGCTGAGAAAACAGTGCGGTCTGGTTATTGTGACCTTTCACTGGGGGACAGAAATGACTACTCGTAAACATGGGGTGCAAACAGAATTAGGGCGCTGGGCTATCGATAATGGGGCTGATCTGGTGCTGGGGACCCATCCTCATGTGGTTCAGGGCATCGAAAAGTATAAAGGCCGATATATTGTCTACAGTTTGGCCAACTTTTGTTTTGGCAACAAACGCAACCCAGTCGATCGGGATACTTATATTTATCAACAGACATTTGGATTTAACAGCAATGGACGTCTGGTGAAAGCATTAGACAAGAAGATAATACCCTGTGCGGTTTCCTCGACTGCCGGACGTAATGACTACCGCCCTACAGTCCTTTCAGGTAAGAGTGGGGAAAGAGTGATAAACAAGATTCTTGCGGTATCAGTGCCGTACAACAAGACATTTAGTTCCGCTCTACCAGCAGCAACAGCGAATAATCAAGTCTCCGAGATTCAAAAACTGCTGAATTCAGGAGCAAATCCTGATGCCAAGGACAGTTCAGGAGACACGGCTTTGATCATTGCAGGCAGGAATAATGCACTCAACAGTGTGAAAATCCTTCTAGCTGGCGGAGCTGATCCCAACCTGGCAGGAAGCAATGGCGTGAAGCCTATTGATGCGTCAGCTAGCCCAGCAATAAGGACCATGTTGATACAGTACGGAGCTTTCGGCACTAACATATAGCAGGGCTGGCTATTTTGTGACTATTTGGATGTTAAGGTTTGGAACAGGCTTCTTGGGCAAAGGCTCGGGAAGCCTAATGATTTCTTGGGTTATTTGTGGATCCCGGATAATAATGGCATTTTTATCGGCTATAACCGATTCTTCTGATGTCACCATTTCCAGTTCATCTATTCGGTTATCAACATGTTGCATGAAATTCTCATCATATATGCGCGGTTTTATCATGACTAGCGAACGTGATACTGGATTTTCCAGCTTTGCTTTAGTGCAGCATTCTTCATGGGGTAAAGGCTTTTGGAAATCGAGCAGTAACAAGCCAAGTGCGGCCAGGCACGCGGCTTCAACAGTTTCGTAGCTCAGTAACTTGCCGACTATCACTGCAATCAAAAAGAACAATGAAAATAAGAAAAAACGGTTGTATAGAATGTCACGAAAATGGGAGTTCACCAATGATTCCTCCTCGCATTACGAATCAGTACAAATATTAATGGACATGTTCAAACGATTCTCCGTTAATATTACGCGAGAAGAAATGACGGTATGACTCACCATTTGCACATAACTCAATGATGAATTTTCGAAGGGCTGTCTTCAGCGTTGTCGGACATGTTTGGATTGTAAACCGCACCATCGTATGTATAGGTTGACTGTAGAGCCATGATCAAGTGCTTGATAAACTGCTCAAGTTCGGGCTCAATATTGGACGAGTTCTGCAAGAATGATTGCAGTCGCTCAATTGTCCGATGGCGTGGTGACATTCGAGTTTTGTCCACAGGCGTAACCTCCATACATAATAATTGGGGCTTGTACCGTTCTTTCCTTAAGACGAACGATAAAGCCCCTTTGTTGCTGCCCAATTCTGCCTATGAACTTAATTGCTGTTAGAAACTATCCCACTTTTATGGAAAAGGAATTTTCCCATAAGCCGTGGATATTGCAGTAGGCTATAGCAAATACAGTCGCTGATTTCTCGAAAGCAAGGGTTGCCTTGCTTCTAGGTTCCGTTAAAGTGGGTGCATAGTCGAATGTAGCTAGGTGGCTTATATTGCCATCTTCAAAGCGAGCAAACAACTGGACCCATTTAATATGGTGCTCGACATTATTAGGATGCGTGACTTCCTTGCCGACGATCACTTCCAGATCAAAAAACTCACCAACTGCTACCGAAGTCGGGCCTTCGATTATCGGAGTATGTTTTTCCCTGCCTTCAACTTCAGGAGTCTTGAAACATTCGCCAAATCTCATTTAATATCCCTCCAAACAATAATTCTCTAATGACAGGTTTGCTTTGAAACCTTAGGGTTTAAACAATGATACCCTGGAGCGAAGTATTGTGTCCAGTCTACCAAATTGAAACATTTTTTTAAATATAGTTGATTAAATGTGATCTTTGAAATAATACTGAGATTTGCTTCTGACATTAGGCTAAGGAGGAGACTTACTCCTCCTCGCTATCCTGGTCTATATTGGATGATCGGCGGCCGATGGCCAGACTCAGTTTTCCGAAAAAGTCAGCCCGGGCCTGTCCAATTTCAGGGTGTTCGGCGGTTCGGTAGGGAACTAGAAGGAATTGTGACTTGTCTGGGTGAGTGCTAACATATTGGAACAGGTCTTCAATCAGAAATTCATTATACTGTTCGATTATTTCTTCTGCACAGCGTCTTGGCGTGACCTCTAGCCTAGTCTCGCTTGACAAAAGAGCCTCCCCTAATACTAAGAGAACGGCGGAAAAATCCTCGCGCGGAGGAACGCAGATGCAGATATGCTCGTCTTCGAGGATAATGTAGCCAAAAGTCAGGCGTCCCATATCACCGTCGTTTATTACCAAATATCTTGGACTTTTTGCATCCAAGCGTATCAAATGTTCGTGTTTGTCGAAGAAATCTGTCAACTGCAACGTAGTTGGGGCGGAAATCTCCTGCCACTCTGGCCTGAAAGGGACTTTGTCCAGCAAAACAGCTACTTCCTTATCGATTTCGATGATGGCGCGGTTGATCATTTTTAATATGTTGGGTTGATAATTTTTGCAGAAGTCTGAGACCTGTCTTTTTGAAAAACCGGTCTTTTTCATGCGGTGGAAGAGGTCCTCCTGCAGCAGCTTTTCGTCGAATGGCAGCAGCATCAGCCAGGGTTCTCTCAGTACCCAGGTTTTTAACGCGTTATCCACCGGTGCTAACCGGGTGACCAAAATGTCTCCGATCATGAATTCGCGATCACCAGTCCAGACCACGTAGGTCCTGCGCGAGACAATAAGGTTTTCCAGGCGGGCATAACCATTTTTCCAGCCCAAGACACGATAAGGAGCTACATAGCTACGCGCCAGATTGTCTAACGCGAAGCGATGGGCTTCATCCAGTTCGAATATGTTTTGTTTTATGGCCTGACTGCCCAGAGGAGTAGCTTTTTCAGATACTTTGTAATCAAGTGTCAGCCAATCATTGAAAAATAAAAGGTACATCTTGTTATAGGTTTCACGTTCCAGGACATCAATAATTTGTTCAGTCGGCAGTTTGGCAAAGAATTCCTCGCGCAGCCTGGTGCGGTCTTCAATCGCCATGGACTGGTCTCTGAATGTGTGCAGCATATTCATTACTTCATCGTATACGGCGACTTTTTCTGGGATATTTAGTTGTGCCCACTCCAAACCATTCACCCTTTCCTCTTCCCGACCAGCTAGCTGGTCGATAGCACCTGCCCTTGAAACACTTCTGGTTACCAGTAATCAGGTCTTATTTCTTCACGTGTCTTGAAAACCCTATATATCAGCATGCCTGCAATAAAGCCCCCAATATGAGCCCAGAACGCGATTTGCGCGGTACCGCTGGCCATAGTAGCTGTACCTTGAAAAAACTGTATTAAGAACCAGAGCCCCAGGAAGACCCAGGCCGGAATCTCGACAAACCAGAACAGGAAAATTGGCACCAATGTAACAACCTGAGCCCGGGGGTACATCAGGAAGTAGGCTCCCATAACACCAGCAATAGCACCACTGGCTCCTACCGTCGGCACATTGGAGAGTGGATAAACGAAAACGTGGACCAGGGCTGCAATAACACCGCATATAATGTAAAAGAAGAAAAACCGTATCGGTCCCATTAGATCTTCGACATTGTCTCCAAACAGCCATAAGAACCACATGTTGCCGATCAAATGCATCCACCCGCCGTGCAGAAACATGGAAGTTATCAATGGTATATACCCTGCCAGATATCCTGAAGCTGATGTTATGTCTCGTGGTATGACCGAATATCCAGCAAAGAACTGTTCCATTCCATGCGGGCCTAATACTAATTGGTAGAGAAAGATTATAGAATTTAATATGATAAGGTCAACCGTCATAACCGGAAAATTCTCACTGGGAACCCTGTCTTTTAATGGAATCAAATAGCCTTAACCTGCCTTTTTCCAAATATTATAGCACATTTCACGACACAACCAATCTAGTCCGATCTAAACCCTTATTCTATCTGTTGTTGGCAGCAAGAATCTGCTACATCTTATTTTTGCTTAATAGTTGTCCTCTTTACAAACTTTGTATATACTATTTGGGGAACAAAAATCAGCTTCCAATAATCTTGACTTTACATTTGAAATCTCTATATCCTATAATATAGGTGTTTCAACTGAAGTTGCGGAAGTGGCTCAGTGGTAGAGCATCGCCTTGCCAAGGCGAGGGTCGCGAGTTCGAATCTCGTCTTCCGCTCCAAAGTGCTTAATACCTCGGCCGAACGGTCGAGGTTTTAATTATCTGGACTACCATTAAGAAGGAAATATTGAGCGTTTGTAGAAAATGTAGGTACAGTTTTCCTTTCTCGAAGGGGCAAAAGTTGATTGCAAGAATAGTCGTAATCGTGCGTATCACTAAGAACAGGAGGAGCATAAATGAAAACTAAGCTGGAAAGAATAGAGGGCAATGAGGTGGCCCTGGAAATCGAGGTGGCCCCTGATAAGCTAGATAAGGCTATGGAGAATGCTTATCGTAAAGTAGCTGCCAAGGTTAATGTTCCCGGTTTTCGCAAGGGCAAAGTACCGCGTCAGGTCCTCGAAGCTTTCATGGGAAAGGAAGCAATTTTTGAAGAAGCTTTGGAGGAATTGATTCCTCAGGCGTATAGTGAAGCCGTAGAAGAGACGGAAATCGAACCGGTTTCACAACCGAAAATCGACGTCATCCAGATGGAAGATGGCAAACCTTTGATCTTTAAAGCTAATGTGATCGTGAAACCCGATGTAAAGCTGGGGCAATTGACTGGTCTTACAGTTGAAGTGCCTCGTGTTGAAGTCAGTGAGGATCATGTTAGCCAGCGGTTGGAGACAATGCGCGATCGTTATGCCAAGCTGGCCAAAGTTGAGGGTGATGAGGCCGCCGCGATGGGTGACATACTTATTATAGATTTTACCGGTTACTTAGGCGAAGAGCTGTTTCCGGGAGGAGCCGGGCAGGACTACAGCCTTGAATTAGGCTCGGGAACATTCATTCCAGGATTTGAAGAACAATTGGTAGGCTCGAAAACCGGGGAGGAGAAAGATGTCATTGTTACCTTCCCTGAAGAATACCACGCAGAAGACCTCAAAGGAAAAGAAGCCCGTTTTGCGGTCAAGATCAAAGAGATCAAGAAACGCGAAGTTGCTCCACTGGATGATGATTTTGCAAAAGATGTCAGCGACTTTGAAACTCTCGACGAATTAAAACAGGATATCAGGAAGAATCTTGAAGAAATCGCAGCCAATCAGAGGGAATCTGTGACCAGAAGTCGAGTAGTGGCAAGTGTTGTTGAGCTTTCGGAAGTTGACATTCCGGCCGAGATGATTGACAATCAGGTAGAAGTTCTTGTCCGCCAGTTCGCCGAAAGATTGGCGTACCAGGGCTTAAAAATCGATGATTATATGAAGCTTTCTGGGGCTACCGTAGATATGCTGCACCAAGAATTCCGTCCCCAGGCTGAGCAGGTAGTGCGTGACAACCTGGTTTTGGAAGCAGCTTCCAAAGAGCTGAAAATGGAAGTGACCGATGAAGATTTTGAAAAACAGGTAGAAAAGGCTGCTCAAGAGTACGGCTTAAAGCCGGATGAAGTGCGCCAGAATCTAGTGGAGGCTCGCTCACGTATCGAGTATGGGCTTCTCTTAGATAAAACAGTTGAGCATTTGGTAGCCAACTCAACAATAGTAGAGGTCGATGCGGTTTCCGACGATAATGTAAATATTGGGGAATAACCGCACCGGGTATCTGCAGAAGGAGAAGAGGTGATAGACGTGTCTTACCTGGTACCAATGGTAGTAGAGCAGACCAATCGCGGAGAGAGAGCTTATGATATTTACTCGCGATTGCTCAAGGACAGGATAATTTTATTGGGAAGCCCAATAGATGATCAGGTATCGAACTTGATCGTGGCGCAGCTTTTGTTCCTGGAGGGTGAAGATCCTGATAAGGACATCAGCCTATATATCAACAGCCCAGGCGGTTCCATTACAGCTGGAATGGCAATTTATGACACCATGCAGCACATCCGCTGCGATGTTTCCACGATTTGTGTGGGATTAGCTGCCAGCATGGGGGCGTTTTTATTGACGGCTGGGGCCAAGGGAAAAAGGTTTGCGCTCCCGAACAGCGAAATATTAATACATCAGCCTTCGGGCGGAACCCAGGGGCAAGCCACTGATATCGAAATTCACGCTAAGCGTATAATTAAGATGAAAGAGAATCTTAATCGGATTCTTTCGGAAAGAACCGGTCAGCCCCTGGAGAGGATCATCAATGATACTGAAAGAGACACTTTTATGAGTGCCGATGAAGCCAAAGAATATGGTATCGTAGATGAAGTCATGTACGAGGCTAAACGTACTAAAAAAGGTTAAGTTGCCGGAAGAGAGGTGATCTTATGCAAAGGTTTGGAGACGAAAGAGGTCAACTGAAATGTTCCTTTTGCGGCAAATTGCAGGACCAGGTCAAAAAACTGGTAGCCGGCCCGGGCGTTTATATCTGTGACGAGTGTATCGAACTCTGCAACGAAATAATCGAAGAAGAACTTGCTGAAGACTTTGGTTTTGAGATGGGCGATATCCCCAAGCCTCAAGAGATCAAGGAAATACTAGACCAGTATGTAATCGGACAGGATAAGGCGAAAAAGATAATGGCGGTAGCGGTGTACAACCACTACAAGCGTATCAATCTGGGAATGAAGCTGGATGATGTCGAGCTGCAAAAGAGTAACATCTTAATGCTGGGTCCTACCGGCAGCGGGAAGACTCTACTAGCTCAGACCCTGGCTAAGATCCTCAATGTTCCTTTTGCTATCGCAGATGCTACCAGCCTGACCGAAGCCGGATATGTCGGGGAAGATGTTGAGAACATTTTGCTGAAGCTTATACAGGCGGCTGATTATGACATCGAAAAGGCTGAAAAAGGTATTGTTTATATTGATGAGATCGACAAGATAGCACGCAAGACAGACAATCCTTCTATCACTCGCGATGTATCGGGCGAAGGTGTTCAGCAGGCCTTATTAAAGATTTTAGAAGGAACCGTTGCGAGCGTTCCGCCACAGGGTGGTAGAAAGCATCCGCATCAGGAATTTATTCAGATCGATACCAGCAACATTCTCTTTATTTGTGGAGGAGCATTCGAGGGTATCGACAAGATTATCCAGCAGCGTACCGGTCAAAAGGCCATGGGCTTTGGGGCCGATATCAAACCCAAGCGGGAAAAGAAGATCGGCGAGATTCTAGACCAGATTCTGCCGCAGGACCTCCTGAAATTTGGATTGATTCCAGAATTCGTGGGCCGCGTGCCGATCATCGCTACACTCGATGCGCTGGATGATGAGGCTTTGATCAGGATTCTGACTGAGCCCAAGAATGCACTGGTTCGCCAGTACCAGAAGCTGTTCGATTTGGACGGTGTGGTTTTGGAATTTACCGAGGATTCACTTAAAGCGATAAGTCTGGAAGCGCTGCGCCGGAACACCGGGGCTCGCGGACTAAGGGCCATCGTCGAGGACATCATGCTCGAGGTCATGTACGAAGTACCTTCCCGAGCCGATGTGACCAAGTGTGTAGTGACCAAGGATGTAGTTATGAAAAAGGAAAAACCACTGCTGGTCACAGTCGAGCCCAAGCGCAGAGTGAACTAAACAAATAAAAATAATACAAGTGAACGAAACCCGGAGTCGGAAGACTCCGGGTTTTTTAGTGTGGACTTATTTTTTCTCATTCACCTTATCAATCGTCGGTCCATAGGAAATAATATAGAATAAACGATACGGGAAGGATACGGTGAATGAGCGAATTGTTTGGTGGGTTAGGCGGTTTTTTTGCCATTGTGCAGTTCTTCTTTGCCGTTGTTATCGGCCTGTACTTCTGGAATCTCCTGCGTACCCAACGGGGCAGCAAAACAGCGGTAGTTAAGGAGTCTTCCAAGGAGAAGGATAAACTCCGGAAGATGCGAGCATTCAGTCTGACCGAGCCTCTTTCGAGTATTACGAGGCCTCAGAATTTTGAAGAGATCGTTGGTCAGGAAGATGGTATCGAGGCTTTGCAAGCAGCATTGTGCGGACCGAATCCCCAGCATGTGATAATCTATGGCCCGCCAGGGGTGGGCAAGACTGCCGCCGCACGGCTGGTTTTGGAAGATTGTAAGAAGAACCCCCTTTCGCCCTTTAACGATAATTCCACTTTCGTCGAAGTTGATGCTACGGTGGCCCGCTTTGATGAGAGGGGTATAGCAGACCCTTTGATCGGCTCGGTACATGACCCGATTTACCAGGGAGCCGGGCCATTAGGTGTGGCGGGTATTCCCCAGCCTAAACCAGGAGCAGTCACCAAAGCCCATGGCGGGATCCTGTTCATTGACGAGATCGGCGAACTCCATTCCCAGCAGATGAACAAACTGTTGAAAGTTCTGGAAGACCGCAAAGTAATGCTGGAAAGTGCTTACTATAATCGTGATGACAGCAATATCCCCACGCATATACATGATGTTTTCCAAAATGGACTTCCGGCTGATTTTCGACTGGTGGGAGCAACTACCCGTATGCCGCATGATATTTCACCAGCACTGCGTTCCCGCTGTTTGGAGATATTTTTTCGTCCATTAGAGGAGCAGCAGATAACCGTGATTGCGCGCAATGCCCTTAATAAAGTCAGTTTTGAGATAGCTGAAGAGGCATTAGGACAGTTGTCGCTGTATGCTTCGAATGGACGGGAAGCCGTGAATATGGTGCAGTTGGCGACAGGTATGGCCCGCAGCCGGGGATTGCAAAAAGTGGAACTGGACATTCTGGAGAAGGTTATCCACAATGGGCAGTATGCACCGCGTCTTGAGAGCAAGATCCGGCCCGAACCGTTGATCGGTGTAATAAATGGATTAGCCGTATATGGCCCCAACCTCGGAATGGTGCTGGAAGTGGAAGCCGTGGCAGTACTTGCTGGGCAGAATAAAGGCAAATGGAATGCTACCGGGGTGGTCGATGAAGAAGAGACTGGCAGCCACAACAAGACTATCCGCCGTAAAAGTATGGCCCGCAGTGCTATTGAGAATGCAATGACCGCTTTGCGGTTGCTGTATCGGGTCGATATTCAAGATTATGATGTACACATCAATTTCCCTGGGGGAATACCGATCGATGGGCCATCAGCTGGAGTGGCTATGGCTGCAGTGGTGCTCTCGGCGGTCGAGAACTTTTCCATCGATAATAAGCTGGCTGTCACCGGCGAAGTATCGGCTCAGGGATGGGTCAAGCCGGTGGGAGGGGTAGTGCCTAAGGTTGAAGCAGCCCGCAAAGCGGGGATCAATAGATTAATAATTCCGAAGGACAACTGGCTCAAAAGCTTTGAGTCATTGACAGATGTCGAGATAATACCGGTATCTCACTTAAACGAGGTAATGGCAATAGTTAGGCCTAACTAGCCTTTAATGGATATATAACCATTGCTATCCAAAAGCATATCTGACAATATGCCATTTTGGCATTTCTGAAAGGGGAGACTTTCTAGTCTCCCCTTTATTTGTTGAGTTGCGGCCCTATATGACATATAGTAGAATATACTTGCGCCTGGAATGGTGGAGGTGTTAGTTTTGGTTGGAGATCAAGCAAATAAAGAACTCCGGGTAATTCCCTTGCTGCCCTTGCGAGGGCTATTGGTATTTCCGTACATGGTCATCCATCTGGATGTAGGCCGGGAACGTTCGGTCAATGCCATTGAGGAAGCCATGATCAATGACAAGGAAATATTCCTAGCTACACAAAAAGAAGCTTCAACAGACGATCCTGGGGAGCAGGACATATACTCAATCGGGACTATTGCGGAAATCAAGCAGGTCCTAAAAATGCCAGGCGGCACTATGCGAGTACTGGTCGAAGGTTTACGTCGTGCTGAAGTTAAAAAGTATGCGGAACATGATCCGTTTCTAAAGGTCCAGGTCTATGAGGTGATCGAGGGCACAACTGACAAAACGTCCGAGATCGAAGCCCTGACTAGGACCCTGGTATACCAGTTTGAACAGTATGTGAGAATGAGCAAGAAGATACCTCCAGAAACGGTGGTTTCGGTGGTGTCGATCGAGGAACCGGGGCGTCTGGCAGACGTCATCGGCTCGCACTTGTCATTGCGCATCAATGAGAAGCAATCTATTTTAGAGGCTGTTCAAGTCAAGAAACGGTTGGAGATCCTGTGTGAACTGCTGGCCAAGGAAATGGAAGTTCTAGAGCTGGAGCGCAAGATCAATATCCGTGTGCGCAAGCAAATGGAAAAGACTCAAAAAGAGTACTACCTGCGCGAGCAAATCAAGGCTATTCAAAAGGAATTAGGCGACAAAGATGACCGGATCGCCGAAGTAGAGGAGCTCCGCGACAAGATCGAGCAAGCTCACCTGCCGACAGAGGTCTATGAGAAAGCTATCAAGGAACTGGAACGGCTGGAGAAAATGCCGCCGATGGTGGCTGAGGCTGTGGTAGTCCGCAATTATCTAGATTGGGTCCTGGCCATTCCGTGGAGTGTAGAAACCCGGGACCGGCTTGATCTGAATATGGCCGAAAAGATCCTTAATGAAGATCATTATGGTCTGGAAAAGCCGAAAGAAAGAATCCTGGAGTACTTGGCCATCCGTAAACTGGCTAAGAAAATGAAAGGCCCGATCCTATGCTTCATTGGACCTCCCGGAGTGGGCAAAACCAGCCTGGGTAAGTCCATAGCTAGAGCACTGAATCGCAAGTTTGTGCGAATGAGCCTGGGCGGCATCAGAGATGAAGCTGAAATTCGCGGGCATCGCCGCACATATGTAGGCTCCATGCCAGGACGTATTCTGCAGGGAATGCGAACTGCGGGCTCCAAGAATCCGGTATTTTTGCTGGATGAGATCGACAAGATGACAGCTGATTTCCGAGGAGATCCAGCATCTGCGCTGTTGGAAGTTCTGGACCCCGAGCAGAACTCCACATTCAGCGATCATTTCATTGAGGTGCCGTTTGACCTGTCCAAAGTAATGTTCATTACCACGGCGAACTCGCCGCATGGTATACCGAAGCCGCTGTTGGACAGAATGGAAGTAATACACCTTCCGGGTTACACCGAGGAGGAAAAAGTACACATTGCCAACGATTATCTGGTGAAAAAGCAAGTAAAAGAACATGGCTTGAAGCCCAGGAATATTATTTTCAGCGAGGGTGCACTGCGCAAGATCGTTCGCGAATATACCCGTGAAGCTGGTGTTCGTAACCTGGAACGTGAAGTGGCCAATATCTGTCGGAAAACTGCCCGTCAGGTGGTCAAAGACCGTAAGAAGCAGATCAAGGTGACCAACAGCAATGTCAGCACTTTCCTAGGAACCGAACGGTTCCGCTATGGAGTAGCCGAAAAGGAAGAGCAGATCGGTGTATCTACAGGCTTAGCTTGGACTGAGGCCGGCGGTGACATTCTATCGATTGAAGTGGCACTTTTGAAAGGCAAGGGAGATCTGACCCTGACTGGTCAGTTGGGCGATATTATGAAAGAATCAGCCCGGGCTGGTTTGTCTTATGTTCGTTCACGGCATGATTCACTGGGTTTGGATGATGACTTTTATCAGAAATGGGATATTCACCTGCACGTTCCGGAGGGAGCGATCCCAAAAGATGGTCCGTCAGCCGGAATAACCATTTCCACAGCCCTAGCTTCGGCATTCTCGAAGCGTCCAGTGTCTAACGAAGTGGCTATGACCGGAGAGATCACCCTGAGAGGCCGCGTACTTCCAGTAGGCGGGATCAGAGAAAAAGTCCTGGCGGCGCACCGGGCAGGGATCAAGACCATTATTATGCCAGCTGACAATAAGAAGGACCTGGATGAGGTTCCGGCTAATGTACGGCGTAAAATAGATTTTGTCCTGGTCGACCATATGGACCAGGTTCTTGAGAAAGCTCTCATGGATGGAGAACATGCGAATTAAAACTGCAGAATTAGCGGCAACTGCTTATAATCATAAGCAGTTGCCGGAATATGAGTTGCCTGAAATAGCTATTGTGGGACGTTCCAACGTGGGCAAGTCTTCACTCATCAACAAGATGGTGGGGCGTAAGAACTTGGCCCGTACCAGTTCTACGCCAGGTAAGACACAAAGTATCAACTTCTTTCTAATCGATGCCGCCTGGTATCTGGTGGACTTGCCTGGTTATGGGTATGCTCGGAGTTCCAAAGTACAGAGGCTCGAATGGGGCAAGTTGATTGAGGGATATTTACAGGACAGGCCGCTTCTTCGCGGCCTTATACACCTTGTAGATGTTCGGCATCCGCCCATGAAGAGTGACATAGAAATGCAGGAATGGCTGCGATTTCATAACATACCAAGCCTGGTCATAGGCACCAAGGCCGATAAGATCCCGCGCGGCAAGCGGGCTGCTCATGCCAAGACTATCAAAAACGATCTGGGATTAAGCAGTGAAGTAATAGCGTGTTCTGCGGAAACCGGCGAAGGTATCGAACAGCTGACCGAGGCATTGGCTACCTGGTTGCAGGAGTAAGACTAAATCCAAAAATAGATTAATACGTTATTAAAGAATCCCGTTTTAACTACGTACCTTCAGTACGTCTGGATCACGGGATTTTCTTATACCCGGCACCTTGCTATCATGCCGCTATCACTATTGTTGAGGGTCCTCCCCACTTCCTGCCAATTCCGATGCCAGCATGCCAGCCAGGATCAGCACACAGCCAAGAATAGCCTGTCCGCCCAATCTTTCACCAGCCCATACATAGGCAAAGCCAGTCGCGAATACCGGTTCCGTTATGAAAATAACCGCGGTGCGGATTGGCGTGGTATACCTTTGGACGGAGTTTTGTATCAGGAAAGCAAGAGCGGTAGCAGGAATAGAGGTTATGATCAGCGCCTCCAGGACCGACCCGTTTATCATGGGCGGCCATGGTTCATTGAAAAGGCCGATCCCCAGAGTGATCAGACCGACAAACAGGATCTGAATCAGAGTCAAACCTATCGGGTTAAGCCTAGCTGTATAGCGGCCGACCAGGACTACATGCAGAGCAAATCCCAGTGCACAGCCTAATACCAGCAAGTCGCCGTATGAAATGCTCCAGGAAGTGTTCATGGTTAGGAGGAAAAGCCCGGCGGTAGCTATCAAGGTACTGACCAAAGTACTCCATCCTGGTAATGACCGGGAATAAAGAGAAATTATAATAGGAACTATTACTACAGAAAGACCGGTAATAAATGCGGCATTCGAGGCTGTGGTATACTGTAAACCAACGGTTTGAAAAACATAGCCAGACATTAAGGCGAGGCCGATGACCATTCCGGCTTTTACGGTTTGGCGATCGAGATACTGCACCCTACGAAAAGTTGCCAGGTAGAGAAAGACAAATGCCAGGAGAAAGCGCATGCCTAAGAATGTATAAGGCCCAACTGTTTTTAAGGCATCTTTGATTAGTACAAAGGTTGAACCCCAGACGAAGGCGACGGCCAGTAGAAGTAAATCAGCTTTGATATGCCGGGGTATTCTGTTCATGTTAAGTTCCTCCGGGGACTATTTTAAATGTTAGCTGCTCATTCATTCTTTGTTTAAAATTCCCCGTTGTCAAGGCGTTGACGCATAAACAATCAAAGAATATTGAAATTAAAGCAAAATATTGCGGTTTTTATAGTCATTTTTGCTAAAATAGTATCAATGGTTATCAACAGGCCATATGAGGAGGGTACACATAGTGAGCGACCTGTCAAACATAGCAAAGGTTTATGATCCGTCAGAGGTGGAGAAAAAATGGTATGAGGTCTGGTCCTCGAACGGCTATTTCAGGCCGGATGATGAACATACTAAGAAACCGTTTTCGATAGTGATGCCGCCCCCTAATGTAACGGGCTCTCTGCACCTGGGACATGCCTTGGACAACACCCTGCAGGATATCTTATCCCGCTGGAAACGGATGCTGGGCTTTAATGTACTGTGGCTGCCCGGTACCGACCATGCCGGGATCGCTACTCAGGCTAAGGTCGAGGAGGCGATTGCCCAGGAAGGGCGGTCTAAGTACGATCTGGGCCGTGAAAAGTTTCTGGAACGGGTCTGGGATTGGAAGCATACCTATGGCAGCCGGATAACTAGCCAGCTAAGGATGATAGGTTCTTCATGCGACTGGAGCCGTGAGCGCTTTACCATGGATGAGGGGTGTTCGAAGGCAGTTCGTGAAGTATTCGTTCAGCTATATGAAAAAGGCCTGATCTACCGCGGTGACTATATAATCAACTGGTGCCCGAAGTGCCATACCACTATCAGCGATATCGAGGTGGAACATGCGGATCATGAGGGCAATCTGTGGTATTTGAAATACCCGGTGGAAAACAGTGATGAATTGATAGTGGTCGCTACCACCCGCCCTGAGACCATGCTGGGTGATACCGGTGTGGCGGTCAATCCGGAAGATGAGCGATACAAACACCTCATCGGTAAATATGCGATCCTACCTATTATTGGACGTAAACTGCCTATCGTGGGCGACGAATATGTGGACAAAGAATTCGGGACCGGAGCAGTCAAGGTGACACCAGCTCATGATCCTAATGACTTTGAAATGGGTCTGCGCCATGATCTGCCGCAGATCACGGTCATGAACCAGGATGCGACCATGAACCAGGAGGCCGGACCCTATGCCAGTATGGACCGCTACGATTGCCGTAAAAAGCTGGTCAAAGATCTGGAGGAGCAGGGGCTTCTGCTGAAAGTGGATACCCATTCTCATGCAGTGGGACACTGCTACCGCTGTGATAGTGTTATCGAACCCATGGTTTCCAAGCAGTGGTTCGTTAAGATGAAACCACTGGCTGAGCCGGCCATCGAAAACGTGGTGAACGGCAACGCTAGGTTCGTTCCGAGCCGGTTTACTCGAATCTATCTCAACTGGATGGAAAATATTCGCGACTGGTGTATATCTCGCCAATTGTGGTGGGGACACCGGATCCCGGTTTGGTATTGTGATTGCGGAGAGGTCATTTGTTCACGGGAAGAGCCCGATACCTGCCCAAAATGCGGCATGGAAATGACTCAGGACCCGGATGTGTTGGATACCTGGTTCAGCTCAGCGCTATGGCCATTCTCGACCTTGGGCTGGCCGGACAAGACCCCTGATTTAGAATATTTCTATCCGACATCAGTGCTGGTCACTGGCCGTGATATTATCTTTTTCTGGGTAGCGCGCATGATATTCTCGGCTTTGGAGTTCATGAATGAAGTTCCGTTCCACGAAGTAATGATCCATGGCCTGATCTTGGACGCACAAGGACGGAAAATGAGCAAAAGCCTGAATAACGGCATCGACCCTATTGATGTGATCGACAAGTATGGTGCCGACACCCTGCGCTTCTCTCTGGTAACTGGTACAACGGCAGGCAATGACATTCGTTTCCATTGGGACAAGGTCGAGAACACTAGGAACTTCGCCAATAAAATATGGAACGCCAGTCGTTTTGTGCTTATGAACCTGCAGGATTACGAGCCGATCGAGATCGCTGACAGCGATCTGACTCTGGCGGATCGCTGGATATTGACCAGGCTGGGTAAGACCTCAGCTTCGGTATCTGAGCAGCTTGATAAATATGAAGTAGGCGAGGCTGCTCGCATGATCTATGATTTCATTTGGGATGACTTCTGTGACTGGTATATCGAGCTGGCTAAGCCAAGACTGTACCGGGCTGATGATATTCGTATCAAACGGGTGGCTCAGAACCTGCTAGTCAAGGTGCTGGGTGATATATTAAGGATCTTACATCCGTTCATGCCTTTCATAACCGAAGAGATCTACCAATACCTGCCTGGCCATGGGGCTAGCATCATGCTGGAATCCTGGCCAGTAGTCGAGAAAATGTGGCCAGAGGCGGAAGCCGATATGCTATCGGTCATTGCTGTGATAAGAGCGATAAGAAATATTCGCAGCGAGTTCAATGTTACACCGGGGACCAAGATCGAGGCGATCGCGGCTGCCGGAAATATACGGAAGGCGGATCTTTTGGAGAAGGCTACTGAATACGTACTGGGGATGGCTAATCTCAAAGCCTTCAAAGTAGTGGGCGAAGACGCTGCGGCACCGGAACAAGCGCTTATGGCTCATTTGGGCGATGTCGAAGTCTGGGTGCCATTAGAGGGCATGATCGACATCGAAAAGGAAACGGCTCGACTTAACAAGGAACTGCAGGCTTTGGAGCAGGAGATCGGACGCATCAGCGGCAAACTTGCTAATGAAGGGTTTGTTAGCAAAGCTCCACCGGAAATCATCGAGAAGGAAAAAGCTCGTCTAGCCGAAGCACAGACCAAGAAAGAAGGTATCAGCCAACGTCTGCAGATGTTCACGAAATAGAGAGTTATTTGAGCGGATTGGCCAGGTTTGGTATCAAGCCTGGCCTGGACCGTATCCGTACTATACTGGAGTCCATGGGCAACCCTCATCAATTCTATCCTTCGGTGCACATTGCCGGCACCAACGGCAAAGGTTCTACCAGCACCATCATTTCCAAGATTCTGACCCAGGCTAATTTCCGAGTGGGAACCTTCACCTCCCCACACCTGCATAGCTATTGTGAACGCATAAGTATTGACGGAAGTCCGATTGCCCCACAGAAGCTAGGGGATCTGCTGAAAAGCACGGCTTCGGGTGCGGCTCGCTGTGTGGAGCAGGGTTTTGGTGCGCCTACTGAGTTCGAGGTGCTGACGGCGACGGCGTTGCAGTATTTTCGCGATGAAGTAGTAGATATTGCTATTATCGAAGCCGGAATGGGTGGTATTCATGATTCCACCAATATCATAAACCCCATAATGTCGGCAATCACTAATGTTCGTCTGGATCACCAGTCATACTTAGGTACCATAGTTGAGGAAATTGCCCTGAATAAGGCGGGAATAGCAAAGCCGGGGGTGCCCCTGGTATGTGGTGATAGTGATAATAAAGTGCAGATGATCATCAAGACAGAGACTCTGACACGAGGCGGAAAATATTTCTCAGCTCGTGACTTAATACAACTGGCCAACGTCATAAGTGTAGGGATGAAGGGTTTTGACCTGGATGTTAAGGCAGGTGATGTATCGCTTAAGGCGGCTAGATTTGCACTGCCCGGCATTTTCCAGCTCGATAATCTGATTACGGCAATGGCTGTTTTGCGTTTGTTAAATGAATCCGGTTTTAGACTAAATGAAAGAGACGTAAACTATGGATTGGAGCAGGTCAAATGGCCGGGACGTTTGGAAGCGATCAATGAAGTTCCAGAAGTGATCGTCGATGCCGCCCATAACCCACATGGAGCAGAAAACGTTGGGTACGCACTGCGGGATATTTACCCCGACCGCTCACGAGTTATGGTGATAGGTATAGTAGATGATAAGGATGCTGAGGGGATACTTAAGTTTTTGGCAGACTCGACTAGAATTTGTATTGTTACTCGACCCGAAGGCGACCGTGGAAAAGATTGGCTAAGGCTTAGGGACATTGCGCGCCGATATATTAAACAGGTGGATGCAGTGGAGGATATAGAAGAGGCTGTTAAAGCTGCTCTCAGCCGGGTCCAACCGAGGGAATATGTGCTTATTACCGGCAGTTTTTACACTCTTGATAGAGCCCGTACAATGTTTACAAATCCTTATAGATAACTTAACAATTACTTAACATTGTGAAAAAATCACTATGCTATAATGGCATTGAAATGAAGAAAGTATACAAAAAACAAGAGGAGGCTTCCTCCAGATGGCACTACACTTAAAACCACGTGACAACGACTTTTTTGATTACTTTAACGAAAGCTCACAGGCGGTTCTGGACGGTGCCCGGGTATTGAAAGAATACGTCAACAGCACTGAAGAAGATCCGCAAAAACGGCTGGAAGTCATGTCTAAACTCGAAGCTCACGGCGACAAGGTCTTTACAACAGTTCTTGATAAGTTAAGCAATTCCTTTGTTACCCCATTCGAAAGAGAAGATATTTATACACTGGCCCGCGAATTGTACAATATTCTGGACTATATTCAGGGTATTATGGAAAGAATGATTTTGTACAAGACTGGTGAGCCCAAAGATGATAATATTAGGACTCTGGTAGATGTTCTTGAGAAAGCAGCCCTGGAGATCCAAAGCGCAGTTATGGGCTTAAAATCTCTGAAACGCAACTATCGGCAGGTTCTTGAGTCCTGTGATAAAATCAAAGAGTACGAGAGCGAGGGCGATTACCTGTACCGCACAGGGATTGCCCTTTTATTTGAGCAGGTGGACAATGCCATTGAGATAATCAAATGGAAAGAGATTTTCGAGCATCTCGAAACAGCCCTGGACCACTGCGAGGATATCAGCAACATCGTTAAAGGAGTAGCTGTGAAGTATGCCTAGTGCAGGCATATTGATTTTAATACCGGTAGTAGTACTGGCTTTGATATTTGATTTCGTTAACGGTTTTCATGATACCGCTAACGCGATAGCTACTTCCGTATCGACCAAAGCATTATCGCCCCGATGGGCGATTTTTATTGCCGCGGCTGGGGACCTAATTGGTGCGTTGTTCCTGGGAACCAGCGTAGCCAAGACAGTTGGGAAGGGCATACTTGATCCTCATGCCGCCACTCCCCTGGTCATAACCGCAGCGCTGGTCGCTGCTATCGCATGGAACCTTATCACCTGGTATTTTGGCATACCTTCTAGTTCTTCGCATGCTCTGATTGGTGGTCTGTCTGGTGCGGCAATAGGCGCGCTCGGAATGAGCAGCATCCACTGGTCAGGATTCACAGGAATCATTTTAGGATTGATAATATCGCCGATCTTAGGGTTGGCAATTGGTTCAGTGGTAATGACAATACTATTTTGGTTGGTACGAAAGTCTTCGCCGGCCAAGATCAATAATAACTTTAGGTTGGCACAGGTGTTTTCGGCCTGTGCCATTGCTTTGTCTCATGGAATGAATGACGCCCAAAAATCTATGGGAGTTATTACCATGGTGCTTTTCGGAGCCGGGATCATTGGAACATTTGAAGTTCCATGGGAAGTCAAGGTCGCTTGTGCCGCTGCCATGGCCTTCGGGACTATGACCGGAGGTTGGCGGATAATAAAGACTATGGGCGGTAAAATATTTAAAATCGAACCGATCAACGGCTTTGCCTCCGACCTTACCTCAAGTATGGTTATCTTCGGCGCATCCTTGTTAGGCCAGCCGGTAAGTACCACTCACGTGGTTTCTTCGGCAATAATGGGGGTTGGGGCGGCTAAACGACTTAAGGGTGTTAGGTGGGGGATAGCCCAGCAGATCGTTACGGCTTGGGTGGTCACCATACCTACCTCAGGGCTGGTGGCGGCTCTGGTCTACAAAGGTCTGGCGGTAGTTATCAATACATAACCTTCGAGGTTTAATATGGGCTTTTATAAGAGATACAGGATTACGAATACTATAGTAAGTGTAATCTTTGAAGGAGTTGTTATTCGATATGCCGAGTGAAGGCATGATTCTTATCGGTTTAGTAGTGATTCTGGCTCTTGCTTTCGATTATGTAAACGGTTTTCATGATACCGCTAACGCCATAGCTACTTCGGTTTCTACCAAAGCCCTTTCGCCACGATTGGCTATATTAGTTTCAACTGTATTCAACTTTGTCGGAGCTTTAGTAGGAACTAAAGTTGCCAGTACAATTGGCAAAGGGATCATCCCCCCGGAGATTGCCACACCCAAGGTCCTGATTGCAGCACTTATTGCTGCCATTGCCTGGAATATTATCACCTGGTATTTTGGGATTCCCAGCAGTTCCTCCCATGCATTGATTGGTGGAATTACTGGCTCAGTCATTGGCGCGGTAGGATTTGATGTGGTGAAATGGTCAGGGTTTGGTAAGATTATGTTAGGACTTATCATCTCACCAATACTGGGATTAGCAGTCGGCTCTATCATGATGACACTCCTCTTTTGGCTGGTGCGCAGGAAGTCCCCGGCTAAAATTAATAACGGCTTCAGAGTACTGCAGATATTTTCAGCCATTTTAATGTCCTTCTCACATGGTACTAATGACGCTCAGAAGTCGATGGGTGTTATTTCCATGGTTCTTTTAAGTTCTGGAGTTATTTCTACATTTCACATTCCACTTTGGGTTAAGATAGCATGTGCCGCCGCTATGGCTTTTGGCACCATGGCCGGGGGCTGGAAAATTATTAGGACTATGGGCGGTAAGATATTTAAAATTGAACCTATCAACGGTTTTGCCTCGGACCTCAGCGCCAGCATTGTAATCAACGCGGCTACTTTCCTGGGTGCTCCAGTTAGTACTACTCATGTGGTTTCCTCTTCCATTATGGGCGTTGGAGCCGCCAAACGCCTAAAAGGGGTTAGATGGGGAATCGCCCAAACGATTGTTACAGCTTGGGTCGTGACCATACCCACATCTGGCCTGATTGCCGCTCTCATTTCAAAGGCTATAACTGTGCTCTCCTAACAAATCCCCATCATTTTAGTTATCTTTCCGAGGCGACATTTGTCGCAAATTCTATGGTTTTTTCCAAAGAAAAAGAAGGATTTCACAAACTCGAATCGAAATGCATTAGGAATAGATGGATAGAAGGGGTGGGAGCGTGAAAGCTTTAAAAATCCCTGAAGCAACAGTGGTAAGACTTTCCGTTTATTCACGGTACCTGTCGCAGTTAGTGCACGATGGGATTCTTACCATATCTTCCGGTGAAATTGCACGTGGAGTGGGGGTAAGCTCAGCACAGGTACGAAAGGACCTGGCGTATTTTGGCGAGTTTGGCACCCGTGGGGTTGGCTACAATGTTCAGGAACTGTACAGCCATATTATGCGTATATTGGGGCTTAACAAGAGTTGGAACGTAGTCATTGTGGGTGCCGGTAAGCTCGGATCAGCACTTGCCGTTTATAAGGGCTTTGAGGATCGCGGCTTTAACATTGTGGGGGTCGTTGATAACAGCCCAGACCGTATCGGTAAGTCGTTAGGTGGGATTTTGATCGAACCGCTGGAAATGTTGGAGTTGAGAATCAAAGAAGGTAAAGTGCAGATCGGGATCGTAACAGTGCCATCATCGGCGGCACAGGAAGTAACAGACCGCATGGTGAATTCTGGGGTGAAGGCACTGCTTAATTTTTCACCACGGGTATTAAAGGTGCCAGATAGTGTTATCCTGCGCAATATGGACTTGTCTGTCAATCTTGAGGTTCTCAGTTTTAATCTGGCATTTGCCAATCTCAAACTGTAGTTTATGGTTGAAAACAATATGGGTAAGTGTGAAAAGGTGCCCTGCCGTAACTGGCGAGCACCTTTTTGATGTTGGGAGCGATTAAGGAATAAAGTATGGCAGCTGAATTCTTAGGTAACGGATACCGATTCGGCTTACCGGCACGTTTGTTCGATTACATCCACTGCCAGGTTTCTGGCAGCCATTAAGGTGCAAAGTATGGTCGGCTCACATTAAGGGAGCGGATACTGATTCGCCTTACCGGCACATTTGCATATCACGCCCGCCGCCAGGTTTCTGGCGTCGTCTAAGGAACAAAGTATGGCAGCCGAATTATGAGGGGGATGATACCGATTCGGCTTACCGGTTGTTTTTAAGGTGGTTGAATGATAAACTGTAAAAAACGATTAAAAGTCATGTGATTTGGCTATTTGCGGCGAAATTGCTCATTTTTCTGGGCAATATTCCGTATTTTGCTTCAGGTTAGAGGGATAATTATACTATCCAACCTTGTTTGATCGGTTAACCCATTGATTTACGGGTTCCTGGGTTGGGTTCATTTAAATATCTAAAGCATATAAGGAGACACCTGGTTGAAAAGATTGGTATTAGCCTCAGGTTCGCCCAGACGTCGCCAACTACTGGAGAGTCTGGGTTTGACTTTTGATATCATTCCACCTCCGGCCGAGGAAATCACACAAATATGGAATACCCCTCAGGATTATGCGGAACAACTGTCGCAGTATAAGGCCAGGCAGGTTGCAGAGAAGGTTGTTGATGCGGTAGTTTTAGCTGCCGATACCATCGTGGTCAAAAACCATGAAATTATGGGCAAACCACAGAGCACCCAGGAAGCCCAGAACATGCTGCAGGCCTTGAGTGGTGCATCGCATACGGTGGTGACCGGCATCTGCATTATCGATGTTTCTTCGCGTCAGGAGCTGATTGACTCTGAGACGACAACCGTGTATTTTAAGAAATTGAGTGATGAAAAAATATCTCGCTATCTAGATACCGGAGAACCTTTTGATAAAGCTGGAGCTTATGGGATCCAGGGCCACGGAGCATTGCTGGTAGAAAAGGTTGATGGATGTTTCTATAATGTAGTGGGACTACCTCTGGCTAAGTTGGAAAGTATGTTGGAAACCTTGGGGATAAACTTGTTATAAGGGTGTAAGAATTTAAATGAGATACCGTACTACCATCAAGGATCTACCCGAGGATCTGCGGCCGCGCGAGCGTCTGGCAGCTAAAGGGGAGGATTTCCTTAATGATGCAGAACTGCTGGCCATCCTGTTGGGCAGTGGCACCAGAGAAATGACGGCGGTGGAACTAGCGGAGAGCATTATCCACCATAACAAAGGCCTGCGTTTTGCCAAGAATCTAAGCTTGCAGGAATTAGGAAACATCAAGGGTATAGGTCTGGCCAAAGCCACGCGGATCAAGGCGGCTGTGGAATTAGGCAAGCGATTGTCAGAAAGGATCAATGAACATAGGCATGTATCATCACCCGAGGATGTTAAGAATTTGGTCATGGAAGATATGAGGTACCTAGACCGGGAGCAGTTCAGATGTATGTATTTAGGACGTAAGAACCAGATTCTGGCGACAGAGATCATCTCTATAGGCGGTTTAGCCAGTTCACCGGTCCACCCGCGGGAAGTATTTAAGTCGGCAATCAAACGGAGCGCGGCTTCCGTTATTCTAATACATAACCATCCCAGTGGTGATCCGGCGCCCAGCACAGAGGACATAGAAATCACCCGGAGGCTTATGGAATCTGGGACTATACTAGGAATTGATGTGCTGGACCATATCATTGTCGGTGATGGGAAATATGTAAGTATGAAGTCTATGAACATTATATGACTGAAGGGAGAAGATGAGGTGTTCTTCGTAAGGGACATGGGAATAGACCTGGGTACAGCTAACACCCTGGTACATGTAAAAGGTAAAGGCATCGTTTTGCGTGAGCCTTCGGTAGTGGCCATACAGAGCGATTTGGGGCGGGTCCTGGCGGTAGGCCTGGAGGCTAAGCAGATGATTGGCAGGACTCCAGGTAATATTGTAGCTATCCGGCCTATGAAAGATGGAGTAATTGCGGACTTTGACACCACCCAAGCCATGCTGAAATACTTTATCGAAAAGGCGACTGGGCAAAGAAATCCGTTTATTAGACCGCGGGTAGTAATAAGTGTTCCTACCGGTATTACTGCGGTGGAGGAACGAGCGGTGCGGGAAGCCGCGATCCAGGCTGGCGCCAAGGAAGCTCATTTGATCGAGGAACCCATGGCAGCAGCAGTAGGAGCTGGTCTGCCGGTACACGAGCCGACCGGGAATCTTATCGTAGATATTGGCGGCGGTACCACCGAGGTAGCAGTCATTTCGCTGGGCGGTATTGTAAATTCTAAGTCAGTCAGAGTGGCTGGCGATGAAATGGACGAAGCAATAATCCAGCATTTGAAAAAGACATATAATTTGTTGATCGGGGAAAGAACAGCTGAGGACATAAAAATAAACCTCGGTTCTGCACTGTGGGAAGGCCCCCCGGCTCATTATGAAGTCAGAGGGCGCGACCTGGTAACAGGACTGCCCAAAACAGTAGCCATTTCTTCTGATGAGATTCAAAAGGCACTGTCGGACCCGGTTTCAGCTATTATTGAAGCCATTAAGGTGTGTTTGGAGAGGACACCACCCGAACTGGCTGCCGATATAATGGACAAGGGAATCGTTATGGCTGGAGGCGGCAGCCTGTTGAAGGGACTGGATAAGCTGGTCGGTCAGGAGACCAATATGCCGGTTTATCTGTGTGATGAGCCTTTGTCGGCAGTAGCCAGGGGAACTGGAAAAGTATTAGAGAATATTGAAGTATTAAGCAGAGTTTTACGGAGTCCTAAGAAAAGCTCCTGATTAGGAGATGGGGAAGGTTGTTTAATTTCTTAAGAAGCAAGTCCTTCTGGGGAATAATCATCATTGGGGTCATTACTCTGATGGTGATTAAACAAACCAGTGTAGAGAGGACAAAAATCACACTTTTTGAGGAAGTCATACGTGGCACATTCACACCCCTTCAGAAGGGTGTCAACGAACTGCGCCATGGAGTAGGTAGTATCAGTGACTTTTTTGCTCAGCGCAATAATCTAGTCAAGGATAACAAGCGGCTTAAAGGCCAGCTTAAGGACTATCAGCTTAAGAATCAGACTCTTAAAGAGTACAAATACCAAGCACAGAGACTAAAAAGACTGTTGGACTTTAAGGACAAGAATGTTGATACCTTGGAGCTGATGGGGGCGGAAATCATTGCCCGCAGTCCTGATACATGGTACAAAACGGTGACCATCGATAGAGGCAGTGCAGACGGCATTACCACTGATATGGTCGTTATTACGCCGCAGGGATTGGTTGGTAGAGTAAACGCGGTCACCTCTGGAACCGCTTCTGTGCTGCTGATTACCGACCGTGAGGGTGCTGTGGGCGCGATCGTGCAAGAGAACCGCACCCAGGGGATAATCGAGGGTTTGGGGGATAGTGGTTCGTTGACCATGAGCGACATCCCGTTCTATTCAAAAGTGAAGGCTGGTAATGTAATAGTAACATCGAATCTGAGTGAGATTTATCCACCGGGAATCATAATTGGCAAGATCAAGTCGATCCTCGATGACAAGAATGTCAAAGATACCAATGAGTCTAAGGGGTTGCTTATAAAGGCGACGGTAGTGCCGGCAGTTGATTTTGATAAGCTGGAAGAGGTGTTCGTGGTCAAACGGTTTATCAAGCCGCTGGTCCCGCCGGAAACCCAGCCGCAGCCGCCTTCACAGCCAACAGGACCATAATTAGAATAAGGTTTAGGTAAAAAGCGGCGGCAGATCATCATATCGGTCGTCGTGATTTGTTTTTATAATAAGTAATCCCACAATGAGGGGGATCTGCTATGCGCTGGGTGGCCCTGATTCTACTGCCATATTTCTCAATATTTTTAGAGACAACATTGTTCAGCAGGTACAGCTTACAAGGAATTGTGCCTGATCTGGTGCTCATATTTGTTACTTTCTATGCTATTGACAACGGCGCCATGCCCGGTATGAAATATGGGTTTTTATGCGGTTTGTTTGAAGACCTATACATGGGCCGGTTTATAGGCATGAATGCTCTGTCTAAGGGTATAACCGCTTGGGTAGTGGGCCGGTTTGAGGTCGATGTTTTTAAGCAGAATATCCTTGTGGGATTCGGTAGTGTTTTCCTGGGTACGGTGGTAAATGCCATTATATTGTTCCTTCTAGGAATGTTTGCATTTCCGCACTTTGTAGTTGATAAGTCTATCTTTCTGAATCTCAGTGGGCAGGTTGTGTATAATAGCCTTTTGTCTATTCCATTCTATGTCTGGTATTATAGGACAGCCCGCTCCGAAGTTTTTAACGAATAAACGGGCGATCTGATGATTCACACCGAAGAATACTGCTGATATCAAAGAGGTGACCTGGGTGAATAACAAAGAACTCAAGGAAAGATTTCAGACATTCTGGTATATCATAACTGCTCTTCTGGCTGTGTTACTGCTTAAGCTTGTCTTTGTACAATTCGTTCAAACCCAAAAATACGAAATCATGGCCAAGGATAATCGGATCCGCCTGATCAGTTCTAAAGCACCACGCGGAGAAATATTTGATCGCAATGGAAAGATTCTGGCTAAGAATAAATTGGTTTATGCAGTTGAACTTAGCTACCTGGATATGAAGGACCAGCCAGCAGTTGTTAAAAAGTTGGCTGAGCTGATGGGCAAGACATACCCTGAGATTACTGTCGATTATATCAATTCTTTGATCGACAAGCAGAAATACCGGCTTTTCGAGCCTATTGTGGTTATGAGGGATGTCGACTGGTCGGTCGTCGTAAGACTCAAAGAGCACCGCCAGGAACTGCCCGGTATGCGCATCGATGTGCAGCCTCTCAGATATTATCCGGAGACCATCCTGGGGGGTCACCTACTGGGTTATGTACACCCGATCTATGATAAGCAGGAGCTGGAAAAGCATTACGATCCTGAGAACTACCATGTCGGTGATCTTGTCGGCAAGGACGGGATCGAAATGGAGTATGAAAAATATCTAAAGGGTAAAGATGGAGCCCGCCAGGTCGAGGTTGATGCCAAGGGACAGCCGGTGCAGGAGTTGATCACATTGAAATCCACTCCGGGTGACAACCTTTATCTTACGATCGATCGTGACTTGCAGAGGGTCATGGATAAAACAATGGATCAGGTCATGACCGACCTTCAGAAGAAAAATCCCAAAGCTAAGGCGGGGGCGTGTGTTCTTATCGATGTGAAGACCGGCGGCATTCTGGCCATGTCCAGCCGGCCGGCACTGGACCCTAACGCTTTTACTAAGCATATGGACCAGGCTGCGATTGACTATTATTTTCCCCAGGGCTCATACAACCCGCTGAAGCCAGGTGCCATTCAGAACCGGGCTCTCCAGGGTGTGTACCCGCCGGGTTCGACCTTCAAGCCTATTACCGGGATGGCAGCTTTGGAGTCGGGTAAGCTTGATCCTAAGAACGACTATGTTACCTGTTCCGGAGCTTACTGGTATCCGCCGCATATCAAATGTTGGCAGGTGCACGGATCGGGAGTAAACTTCTTTAGAGGATTAGCGGTTTCCTGTAATGTGTTTTTCCAGGAAGCAGGCCGCCGTGCTGGAGTCGACTTGATCCACAAGGTTGCTGAGGAATTTGGCTTGGGACAGCTGACAGACATTGACCTTCCCTACGAGAAAAAAGGCTTGCTGCCAAGCCGGGAGTGGAAAGAACAGTTGAACAGCTCCCTGATTAATAGGAAGTTTGATCGTAAGCGCAAGGAGTTATCTGAGAAATATGATGCTTTGTTAAAACAGGCGACAATACCCGAAGATCGGAAAAAGGTATTGAAACAGCAGGATAATGCCAAAAAGCTGCTGGAAGAACAGTATCGTATCGAGTACAATTTCAACACAGTTTGGCAGCCGTTTGACACTTTCAACATGTCGATCGGCCAGGGCAGCAATCAGTTTACCGTTATACAGTTAGCAAACTATGTGGCTGCACTGGCTAATAATGGTAAAAGAATGAGGCCTTATGTGGTGGATAGGATCGTTACTCCGTCTCCATCAAATAGGATAATTGAAAAGACCAAGCCACTCGTCAATCATGTAGTGGATGTCGATCCTAAAGCTATGCAAACCACGCGGGAAGCTATGCATGCTGTAGCAATGCCTGGCGGTACCGCATCATATGTATTTAGTCTGATTCCACCCGAAATATCCGGCGGAGCCAAGACTGGAACTGCTCAGCCTGGCCACAGAGGCGACACCGGTGCGACAGACTATCATGGTGTGTTCATATGCTTTGCGCCGTATAATAATCCGGAGATAGCTTTTGCCGGGATCGTTGAGTATGGACACCACGGCAGTACTTCATCCGGTTTGGTAGCTAAGGCTCTGATGGAGCAATATTTCCATATCAAGGATCACCTGGCTGATGACGTATCTCCAACGGTCGACGAAGCATCTGTGGGGATCAACAACCCGACGGGTGCGGTTAAGCCAGATCAGCCGGCCCAACCGTCAAAACCAACTCAATCTAGCAAGCCGATCACCAAGCCGAATGCGGTGGGGACAACAAGCACAACCAATACAGTGTATGCCCCTGCGCATGATTAGAAATCAATAAATAAAAGCGTATACGACAAAACCAGCAATGGCTCGCATAATCTGCGGGCCTTTTTCTTTGTGGTTTATAGGCAGTTTTCATGGTTTGTGTTGGATGTTTGTCAGCGGTTGCTGTCTTATTTACAGACTTACATTCAGATGCTGTAAGTTGGTGATGATTTGACCCTCATTTTTTGGTAATAACACCGAATTTACCTGAATTTATGGGCGCTTCAGATGAAGGAAATAAATGACAGTAATAGAATATAGAGTAAGGAAATATGGAGGTCGTTTTATGATTAGCGAAGACATTGTCATAAGAGAACCTAAGGGAAGCGTTTTGATCTATCTTAACCCGGAGAGTGAATACCTGTCTGTCAAAGAGCATTTGCTGAGCAGGATCGAAAAAATGGGCGACATGGTTGGAACCCAGGTGGTGGTTGATGTTGGTCAGCGCCGCTTGACCAAAAGAGAAGCTCAGGAGATCCAGGATGTTCTGGATGAAACCGGACTACACCTGAAGACGTTACTGTGTAAAGGAAGGAAGGTCAAGCTGGAGAGTCGGGAGAATGCGGAAACGCTGCCTGTTAAGGCGGATGCCGACGGAGATGTTGATTCGGGGAAAATGGACCCAGGTGAAACAATGCTGGTAAGAAAGACTATACGTTCAGGTCAGAAACTGATCCATACCGGTAACATAGTGGTTATCGGTGATGTAAACCCGGGTGCGGAAATTGTGGCTGGGGGCAGCATAGTAATAATGGGAAGTATTCGCGGACTGGCTCATGCCGGATCAATGGGTGATGAGAAAGCGGTAGTAACGGCTCTAAAGCTGACTCCTACTCAACTGCGCATAGCCAACCACATCACCCGCCCGCCAGAAGGTGAACCGGCTGCCTTCAATTATCCAGAGATCGCCTATATAAAGGATGGGCGAGTCGTAATCGACAAGTTTAAGTTATAAGAATTATGGAAAGGGGAGACATGATGAAAGGGAAGGTCATCGTAATCACGTCGGGCAAAGGGGGTGTGGGGAAGACAACTACCACCGCCAACCTGGGAACGGCATTGACAATGCTTGGACAGAAAGTGGTAATGGTGGATACGGATATCGGTTTGCGCAATTTGGACGTAGTAATGGGTCTGGAAAACCGTATTGTCTTCGATGTGGTTGATGTTGTCAACGGAAGCTGTAAAATGAAGCAGGCTTTGATAAAGGATAAACGCTTTGAGGGGCTTTGCTTGCTGCCAGCTGCTCAGACGAAGGAAAAGACTGCTGTATCTCCCCACCAGATGAAAAACCTATGCGGGGAATTAAAGAAAGAATTTGATTTGGTCTTAGTTGACTGTCCGGCTGGTATCGAACAGGGTTTTAAAAATGCCATTGCCGGTGCCGATGGGGCAATTGTTGTCGCTACACCAGAAGTTTCATCAGTGCGTGATGCTGACCGGATCGTTGGGCTTTTGGAGGCTTCCGGTTTAAAGGATAATCAGTTGGTCATCAACCGTATACGGCCCCGTATGGTCAAGAAGGGCGATATGATGGATGTTGACGATATGATCGATATTCTTTCGATAGAATTATTGGGTATCGTTCCTGAAGATGAGATAATTATTGTTTCCACCAATCGCGGTGAACCGGCGGTTATGGACCCTAATTCCAAAGCCGGTGAAGCATACCGGAGAATTGCGCGCCGTATCAATGGCGAGGATGTCCCGCTGGTTCCATACGATTATTCTGAGGGGTTGGTGGAGAAATTTAAAAAGATGCTCAAGATGGTTGCCAGGTAAGGGGGAATGAAGGTGCTGGAATTCTTAGCGAGATTTCTTATCCGTGACCGGGGTGGCAGCAAGCTGGTAGCTAAGGAACGCTTGCGGTTAGTCCTGGTACATGATAGGGTTAGCGCCGCCCCTCAACTGCTTGAGGCTTTGAAGGAAGATCTTATCAAGGTCATTCGTGAATATATTGAGATCGATGAGGGCGCATTGGAAGTCAGCTATAGTAGTATGGACAATACCGTAGCGTTAGTGGCCAATATTCCGGTATTGAAATTAAGAAAAGCGATAGTCTAGACAATGTTCCATATTTAAAGGGTGAATATACATATTTTCCTTGGTGGACAGTGGTTCTTGTTAGGTTTATAATCAATATGACTTCAAACCTGGAGGCCACTATGCTAAGCCGTAGAACCATCAAGGTTATTGATAAAACTTTTGTTCTGGCAGTGTTGGGCTTACTGATATTCGGCCTGATCATTCTGGCTAGTGCCAGCCGAGCCGTTTCCTCGGATACGCTTTTATATGTCAAAAAACAAGTTATCTGGGTTGTTGTGGGGATATTTGTGGCGTTTGGCATGCTGAACTTTGATTCCACACACCTGCACCGCTATAGTAAACTGTTCTATGCCATAACCCTGGGGATTTTGGCGGTGACATTGATATTTGGACGGGAGGTCAACGGTTCTCAGGGTTGGATAAGAATAGCCGGCATCAATTTTCAGATGGCTGAGTTGGCAAAAGTCTTAATAATTCTTGGTTTCGCTGATTTTCTGAACAAGCGACAGGGCAACCTGGACACTTTTTTGGAAATGATTCCGTGTTTCATTTATATTGGAGTGCCTATTCTGCTGATATTGGCCCAGCCTGATCTGGGAACAGCCCTGGTTTTCATCGCGATCATGTTCGGTATGATGTTTATGGCCGGAGCCAATCATCGTATTCTCCTGGCGCTCTTGATAGCTGGATTAATATTTATTGTAGGGGTCTTATACTTGCATGAAGCTCATGGGTTACCACTGCCGCTTAAGGAATATCAGATACAGCGGCTCACGGTATTCGTAGACCCGTATGATGATGGCCAGGGTGGTCGAGGCGCAGGATGGAATACCATTCAGGCGTTAGTGGCGGTGGGCTCTGGTGGCTTCACCGGCAAGGGCCTATTCCATGGCACTCAGGCACAGCTCAATTTCTTGCCTGAACAGCATACTGATTTCATTTTTGCAGTAATAGGCGAAGAACTGGGCTTTTTAGGTGCGGCATTTTTACTGCTCCTTTATGCTGGTGTTATGTGGCGAGCTATATTCATTTCTTATAATGCTAAGGATTTTTATAGCACACTTATTGGTATTGGACTGGTATCGATGTGGATGTTCCATATTTTTGAGAATATCGGTATGTCGGTTGGGGTGATGCCGATAACCGGTATCCCGCTTCCATTTATTAGCTACGGCGGGAGCTCCATGTTAACTAACATGATAGGGGTAGGTCTGCTATTGGATATCAACCTGAAAGGGAAGAAGATCGTGTTCTAACGGCAAGTGTTGATTACTAATGACCCAGGAGCTCGCTTATCTGGCGGGCTTTTTTATTGGGAAAAATTTGTTTTGTGCAATAAAAAGGTAATATTTGGTTGTCCATCTAATATACATGTGGTGAGTGTTATTGGAGGGATTTCTGTGCAGAGTGTAAAGATGCGAGCAGTTATTGCTCTGGCTCTCATAGTGGTTTTGACTTGGATGATCAAGGGTAGTCCTATAATGGCTAGGTGGCTTCAGCCGGCACTCCACTACACGTTGAAAACCAACTATGATGTGATGGGCTGGGGACAAAACATATTCCGTACTGCTGATATAGAGGAGAGCCGCAATGTCCTGGAACCGGCTTTGCGGGCGCCATGTATCTACTCTCGTATAGTACGGCATTTTGGCTGGGTGTATGATCCAAAGACTAAGAAACAGGATTTCAACTCCGGTTTAGTACTGCAGGTCGATGAGCAGGTGCCGGTTTACCCAGTATTTGCAGGCAAAGTCGCAGATGTTAATCTGGATGATGACTGCTCGGAAGTAGTCATCCAGCACGGCAACAGTCTAATATCAGTAACCAGAGGGTTGCAGCAGGTTTATGTACGCAAGGGACAAGTTGTAGAGGAGGATACAGAGCTCGGAACGGCTGTCGATTTGTTGTACTTCGAGCTGCGCAGCCGCGAAGGGCCGGTGAATCCAGAGGAATTACTGAAGAAGGATAATAAGGTTTAGGTGCTAAACGATTTTTAGTGTATATGCGGTTTGATGAAAAACTACTCGCTCCATGCTTCCTCGTCTGCAACTTATGAGACTCATTTCGGTATGAATCGGAAAACCGGGATATTCGGCATCCGTGCCTCAGTATCCGGGTTGTGAAACCTCCTGCTTCACAATCCGATTCATATTCCTCAAATCGCCCCAAGTTGCTAAGCTTCGTCAGAAAATCGCTCGCCACTTCTTCATCAAACCGGATCAAGGTTGCGAACCAACAACAAAGCCCGCAAGGGTTTTTTATTGTGTATACGGGGATAAGCCTGCCTGCTTCCCCCTAACCTCCCATTTGGCTTGTCTTGATAAGGATTAACCTATATAATTAAGTGAAATCTGGCATAAAAGCAGGGCTGCCGCCAGAAATGACATTAACTTATGCAGATTGTGGGACGGAACAGTTCCGATGGGATGCGTGACCATTAATGGGATTAAGTAACTATCCATTATGGGTAAAAGATGTCTGCCAAAGCCCAACATAACGGAGATTTTAATGATAAAAGAAAAACTTTCAAAAATCCTTCCACAGGTAACCAAGCCTGCACGTTACACCGGAAATGAACTCAACATCGTAATCAAAGATTGGCAGCAGGTAAAAGCAAAGATGCTCTTCGCGTTTCCCGATGTCTATGAGGTCGGGATGTCACATCTGGGCGGGCGCATACTTTACGGATTGGTCAATGAGCACCCGGATTATGCCATGGAACGGGCCTTTGCGCCCTGGCCAGACATGGAAGAAAAGATGCGGGAAGCCGGAATGCCGCTGTTCAGCCTGGAGTCCTTCAAGCCAGCGGCTGATTTTGATATTATCGGGTTTTCCCTGCAATATGAGCTGTCCTACAGCAATGTGCTCAATATGCTGGACTTGACCGGTGTTCCACAGTATTCGAAGGATCGTAACGACACCCATCCGCTGGTCATCGCCGGCGGACCGAATACCTTTAATCCGGAACCGATGGCCGATTTTATCGATGTGTTTGTCATTGGTGATGCGGAAGAAGTCATTCTGCAGATTCTTGATATCACCGCTCAGCACCGGTCCGCCGGACGTACTGTGCTGCTGCGGGAATTAGCGGTCTTGACAGGAATATATGTGCCTTCGCTTTATGAAGTCGAATATAATGCTGATGGTACAGTAAATAGGCGCATCAAGCTAGCTGATTATGCCCCTGATATGGTTACCCGGGCAGTGGTAAGTGATTTGGACAAGGCATACTTTCCCGAAAAGCCTTTAGTACCTTACTTGGAGATCATTCACGACCGGGCAGTACTTGAAGTTATGCGGGGCTGCCAGCGGGGTTGCCGTTTCTGCCAGGCTGGTATTATATATCGGCCGGTGCGGGAACGTAGTGTGGACCACCTGCAGGAGAAAGCCCGCCGCATTATGAAGGCGACTGGCTTTGATGAGGTGAGCCTGGCCAGCCTTAGCACTGCCGATTATTCAGGTGTTGCCGAACTATGCCGTTCACTGGTGGACGAGCATGGATCACAGGGGGTGGGGGTGGCATTGCCATCACTGAGGGTCGACGCATTTTCTGTCAGCTTGGCCCAAGAAGTGCAGAGAGTGCGCAAAACTACGCTGACCTTTGCTCCGGAAGCGGGCAGTCAACGAATGCGCGATGTGATCAATAAAAACGTTACTGAAGAAGATGTATTGACCTCCTGCAGGGCGGCTTTTGCCTCAGGTTGGTTGGCCATCAAACTATATTTTATGCTGGGTCTCCCAACCGAGATGGATGAAGATCTGGACGAAATGATCGAGCTGGTGCGCAGGATAAAGCGTGCCGGCAGTGAAGTTTCCCGAAAACCGCCTCGTATTAACGTCAGTCTGGCCTTTTTTGTGCCCAAGCCGCATACCCCCTTCCAATGGGAAGGCCAGATAACCCAGGACGAGATGCAGCGCCGCAAACAATACATTTTAGAGCACGGGCGCATCAAGAATGTCAATTTCGATTTCCACGACTCCAGAACCAGCTATCTAGAGGCGGTTTTGGCCCGTGGTGACCGCCGTTTGGGCCAAATGATCTTTGCCGCATGGCAGAAAGGGGCCAAGTTCGATGGCTGGCGCGAGTTCTTCAGGCTTGATCTGTATTTAGAAGCATTAGCTGAGTGTGGTCTGGATCCTGACTTTTATACTACCCGCCAGCGCAGTATGGATGAGATTTTACCGTGGGAGTTTGTTAATACTGGACTGAATCCTGAGTTCCTTAAAGAAGAATATGAGAAAGCCACCAAAGGGGAAAATACTCCGGATTGTCGTGAATCAGGCTGTGGCAGCTGCGGAATATGTGCCAACCTGGAAGTGGATATTGATGTGAAGGGTGGGGTACAGGCTGCGAATTAGAGTAGAATATGAAAAAGGTTCGGATATTAGATATTTGTCGCACCTGGATATGATGAGACTTTGGGAAAGGATGATCCGCCGCAGCGGCATTCAGGTCAGGCTTTCACAGGGATTCAACCCTCATTTGAAGCTGTCGCTGGGCACTGTACTGCCGGTAGGGGTATGGGGCAGGCACGAATATGTGGACTTCGAGATGGATCAGAATGCTCCAGTTGCTGAACTGCGGGGTAAGCTGGTCAGCCAGGCGCCTCCGGGGCTGGAGATAAGCAAAATGGCTGTTATAAATGATAATGAGCCCTCGCTTATGAGCATCGTAAATACGGCCAGATATAGAATAACCCTGCACAGTGCCTTTGACGTTGATCGTATAATAAATGATATAAGAAAAAGCCCGGAAGTAATGGTCGAAAGAAAGAACAAAAACAAGATAGTCGATATCAAGTCTGGAATACTAGACCTTCGATTCAATTGTGAAGATGGTCAATGTGAGATCGACACCAGCCTGGCCTCTGACAGTCAAGGTGGAGTCAGATTGGCTGATTTGATCGAGGCGCTGGTGGACCGGGGATTGCCCCGGGAAGTAATAAAAGATGCGTGGCGGGAGGGGAACTTCATCAGGCAGGGAGAAGTCTGGCGAAGTCCGCTGTAAGGAGGGGTGCGAAAATGGAAAGACAAATAGTCATTGAGCACTACCCATGGGAGACTAGAGTCGCAATCATTGAAGATGGGCGTCTGGTCGAGCTGCATATTGAGGAAAATGAAGACCGTGTGGGCAATGTCTATAAGGGAAAAGTCCGAGACATCTTGCCTGGACTTTCCTGTGCTTTTGTTGACTTGGGATTTGAGAAGAATGCCTTTTTATATCAGGGTGATATACATGGCGCAGACCGGAACGCTTCGGTCAAGGATATCCTGCGTAAAGACCAGGATATAATGGTGCAGGTCAAGAAGGAAGAATTGTCGGGCAAAGGTGCCCGCATAACGACTGCCATCACCATTCCTGGCCATTATCTGGTGCTGCTTCCTTTTCAGAGTGACGTGCTTATCTCTCGGAAAGTCAGAGATGCTGAGCTCCGTGATGAACTGAAGGAATACCTGCGCAGTCTGAAGCCGGATAATGTCGGGCTGATCGTGCGTACCGCCGGGGCTTTTGCCTCTTTTGATGACCTGCGCGAAGAGATGGAATACCTGCTGGAACAATGGGAAACTATCAGCAGTACCTACAAAACATCTTCATCGCCAGCTATTATTTACCGTGACCTAGATATCACACAGAGGATCCTTCGTGATTATGTGGACAGCCACGTGAAATCGATCGTGGTCAATACTAATGAACACGCCCGTTGTGTCAGAGGAATTATTGAAAATGATGTTGTGCAAGAGAATATCTCTATAGATGTCGATCCCGCGCCTTTTGAGGATCTGGGATTAGAGCGGGAGATCAAACGCCTGGCCAGTCCGCGGGTTTGGCTGAAGAGCGGTGGCTACCTGGTGATCGACGAGACTGAGGCTATGACAGTTATTGACGTAAACAGTGGAAAATACACCGGCCGCCAGCATTTCCGGGATACGGTGCTGAAAACGAATATGGAAGCTGCTCAGGAAATACCGCGCCAGCTCCGTTTGCGGGGCATCGGCGGCATCGTACTGGCAGACTTTATTGATATGAAGGATAAAGAAGACCACGAACAGATATTAAATACCCTAACGCGGGAGCTGCACAAAGACAAGGCTCGCAGCCGGGTGCTGGGGCTGACCAGACTAGGTTTAGTGGAAATGACTCGTAAGAAACTTAGGCCCAGCTTAGGCAAGCTGGTATGTGAAGAATGCCATGTCTGTTCTGGCCAGGGCAGGAGACTGAGCCCGCGCGTTATTGGCAATGAGATCATGCGCCGTTTGCTGCGCCTGGGCCATCGCGAATCCGACACCATCAAGGTCCAGGTCACCCCCGAGATACTGGCCTATCTCAATGAACAGGAATCAAATGTGCAATACATAAATGACATTTTAGGTAAAGATATCGTGTTTGAAGCCAATCCCGAGCTGACGGAGTATTTCGAGATCATGGCGTGAGGAATATCAATGAATTCAAACAGTAATCCAGATTCGCTCCAAAGCTCGTCAATTACATCGGCCACTACTTGTCGCTCCTAGCGGCAGGCAGCCTCAGAATTCTGCATCCGTGCAGGGACTTCGGCGTAGCGCCAACCGGGCGCTATCGACCAGTCGCTAGAAATAGGCAGGCGACTTCATAGGGCGTTGTATTATCTCCTCACAAAGTCGCTCACCATGGATATACTGTTTTAATCAAATGGATTTTACCTTTATGAGGTGAGGGTTATGGATGAAACGGAAGTTTGGATACGAGCAACATTGAATGCCATAATTGGCATTATTATATGTGGGTTTATGTTTGCTGTCGACAATCCTGGTTCAATAATGGGCGATTATATGATTAGGTTGGTTGAATCCTTCAAATTTACGCTGAGCATACTAATATTTTTAACACTATTATGCGGGCTCATAGCTAGCCGAATGGATAACAGGCAATTATTAATCTTTACTTTATTATCTTTTAGCGTTTTTGTTGTCTTTGAATATTTTGGGGGCGAGTTTTTCTTTTCATTCTCAAGACTCTTTGCTCAAACGTATTTTTCAGTAGAATATGGGCCATTGCCTAAGTTTGATATGTACCCAACATTTGTGCTATTTTACTATGGGATGGCACTGATGGTTTCTGGACTGTTGATAGGCGGGTTTCGAAAACTTCGAGAGTATTGGAACAACAAAACTAAAAATCTGCCAGTTTAACAATACAAGGACTGTAAAGTGGGTGGTGACCACGTTGTTAAAAACTAGCCTGGCTGATGACGGAAGTGAAGATCAAGGCATGAAAAAATCCCGTGATTGAGGCGTACATAGGTACGTTGATTGAACGGGATTTTTGAAATAACGTAGAGATTTGGTTGTGTCATTAGACTGGAAAACCACCTTGTTAAGGTGGTTTTCTGCTTTTTAAGCGTACAAGTCAACTAAATTACCGACTGGGCTTCCCTTTTGTGCGGGAGGAGTCTGTCTCTGTTCCTGTACCGGAGATAGCTGCTCAAGAGATTTCATAAGTGTTTGAACCGGCGCAGCCTGCTGATCCATGGCCATCTTCATCGTTGCGATGGAGACCTGGTCGGCCAGGGCCGGTGATATCGATCCTACTGAAGCCATTTGTCCTCCCCTCCTCTCTAGTGGAATAAAGGGACTATTTGTATTATACATCTATTTTTCACGTTTTACCAGTCCCAGCCTTTGATAGTACGGTGTTTGTCTTGACTTTAAATGTGAATTCTGATAACGTTATTAAGGTTGCACATTTGTAGCAACCGCATGGTCCGGGTTTGAAGCGGTCGTAGACCCACCTGGGATCGGCGAGTCTCTAAAATGTGGAGGTGTTT
>JBLNAX010000108.1:0-64487 GCA_050259595.1 Acidobacteriota bacterium | reverse complement strand
TCTTCACTCCCGTCATACGCCTGCGACTTTGTCTACAATCAGGGCTGCTATTTTAGTAATAGTAGCTTTTTTATTTATGGAGGTATTTAGTAGATTTGATTATGCAGAATATATTATGATTTATATAGTTGTCAAATAAGAGTCGTTGCTGGCATTAATCAAGGTCATATCTTATTCGCTGAAAGAGGGGTAATTCATGAAGGAATATAAAAACAATGATCTGGTAATTTTCTGGTATCCTGATTTGTGCAGTCATGCCGGTAAGTGTTTTGGAATCTGTCCGGATGTTTTCATACCTCAGGAACGGCCATGGATTAAGATAGATGCCGCTCCGGCGGAAGATATAATCAAAGCCATCGATAAATGTCCTTCTGGAGCATTGAAATATGTGGTTCCTGATGGTTCGTGTGTGGATCCAGAACTGGCTAAAGGTGTAGGCTCTGTGTCCTACGATACTATTCACCCCACACTGGTCCGCGTACGAGTAGTGCGCAATGGGCCTTTGATTTTGGATGGCCCGATGGCGGTCACCGATATTGATGGTGCAGTGATCAAAGAGGGAAGTAAACTGACTCTGTGCAGGTGTGGATTGTCAGGAAACAGACCTTTCTGTGACAATACACATTTTAAGCAGGGGTGGAAAGTGGACCCCAAACCCGGCGAAGCAGGCTAATCCCAAGAGCGAATCGCTGCGTTACTTCACAAGACCATCTAAATAGACCAACAACATAAAAAGCTCTCCGAAAACGGAGAGCTTTTTGCAATCAAATGATTGAGATATCTAAACGAAGCAGGACATTCCTCCGTCGAGGACCATGATGGTTCCCGTAACCCAGGATGAATCAGGGCCGGCATAAAACAGGACAGCCCCTGAAGTGTCAGCCGGGAAGCCGATCCTACGCAGGGGGAACACCTTTTCCAACTTCTCCATTTTGCCTTTTTCTTTGAGATGGTCGAGCATGGGGGCCATCATGGGGGTTTCAATGTGCGAAGGGCATATGCAGTTTACGCGGATCTGCATGGGCCCCAATTCGGCGGCTAGAGCACGGGTCATGTTATTCACGCCGCCCTTTGCCGCGCAGTAAGCCGATTGATTCATGCCGCCGAAGACACCCAGGATGGAGGAAATGTTGATCACGCTGCCCCCGCCGTTTTCTATCATCATAGGGACGAAGGCTTTGGTGACTGCAAACACTGAACGAAGGTCGATGTTCATAACATAATCGAATTCTTCCAGGGTGATGTCCAGGAACGGCTTATATAGTGCCGAACCGGCATTGTTGACCAAAATATCTACGTTGCCATACAGCTTTTTGGTTGCTTCCTGCAGGGCACTGATCGAATCCCAATTGGTAACATCTGCCGAAACTGCTGCAGCTTCTCCGCCCTCAGACTTGATCAACTGTACCGTTTCTTCCAGTGGTTCTAACCTTCTGCCTGAGACTATTATTTTTGCTCCTTCGCGAGCCAGGGCCATTGCTGCATCGCGCCCGATCCCGGTTCCGCCTCCGGTGATGACCGCTACTTTTTCTTTTAATTTCATAATATCCTCCTCGCCGCATTGTTTTAGGATTTGTACTTCGACAGCCGCCCATTTTTTCCTTTGCGCCATATAAAATATACGTCTGTGTAAAATTTAATCTTGTAGCATAAATTATATAAGGACTGCAATGCAGGATATGCTATTATTGCGTCATGCTGTACCCTGAAAATAACAAACCATACCGATAAAACGATTCGGGATGATGGCTTTCCGAGCATCAAAAAAGCGCGGAAAATCAAGCCTTATTGTGGTTGATTTCACATTCTTATTTGAAAATGCATAGCTTAGCGTTAAACAGAACCGATCATACCAGGAACTTGACCAAATGCGATAGGGATAGTGAAACATGTAACAATTAAGGTTACTATTAACTTAGATACTTAGGGTACGGTTAATACTTTGTGAAAGGAGGAAGTTTAAATGGATTCTGGAATGCTTGCGATCGGTGCAGGTCTGGCAGTAGCAGTTGGTGCACTTGGCGGAGGTATCGGCCAAGGTACAGTCGGAGGCAAAGCCTTAGAGAGTATTGCCCGGCAGCCTGAGATTGCAGATCAAGTTAGAACTCTGCTCTTCATCACACTAGCGTTTATTGAAACTCTGACGATTTATGGTTTGTTGATTGCCTTTATGTTAGTGACAAAGATGAAATAATTACTATGCCGAATCACAATGGGGCGATAGGATATCCTATCGCCCCATTTATTTTATCGACCTTTTATACTGCACATCTACATCCATTCTATAAGCTTCTCTAGTTCTTGGAGGAATATCAGAAAACAATGCAGAAAATAACCTATAGGTGTTTGTTAAGGAAGGACAATTCTCAGGGGTTGTTTCCAGTACTGACGACCACAGTTTATGTTATTCTGGTATTGCTTGGTTCGCAGATCCTTTATCAATGTTCTAGATAGCCGCAGTTCTAAATCAAAACAATTCATCAGTATAGTCTAAAAGGGTCTTTGCAGGCAGAGCAATGATTCGAACCTTAACACCCTGATTGGCAAATCTTGAGTTCTATCCCCGATGGGGTTTAAACGAGGGGGGCGATTGCACTGGTTTTATGGGGTAAGACCGACTACCGAGGTCTTCTAGACAGCATTAGGACTCCTGTGGTGGCGGTAAACAAGGAATGGAAAGTTACATACTGCAATAGCGCCTACGCTGAAATGGTGGAAAAGGACATGGAAGATATGGAAGGGCAGAGTATGCTGGAGCTGCTTCCGGATTTCATGGGCTCACAATCCCACTCGGCTTTCCAGGAGGTAATGGAAAGCGGTATCAGCATGGCCCTGGAGCATGAAGTCGGCAACCGTCGTTTACGAGAGAGGATCTTCACGACACCAAACGGTGTGATGTCCATCACATTCGATGTCACTGAACTTAGAATGCACAAGGAGCTTGCCTCTAATGCTGATTACAGCACAGTTTTTAACTCAATAAATGATACGATTTTTATTTACGATGTCCATACAGGTGCGATCCTGGATGTTAATGAAACAGTAGCCGATGTGTTCGGCTATACCAGGGAAGAGACCCTGCGCATGAATGTCGGCGATTTGACCGCTGGGGAACCGCCATATACCAAGGAAAACGTGCTCCGTTGGGTGAAAAGAACGGCTAATTCCGGACCCCAGTGCGTGGAATGGATGGCTCAGGACAAGGTGGGACGCCTGTTTTGGATCGAAATCAAGACCAAGCGGGCGATGATCAAAGGGAATGAACGTATTCTGGCTGTAGTTCGAGATGTTACTGAGCGTAAGCAGCACCTGCGGGCCTTGCGTGAGGGTGCCGAGCGCTACCAGGAGCTTTTTGAAAATGCTAATGACCTGATCTACGTGCATGACCTGGATGGCTACTTCATAACCGTCAATAAGGCATCCGAGAAGGTGACCGGTTTTTGGCGTGAAGAGATCCTTAGGATGAACATGATAGATCTTGTGTCCGAGAGCCACAAGGAACTAGCTCGTGGTTATCTTGATTATGGCAAGGCTCTGTCAGATAAGAAAAAAGCTACCCACAAAGCGGCTACATATGAACTGGCTTTGACCACTAAACATGGTAACGAGATATTTGTGGAAGTCAGTACCTGGCTCGTATACAAAATGGGCGAGCCAATTGGTATGCAGGGGATCGCACGAGATATCACCCGGCGGAAAGAAGAAGAAGAACTGCTGCGTCAGCATGCAATTCAGATGGGCAGTATTGTTGACTCACTTCCAGATCCGGTTTTGGCTATTGATACAGATGGGCGAGTAATTGTCTGGAACAAAGCTATTGAGGATATGACCGGAGTCAGCGCCGATGATATGCTGGGCAAGGGCGACTATGAATACTCATTGCCGCTGCACGGTAAGAGGAGACCGATCCTGGTAGACTTGGTGGCTCGGCCGGAGGAGGTCGAGAAGTACTATTCGGTCAGTGAGCAGGATAACTACACGCTGATCGGGGAAACTACTGCACCCGGTCTAAAAGGCCCGGCGAATTACCTGTGGGGCAAAGCCAATCCTTTGTATGATGAAAACGGTGATCTGATCGGGGCCATCGAAACGATCAGGGATCTGACTGATCACAAGAAAACCGAAGAAGCCATGGAAGGGCGTATCAGAGAACTTGAAGCCCAACTGCAAAGCCTGCAGGCCAAGCTGGATAGTAAGAAATAGATAATGGAAAATCGAAAGCCCGGTGACGATCAATCACCGGGCTTAATTTTTTTGGCTACTCTTTCAATGTAAAATCCTATGGAATATAGTTGAGCTTGCGGGCTTCGAATAGGAGCCAGTCTCTGAAGTCTGGATGAGCGATATTGACAAGTTCCTGCACCCGGGTGCGCAGGTTTTGACCTTTGAGATAGGCTACCCCGTATTCGGTTACAATGTACTGAACCTCGGTCCGGGAAACGGTGGTGAAGATTCCTGGCGATAATGTCGGGAGGATCTTGGACTTCATCTCACCTTCTTTGGTCGTATAAGTGGAGTACATAGTGAGGAACGATTTTCCGCCATTGGAACGCCATGCTCCCTGAACGAAATCCAGCTGGCCACCGGTTCCAGAGTACTGAGTAACACCCAGTGATTCGGAAGCTGCCTGGCCAGACAGGTCGACCTCCAATGTGGCATTGACCGAGATCATATTATCGTTTTGACCGATAACATAAGGGTCGTTTACATATTTGGTAGAATGCATTTCCACCATCGGGTTGTTATTGATAAAATCATATAATTTCCGGGTGCCTAAGGCGAAGGAACCTATCCACTTAAAGCGATTGTAGTTCTTTTTCTCACAGGTAATGACTCCGTCATAATAGAGGTCGACCATGGTGTCGGTCAGCATCTCTGAGTGAACGCCAAGGTCTTTTTTATGATGCAGGAAATTGGCGATAGCATTGGGCATTCCGCCGATACCGATCTGTACACATGCACCATCAGGAATCATATCGGCTACAAAGTGACCGATCGCTTCGTCTTCCTTGCATAGCGGTATTTCGGGAAGTTCAACCAGAGGAATGTGATTCTCGACGACAGCACTTACCTGTGTTACGTGGATGTGATTGGTACCAAAGGTACGAGGCATGTTTTCGTTTACTTCTACGATTATATTGCGGGGATCGCCGGTTTTAGCAGCTTCCCAGCCCAGGTCAACATTGCAGCCGGTGCTGAAGAAGCCGTGTTCATCCATTGGTGCAACTACCATGGTGACAACGTCTACATTTCGGCACTTAGTGGCCATGTCAACAGTTTCGCCCAAGCGACAGGGGGTGTATGTGAACATGCCCTGGCCTACCCAGTGGCGGGTAGCGGGACCAACAAATCCAGTATCGATCAAAATATGTCCTTGCATTTCTGGCTGGTAAATATCGAACCAGCGCGCATCAACACCGGCGATGTATGTAATTCCATTCATGTTTTCCGCAATCAATCTCTTGGCCAGCGCATTGGCTAATGACGGCGGTTGTCCGTTGGACAGAGGTGCAACGATGTTATCTCTATTTTGCACCAATTTAACGGCTTCATCTGGGCTGCACAGCTTCTGTTTGTATATTTCTTGCCAGCGTTTCATTTAGTTAACCCCTCCTCATTAAATCAGTCAAAAAGTTGAATATCATGTAATACCTCTGACTCACCCCTCTTTCTCTTGGGAAGCGACCAAAGTCCCTAAATGTGGTGGAATAAAAAGAAGAAGAAAAATTGCGACAATATAATAGTTCAATACATCCCCATAGATTCCTTTTTGGTGCCCATGTAAATTGGTATGCTGCCAGAATTATTATAATAATAACAAAATATACAAGATGGGTATAGTAATTATGAATTTGCAGAGCTGCACGATTTGGTCCAGAGACCAAAGAAGGTTATGTTATAATCGTAAATAGATTGTAATGGGGGATGTTCCAGTGTCTTCAGCAATTGATAAAGTACAAGCCTTTCTCGATGATATGCAAAGCGGTTTGAAAGTCATGGTGATTGACGCTGATACTAGTACCAGCGAACTAGCGGCGCGTGCTTTGGGTTTGGAACCGGGGCAGATCGCCAAATCACTTCTATTCAAGAGCAAGAGTAGTTTCTTTATGATCGTAGCTGCCGGTGATGTGCGATTGGATTTGAAGATGGTGAAGGAATTGGTCGGGAGTAGGATCAGATTGGCCGATCCTGATGAGACCATGGAACAGACTGGATACCCAGTGGGCGGGGTCTGCCCATTTTGTTTGCCTCATCCCCTGCCCATTTATCTTGATGAGAGCATGCTGCGTTTCGACGTAGTGTATGCTGCGGCAGGAACCGCTAATTCGGCACTTCCTGTTACATTTGAGCAGCTGCAAGCAATTACCGGAGGTATTCCCTGTTCGGTATCGCTAAGATAGGAGAGGGATCATGTCATTCGTTCACCTACATACACACACCGAATTCAGCCTGTTAGACGGTGCTGCTCGGGTCAAAAGTTTGGTTCGCAAGGCAGTGGCCGAAAATATGCCGGCGGCGGCGATCACCGATCATGGGGTATTATACGCCGCCATTGATTTCTACAATGAAGCCAAAAAACATGGTATCAAACCAATCATCGGATTTGAGGCCTATGTGGCTCGCAGGCATCGCCTGGATCGGGTGCCTAAGCTGGATGACAGCCATTTTCACCTGGTTTTACTGGCGGCAAATATGGAGGGGTATCGAAATCTTGTGCAGTTATGCAGCCGTGGTTCTTTGGAGGGGTTCTACTATAAACCCCGCATCGACCGTGAACTGCTGGAGAAATATCATAAAGGGATCATTGGGCTTTCCGCCTGCTTAGCCGGGGAAATACCCGAACTGATCATGGCCGGAAGAATGGCAGAGGCTGAGCAAACAACTGGCTATTATAAAGAACTGTTTGGTCCAGGCAATTTTTTTCTGGAGCTGCAGGATCATGGTATTCCAGAACAAAGAGTCGTTAATCGCGGTTTGAGGGAGATCGGCAAGAAGCTGGATGTACCGCTAGTTGTTACTAATGATGTGCATTACCTAGAGAAGAATGATGCCTTTATTCAGGATGTTTTGCTCTGCATTCAAACCGGTAAAACGATCAATGAGGAGAACCGGATGCGGTTTCCTTCGCCCGAGTTTTATTTCAAGAATGCTGATGAGATGTGGCAGCTGTTCAGCGAACTGCCAGAGGCACTCTTCAATACTCTGGAAATCACGGATATGTGTTCTCTCGACTTTGACTTCTCAAGTTTTCACCTGCCTGACTATCCACTGCCAGCCGGAGAGACGCCAGAAAGTTATCTGCGTCAGCTGGTGTTTGAACAGCTTCCGATCAAGTACCCTGGCCATGGTGAGAGCATAATCAGGCCGGTGGAATTCGAGCTGGATGTTATCAACCGTATGGGCTTTGCCGGATATTTTTTGATTGTTCAGGACATTGTCAATTGGTCCAAGAAAAACCGCATAGCGGTGGGGCCGGGCCGTGGCTCAGCAGCCGGGAGTCTAGTTTCATACTTGCTGTCGATCACCACCATTGATCCTCTCAAATATGGCTTGCTTTTTGAGCGATTCTTGAACCCGGAACGGGTCACCATGCCCGACATAGATATAGATTTTTGTTTCGAAAAACGCGACCGTGTCATTGATTATATCGTGCAGCGTTACGGCCAGGAGCGTGTTTCGCAAATCATAACCTTCGGTACAATGGCGGCCCGGGCAGCTATTCGTGATGTGGGGCGAGCCCTTGACCAGCCGTATGCTGATGTGGACAGAGTGGCCAAGCTTATTCCTACTGAATTAGGGGTCACGATAGACCGCAGTCTGGGGATCGCACCGGAACTGATCGATACTTATGAAAAGGATTATAATGTTCGTCGCTTACTGGACACCGCTCGCGCCTTGGAGGGCATGCCGCGTCATGCTTCCGTCCATGCGGCTGGGGTGGTGATCGGCAAGGAGGAACTCATGAATATCTTGCCACTGCAGCGCATGAATGACGGTCATATAGTCACCCAGTTCACTAAGGAAACTGTCGAAGAGATCGGCTTGCTCAAGATGGATATTTTAGGTCTGCGGACGCTTACAGTGATCGATCGCACGGTTGACATCCTCGAAAAAACCCGTGATTTTAGGTTGGATATCGAACAGCTACCTCTTGATGATGAGAAAGTATATCGCTTGCTGTCACAGGGCGAGACCATTGGCGTGTTTCAGTTAGAGAGTGATGGATTACGGCGGCTGCTGATGGAGATCAAGCCCAATCGCTTCGAAGACTTGATCGCTATAATTGCCCTTTATCGTCCTGGGCCGCTAGGGAGCGGTATGGTCGAGGACTTTATCAACCGCAAGCACGGGCGTCAGGAAATAGACTATGCAGACCCACGGCTGGAGCCGTTGCTGGGGGAAACATACGGGGTCATCCTGTACCAGGAACAGGTCATGCAGATCGCCGGTCAATTAGCCGGGTTTTCTATGGGCGAGGCTGATGTCCTGCGTCGGGCCATGGGGAAGAAGAAACCGCAGGAGATCAAAAAACTCAGAGAGAAGTTCGTGGAGGGAGCCACCCATAATCAGATCAACGAAAAGGTTTCCTCGGCGCTTTTTGATCTGATGGAGCACTTTGCTGGGTACGGGTTTAATAAGAGTCACAGTGCGGCTTATGCCATGATAACGTATCAGACTGCTTACCTTAAGGCTCATTATCCTGTGGAATATATGTGCTCATTCCTGGCCAGCGTGATCGACAACCAGGACCGAGTGGTCTTTTATATCAAGGAATGTGGTCATCTAGGCATAAAAATCCTGCCCCCGGACATCAATGAGAGCTTTGAAACATTTACGGTCACGGGAAACAGTATTCGCTTTGGATTGGGAGCCATCAAGAATGTAGGCGATGCGGCGGTCCATTCAATAATAGAAGCCCGAAAACAAGGCGCTTTTGTGAGTTTATTCGATTTCTGCCAGCGGGTGGACCTGCGTCAGGTGAATAAGCGGGTGCTGGAGAATCTCATCCTCGGCGGGTGCTTTGACAATCTTGATATTACCCGCAAAGAGGCTATGATCATCATGGAGGATACTCTGGAGATCGCAGCACGGGTCAAAGAAGCCGCCGAGAGCGACCAGATAAGTCTTTTTGGCGGTAATGATGCGGCGGCAGAGGAGCCAAAGCCGAAAAAAATCGGAGAATATTCGGCCAAGGATAAGCTGCGTCGGGAAAAAGAAGTGTTGGGCTTTTATGTTTCGGGTAGTCCGTTAGAAGAATACCAGAATGTGCTGCCATTTTTTGCTAGCCATGATATAGACAGCTTGAGTGGGTTGCCGGATAGTGCCAATGTCAGGATAGTGGGCATAATCAATAATATTACCCGCCGACGCAATCGCGAGAATAAGCCTTGGGCAATGATGGGTATAGAAGACTTGACCGGTAAGATCGAAGTCCAGGTGTTTGCTAATGTCTATGCCGAATGCGTGACTAGTATCAAGAATGATGTGGCGGTATGGGTGGAAGGCAGGATTATGGAGCGGGATGACGAAATTAAAGTCCTAGCTCGTACAGTAAAGATACTGCCGTCCGAGTTGGAAGAACTTCATGTGCGGCTGCCAGGTAAAAACAGCAATGGGCTCAAAGATAAGCTGGTGGATACGCTTGCTCGATATACTGGAGAGATTCCGGTCTACGTACACTTGGCGGCTAAGAGTATTCAGCTTGACGAAAAATATAAGATCACGGCTTCAGTGGAGCTGAGAGATGAGTTGGTCAAACTCTTGGGTATAGAAAATATCTGGTTCAATTAAGGAAAGCCGAAAACTGTTCGGGGGTGAAAGAATGAATAACGGCTATGACGGGGAAGACTATATCGTTGTAAAAGCCCTGGAGAATGGTGTGACCATTATTGGATTGACTAGGGGCAAGGACACAAGATTTCATCACAGCGAGAAGATGGACAAGGGCGAGGTCATGATCGCCCAGTTTACCGAGCATACATCGGCTATCAAGGTCCGGGGCAGGGCTGAGATATTGACCAAACACGGAAAGATTTTTAGTGATATTGATTAACATGGTGAAAGTGAGTTTATATACCGGATGAAACGTATTGCCGTTGTAACCAGTGGGGGCGATGCCCCAGGTATGAATGCAGCTATACGTGCCGTGGTCCGCATGGCGGTCTATAATGATATGACCGTTTTTGGCGTGCGGCGGGGTTTCTACGGTTTGTTATATCACGATTTTGTCAACATGACGGCCAATTCGGTCGGCGATATCATCCACCGTGGTGGAACAATACTGCGGACTTCGCGGGTCAAAGAGTTTCGCGAAGAGAGTGTGCGGATGCGGGCCAAGGACGCGCTGGACTATTTCGGGGTAAAGACCCTGGTGGTCATAGGCGGAAATGGCTCGATGGCCGGAGGGCATGCACTCAGCAAACTGGGAGTCAATGTGATCGGCATCCCAGCCAGTATAGATAACGATGTACCCTCCAGCGATCTGGCCATAGGCTTTGATACCGCTGTTAATACGGTTCTCGATGCGATCAACCGTATTCGGGATACAGCCACTTCGCATGAGCGCATCTTTATCGTCGAGGTGATGGGCCGCGAGTCGGGGCAGATCGCGCTGGCCGCCGGTTTAGCAGGCGGAGCCGAGTCGATCTTGATCCCGGAGGTCCCGTTCGATGTCAAGGATGTAGTTGAACGAATAAATGCAGGCATAAACCGGGGCAAACTGCATAGTATCATTGTTGTAGCGGAAGGATGCTGTAGTGGTATAGAATTAGGAAGGCAGATCGAAAATCTGAGTCATCACGAGACCCGCGTTACAGTTTTAGGCCATACCCAACGGGGAGGCACTCCAACTGCAGCTGACAGGATACTTGCATCACAATTGGCCAGCAAAGCAGTGGATCTTATACTGAACGGTGAATCCAATAGAATGGCTGCCATTCAAAAAGGCGATGTGACCTCCGCCGATCTCAAGGATGTTGTCGAGGGGAATAAGCAGATAAATCTGCAGGAATATGAATTGACCAAAATCCTATCGATTTAATCAATTTATTTATTTTAGTCACTCCGGGCCTTTTTTGACCCGGTGGAATCGAAAAGGGGGAGAGTAATGAGGAAGACCAAAATAATTTGCACCCTGGGGCCGGCTACTGATTCGCCGGAGATGGTTCGTGAACTGATCAGTCGAGGTATGAATGTAGCCCGCTTGAATTTTAGTCATGGAACCCACGAAGAGCATGCAGCCCGTATTAATATGGTCAGAAAAGTAGCTCGTGAGATGAGACTTCCGATAGCGGTCATGCTGGATACCCGGGGACCGGAGATTCGTACGGGCAAATTAAAGGATAAGAAGATCACCCTGGTGAATGGCCAAAAGTTGATTCTGACCACGCGTGAGATACTGGGCGATGAGACTCAGGTCCAAATCAGCTTCCCAAGCTTACCCGAAGAGGTGAAACCAGGAGATCGGGTGTTGGTGGCTGATGGATTCATTCAGCTCGAGGTGGACAGTGCTGAGGGAACCGAAATCACTTGTACTGTCTTGTATGGTGGAGAATTGGGTGAACGCAAAGGGGTCAACATTCCAGGTGTACGCAGTGAACTGCCTTTTATGGATCAAAAAGACATAGATGACATAAATTTTGGCCTTGATAATGACGTTGATTTTATTGCTGCTTCATTTGTGCGGCGTCCAGAGGATGTATATGCTGTTCGCAGGCTGATCGAAGAACGCGAGATGCATGTCGATATTATTGCCAAGATCGAGAGCGAGGAAGGGGTCAACAACCTCGACGATATCATCAAGGTTTCTGATGGCATAATGGTCGCCCGCGGCGATCTGGGGGTTGAGATACCTACAGAAGAGGTTCCGCTAGTCCAAAAAGCAATTATTGAAAAATGTATTCGAGCTGGCAAAGTGGTCATAATCGCCACACAAATGCTGGAATCCATGTGTAATACCCCGCGGCCGACCCGAGCTGAAGCATCCGATGTGGCTAACGCGATATTCGATGGCGCTGATGCCATCATGCTGTCAGGGGAGACCGCTGCCGGAAAGTTCCCGCTGGAAGCTGTCGAAACCATGGCCCGCATCGCCTGCCGTGCGGAGCAGGTACTGCCTTACGAAGACATACTTAAACGCAAAAGATTTCTTGGGAACATATCGGTGACTGATGCCATCAGCTATGCCACATGTGCCACGGCGGCCGACCTTGATGCTTCCGCTATCATAACCGCCACGCAATCTGGCTCTACAGCACGAATGGTATCCAAGTATCGGCCTCATTCCCCAATTATTGCAGGTACACCGGATGTCAGAGTCACCCGACGCCTTAATATGGTTTGGGGTGTTACTCCGATAACGGTTGAGAAAACCACTAATACTGATGAAATGATCAATGAATCGGTAACATCTGCCCTCAATGCTGGATTGATCAAAGAGGGGGACATGGTGGTCATCACAGCCGGTGTTCCCAGTGGGGTCCCTGGTACCACCAACCTGTTGAAGGTCCATGTAGTAGCCGAGGTCTTGATAAAAGGGACTGGCATCGGCCGGAGATCGTCTACCGGGGTTGTACGACGTATCAATGACCCCGAGTCGGTGGATCATTTTGAAAAAGGAGACATTCTGGTGGCATATGCTACCGACCGCGCATATATGCATCTTTTCCGTATGGCTGGAGCCGTGATAACCGAGGAAGGTGGGTTAACATCCCACGCCGCGATAGTGGGTCTTAGTCTGGATGTGCCAGTAGTTGTTGGGGCCAAAGGAGCGATGCACAAACTGGCTGACGGATCACTTATAACGGTTGATACCGTCCGCGGCCAAATATATCGCGGTGAAACCAAAGTACTGTAATCATACTCATGCCAAAAGTGAATCTCAGCATTGTTTATAAAGCCCGTTCAACACGGGCTTTTTTCATGTCTTGACCTTCGCTCCTGGTTAATTAATAATCAATTCCGCGGAAGTTGGATTTTGAATGTGCGGGTACCCGCCAAGATCTTGAACTAGTCTTAGCATCGCCCGGTCCTTCTGCTTGGCTTCCACCATTACATCGAGATCACTGTTGAACTCGGAGAATGCTAGCAGAAAGGGATAGATGTCATCGGGATCGACGTAGTCATGATGGCTGCGCGGGTCTTGTAGACTTTTGGGGCTTGATATGTGGATTTTCGGAGATAGTCCAGTGGGGCTCCAGGTCTTGATGAATTGGGGGATAATGTCTGATAAATAATCCTCTCCTCGATTGCAGTTGAAATGATGCAGGTCGAAAATCATGGGGGCTCCAACTTGGCGGCAAATACTCAATACTTCCCCGGCAGTAAAAACACGGTCGTCATTCTCAAGTACCAGACGCTTTTGAATATTCTCGGAAAGAACTAACCAGTTGACTAAAAACCGCGCAGCGGCAGCAGTTTTGTCTTTGTACCCGCCACCCACATGAATGATCAGCTTACTAGACTCATCCAGCCCCATGGTATCAAGCATGATACAGTGGTGTTGCAAATCTGTAAGGGAAGCTTCCAGTACTTCAGATCTTGGGGAGTTGAGTAGGGTGAAGTGATCCGGATGAAAACTGACCCGCATCTCATTAGCCTTAACAAAGTCCCCGATGGCCAGCAGGTCTTCTTGCAGATCTTCGGCATAATCCCATCCCACAAGGCAGGGATGGGTAGCGAGCGGTATCAGCCGGGAGGAGAAACGATACAGGCTGATTCCATAGCCTTTGCAGTGTTTGAGAAGTCGCAGAGTATTTTCCAGGTTCTCACCGGCCGCCCTGCGAACCTTTTGTAGAGCGGTGTCAGGCGATTTAGCCGCAAACTGCTCGAAAGTTTTTGCTGTGACCGTCCGGGACGGGGAGGCGTTTTCCAACAGCACTGACATAGCTACATAACCGAATCTTACACGCACATGTATTCTCCATATAGGTTTGTATAAGATTATAGTAACCAATCACTTCAGAAACTAAATAAATCAAAAACGAGAGAAAAACCATGTAAATAACTGATACGGTGACAAGGATTGCCGTAGCGGGTTTGTCTCAACCTCTGTGCACATGGAAGGGATACAACTAGTGTCACAACGATTTGTTTTCAGTTGTTCATAGTATTATAATTGTCTAAAGCAAAGGGGAGTAACTTGTCTAGATAGGATCAACATCATGGCCTAAAGCCTGGTCCTATCGGCCGCAAAACGGTTCAGTGAGACCTTTGCCTCGTTAAGGGGCAAAGGTCTTTTTTATTAGTAGCGGTTATATTTTAATATGTGACGATGAAGGGAGTGGTTAGTGGTTAAATTGATTTGATTTAGCACATGTTAATTAACTATATTCAGTATTGATAAAAGGGAGGCGTTTTGATGAACAAGACACTTATAGTAGTGCTGGTGATCGTTGGTATAGTGGCTTTAATGTTTGGAGGCAGTTACAACTCGCTGGTGAGCATGGATGAAAATGTGAAGAGTAACTGGAGTCAGGTGGAGAACCAGCTTCAGCGCAGAGCTGACTTGATCCCTAATCTGGTATCTACCGTCAAAGGGTATGCCAAGCATGAGCAGCAAATTTTTACTGCCATTGCTGATGCTCGCAGCAAGCTGATAGGTGCTAAAGGGCCGGTGCAGACAGCCCAAGCTAATGACGAATTGTCCGGCGCCCTGTCAAGATTGCTGGTGGTGGCTGAAAACTACCCGAACTTAAAGGCTGACCAGAATTTCCGCCAGCTGCAGGATGAACTAGCAGGCACAGAGAACCGTTTAGCCGTTGCTCGAAAGGATTATAATGATTCGGCCCAGGAATATAATTCTAAGATCAGGAGTTTCCCCACCGTTATGGTGGCTGGCATGTTCAACTTTAAATCCTATGAATATTTCAAGGCCGAAGAGGGAGCCAAAGCTGTACCGAAGGTTGATTTCGGCCAGTAAAGGTTGTGAGTTTCAATGAGAATAAGTGGATTCAAACCTGGTCGAGGCTTAGTGGGCCTTGTCGGCCCGGTTCTGGGCTTGATGTTCGTAATGATAATCTTGTTGTCATTATTCGCATCCTTGACCCAGGCTGCGGTGGATGTGCCGGCTCTTCCCCAAAGTGTGTATATTCTGGACCAGGCCGGGGTTCTGAGTGATCAGACGGAGTCAGCCATTGTTGCTACCAGTCGTGATTTAGCCGCTAAGACCAAAGCGCAGGTGGCCGTAGTCACATTGAAGAGCCTTGATGGTCAAGCGGTGGAAGAGGTCGGCTTGGCGATTCTTAGGGATTGGGGTTTGGGTGATAAGCAGCTAAACAACGGTGTGTTGATCCTCGTTGTTCCTTCTGAGCGTAAAGCTAGGATCGAAGTGGGTTATGGCCTGGAGGGGGCTCTTCCTGACGGCAAGACAGGACGCATCCAGGACCAGTATATGTTGCCCAGTTTTAAACTGGGGAACTATGATGAGGGGATTATGCGGGGTTACTCCGCTGTCATCAAAGAAGCAGCTAAAGAGTACAATGTCCAAGTGGATATCCTTCAGAACAGTGATTATAGCTCAAGGCAGGCACCGGTCGACAAGCGGGGATCTAAATGGTCGACTGTTCTAATAGTTATATTGATATTATTGCTGCTTTGGCTGGATAATCGATTTTTAAACGGGTTCTTAACTGGATTATTACTTGGTTTTCTGCTAAGAGGAGGTTTTGGCGGCGGTGGCCGTGGTGGCGGTGATTCCGGCGGTGGGGGATCAGGTGGTGGCGGCGGCAGCAGCCGCGATTGGTAATATCCTAAAGCCCGGCATTTTTGCCGGGCTTTTTTGATGATTACTTAACAGGTGCTCGGTTGACGTAAATATAGGTGCAGGTGGCTGCGGCGACCAGCTTGTCCTGGCCATTAAAGGCTTCAGCCGCCAGTTGGATCGCCGTTTTCCCTTTATACTTGACTGATGCCACGACCTTGAGTTCATCAGCGGCAAAAATGGGGCGGTGATAAGTGGTATTGATGCTTACCATAGCGGTGGCCGGGGTGCCCGTGGTCAGCCAGCAAAGCGGACCAAATACGTTGTCAAATGCTGCTGTAATGATTCCGCCTTGCATCGTCAGGCCAGGATTTAGGTATTCCTCCTTAACAGGGAAGACCATAGTGAGGCTTTGCCCGGGAACATAATCACACGGTCGTCCGGGAATAAAATTGGCGCAGTTCGGTGGGGAGCCTAGCTGCTGCATTACCTTTTCGAGTTCAGAATCATTAATAGAGGTCATTGCTTCAACTCCTTCGGTATACAAGAAATGAATCGTTCTGCTTATGAAAAAAGTTTATCACAAGTCTGTGGTGACTGCTGATAGAACTTAAATTAATAATAAACAAATTAACTTACCATGGCATAAATTTGTCCAGCCCGATCAATACCTGACCGGACTCAGCTAAATATCGGGGGCGAAGCTCGCGCGGAGTGATATAATAGATACAGGTATGTTCATTTGGTCCCAGGCCTGGAGGTGACAAAGCAGATGGCTGATATGTTCGTGACCATGTTGCGAGAATTGATGTTTTCAAAAATCATGAATACATTTAAGACAGACTCCAACACGTTTGAGGGCATACCCTCTGCACTGCCGGATGTTTCTGAAGGTGAAGTCCAGGCTCCGACTGTCAGTCAGCCAGTTCAGCCGGCGGCTAAGACCTCCGCTAAGGGGATTCCGTTCGCCGAGATCATCAAGAAAGCCAGTGCCAAGTATGGAGTGGATGAAAAGGTGATCGCGGCTGTAATCAAACAGGAGTCATCATTCAATCCCAATGCGGTATCGAGTTGTGGTGCCAAGGGGTTGATGCAGCTCATGCCATCTACGGCTCGAGGCTTAGGGGTGAGCAACGTATTCGACCCGGAGCAGAACATAATGGCCGGAACTAAGTACCTAAAACTGAAGCTTGATGAATTCGGGGGGAACCTTTCTTTGGCTTTAGCTGCATATAACGCAGGCAGTGGTGCTGTGCGCAAGTATGGCGGAGTACCGCCTTATAAAGAGACCCAGAACTATGTGGCCAAGATAACCAGGACAGTTGATCGATTTGTTTGAGGCTGGTGACAGAAGCGAATATCTGCGTTATTTCGAAAATCCCGTTCAATCAACGTGCAATAAAACGCCTGACGGCGCTATGTTGCGCCTAATGCCGGTGGATCGAATCAGGCGCTTGCGACTGATGAGTGCCGGCCAATCACGGGCTTCCTCATGCCTTGATCTTCACTCCTGTCATTCGCCTGATTTGATGTGTCAACCTGGTCCACAGGTTGACACGCCCCTGCGTGTTGATTTAAAAGTATCGGTTATACATTGGTGGGAATAGTATCAGCAACAGACAAATCAATGCACTTACATATGGATTTGTCACAAAATAACTATACGAGACCATAATTCCGCCGGTGGTCATATATGAAAAACTGGTGATCTTTTTGCCATATATAAAATAAGCCATGCCGAACAAACTTGCGATCACTGAGACAAAAATATCAGTCATATCCACTGCTATCACCTCTTGCTCCTATCTTATCATCCAGAACCAATTGTATAAAGAGAGTACCGCCCAATACTCCCAGTCCTATTCACAACTTTCAACTTCCTTTCGTAATCTACTAATGTCTGAATAGATGTAGAACATACGGCATAGGGAGGTGGGAATGTATGGAGAATATCAACTGTCCGGTATGTAAAAATTGGGTTGGGGTGCTGGTTAATATGCCGAAAAATGGTATTCAAATGAAGTGCCAGTGCGGACATGCCTGGTATATTGGCTTGTCTAAAACGAAAAAGAAAAAAGCCAAGAATGGGCGGGAGAAACATAAACAGAGCATCAAGATAGTCGCTAAACGATCCCGAAAGAAAAAAAGAGCTTCTTAAGGAACAGATGGAATTATATGGGAATAGGATATATCGGAACCACAAAATACCATTAGTAAAAGGAGGGATCATATGGGATTCGCCAGGGGAATTGAATCGAGACATGTGGAGAATGAAAGCTTTATTCAGTTGCTTTTCAGCCTACAGAATTTTAATGTACGGGTTCTAACCCGGGGTGATGTTGCTTTTATCGAGGGTATATTGGTTGATGTTGATAGAGACTTTATTACCGTTGTAGGGGAAAAAGTAAACTACATTCCCATAGACCAGATCTCGATTATCCAGCGGTTTTTCCATCATCCACAATAGGTATATCCTCCAATTAGGTTCACAGGAAACCGGCGATTGCCGGTTTTTCCTTTGATTGTGTATAGTGTGTTTTCGACTTCAAATGCGAAACAGAGGAGTACCATTTTTCACCAAGCTGCATACATTCTAGTAAGATCAGTAGGGCAGGTGAAACTATGGGTATGGAGTCGGCACCAATGATACCTTTATACAGACGAAGGTATTGGGACTACTATCGTCAACCGGCCTATCGATATACTGAACCTTCCTTTTACGGGCTGTTATATCGCTTATTTAACCGTTATGTGTTGGTATATACTCTTGGCCGGCAGAAATTTGAGGGGATATTGCTGCAGATAACCCCAGATTACATCGCGTTATCGCGCGGAGAGCCAACACCAAAGGTTACATTTGTTCCGATTACGATGATATCGGCTATTACTTTGCTGCCGCAATAATGGGAAAAAAATAAGGCCACAACGGGTGGCCTGAAAACAAAATAATTGGAGAGGGGTATTAAAACTAAATTTACTTATTGAAATAAGCCTATTCTCTTAGCTTCTGCTGTGAGTTCTTCGCGGAAATCCGGATGAGCAACAGCAATCAGCCGCTTAGCGCGTTCCCGCATATTGTGGCCTTTAAGTATCGCAATACCATACTCAGTAACTACATTCTGCACATCACTGCGAGTAGTGGTAACGACTGCTCCGTGAGTCAGCATCGACTTGATACGTGAATGCATTTTGCCTTCTTTGTCTGTATAAGTAGAGTAGCAGGCGATAAATGATTTGCCGCCATTGGATTTCCAGGATCCTCTAACAAAGTCGACCTGACCGCCGGTGCCGCTATATTGAATGGGGCCTATACTCTCAGATGCACACTGGCCCGTAAGATCCACTTCCAGAGCTGCGTTGACCGAGATTAGGTTGTCATTCTGTCCAACTGTGACCGGATCGTTTACAAAACTAGTCGGATAGAATTGGACCATAGTATTGTCATCAACAAAGTCATATAGTCTCTTCTTGCCCAGGGCAAAGCTGGTGACCATCTTGGTATGCATAAAGTTTTTCTTCGAACAGGTGATAACACCGCGCTCATAAAGATCGACCATGCTGTCAGTCAACATTTCTGTATGTACTCCCAGGTCGCGCTTGTCATGCAGGAACATGGCAACTGCGTTGGGAACTCCGCCGATACCTAGCTGAAGAGTGGCTTCATCTGGTACCTGGTCGGCTATGTATTGACCGATCAATTCGTCCTCTTTGGTCATTGGGATATCTGGCAGTTCGACCAGAGGCATATGGTTTTCTACGATAGCAGAGATTTCACTGATGTGGAATGAATTGTTGCCATGGGTGCGGGGCATGTTTTCATTTACTTCAACAATTATGTTCTTCATGGCGGGGGTGCGCTTGGCAACTTCCCAGGCCCAGTCACAGTGAGTGCCGGTAGTAAAGTAACCATGTTTGTCCATGGGAGAGACAACATACATAACTGTCTCTATCTTTTCGTGGCAGCGCCAGCAATAGGAACTGACTTCGGAAAGATGTGAAGGTGTGTAAGTGAAGAGACCTGATTGGATTCCCCATCTAAGTACTGGCCCTACAAAGCCGCTGTCGATGATGATCCCTTTTTCAACCACTTGGGGAGTATAATAAGTGCTTGGTCTGACCTGTATTCCTGTTACCGAATGCAGGTTGTTAACTTCCCCGCGCAGAACACGCTGCGCCAGAGCTTCCATTAGAGTAGGGGGCTCGCCGTTGCCCAGCGGCAAAACCATTTGAGTTCCAGATTTAATCAACTTGACTGCTTCGTCTGCCGTGGTGAGCTTCTGCTTGTAAAGCTCCTTAAACTTCTCCATTGTGCAACCTCCTCTTACTTCCTAGAAAAATAAAATAAATAGTGCCGTGTCAATACCGAATTGTAAGCCGTGTTTCTTTTTCTAATTTTTACTATGTCTAGTAGAATATTGACACGTATGAACATATTTTCACAAAATTTATTTTAATACAAAAACAACATTCAAGTCGACAAAAATTATAAAGTTCCAATATTCTGAATAAATGACCGGACATACGTAAAATAAAGGGTTAACTAATAAACAAAATATTTTTCAGTTGCATACTGTTACAGTACGATATATTAATTAATAACAGGTGAAACGATGGGGAGCGAGGACGATATGGAACAAGCTAAGAAACGTTTGGGTGCTGAATTGATCGAGTACACCTGTAAAGCATGTGGCAAGCATATAACATGGGCATTGCCAGGGGCCATGGTTCTTTGTCCTACCTGCAACAAGTGGAACACAATTAAGAAAGAAATCCTTAAACCAGTGGAACGGCCTGCAGTAGTTCCAGAACTAGAGAAGAATGAAGAAAACCCCGTAACCCAACCGGAATTATGGGATTGACATTGTTCGCCAAATAATAACGGCAGCTGTAAAAAGCTGCCGTTTCTTACCGGATTATAGATTATATCTCTCTATTACCAGGTCTTCTTGAACGAAAAGTTCTGTAGGACTTGTTTGACCATATCAGAATATGTAGCTTGGAAAACATCCTGAGTGCTTTTCAGATTTTTCAAAGCTTCGCCGGTCATATCAACCATTTTGTTCTGAGCATCCTTGTTCATATCAACCGATGACAAAACCATTTCTGTCCAAGCCTTGGTCAATTGCAGTCCGTGTTCGAAACCCTTGAGATATGCCTCCCATACCTTGTCATTCATGTCATTTAGCATCTTTGTTCCCTGTTCTAGGTTGGTGATGATTTTTTCCATCAGCCGGACCTCCCTCTCAAAAATAAATACTGTAATTACCCATAATGGTCATCTAAATTTTATTTTAACTTTATTTTTGCAAAAAATCTATGCTTATTATTTCTAAATAACACTGTGTTTTCGTTGATTCTGCCTGGATTGTCGCTTGGCATGGGCGCAAAGGACCCGCCGGGACAGAAAAGCCAACTACCTTAAAGTATTTCACAATGTGGAATCTATATATGTCATATCATATCAAATGGGTGATAATTATGGAACAAAAACCATTTACTTATCGTCATAGAATTACATACTGGTATGTGCCCTCGTGATGAGCGAGGGTATTTCTATTTAAAACTTCATAGGAGGTGTTGAGCGTATGTTTACGCAGTTAGCATTAATCTTCGTGCTCAACGCCGTCAGCAATTGTCTGGGGACCTTAAAGACCGTCTTTATCTCCAAGCAGATTTCCAAGCCTGCTTATGTCACGACATTTGTGGATGCACTAGTATTTGCTTACGCTTTTAAGCTAGTGGCATCATCCAACAGCTTGTCTTACATTCTGGCGTTTGCACTAGGTAAGTTAGTCGGTGGAATGCTGGGGAATTACATAGAAGGAAGGTTGGCCTTCGGTTTGCTTGAAATTACGGTTTACAAGCATGCTAACGAACGCAGTGCACTGCTTGCAGATCGCTTGCGCGCAGAAGGTTTTTCGGTTACGACCTCAGTCGGTTACGGAGTAAAGGGACAGCAGCGCATGGTCCTGAATATCGTAACTAAGCGTAAAGATTATTCTTATCTAAAGTCGATGTTAACAGAGGACAACGACAAGATAAATATGGTCATTAAAGACGTTAACAAAGCTGTCGGCAAAGTGGGAATGGTTTCAGTTCCCCGAGTACCTGGCTCCAGTTGATAACTGGTGACCGGAGTGATGCCAAAAGAAAATATCAGAGTTAATCGCAAAGCCTGTGATCGAATGTATGTGAATACCTTCGATCACGGGCTTTGCTCAATTCTTGATGGTCATGTACCGGCGGACTGGTTAATAATGATGCTATTGTTATAGGGTTCTGGTCCCAAAATGATTCATAAGTCCTATGCAAATTAGGACCTTAGGCCGAAGCGCTTTATCTGAATCTTTAGTAATCTATATACATGGATCATGCTTCTGCCAAGTGTGATTCAAACGCCCAAGTTTTTAACCGCCCAAGTAACAATATAATCAGTGGGATAGGTGTACAGGGTCAAGTAGCCCTGTTGGGGAGAAGTGCATAATTGCAGGGTGAAAGACCGGCACACTTTAGTTTACTTCTGTCCCTCCCGATACTGAGCGAGGCTGTGGGAAAAACCCAGCAGCCTCATTTTTTTTGTTCTAATAGGTCGATGTTGAAGCTAGGTATAATTAGGCTAGTGGGATACGGCCAGGTAGACATTTTTGGAATGCGGTTTATATAATCGTATGTTATGATAAAGCATTCGAAGCTTTATTTATTATTTATTAAGGGAGTATGGGGATGGACTGTCCATTTTGTGATTGTTGTGAGAATGTTATTGCCTCCAATGAACTTGTCTATGCTGTCTATGATACGTGTCCGGTCACTAAAGGGCATCTGTTGGTAATTCCCAAGCGACATGTTGCAAGCTATTTTGATACCACATTAGAAGAGAAAAATGCCATAAACGATGTTATTGATGAGTGTAAAAAACTTATGGATGCGAAATACAATCCAGATGGTTATAATATCGGCATCAACTGCGGTGAAGCCGCCGGGCAAACTATATTTCACGTTCATGTGCATTTGATTCCCAGGTATGCGGGGGATGTCAGCAATCCTAGGGGTGGAATCCGGGGCATAATCCCGGGAAGAAGTGACTATAAAGATGAGTAGGAATGAGCATGAATGTATGCAGTGAAGCAGGACTTAGGAAAGCCCTGCTCAGGCCGATGACAAAACCGAGTATCTGCGTTATTTCATAAATCCCGTTCAATCAACGTACCTATGTACGCATCAATCACAGGATTTATTAAGCCTTAATCTTCGCTTTCGTCTTCCGGTCTGAGTATGGACTTCTTTTCTGTTTCAGACATAACAAAATAAAAAAGGCCCGGTTTTTAGCCCGGGCCTGGGTAGAAAACATGTTAGAATAACTTGCGGCAGACGATAGTCTGTTCTCGGCCGGGCCCCACAGCCACGATGGCCAGGTCGACTCCGATCAATTCACTTAGTTTTTCGATATATGCTTTGGCATTAGCCGGAAGATCCTCGTATTTGGTGATTCGTGAGGTATCCTCTGACCATCCGGGCATTTCAATATATTCCGGCTCACACTCTTTAAGAGTGCTGAGGTCCTCAGGGAATTCGTCCAAAAGCTGTCCTTTGTGCCGGTAGCCATTGCAGATCTTTATAGTTGGCAGGCCATCAAGTACATCTAGTTTGGTAAGAGCATAATCGGTCAAACCGTTAACACGAACTGCGTAACGTAGTATCACTGCATCAAACCATCCGCAGCGGCGCGGGCGTCCTGTGGTGGTTCCATACTCGCCACCCTTTTCGCGCAGCAGATCACCATCTGATCCCAAAAGCTCTGTAGGAAATGGGCCTTCACCAACGCGTGTCAAATAGGCTTTGGCAACACCTAATACTCGATTGATAAGTGTTGGACCAATGCCAGTCCCTGTGCAGGCGCCCCCGGCGATCGGGTGAGACGAAGTAACATAAGGATATGTCCCGTGATCGATATCCAGCAGCGTGCCCTGTGCGCCTTCGAAAAGGACCTTTTTTCCTTCCTTGATGACCGAGTATACCAGCAGTGATGTATCAGCTAAGTGCTTTTTCAATACAACGATTTGTTCCATCAACTGATCATATACTTCGTCTAAGTCAAAACCTTCTTCATCATAGACACTGTCAAATATCTTATTCTTTTCATTAAGATTAGATTTCAGTTTGTTTTTGAAATCATTAGGTTCCAATAAATCGCTCATTCGAAAGCCGACCCGACTGATCTTGTCCTCGTAGGCGGGGCCGATACCTCTCAATGTTGTGCCGATTTTATTGGTTTTTTCGCGGGCGGCATCCAGCTTTTTATGGTAAGGCATGACCACCGGCGCCCTCAGGCTTATCCTGAGGTTCTCCGTACTGATTCCTCGCTTTTCCAGATCTTCGATCTCTTTGATCAATGCACCCATATCGAGGACTACACCATTGCCGATAACACAAATCTTGTCCGGATACAGAATACCGGAGGGCATGAGATGAAGCATAAATTTTTGGTCACCGACCTCGACCGTATGACCTGCATTGGCGCCACCTTGATAACGCACCACACAGTCAGCTTCTTCGGCCAAAAAGTCAGTGATTTTGCCTTTACCTTCGTCTCCCCATTGTGCACCAACTACCACTAAAGTTCCCATGCCTGCACCTCCTTGAAAGCGTGCCCAAGTGTCTTTTCAATAATAAATGCAATAAAGACTTTACTATGTTAGCACAGACCGTGAATTACTTCAAACATAGTTATTTTAACAATATTTGTTGTTTGGTGTGTGTTTCTTTTGTTTATTTAATAGTTGATCAACAATTTTCTGAAACATTAATAACACAGAATATGCAGGAAAATACAGAAAAAAGGCGAAATTATTCAAAAAAAGGAAGTTGGGGGATAGAAGCTTTTCGCCATTTATTCTAACAGAATTCCACTTATAGAAATAGAAAATGATTGTGTTTGGCAAAGCTGTGATTTGAGAGAGGGAGGCTGACAATATGAAACAGAGGAGTATTCGTCTAAGGATACTCGGCCCTATTCTTATCGTTACCCTGGCCATGGCGGCGCTGAGCCTGACTAGCTATTGGCTGGCCAAGACTAAGCTGCAGGAGCAAATGGTTGAAAAACAAACAAGCCCTACAAATGTTGAACTAGGTAAATACGAAATTCTGGTTGGTAAAGTATCAGGGGAAGTAGATGGATTCTTAACCAAAGAAGCTAGTGTTGTTCAGACTTTGGCCAGATCATCAGCGACTGTTAACTACCTGAATCAAAATGTTCAGACCAATGATTTGTATTGGTCGAGTGTTCGCGAGATTCAAAGAACGATCAAATTGGACCCCAATATAGCTCTCCTATATACTCAGGGCTCACCTAATTATCTGCTCACTAGTGAGAACGACGAATGGCAGGCTGACAGTAAATGGGACCCCTCAAAGAAAGAATGGCTGTTCATACCGTTAAAATCGGGGAGAACAGAATGGATCCCACCGTATATTGGAGGGGCTGATTTTGCTGTAGAAGCTGGAAAACTGGTTGCTACTGTAAGCTCGCCTGTGCGTAATCCCCAGGGGAAAGTTGTGGGGGTTGTTGCTGGCGATATATTGATGGCCGATATGCAAAAGATGGTAGCTAAAAGCCAGCCAATGGAAGCAGCAAATTTGTTCATGATTGATAAAAAGGGCAATTTTGTGCTTAATACTGACCCACAAGCAAAAGTTCGGATTATGAAGGATAACTTGTTTGAGATAAAAGGCGGAATTTACAGAGATTTAGCCGCCAGAATGACCAGCGCTACTAAACAAGGATATGTAGAGACCGAAATGTTTGGCACTACGGGTTATGTTTTTTACAGCCCGATTAAAACCAACGGGTGGTCTATTGGTATGGTCGTTCCATCGAAGGTTGTCGACGGAGCAGCCAATACCCTTTTCTGGTTCTTTGTTGGCGGGTTGCTCTTTGCATTGCTTATTGTAGTATTAGCCGCCTATTTTGTTGTAGGTTCTGTTTCTGGGCCTGTAGATCGGCTGGTTTCGGCGGTAGAAGCGATTGCTTCTGGAAACTTGCAGGATGCGGGCTTGCGGGAAACCAGCACCAAAGAAATATCTGCGCTTATAAGAGCGTTTAATACCATGACCCAGTACCTGCGGTCGCTGGTAACGGAAGTTTATGATGATGCACATAATATTGCAACGTTGAGTGAACAGTTGGCTACTGGATCTCAGGAATCCGCAGATGCCTCCGCTCAGGTTGCGGACACGATAACCCGAGTGGCCGCAGGAACTACGATACAGGCGGACTCAGCAGCACAGGCAGTTAATGAGGTCAAAGAAATGACCTCCGCCATAGACAATATTTCTAACAGCGTAATTAAGGTATCGCAGCAGTCGGAAGAGACGGCCAAAGCAGCAGAGAAAGGCGGGGAAGCTGCGGCTAGGGCTTCGCAGCAGATGCAGGTAATCAATGAGGTGGTCAGTAAATCAGCTAACACAGTGCAGAATTTAGGTAATAGTTCCAAACAAATCGGTGAAATCGTTAATGTGATCACTGACATCGCGGCTCAAACCAATCTCTTAGCCTTAAATGCTGCTATCGAGGCGGCGCGGGCGGGCGAGGCTGGCCGTGGATTTGCTGTGGTTGCTGATGAAGTGCGGAACCTAGCTGAGCAATCAAGACAGGCGGCCTTACAGATCACCGAGATCGTAAATGAGATACGCAATGAAACCGAATTAGTTGTTGAAACCATGCAGCAAGGCACTGAAGAAGTGCGTCAAGGTACCCAAGTGATCGAGGCGACCGGGCAGCAGTTTAATAGTATAGTCTCATTGGTACAACAGTTAAATGAACAGATGCAGGGTATCAGTAGCCTTTCAAAAGGATTGACCAATTCCAGTAATACAGTTGTTAGTTCGGTAGAAACCGTACAGAAAGTGGCAGTCGGGATTGCTGATGATACACAGACGATTTCGGCAGCCGCCCAGGAACAATCGGCATCCATGGATGAAATTGCGACTACTACCGGCAGTTTGGCTAGTATGGCGGACCGAATGCGTAACCTGATTTCTCGTTTTAACTTATAGAGGTCAGATTAGTCAAAAAGCCTTTGCGATGGCCGCAAAGGCTTTTTGCTTTTTCCTGCCTAGGGATTATTAATATCTGTTCTTAGCCCGTGCTGTGACCGGAATGCAGATGATTTGGCCGGGTTGGATAATATCGGGGTTCACAATCTGCGGATTGGCTGCGATCAGCATATCCAGAGAGACCCCGTATCTTTGGGCGATCAGGAATAGGGTATCACCCTGTCTGACCGAGTACAGTTGGCCTGCGCAGGTAGCCGGGAATGACGCCGGGATGCAGATGATCTGTCCAGGCATAATCATATCCGGGTTAGTAATCTGCGGATTGGCAAAGATTAGTACGTTTAGTGGTATTCCATAGCGCTGGGCAATCAGATACATCGTATCGCCCGCTCTAACGGTATAAGGCTGCCCGTTGCACACTGGTGGGTACAGGCCGGGGATACAGATAATCTGTCCAGGCATAATCATATCTGGATTAGTAATCTGCGGATTGGCTGCAATTAGGATATTAAGTGGAACCCCGTACCTCTGGGCGATTAGATATAGAGTATCACCCTGCTGGACTGTGTACAGCTGGCCACTGCATCTGGAGCCGGTAGAACCCCTGACAAAACGCATAGTATACCTATCTTCAATCACCTTAATCACCTCCTATCCACGATATATGCATTGAGAACCAAATATGGTTCCTGTTTCCATAACCCTGTAAAACTAGGAAGTTGGTGAAGAAATAAGACTATGACGTTAAAAAGGCAATAGAAATGAACTTACTACAGATGTACTACAGTCAGAAATGTAGTCTCTGTGTAGAAACGTTTAAGATGTATATCAGTTAATAGGCACTATTTGGGTGGGAAAAGTGGTTGGTAAGAGGAATAAAGTAAGGCTATTTTTCTGAATAAAACAATTGCTCTATCCGCACAATTTTCTGTTCAGTACTACCATGTTCATCGGAAAAACCCATTATTTCAGTGTTAGGCTGAATCATTTCGATAATGGCCAGACTGACCTCATACATGTTCAAAGGAAATCTATCAGCCAGGCTATACAAGCGATCAAGAGCTTCATGCACCAGACGCGGTTCGGCTTTGTCAAGGGCTATAGACACTATGCTTTTAATAACGTTTCCCAATGCGTGGGCGGATTCCTTGTCATCTGGTATGGGAAGATGTCGCACAAAATTTATTGCCGGATCGATCTTGCCCATCTTTAAGCATTCTTCAGATATTTTAGCGGCAATGCTGCAGGTGTGTTTGCCCAGAAAATCACTGTCCTCGCAGCTTTGGCAGGATATAGCGATAATGCCGATGGTTTCAGCGATATTGTACATCATATTATCGATATCCGCATGCAGCAAGCTGACTACAACTCTCCAGAACGATTTGGGTATCTCGCGCACTGGATGATTAATATCATCTATGATACCGGCATTTAGCTCCAATCGGGACTGTGTAAAGGTGATTATAATATCGGCATAGGCCTTTAGTATCGGACGTACTACACTTATACGGTGTTTCGATATCATGGATACCGCAAGTTCTTCAAGAGATTGAACCACATACCATCTCTCTTCATTGGTGCTGGCTTTAGCGGCCTGATCAAAGATTTCTTTGACCGTCTCCTCAGGCTGAAGTTGGCGCATAATTGTACCCACATTCAAAATGACCTGGATGATAGCCATGGCGTTTAGCACCAGAAGAATATCTATGGTTTTTTGCCATAGGATGCCGGGTGGCCGTAAAGGAAGCCAGGCTAGCAGGATGCCATCGATGAACATGAGCGCCAAAAAGGCAACCATGGTGATCGTGTGGCGTTTGCGCGGGTAGAATACCAGACTTTGAGGTGAGTTTTCGTGGGCTACCTGAAAAATCAAAATCGTAACAGTGGCTGTTAGAGCGAAAATGGCTGCCATTGCCTGCAGTACGGAACTTATCAGATAGCGGTAATTATCAATATCATAATTGTGTATCGGCATGTAGATGGTGACGACAATAAAGAGGACGAAAATGGTCCCTAGTGCAATGCTCCAGGATTCTTCAGCTAGATAACCGGCTGATATTTCTTTGGCCCACCGTGCTGTATCAAGTAGTTTGACTCGTAGGGTATGTATCATGGTTCTTTCTCCCAACTGAGTGCATAATTTCTTTGTATCAGGGAAATAATCGTTATCAAGTAGTTTCTACTAAAACCAAACTACCATAGTTCAGTCTGACAACCAAGGACTTAGAATAAAAAATGGCTTTGTAATAATTGGTGCATGCTGCCCAATCCTGGAACAAATCGTTATCGCGGGCGCGTCTAAGAAATAAGACCTATTTAGTTTAGAGAAAGAAGTCTCGATAATTTAATTAAGCCCCTATCCGGTGGGACCCGGAAAATAATCAGGGCGGGAAGGAGCGAGGGAATATGGATATCTTTTGGAAATTCGGGTATTTAGCCGGTTTTACCTTCATTAGTCTGACTTCCATGATGACTAATCCCAATAACTTTATTAAAAGGAACAACAAAACCTCGAGCCTAGATTTCCTGAAGGAGGATTAGCGGCTGTAAATGAAAAGACAAGCATATATTTTGATCTAAACTCCGGACCATTTCAACTGGCCGGAGTTTTTGATTTGGTATGGTTTAGTTAGAAAAGTTGGGATATAATAGAAAATTGGTATAGCTGATTTGTGGAGGGATATGTCTTGCAGATATTGCATTCATCTTTTTTCTACAGTTTCATGAACAACGTCCTGCAGGTGGCTTATCCGATAGCAGCAATATTGCTTACCGGCCTGCTATTGGGCTGGCTGGCTCGCAAATCTTTTGCTTTCTTGTGGAAATCAGTGGGCATGCCCGGGGTCATGTTGACTGCCATCGTGGGAGTGCCGGTCCATGAGTTGAGCCATGCTTTTATGTGCATTTTGTTCGGACATAAGATAGATGGAATAATGCTGCTTGACTTTTCGGCTCTGCGTGGAGGACAAGCGGGTTATGTACAGCATTCCTATAATCCGACTAACCCCTGGCAGGCCATCGGAACGTTTTTTATCAGCATGGGGCCGGTTTTCGGCGGGGTCCTGCTGATTTGGGCGGCACTGCAGTATCTTATTCCCAATCCTGGATTAGCAACTGGAGGCTTATTCATGGGCCAAATCGACTGGCAGGCCATATACCCGGCCTTTGCCCAGCTTTTCAGCGGTCTTTTTGACACAGCATACCTGGCTGACCCCCGGTGGTGGATATTCATGTACATAGCCGTCAGCATAGCCTCTCACATGGATCCCAGCGCAACTGACTATCGATCTTCCGCCTGGGGCATCGCTTTCATCTTAGTCGTGACGCTTCTGATCACAGCGATATTTGGCAGCTTTTCGCCAAACGTGCAGGGTCTTATCGATATGGCCACTAACCGAATACTGATGGTGCTAGTACTGGCAGTCTTTTTTGGTCTGATCAATTTTGTCCTGAGCTATGGCATAAACACAGGATATAAGCTCTTGTTTCGCAAGTGATCAGGCGAGGATTGGCCCGGGATTCTTGGTTAGATAATCGATACACGCATCTATATCCATTGACTGAGCAAACATCTCGTATAGTTCCGCCGTATGTTGAATAACTCTCTCTGCGATCTGCATAACGGTTTCACTTCTATGTTCGCCGGTAAAGGGATCTGTGTATTCTTTGGGATTTGTGAAGTAGAATGCATCGGTTTTGCAGGGGGCGGGGTAGAACAGTGACAGTTCCAGATCCAGAGCTCCTCTAACGACGAAATTAACAACCTGAAAGAAATGATATAATGACCTGCTGCCAAATAGCCAGTAATAGAATCCGTGGTTTCTGACTGCTTTTTCGATCGCACTTCTTCCATAGATGCTTCCCCGATATAGACTGATCACCAAATCTACTACTAGATCTCTATCATTCATATCCAGTAGTCTGTTGACCGAAGCATCGTTGTCCAAATCAGTTAGGTCTTTCGTGAATAGATCGAGACGAGATTCCAGCCTACGGTGTTCGATGTTGGCTCGCTTTTTTATTATTGGGTCCGGGTCATGGGGATCTCCGGTCAGGTAATAAACTAACGGGTGAAATGATGAATCAGTGATAATATGTGATAGGCAGCCACATAAGAAAGCCCATCCTCGAGGGTCTCTGCTGTTTTTGATCCATTTCGCAACTCTCGATAGCGCTGCGAAAGAGCCCTGTTCCTGTGAATAATGCAAAGTTTCAGCGGCCATGATCAAATCCTTTTTATAACGCCCGCCGGCGTAGAAGCCAGTATCAAAGCTAATTATCCCAAAATAGAATAAAGCCTTATTATTATTGATTAGATCCTTCAAAGGCGAACGGTCCATGGCCTGAAGTGTTTTTTCGGCTATCACCCAGTGGGTTATTTCTTTCGGCAAAGTATGAGCTCCTTTCATACGTGCAGGTCCTATTAGTATTTTGGGACCAATGACCGTAACTTTTGAGTCTGGCAGCTTATTCCTTATCCGCACTGTTTAGTCTACAATTAAGATGTGATGTTATGTCGGGGGTGAGATTATGCGGCGCATGCTCAAACGACTAATGATCCGGGAAAATGGTCAAGGGTTGGCAGAATATGCGTTTTTAATGGTTCTGATAGCTCTTATCTTGCTTGGGGTAATTACCGGTATGGGCGACCATGTCAATCTTATTTATGAGAATATTACCAACCGGCTTCCCTAGAAGTGACGAAATCCTTCTGTGGAGCTTCATAAGCCACGATAGATGTTTTGTCCTTTAAAAAAGTGCCACATGATCAACGAAGCAGCTGGACTATTGTGATCGGAAAACAACCGCTCCTTTAATCCGCCAGGCCATGCGTGATCCATCCCGATAATGTACCACTTCTCCATGAGGGGTTGGCCCTCTGCATCGAGATAAACCCTTCTTTCAAAGTTCTTGCCCCGTGTTCTGCCGCCTGTTAGGGGGTCCGGTTCAATCAAAACTGGTTTCTGAGTGTCGTTAAGAACCAGGTGATTGGTATAATTCCACTGCTCCATGAGTTTATCAGCATTGATCCGGTGTACCACACAGTCCTCTTCCCCTTGAAAAACGATAACCGGCATCAATTTCGGTCTTGATTTCAGCATTTCCTTATAGGCTAGCTGTCCAGCCTTTTCTGATGACATGCCGCCTTTGGCCATGGCGTAAACAGCCTCGTCTGCTCGACCGCACGAGGTCGAGAATGCCTTATACTCCAATCCTGCAACTGTGGCAATTCCGCTGAATATGTCTGGATAAGCCACTGCCAAATTCACAGCCATAGCTGCACCAGCTGAGATGCCTGCCGCATAGATGCAGTCTGGGGCTATCGAGAACCCCTTTTTGACATCGTGTATCATATCAGCCACCGCTGCTGTCTCGCCTTTTCCTCGCTGCTGGTTTTCCTCATACCACCAATTCCAACCATTCATGCCATTATGGAAATTTGAATCTCTATGGTGGGTGAAATTAATGTCAGGGTAAAGCACCATAAACCCTTCTTTATCTGCCAGCCAGTTCATCATGGTAGATTCGGCAAATTCCTTGGCACCCTGGCCGCACCCATGCAGCATCACAAGTAATGGGAGTGGTTCTTTGCTCGTGCTTTCATGGGGTACGAAAAGCAGATATGGCTCACTGCCGGACATCATGTGCAGCATCCGTGAACTTAGATTACGTACATCGTCCTCCGAAATAATGAACCATTCTTCTTCGGCCTTGTTCAACCACTGCAAGAAATCAGCATGATTTTCGTGTTTCATCGCACCACACCCCATTATGGAGATTCTATTCCGAATAAGCTTCAATAAGAAGATCATTATTGTGCTAATCATCTATTTCGCGGCTGTTGGGCCGCCTCCTTCTTTGTTCTGGTTTATTGATCTGTGGATCAAGTGAGCAGCATATCTGGGCATTGACGCTGGTATATAATTTTGAGGGTAGATAATTTCCTGGCATGACAGGAATTAGCAGGTATAAAACGGGATGTTGTCGAAAAACAACTGCGTGTAAATTGGACTCAGGGGATCCGGGGGGGATAAAGATTTTCTTTTTGTTCAGTGAGCAGGAGAGCTTGAAAGCGTTGATTTCCGCCGCACAGGACGGAGACGATTGCGCTCGGGAAAAAATAATAGAAGAAAATCAGAATTTTATCAAACGCGTGGTACTGAAAAATGTGACAGGATACGAAGATATTCATAGTAGGGATGAGTATAGTGTCGGATTGATAGCATTCAACGAAGCTATCAGCAGCTATAAACCGGGACTGCGCTCTTTTCAATCCTTTGCGGCGGATGTGATCAAGAAGAGACTGGTAGACTATCACCGGGCACAATTCCGTCATAAGAATCGTACGGTTTATATCGAGGATAATCCATCGGTGGAAATGATTCCGGAGCGGGAATCGGCAGCTGAAAAGGTTCAGGTGGAGATGGAAATCGAAGCGTTCATTCATAACCTGGCTAAGTATGGGATCTCGATGCAGGATCTGATGAATGGGACACCGAAACATAGTGATTCAAAAATGCTGTGCCTGCGAATAGCTAAAATAATAACCGGAGACGAGGGCCTGACTGAACACTTTGTTAAATACGGTACGATACCACTGAAGCAGGTGCTGCAGAGGATCGCGATCAACCCAAAGACGGTAGAGCGGAATCGCCGTTACATCATCGCGATCTGCCTGGTGCTTCTGAGTGATCTGGATACCATGAAAGGATATGTTATGAGTCTGGACGGAGGTGATGATGACAATGCCTAAGGGAACGGTTGTGGAAAAGTATAGATCACGGGCTGTTATCATGACCGATACATGTGAGTTTATTGAGGTCAAGATCAAAAGCCATGTCATGGTGGGTGATGAGATCCTATACACACCGTCTGATATATTATCCGTTCGGCGTGCCGTATTGAAGGCGGTTGCCATGGCTGCGTCATTTGTTCTTTTCTGTGCGCTATCATATTTTACAATGCAGGGATATGCCGAGAAGAAGGTCTATGCCCAAATTGCTATGGACATAAATCCCAGTCTGGAGATAAACATCAATAAGGATTACCGAGTCGTTGATGCTCGCGGTTTTAATGCTGATGGTACAGCCTTGCTGCAAAAGGTTGATCTGGAGGGAATGGCTTTGAATACGGCAGTTTACGAAGTGCTCAAACAATGCAAAAACGACAACCAGCTGAAGCTGGACAAATCTAATGTTATCGGGGTTGCGGTGTATTCTCAGGCGGCATCCGATAACCAAACGATCATTAAAGAAGTAAATAAGGATGTTACAGCAGGATTGAATCAGACCATGGTTCCGGCTCGGATATATACCTTTGAAGTGGACAGCAAGACCCATGAACAGTGCCTGAAAATAGATATATCGCCGACTAACTATATTCTGTGGAAGCAGGCGCAGAACAAGGGACTTAAATATACCAGCCCACAGGATATTTCTCTGCATGATCCGCTAATCAATGATTTGGCTAATGAAGCGGCCAAGTTTGTATTTGGTAGTGGCATATTACAAGGCGGCACTAGTGGGGAAAAGAGCAGTAGCATCAACATCAATACTCCAAAAGGATCGGTAAAGATCCCTCTGCCTGCATTGCCAGTTGGAAAACAGTCCACTGACCCTAGTTTGCCGATCAATAGTATTCTAAATAGTATTTATAGTAATCTGGGTGGGGTCAACGTAAACGTCGACATCCAAAACCTGCCCAAACCCGAGGACCTGCTAAAACCACCAGCGCCTGGATCAGCTGAAAAGAAAGCACCGCCGATCTCTATCAAGATACAAGGTAGTGTGGGTGATTCGGTATACAATGGTGTCAACATCGATGTAGGGCATTAAATTATAAAAAGCATACCCCTGAAAAATGAATCAATATGCGAATCATATATTAAACAACAGGAGTGATAAGGGGGCTGGCTTTAATGACCAGAAGATTTATTGTATATTTAATGACCGCACTTATGATCACAGCAATGCCAGGTGTGGCATTGGCATCCAACAGCACTGGTTCATCATCTATCCTATCTGATTCCATTCTCGGGGCAGTTGCGAACTCTCTGATGCCATCAGGCGGGTTTTCGATTTCGGGGTTCATTTATGGCATGGGATCAGGATCTATAAGTATCGATGTTTATCAAAACCAGGGACAGCTGCCACAAGTAAACTTCAATAACCAATTAGATATTCAGCCCGGCAGTAGCGGTCTGCTGCTGACACCGGTAATTACAGGTGCCAGTCAGCTTCTCCAATCCCTCATTCCGTCCGCGCCGGCGATTCAGGGAACCGACATAAATTCACTGAACGGTGTACTGGAGCAGCTTAAACAGCAGTTTATTAGCAATCCGGATGCTCAGGCGCAGATCCTAAAATTATTCACCGATGCCCTGCAATCATGCCAGGGTGATAATGGTGAGTGCAAAAAGATCATCACCGACATGATTGCTTTGGACCCGGGCAACCCAGACTACTACAAACAATTGGGGGACCTTCTTGTTAAACTCGGTGACAAGAGCCTCAAGGTTTGGTGTAATGGCAACCAGCTGGACCTTGATGTAAATCCTATAGTAAAACAAGGCCGCACCCTGGTCCCTATCGGCCAAATCGTGCAAGCGCTGGGAGCCACCGCTGCTTGGGATCCCATTGGCCAGCAGGTCACGATAACTAAAGACGGAAACACCATCGAGCTTAAGCCAGGACAAGTTACTGCTAATATCAATGGGCAGCCGGTGCAGCTGAGTTTACCGGCCGAAATTGACAACGGCAGGTTGATGGTTCCGCTAAGATTTATCGCTCAATCCCTAAATGCTGATGTTGATTATTATCCTAACGGAGGCGTTATTTCGGTCAACCAGTAACCGCTCGGTTGAAACCTGAATTCCCTCGGTATAAATTAATTCATTTGAGTGGGGTAACCCCACTCTCTTTTTTTGTGATTTATGTATCAGAAGCTAGAGTCTTATTGCTTTTTGGCCTTTGGATTGGGTGTTTTATACACCAAAACTTCAAAAGGTGAATCTAAGTCTGCTTCCAATGCATGTGGAACATGCGCCGGACTTATCACGATCTGGCCGGTACTGACCTGCCGAGTTTCCTCGCCAATCGTAATCGTGCCCCGGCCATCGATGATGTGGAACAAAACATCGACCGGAGTGGCGTGACTCGGGACTTTTTGAGATGGGGCCAGCACCAGATTCATAAGATGAACATCGGGTGAGTCGACCAGCGGTCGTCCCTGAACTCCGCGAGGTGTTTCTTTCAAAGGCTGTTCATTGATCGTTATAATATTCATTTATAATTCCTCCCTTCAGTCCGCTATTTCGGAGTATAAAACAACTCCACGATATTTTTCGTGAATAAGTTCGGCATCAAAGACCTGGAACTCCGATAGCATGGCTTCTTGTTCATTCTTGCTGAAATAATTCATCACCGGGATAAAGAAGTGTTTGTCTTCTTTTTCGATGTGTTTCGGATAAAACTCTGCCAACTCCAAGCCTACAGATACTATTTCATGGAGAGCAGTCTGGTCACCATTTAAGAAGCGCTTTTTAGCCTCTACGATTTGGCCGGTCGCCTGGCGCGCCCATTTGTGTTCATCAAGCAGTTCGTCCAGTATTAGCTTCTGCTCAGATGTTAACGGCTTTTGCTCCAATGATTTGAACAGGATGTCTTCTTCTTTGCCATGATGACATCTGTCAGCATAAGTGCGGATAAAATCCACAACCTCATCAATAAAACCGAAATCAGGTGCGGGAGTTGTATTGGCATTCTGCAGTTGTTTCTTAAATACATTGATTATACGCTCGATCAATCGATGTTCAATCATCAGTGATCCAACTGGCATCATCACGATCACCCCTTTTTTATTATTGGAGGGGATGGGGAAGCGCCCCGGCGGGTGCGCTTCCCCTTTTGCATGATCTAATTGAGCAAGGTTGCCAGATCTTCATCTGCGGTGGTTATTGGTGCAATTGCAAATTTCTCAACCAGTACATTCAGTACATTAGGCGTTATGAATGCCGGCAGACTAGGTCCTAAGCGGATATTTTTGATTCCCAGGTGGAGCAGGGTCAGCAGTATCGAAACCGCTTTTTGCTCATACCAGGACAGTACCATTGATAACGGTAGGTCGTTGACCCCGCATTCGAAGGCTTCGGCAAGTGCCACCGCGATCTGAATAGCGGAATAAGCGTCATTGCACTGCCCTACGTCCAAAAGGCGGGGTATACCACCTATATCGCCCAGCTTCTTGTCGAAGAAGCGGAACTTGCCGCAGGCCAGAGTCAGTACGACCGTATCAGCCGGAGTTTTTTCCACGAATTCAGTATAGTAATTGCGGCCGGGTTTGGCTCCATCACAACCTGCTACTAGGAAGAAGTGCTTGATAGCGCCGCCTTTGACTGCTTCGATGATCTTGTCTGCAACACCAAGTACAGCATTGCGGGCAAAGCCTACCATAACTGTATCACCGGCTTCATCTGCGCTGAAACCAGGCATTTCGAGAGCTTTAGCGATGACTTTGCCAAAATCTCCATTTGCTACATGAACTAATCCTGGCCAGCCTACCGGGCCGGTCGTGTATATGCTGGCGATATAGGAGTCAGCTGGCTCTTGGATGCAGTTGGTGGTCATCAGAACTGGTCCTGGAAAAGCCGCAAATTCTTTCTTTTGGTTCTGCCAGGCGGTACCGTAGTGACCGGCCAGATGGCTGAACTTCTTAAGTTCTGGATAACCGTGGGCAGGGAGCATTTCTCCATGGGTGTAAATGTTGATGCCTTTACCCTCGGTCTGCACCAGCAGGTCCTTAAGATCGACCAGGTCATGGCCAGAAACCAGAATGCATTTACCTGCTTTTTGGCCTAACGCTACTTCAGTTGGCTCCGGATGGCCCAGGGTCCCGGTGTTGCCTGCATCGAGCAGTTCCATGGCCCGCAGGTTGATTTCTCCGCATTTCAGGACCAATCCCAGGTATTCGTTGATACCGAGACTCTTATCGGTCAAGCTGGCCATCGCCTCGTGAATGAAGGCGTATACCGCATCATCCTCCTGGCTTAAAATAGCTGCGTGGTGGGCATAGGCAGCCACCCCGCGGACTCCGTAGATCAGGATCTGCTGCAGAGATTTAATATCCGGGTCATCCTGCACCAGGCCGAGCGGGCCCACTTCTTCGCCCTGCTTGAATAGTTCAGCCACAGTAGCTGCGGCTTTGAAATCCACTGCTGGATCTGAAAAGGAACCAGGCACACGGAGTCTAAGTGATGCAGTCAGCTTTTCAGTTTTCCTGATCAGTTCCGCCAGCGCTTCAGCATCGAAGTTGACATTGGTCAAGGTGGCGAATAAGGCTTCATTGGAGAAACGGTTGACTTCCTGATCTACAGATCCGTTTTTCCGGGCTTCGTTAGCGACTGCCGATAGACCGCGTACAGCATAGGTCAGAAGGTCCTGCAGAGCAGCTACTTCCGGTTTCTTTCCGCACACACCGATAGCTGTGCAGCCGATCCCTTTTGATACCTGTTCACATTGATTACAAAACATTTATAAATCCTCCCTTATAATACAAGATAAAAAAGATACAGTAAGTCCACAAATAGACAAAACAAAATATGCTAGAGCCTAACAACCTCCTCCCCTGCCATTTCTGCAATATCGGCCAATGTTTCTTTACTGAGTTCTTCGACCAGAGCTCGTTGGGCCCTGGATAGGATCTGGTGAACCCTACAGGTGGGTTGATTCATGCATTGATAACCAGGTGACATACAGACGTTTAAGGCCAGGGGGCCTTCGACAACGGTCAGGACATCAGCGATGGTTATCTTATCAGCCGGGCGAGCCAGCCTGACACCGCCTTGAATACCCCTTTGGGTAACGACAAAGCCGGCCCGGGCTAAGAGTTGGATCGTTTTGAGCAGAAAGCCTTCAGGAACATCCTGACGTTCAGATATGATCTTAGCAGATACTAGGTGCCCGTCGGGAGCCTTAGCTAGTTCTAATAGTGTGCGTATTGCGTATTCTGTCTGGCGTGTGATCTGCATCCGGGGCACCTCCTTTCTAAAGTGGATAAACATAATCCACTTACGATGGTTTTATTTTAGCAAGATGAGATTAAGAAAGCAATAGGTTTTTCAAAAGAATAAGATGATTCTATACACGAGTAAAAATAGATATTATGTAAAATGCCAAAGCCCCGCCGAATGAGGGTTTGGCAAGTTATTCTTAATCCTGGATTATCTCCGCCGCCCCTGATTGCTCCATGATGGCTCTGATTTTGTCAGCCGATTTCTTGGGCATTTCTACGGCTACTATCACTCCGTCTCTGCCTTTCAAGCCTTCAATGCCATCTGCATAGCGCATGGATACACCGACACCGATGCTGTCGACTTCGGTTTTGACCAGAGCTATGTCATTGAGCGCATCATCAGTTGTTTTCCAGGGCAATTCCTTCTCCAGGTCACTGATAACCATATCATCCCGGTCGAAACCGGCATTCTTCAGGCTGTCGACCAGGGCGCCGATCTGATCCCGGTCGACCATTCTAGCAATCAATCTCATCGTAGCACCTCCAGATTTAATTTAACCCGAAGACCAGTTCAGTAATCGCGAATAATCAGATTGCGAACATCAAGGTTGTCTAGACCAAAATATTCTGTATGATTTATGTATACCATATATGTCATAGCAGCACAGAATACATAGAGAGAAGGGATGCAGTAATGCAGTTTAAATTTAACTTAGGAACTGCAGCATTTTTCGGAGCAGATGTAGTAAAGCAGAATGCAAGTGTTTTTAGTAAGTACGGTACTAAAGCATTGATAGTTACAGGCCCGAGATCAGGCCGTGAAAGCGGGGCTCTGGCTGACGTTGTGGAGGTCCTGAAATCGCTCGATATGCCTTGCACTGTTTATGATAAGATCGAGAATAATCCTTCGCTTGCAACTGTCGAGGCGGCTGGTAAAGCGGCCCAGGCTTGTGGGGCCGACCTTATTATTGGCATCGGTGGGGGTTCACCGCTCGATGCGGCCAAGGCGGTGGCGGTTCTGGCGGTAAATGAGATTACAGCGCTTGATCTATTTAATAACGAATTTGCCCAAACCCCACTGCCGGTGATAGTTATCCCAACCACGGCCGGTACCGGCAGCGAAGTAACTCCATATTCCATTTTGACACGGCCGGACAAACAGACTAAGATGAGTTTTGGTAATGATGAAACGATACCAAAGGCGGCTTTCCTAGACAGCCGGTATACATCCAGTGCCTCCTATGAGGTAACGGTCAATACGGCTGTAGATGCGCTATCTCATGCTGTTGAGGGCTATCTTAGCCGGCGCTGCACCCCGGTCAGCGATCTTCTGGCATTGGAGGCGATCAGGATATTTGGCGATTGTGCTGTTAAGCTATCTGCAAACAGCCTGGATTTTGCCGCGCGCGAACAGCTTCTGTATGCATCTATGCTGGGCGGGATGGTTATTGCCCAGACTGGAACCACGATCGTCCACGGCTTAGGTTATTCTCTTACCTATTTCAAGGAACTGCCGCATGGCCTGGCCAACGGGCTCCTCATGCAGGAATACTTTACTTATAATTACCCCTTTGCCGGTGATAAGATAAAGAATGTCCTAAATCAGCTCGGACTAGAGAGTATAGATGAGTTCGGTGCATTGATAGACAGTCTGATGACCAATAAGCTGACGTTGAGCATTGAGGAGATGCAGCAATTTGCGGAACTGGCCATGCAGCAGCGCAGCACATCCTATAATATCCGTGAAGTCAAGCAGGATGATCTAGTGGAGATACTAAGGAAATGCTTTGGGTAGCCTTAACAATATGAGCAACAATAAAAAACTCCCCTTTAAGGGGAGTTTTGTTCTTTAGTTAGCTCCTCATTAGAAAGGTATCCGATTAGTTCGTGACCAGATCTTCATATCCTTAGCGGATTGCGTTAATTCATCGCGAAAGTCGGGATGGGCGATGTTGATGAGCGCTTCAGCCCGGCCCCATATCGACTTAGCCTTCATATTGGCCATACCATATTCGGTAACCAGGAATTGTACCTGAGTACGGGGAACGGTGACGACTGAACCCGGGGTCAGCAAAGGTTTGACCCGGGAATAAACCTTGCCTTCTTTATCTTTATAAGTTGAGCTGAAGGCCAGGAATGACTTGCCGCCCTTGGAGTGAAACGCCCCGACCACAAAATCAAGCTGCCCGCCGGTGCCCGATATTTGCCGCAGGCCGAATGTTTCCGAGCATACCTGGGTCAGCAGGTCGACCTCCAGTATGTTGTTGATGGAGACCACATTGTCATTGCGGGCCACGTATTCCGGGGCATTCGTGTTGTACACCGCCGTAGAAGCACAGCGCGGGTTTTCGTGCAAAAAGTCGTAGGTGTCCTGGCTGCCCAAACAAAACGAGAAAGTGCTTTTATGACGGTCCAAGGCCTTTCGACTATTAGAAACCCGGCCGTTTTCATACATTTTAACAAAGGCATCGCAGAACATTTCGCTCTGAATACCCAGGTCCTTCAAATCAGAATCGGCGATCATGTTGCCTATAAGGTTGGGCAGGGCACCAATGCCCAGTTGCAGGCAGGCCCCATCAACAACTTCATTTACGATGTACTCTGCCATTTTACGCTCGGCTGGGGTTGGTTCGGCGGCTTGAGGGATCGTGAATATTGGAGAATTGGAGCCCTCGATTATGTAATCGATCTCGCTGATATGAACGTATTCATCACTGCCGCCCAGGCAGCGTGGCATATTGGTGTTGACTTCCACAATTGCAGTTCTGGAACCTAAGGCCATACCGCGGTTATGTGAGTTGCCCAGGCCGAAATTAAAGCAACCGCTGGGGTCCATAGGCGTAACCTGTGAGCACCAGACCTGGGGCCATATGTGTGAGAAATCCTCGTTATATGCGAGGATCGTCGCTTCGTGGTAATTGAATGGTGCATGGCAGACCAGGCCATAATCACAGGCTTTGCGGTCAAGGGCTGTGAAATACCAGCTAAAATATTGAAAAGTATTCTGCGAAGGATCATTCTTGATTACTTCTGGAACCGGTAAAATGGTGCCAGTGCCGCGAATCGAGACGTTTTCCAACCCATCACCGGCTCTTTTTCCCAGCGCTGCATCAAAATCAATGGGCTTGGTGGCGAACATGCCATAGTCTACGATGTCGTTCGACCTTACTTGCTGTGCTGCTTCTTCGGCGGAAATCAGCTTGCGTTTGTACTCTTCATGGTAAGTCCTCATTTATTCCCCTCCCTTTGCTAGTTCATGACATAGATCTAAGGATCGAGGCTCATGGCCGTGGGCCTGACTGGAACCAAAAACATAACGGAATAAGGCTTGAGATGATCTATGGGATAGTTGTGAAGAAGCTGCGAATTAATTTAAATCAATAATAATGTAAACTTCGACATAAAAACTGGAAATCCTACATTGAATGTCATATATTTAGATGCATCATGCGAAGGAAATCGTCAAACCCATTGGGGCATACTTCGGAGGGTTTTTTTATTCTGGGAAAATCAAGTACAATGAAGGACAGAGGTCATAAATAACGGGGGGCGAAACAATGAAGGCTTTATTTTTGAAGGAAAACAATCACTTGTCGCTTGAGGACACTGCCAAACCTGAGATCATAGACAATAGCGATGTAATAGTAAAGGTCACTGCAGGCACGATATGTGGTTCTGACCTGCACTTCTGGAAGGGCGAACTATTCTACGTACCGGACTTTATCCTGGGCCATGAATTTGTCGGGGTCATTGATGAGGTAGGGCCTGGTATAAAAAGATTCAAAGCCGGCGAGCGGGTAGCGGTTCCAGCTATTCCGTTCTGCGGTACCTGTCGTGGCTGCCGTACTGGCGATACATACAAATGCACCAGCAGCACTATGTTTGGCTGGCGCACCCCAAAAGGTAACCTTTCAGGAGGACAAGCGGAGTTTGTAAGAGTGCCTTTCGCTGATGTTGGGTTGGTCCCGATTCCGGACTCGGTAACTGACAAGGAGGCTTTACTGGTGGGCGACATCCTCTCCACCGGGTATTTTGGGGTCACCAATGGCCAATTGAAGCCTGGCGACGATATTGCGATATTTGGTGCCGGTCCGGTGGGATTATGCGCTGTGGCTTGTGCTCGATTGTTTACACCAGGCCGGATCATTCTGGTCGATTATGAGGACAACCGCCTAGAAATGGGTAAAAGGCTGGGCGCCACCCACTTGCTGAATCCTGCTCGTGATGAGGTCGTTAAAGAAATCAAGAAGATCACTGGTAAGCGGGGAGTGGATGTATCACTCGATGCCGTAGGGCTTCCTTCCACTATGCAGGACTGTATTGATGCTACCATGCAGGGCGGGATCATTTCGAATGTCGGTGTAGGACCAATGAGTTTTGAGATCTCTGTCGGCAAGATGATGCTGAAGAATCTATCATTTACAACCGGTCTGGTCAACCTGGATCAGATGGGCCGCCTTATGAAGCTGATTGAACTTAAACATCTAGATCTAACGCCGATCATTACCCATGAGATGCCGCTTTCGCGCATCATCGACGCTTATCATATGTTTGCCAACAAGGAAGATGGCTGTATCAAAGTCATGATAGTGCCTGATTGATCCGTGTTGCGCAAAGAAAGATGGCAAAAACATCTATGGATAGTATATTAGGATTCATAAAGAAAGAACTGCTCTATATTCCATGGGCCGTCCTGGCATTTGTGGTCTGCTGGATGTTGTTCGGCTTGTGGATGTATTCTTATCAAGACAGCATGATTTTCTTTCCTCAGCCTATATTGCAGGCTACTGTGGATGAGATTGCTGCGAACAATCCCGACGTTGATAATGTTAGCCTAACCATGCAGGATGGTAAGGTTATTCGCGGTTGGTTGGTGAAAAATAGTGCCGCCGACAGCCAACATCTGCTCATTTATTTCGGCGGTAATATGGAAGAAGTATCGCACATGGTCAGCGATGTCCAAGTACTGAAGGATTGGTCGATAGTTTTGATCAATTACCGTGGATACGGGCAGAGTCAGGGCCGGCCTAGTGAAAGAGCTTTGTTCAGTGATGCTTTGGCAATCTATGATCATTTTACAGCCCGGATAGGCAGGAATGGCCAAATAGTGACAATGGGCCGCAGTTTGGGGACCGGGGTGGCTGTTTATCTAGCACAGAATCGCCACGTAGATGGTGTCATCCTGGCTACACCTTACGATAGTGTAGCCAGCGTGGCGCAGGAAGCCTATCCTTTAATACCAATACGTCCTTTGATCAAGCATCCGTTCGACTCTATCAGTCGGGCTCCATCTATCAAAACCCCACTGCTCATGCTGATCGCCACCAATGATACCATGATTCCCAACTGGCACTCACGAGCACTCCTGGATAAGTGGGGCGGCAAAAGCCAACTGGTGGTCGTGCAAGGCGCCGATCACGGTACGATCATCGATACCAGACAGTATTGGGATGCGATAAAAGGGTTTTTATCAGGTGTTTAGCAGCTAAACAATTCTCGGGTTTTGAAGAAATCTGCGGTTTATTTCCCCTCATACATACCTGGCCCCACTATGACCAAGAATAAAAGCAGCATTTATTATGATTCGGAGTTGAAAACAGATGCTGCAAAGCACGGTTCCTGATTCACTATCAGCGATCGATCTTGATTTGTGTAAAAAGGCCTTTCCCAGTCCCCAAACCTGGCGTGACCAGGTGGTCTACCTGCTGCTGCCTGACCGTTTCAGCAATGGCCAGGAGAAAAACTATCCTTTGTATGATCGTAACGCATCTGATAAGTTCAAAGCACCTGATAAAGGGGAATGGATGAAGGCAGGCCTCACCTTTCAGGGAGGGACCATCAAAGGCATCACCAGCAAACTGGATTATCTTCGGAATCTGGGGGTGACCACGTTGTGGATCGGGCCAGTCCTGAAACAGCGCCCGGATCTCGAAACCTACCATGGCTATGGGGTTCAGAATTTCCTTGATGTTGACCCGCGCTTCGGTACGGTGGAAGACCTCATTGAAATGATCGATCAGGCCCACAAACGGGGTATGTACGTTATACTCGATATCGTGATCAATCATACCGGAAACAACTGGTTTTACCGCGAAGACGGCCATCTACTCTCCAGTCTGCCCTACCGGATCGAGCCACCTTATGATTTCGGGGCCTGGCGTACCGCCAATGGTGGCAGCAGTACAGTAGTGCGGACGCCTGATGATGGCATTTGGCCGCGTGAATTCCAGAATCCGGAGTGGTATACCCGGGCTGGGCAAATCGAGCGATGGGACCCGGATGAAGATGAAGACCCGCTGGATGATGATGTGGAGTTTCGGCGTGGGGACTTTTATGAATTAAAGCATTTGAACTTTGAGGATAAGAAAGTATTGCAGGCTATCGTGAAGGTTTATCAGTACTGGATCGGCCTGATTGACTGCGATGGTTACCGCATCGATGCTGTCAAACACCTGCCCTGGGAAGTCTCCCGCATTTTCTGTAACGCGCTGCACGAATACGCGGAATCGATTGGTAAGGAAAACTTCCTGCTGGCCGGGGAAGTAGCTGGCGGTGAGCATATGCAGAAGAGCTATTTGGATGTCTTTGGCCGCAACCTTGATATGGTGCTGGATATCGGCAATTCTTCAGATCTTTTGCAGGGTATGGTGAAGGGCTTCGTTGATCCCAAGGATTTCTTCGCTCAGTATTCTGGACATGTTTTGCTTGGCAGTCACCGGGAGACTGGCCGTTATCATATATCTATCCTCGATGACCATGATATGGTGCGGCACAGCAAACAGCGCTTCGCCGCTTTCAATGCCACACCCAACAGTTATCACCAAGTGGCCCATGCCGTTGGTGTGCAGCTGACGACCCTAGGTATACCTTGTATTTACTATGGTACGGAACAGGCTTTTGATGGAAATGTCAGTTATCATGATAATGAGTTTGAGCCATATGATGGCTGGCCGGCTAATGCTGACCGCTACTTCCGGGAAGCCATGTTTGGCGGGAAATTTGGGGCTTTCGGCACCAAGGGCTGTCATTTCTTTGACCCCGATCACCCCACATACCTGCGTATATCAGCTATTGCCAAGATCCGCAGCCGCCCTGATAAGATCGGACTGGCTCTGCGGCGTGGGCGGCAGTACCTTATGGAGACTTCGTACCTGGGTCGGCCATTTGCCATACCGGAAGCTGGGGAGCTAGTGGCCTGGACCCGCGTGCTGGTAGACAAGGAAGTCCTGATAGTGCTCAACACCAATGGCATGGAAGGCCGGGGTGCTGATGTAACTGTATACTGCGAATTCCATCCAGCTGGTTCACGGATGCGGGTCCTTTATCGCGGCGATTGGAGCGATGGTATAATCAAGAACATCGATAAAGCCGAACATCCGCTGGTCCCAGTAAGAGTCGAGGAGGATGGCCGATGCTCGGTAAGAATCGACCTCCCTCCCGGTGAAATGGTGATCTTGGCGTGATTTGATCGACTGGCTTCTATGGCCGGCATCCCACTATTCGGGGTTGGCAATTGCTGATTTTCACGGGTATGAATCTGATATTGCGAATGCCCGCCGGAGTCAGATCACAGATAAAGATCACACTCTCTGATTGTTTAGGCTCTGTCTGGTCAAACACGAAATTACCCAGACTGTAGAGTATCAGTTTACCGCGATAATAGCTAGGTGGCTGCAGCACATGTGGATGGTGTCCAATAATCAGATCAGCCCCTGCATCGATCGTAGCTCGAGCCAGCACTCTTTGCAGGGCGGTGGGGGTAGTGCGGAACTCCCGGCCCCAGTGAAAGCAGACGATGACTAGATCGACCTTATTTCTTACGGCCTGTATGTCCTGGCTGATAATAGCCTTTTTGCAGCCTTGTGCAATATTAGCCCGGGCATGGTCATATGAGATCCCCTCATAAGGAAATGCAGAGTAAGACAGGAAAGCAATTTTTATCCCGTTTTTATTTACGATTAGAGGAGTATGCGCTTCCCGAGCATTACGACCCGCTCCGAAGAATGATATCCCAGATTGATGTAAATGCTTCATTGTTTCCAACAGTCCTGTGCGCCCATAATCCAGAACATGGTTGTTGGCCATGGAAACCATAGTAATACCAGCCTTTTTTATGGCCATAAGAGAACGGGGATCACTATTGAATGTGATCGGTTTGACCACTGGATAGCCTTTATTCGTCGCCGGGCATTCCAGATTGGCGATTACAATGTCGCCGGTTTGTAAGACTTTAGACACGGCCTTGAAAGGATAATCGTGGCTGTGTTTTTTTATGAATGTACCTACGCCGCGCCCCAGTAAAATGTCGCCTACTGCAACTAATCTGATAGTTCTAGTGTTTTCAGCTGAATCCCGCACCGCAATCCCCCTTTTTATCTCACTGATCAAGTGTCCTTGCGCATGAGAACAACGTCGAAAACCTTACCTTTTTTAATGCCGACACGATTCATCGAGCCATTTTCACGGAACCCGTATTTTCGGAGCTGGTTGATACTGCCGTGATTTAGGGAAGATGCAGAGGCGACAATTGACTTGAGACCCAGGTTCCTGGCTTTATCAAACATATAATTGAGTATCTCGGTGCCGATTCCTTTGCCTGTAAAGTCAGGGCTAATAAAGCTGCTTATTTCGGCAGTTTTGCCTTGGGATTGGGGCGTTTGAAACGGCTTGAGAAAGGCAAACCCGACGACCCTCCCCCAGAAACTTTTCACGATTATTTTTGGCAACTCATCGGACTTACCGACAAACTGATCGAAAAAATCGTAACCTACATTGTGCTCGTGAAATACCGAATATCCATGATCAACATAATAGTTGTACAGGTCGATTACCGGTATTCGGTGCTTTTCCTCCATGTTTTCAAACCAGTACATCAACGGCAACACCCCCTATATCATATATTGGTATTAAATGCCAGCAATGACTGTTACGGTTCCTCTCATTTTCAGTGAACTGTTAGTCGTAGGAGAGCCATCGTGCGCATGGTAACATTTGCCAGGGGCCTAAATACAATATATAGAGAGTAGGACTCTCTTGTATAAATCCTTGGAAGGGGGAATCCTCATGTATTGGGGTATGCCAAAATGGGGCAAATTCGGGCCAAAGTGGGGCAAGTTCGGCCCCAAATGGGGTAAATGGGGCGGTAAATGGGGCTGGAAAAACCAACAGGGAAATATGCCGATGGGCCCTAGCAGCCCGGGATCGCCACCCTTTATTAAGAAATAACCAATCATAGGTAGGTACTCCAACCAGGGCAGCGGGGCAACAAAGCTCCGCTGTACTTTTTACGAATGTGTTGGAGCGGCAATGGGATTCAACATGCGGCATCAGGCAGCATAAATAACCATTAACTGTGTATTCCATCCTAATTATGGAGTGATTCGGTAAGAAAGAAGGAGGGATGATCTTTGATTGACTTAATAAAAGCACAAATCCGATATGATCGTCAGTTAAAGAAGATTAAGAAAGTATACGGTTTTCTTAGCGAACCATTAGCTTTACCATTAGAGAAGTCAGCTGTTGAATTCTTAAGGGAAAATGCCCGGGACCTGCAGATGGAGGGTGTTATCAAGCATTTAGTATTTGAAAGGATCGTGCCGAGCTTAGGCGGCAGTACCATACTGTTTCAGCAGCACTATAAAGGTATCCCGGCCCATAGTGCCTGGGTGGCGGTGCATGTTAACAAGGATCGAAAGGTTTTTATGATCAAGAACGATGCGGTGCCTATCCCCGAAATCGCGGAGAGGAGGGGGCTTGATCGTTTCCAGCATGTAATTAATAAGAAAATAATGACTTACGGGACGTTGAGTACGCCGGTCATCAAAGAGAAAGTTTTGCTGCATTACGACGGCGGTCATATACATGCTCTCAAAGTGAGATTTGGTACTCGAAACCCGGCTGCTTCATGGGTGCTGTTTTTTGACCGTAATAATGGCAAGTTGATCGAGGAGAGGAATGTGATCTGGAAGGCGACCGGCCAGGGGCGCGTTTTTATGCCCAATCCGGTGGTGTCTTTAAACAATGACTACTTGCGGGACCAGAATGATTCGGCAGCATCAGTGCCCAACAATGCTTATATTGCCGTAGATTTGAAGGGATTGAACGGCAGTGGCTATCTTAAGGGGTCATATGTAGATACAACGGCAACCCCTCGGACGGCATACTCGCCTACTCAGCAATTCTTGTTTGACCGTCACGAAAGCGGTTTTGAAGAGACCATGGCCTATTACCATATCGATACATATCAACGTTATCTGCAGTCACTGGGCTTTAAGGATGCCTTGCGAGTGGGGCCCCGGCCGATCAATGTAAATGCGCACGGAACCGATGAGGATAATTCCTGGTATGACCCATCGCCAGGTGCCAATATGCTGGTGCTGGGCGATGGAGGGGTCGATGATGGGGAAGATGCCGAAGTGATCATACACGAATACGGTCATGCTGTGCAAGATTCGATCGTGCCTGATTTTGGGCAAGGCAAGGAAGCGCGGGCCATGGGTGAGGGGTTTTCTGATTACCTGGCTGGGTCTTATTTGGCCAAATATAAAAGTGCCAGCCGCAAGCCTAAACTCATGCAATGGGATGCGAAGGGGACTGAAGATGGGCCCAAGGATTACCTGCGGCGGCTCGATAGCTCTAAAAGCTATCCGCGTGACATGAAGGGCGAAGAGCATGCCGATGGCGAGATCTGGTCAGCCTGCCTGTGGCAGGCGCGGGCGGTGATGGGGGCAACCCGGGCCGATACAGCAGTGATCGAGAGTATCCATTACCTTAACCAGTATTCTGATTTCCAGGATGGCGCGGATGCCCTCATACTGGCGGCTAGTAACCTATATGGCAATAAATATGATGCAGCACTATACACCATATTCAGGCGCCGGGGCATATACCGCGGTGGAAAGTAAACCGGCACGAAATAGACACCTCTTATGTTAAACTTAGAGTAAGCTCTTGGGATAAGAGGTGAAGACTGTGAAGCTGGGCAACCTGCCGGAAAAGACCCGCAACGCGCTGGATACAGTGCTGAATGGATTTGATGGGGCGCTGGTGGTTGACGAAAAAGGCCGCGTGCTGGTCTATACAGAAAAGTACGCCGAGGTGGCTGGCATACCTCAGGATAAAGTGCTGGGCCAATTCGTACTGGACATCTGGCCGGACAGCCGCATGATGGAGGTCATCTCCACGGGCAAGCCGGTTTATATCGACCTGTGGCAAGCCGGTCCGGAAACAGTCTTCGTATCACGTGTGCCGATCTGGTCCGAAGGCCGCATTGTAGGGGCGGTCGCGGTATGTGTATTCCGTTACTTGGACGAAGCTCAGAAGTTCGGGGATCATGTCCGAAATATGGGGCGTGAACTTCAATATTATAAATCGCAACTGCGCAAGCTGTCTGGTGCCAAGTATTCTTTTGATTCCATCGTTGGCAGCAGTACAGCCGTTGAGACGGCCAAGGACAACGCCGGGCGCATGGTGAAGACCAAAGCCCCGGTGCTTATTACCGGTGAAACCGGGACTGGCAAGGAACTGTTCGCCCATGCCATTCACCAGGCGGGCCCGCGCCGGGATCGGCCATTTATCCGCATCAACTGTGCGAGCATCCCTGAGAATCTGGTGGAATCCGAGCTTTTTGGTTATGAGGAAGGGGCCTTCACCGGGGCCAAAAAGGGTGGTAAACCCGGTAAATTCGAACTGGCTCACGGTGGGACCATATTCCTAGACGAGATCAACGAGCTACCATATCACATGCAGGCCAAACTGCTGCGGGTCCTGCAGGAGGGGGAGATAGATCGGGTGGGCGGCACCCATGTGAATCTGGTGGACGTGCGTGTGATCAGTGCCACCAGTGCGGATCTGCCACAGTTGGTCAAGGATAAACGGTTCCGCGAGGACTTATACTACCGAATCAATGCCTTCCAGATCGAGATACCGGCTCTGCGTGAGCGGATCGAGGATGTACCACTGCTCTGTGAACATTTCATTGATAACTGTAATTACGAACTGGGGACCGCTGCTACTAGTGTCGACAGCAAGGTACTGCAGATATTTGCCCAACATGATTGGCCGGGCAATGTGCGTGAACTGCGCAATATAATGCAGCGAGCCTGCCTGAATGCAGGGTCCAATGTCATTCAAGTCATGCATCTACCTCCGGAATTCGCTAATAAAGTAGGTGATACTGATGTAACGGGGGTATTGGATTTACAATCGGTTCTCGATAATGCCGAGAAGGAACATATACTCAAAGTTCTGCAGTCAGCACGCTGGAATCGCAATAAAGCAGCCGAGTTGCTGGCCATTGACCGTACCCAGCTGTACCGGAAAATGAAAAAATATGACCTGCTTGAATAATAAACGCATGTTGCGGCAATGTAATGCAATGTTGTAAAAATGCAACATGGACGAGAATAACCACCTCCCATCTTATTTGCCATCCATCCAGTCAGCTCATTAATTCTTTTAGTTATCAGGCCCGGTATACGGCAGTCTTTACAATTCTTTCTCTGTATGATAATAGACTATTTTCCTCTTTTAATGATGCTTGGCACAATCTTTGCAATATTCAGATAGTAGATGTGATGATTGAAAGGGGAGCTTTGTGTGAGCACTTATATGGAGGAGTATCGTAAAAAGCTGATCACAGCGGAACAGGCAGCCCAGTTGGTTGAGTCAGGAATGGTGGTAGAATATGGGCAGTTTGCCACTAAACCAGTCGACTTCGATCAGGCTTTAGGGGCTCGGGCCAGTGATGAGACTTTGAATAATGTTACGATCAGGGCTACAGGAGGGGTACTGCCAGTTCCTGAGGTAGTTAAAAACGACCCCCAGCAGACCACTTTCCAATACGGCAGCTGGTATTGTACAGCATTAGACCGCAAGCTTTCAGATTTTGGACTATGTGTCCACCGGCCATTCAATTATCATGAAGCAAATTATATTGGCAACCGGGATTACTATCGCCATCTATGGGCCGATGCCTGGGTTTCACAGGTGGCACCTATGGATAGTTCAGGCTTTTTCAATTTCGGTGTGGCAAATTCGCACAGCTATTCGATGGGCAAGAATGCTAGGTTACGCATTGTAGAAGTCAACCCCAATATTCCGCGTTGCTTAGGCGGCTTCGAAGAGGGTTTTCATATCAGTGAGATAGATTATATCGTTGAAGGGTCCAATACACCGGTTTTTGCGCTGCCGGGATCTCCGGAGCCTAGTGCCGCAGAAATGAAAATCGCTGAATACATAGTCGAAGAAGTGACTGATGGTGCTTGTATTCAGTTGGGTATCGGTGCTATGCCTAATACCATTGGCATGATGCTGGCTGGTTCTGATCTGCGTGATCTGGGCATACAAAGTGAGATGTTCTGCGATTCGTTCGTAGCGATGTACGAAGCCGGAAAAATAACCAACGCGAAGAAAGGCGTGGACAAGTACAAGTCAACTTATACTTTCTGCCTGGGCACCCAGAAGACCTATGATTTTATCCATGACAATCCGCGTCTGGCATCCTGCCCGGTGGAATACACCAATGACCCAAATAGGATCCGAGCTAACGATAATTTTGTTTCGATCAACAATATACTTGAAATAGATCTGTTGACCCAGATTTGCTCGGAGTCCAAGGGGCTGCGCCAAATCTCGGGGACTGGCGGGCAGTTGGATTTTGTTATCGGAGCTTATGAGTCACACAACGGCAAGAGTTTCCTGGCATTTAATTCCACCTATAAGGATAAAGATGGAGTGCTTCATTCACGGGTACGCCCACTGTTGACCCCGGGGGCGATAGTTACCGTACCCCGGACCATGGTGAACTGGGTAGTGACTGAGTTCGGCAAAGTTAATGTTAAAGGGCTTTCCATCTGGGAAAGGGCAGAAGCCATGATCAGCATCGCTCATCCAGATTTTCGTGATGAATTGATCAAGGAAGCGGAACAGATGAAGATTTGGAAGCCCAGCAACAAGATGCCGGTTCCTGAGAGCCAAACGGCAGTAGCAGTTTAAACCTGCTCAAATAACCTACTCAACATTTAGCCAGGCTGATGACAGGAGTGATGGTCAAGGTATGGGAAAACTCAGTGATAAGGTACGTTCATAGAACTGAGTTTTAAACGCAGAGATTTGCTATTGTCATCGGGTTGAAGCGCGGTCCTTACAGGCTGCGCTTTTGCCTTTCTTACAGACCTCGCATACCTTCACTGCGCAGATATCTGGGATCACGGCTTTCTAGAATCGAATTGACGAGAGCCAGCATTTCGGGTTTGTCTTTCTGAAGGGTCCCTTTTACCGGCAGGTAGTTGGAGGCATGGGAACCTACGAATTTCAAATCATCAATGGTTATGTTCTCGAACATTATCTTCATTTCTGCCAAGGTATCGAAAGCATCGAGCACCTGAAAGCTTCCTTCACGAACCTGACGATATAAAGCCGTTCCAGGAACTGGAGTAACGGTCAAGGCTGCCAGATATTGAGGTTTCATTTCATTTACTATGTGAGCCGTCTCCATGGCGTGTTTGTGGGATGCCGGTCCCTTCCCAGCTAAACCCAGCAGCACCATGGCCGATAGATTGATCCCGGCGTTGACCAGATTCTGCCCGGCGGCCAGCATCCCGTCGTAGCCTATTCCCTTGTTTACCGCCTGCAACAGCTCATCATCACCAGTCTCCACCCCCAGATAACCTTTGGTCAGTCCGGCAGCTCGGAGAGCCGTCAACTCGGACATACTCTTTTCCAGGGTGCTGTTGGGACCGACATAGGCGCCCACGTGGCGGAGCGAAGGGAATGTAGAGTATAGGGTGTTCAATATCTCGAGCAATATGTCGGTTTCGATGCAGATAGCATCGCCGTCGCACAGGAACACCTTTTCCAGGTCTCCATAGTGCTGTTTGGCCATATTTATATCAGTTTTGATATCCTCCAGGCTGCGTATCCTGAATTTTTTATCCTTATACATGCCGCAGAATGTGCATCCGTTATGGGAACAGCCGATCGTACACTGCAGAAGATAGCTGTTGGCTTCACTGAAAGGACGAAAAATATTGCCTTCGTAGCGCATTATGTATTACCTCCGATGCTTCATTTGCTCTATGATTTCCGCTTCAGCCTGCTCAAGGTACGCCGTAGAAATGGTGAATTCACTGTTATCGCACTTTCTGGGCACATTTCCTGGCAGCAATAGCACCTAATACACCTATTATAATCATATACTGGCACCTTGGTCTTGTCTCCTTTTGCCCAGTCTACCACTTTGGGGGCTACAGGACAGGCATTCACACAGATCCCGCATTGAATACACTTGGATTCGTCGATGACAGGTTTGGCCACCAGGAGATTGTTCAGTATTCGAGGAATGTTGCGGGAATGGGCTGGTTCTCTCTTTACATCAAAGGTCTTGGCCATGAAGCTGTCTATGTCATCACCCACCAGCTCGATCTCGCTATCCTTAAAAGTTCCGATTTTGGCCCGCATACCGAGTTCGATGGTGGGGACATAACTGGGATGCAGTCCGACCAGGCGGCATACTATCGCATCCAGGGCTACCGGGTCGGCTGACAATAACAAAATATTCATGGGCCGGGGACGGCCTCCGCGAGGTCCGTTGCCTTCCATGGCCATGATGCCATCCATGATAAACAGCCGTGGTTTTAGGAAAACGTTGAGATCGACCAGCATCTGAGCAAAGTTTTCCACCTTTGGCAGTTTTACATGAAACTCACCTTTGAGGACGCCGGGAATACAGCCGAACTGGTTCTTGATACTGCCGGTCAAGCGGGTCAGGCCATGGGTTTTAAGCTTGGGCAGGCTGATGATGCCGTCAGCGGCTAGCACTCCTTTAGCAATGACAAACTTCTTATTCTGCAGGCACTCTTCACAGAAGATTTCCTGGCCATTCACGAAGTCGGCCAGCTCAATTCCGAGCTCCGCAGCAACTGTGCTGAGACCGGCCTTTTTAGCTACACCTTGGGGACTGCCGATGGCCGGAGAATCGCCGTAAGTTAGGCTGACTCCAGTACTTCTAAAGACTTCGGCAACAGCCTTGAATACTGCGGGATGGGTGGTGACACACTTTTCGGGGGGCTCGCCGACCAGCAGATTAGGCTTGAGCAGGATATTCTCCCCGGGTTTGACAAATTGTGCTGGACCACCGATCAGATCCAGCCCGCGCTCTATGGCAGCCTTGACCAGTGTGTAATCATAGCTTTCACAACGTACTAGTGCAACTTTTGACAAGCTTTAAGCCCCCTTTGGTTATATGCTCAGTATTCCCTGCCTACAGCAGAATAAAGTCAGTGAATATGATAGCCTTTTGCCATTTTAACTCAATGGCATAGTCCTGCTACTTGCCTTCGCAACAATTGCCGCTTATTGGCATAAAATGGTAAGCGGGAGGTGGTTTTATGGCGGTTTTTGAGAGACAGCATGTTCATACTTATAAGGGGATTACCACGCTGAATTTCGGACATGTCCACAACTATGAAGGTGTCTCCAGTCCCGCTGCAGGCGGAGTCGACATGCACACCCATACTTTACAGGGCGTAACCAGCATCAACAGCGGTCATACCCACGAATATTACATTGTAACAAGTCCCGCCCTTGCTGCTGGGCCGACTATGCATTATCACTATTACTATGCGGTGTCATCACCGGCGGGTGTCGGGCCTCATGTCCACATGATCATGGGTGCTACCGCAGCAGCCATCAATACTTAAGTGAAAAAGCAAAAGCCGCGGCTCGTACCGTGGCTTTTGATACCTGGTGCTTGGACAAGTTATTGTACTTTATCTGCTGACTCTAATTCTTCTGGGTGGTTTCGCTTTTTCATAAAATCAAACATGCCCGCCCGGATGCAGGCCAGAACCAGGATCACGGTGACCGGACCCAGAATGATGCCTATCCCGCCAAAGGCTTTCATACCTATATACAGGGAAGCCAGCGTTGCTAGAGGGTGTAAGCCCAGCTGATCACCGTATATTTTAGGCTCCAATAGCTGCCTGATGATGATCCCTGTTACCCATACCACGATCAAACCGATGGCCAGGCCGGTGTGGCCATTGGCAAATTCCCAGATGACCCATGGGATATAAACTATACCGGGGCCTACCAACGGTATGATGTCGCAGATGCCGATGACTAAGCCTAAAGTAAATGCATATGGAACGTCAAGAATAAGAAGTCCGATAATGGTTTGGATAGCGGTTATGCTGATCAGGATGCCTATAGCGCGGAGAAATCCCAGGAAAGCCGCCATTATCCGTGTCATCAGATCGCGGGACTTGTCTTCCCAGTGCTCAGGCAGTGGACGCATTATTCCTTCCCAGATCTTAGAACGTTCTGCGGCCATGAAATAGGTTGCAACCGTTGTTACTATAAACAAAATAAAGAATTCCGGTAGTCCAGCTACGAAAGATTTTAAACCTTCAAAGGCAGTCATTGTAATGTTGGTCAGAATATCTAGCATTCCACCAAGATTAGCTCTGGCACTCTGCTCCACAGTGGCTGGAAGATGTAATCCCCGGTATAGATCTTGAACCCGCAGAGCCCACTGGGAGAACATTAAGCTCAGCTCAGATGAGTGGCCGTTGAGCAGGCCATACAGTTCGATCAGCTCATTTATTAAACGGCTGATGAGTAGGCTGATAACTAGTGTCAAACTGCCTAAAACGATGATCATACTGATGAAAGCAGCTAATCGGCGTCCTAATTTAAGGCGTTTTTCCATGAAGCCGATTAATGGTTCCACCATCATGGCCAGGAGCAATGCTATGACAAATGGTGCGATGTATCCAGGGATAGCTTTGAGAATGCGGAGGAAGATCCCGCCAATATGGGCATAAAGCAGATAAATTATCAGCAGCACCAGTAATACTGCGGTCAGTTTTAGTGTCGTTTTTGTATAACGAAGAAGTTCGGAATCCAAAAGTAATCCCTCCATTGCATCCGAGAATTTCCTAAAACCATCCTATCAGATAATGGCCCACAGGCAAAGGTTGTTCCAGAGATATAATTAACATCTTCTAAATACAGTTCGTGTTACATTCTTCAGAGATTGTGATATAATACTAAGGTTGTGTCTATTTATTCAATTATAAAAAGAAAGTGGTATCATCATGATTACGACCAGTGGCATTACCCTTAGGTTCGGCGCGCGAGCCCTGTTTGAAGATGTGAATATCAAGTTTACCCCCGGCAACTGCTATGGGCTGATCGGAGCCAACGGTGCCGGCAAATCAACGTTTCTTAAGATCCTATCCGGCGAGATCGATGCGAATGCTGGAAGTGTCATCATTCCCTCTAGTCTGAGGTTGTCTGTGCTCAAACAGGACCATTTCGAATTCGATGAGTTTGAAGTCATCAAGACCGTGCTCAAGGGACATGCTCGTTTATATGCCATAATGGAAGAGAAGGAAGTCCTCTACTCTAAGCCCGATTTCTCGGAGGCGGACGGTCTCAGAGTATCCGAGTTAGAAGGCGAATTTGCCGAGTTGAACGGGTGGGAAGCTGAATCGGAAGCCGCTACATTATTAAATGGGTTGGGCATAACCGAGGAACTTCACTATAAAAAGATGAACGAACTGAATGGTAGTGAAAAGGTCAAGGTGCTTTTGGCACAGGCTTTGTTTGGTCATCCCGACATCCTGCTGATGGACGAACCTACCAATCACCTGGATGTTGCTTCGATATCTTGGTTAGAAGACTTCCTGTACGATTTAGAAAGTACCGTTATTGTGGTATCACATGACCGCCATTTCCTAAATCGGGTCTGTACGCATATTGCGGATATCGATTACGGGAAGATCCAGCTCTATGTAGGCAATTATGACTTCTGGATGGAGTCCAGCCAACTGGCGCTCCAGCAAATGAAGGATGCAAATAAGAAGGCTGAGGCCAAGATTAAGGAACTGCAGGAGTTTATCCAGCGATTCAGTGCCAATGCTTCCAAATCGAAGCAGGCTACGTCCCGTAAGAGACAGCTTGAGAAGCTCAATCTAGAGGATATAAGGCCTTCCTCGCGCCGTTATCCGTGGATCAATTTCAAACCTGAGCGCGAAGCCAGCATCAACGTGCTGACCGTAAAAGACCTTAACAAGACCATTGACGGCGAACAGGTCCTAAAGGATATCAATATGGTCATCAGCCGCGGCGATAAAATCGCCCTGGTAGGGGCTAATGAACAGGCCAAGACGGTATTGATGCAGATCCTGGTGGGGGAGATGGAAGCCGACAGCGGTGAAGTCACCTGGGGCATGACCACTAGTCAAGCCTATTTTCCCAAAGACAACACCGAGTATTTTAACTCGAAATTGAATTTGGTCGACTGGATGCGCCAGTATTCACCCAATCAGGAAGAAACCTATGTCCGTGGATTCTTGGGACGAATGCTGTTTGCTGGTGAAGAGTCGCAGAAACAGACTAATGTACTTTCGGGAGGGGAACGGGTCCGTTGTATGTTTGCCCGCATGATGCTGAGCAATGCTAATGTTCTGCTCTTGGACGAACCTACCAATCACCTGGATCTGGAGTCTATCACCTCTTTGAATAACGGGCTTATTGCTTTTCCCGGTACGGTTTTTCTGATATCACATGACCATCAATTAGTGCAGACAGTAGTCAACCGGGTCATTGAGATCACACCTGATGGGATCATCGATAAACTGATGAGTTATGACGAGTACCTCGAATTCCGAGGTATAAACAGCGGTTCGGGCTTTTCCGAGCTCGGCTAGTTTTTGTTGTATGCATAGCCTCTGATGGGTTTTAGAAGCCGTCAGGGGCTATTATTTTGCCTCAACCAGCATAAAAGTATTTCCATATAGGTCGGAAAAAGCGGCTTGTATGCCCCAGGGAGCATCCTGGGGTTCCATCACTACCTGTACCCCTTTGTCTTTAAGGGCCTGCACTTCTTTGTGACAATCATTTGTTCCTAATATCCAGCCTGAGACTTTATTTACTTCAGGGGAACCTGGCATATTCTTAAAAAGAACTATCTCCAAATCATCCTGCTCAGGGAAGCCGACGGTCAGGAAACGGTAGCCTGGACCGAAAGTGCCGTCTGTCCTAAGTTCAGTCCCCAGTTTTTCCGTGTACCATCGCAGGGCTTGCTCATAATCATCTACCGGAACTGATACATGGGTAAGTTTGCTGATCATATTTTTAGAATAACCTCCATTGCTTTGGTCAGTTGTATTTTTCGAATACCGACTGGATATTATGCAGGGGCTAAGGCTTGCATAAAAAAAGCCGCAGATTTGCGGCTGAATTAAAATTCTTGATTATAATTACGTCTTCTTATTCTTCTTTCTGCTCTTTCTTGGCCATTGCGGCTTTGAGGAGGTCGCCCAGGTTAGTTCCAAGCTCTTCCTTGTCACTGAATTGTGCAACAAGCCTCTGAGTGGCGCGGCTGGAACCTCCCAGCTTGTTCAGATCCTCTTTTTCAGGCTGGCGGTGACCGCAGGAACGGTCGGGACAGGATAGCATGCGTCCCCGTTTACCATTGATCAGCAGCATGTACCGGCCGCATATCGGACATTTGTTCCTTGTTACATTATCTGCCTTATACACAGCATCGTCACTGCGCACACTTTTCACCATGTTTTCGGCTTCCTGGCGAATGGAGGTAATGAATTCTGTCTTTTTTCCCTTGCCATGAGCGATATCGGCCAGCTTCTGTTCCCATTGGGCAGTCAGATCAGGCGAGCGCAGGGCAGGGGGGACCAGACCGATCAGTTGTATGCCTTTAGATGTAGGGACCAGTTCCTTGCCATGACGTTCGATATAGCTGGTATGGATCAGCTTTTCTATAATTTCGGCACGGGTAGCCGGTGTTCCCAGGCCACTTCCGATCGACTCGCGTAGTTCTTCATCTGCCACCAATTTTCCGCAGTGTTCCATAGCTGTAAGCAGGCTAGCTTCGTTGTACCTGGCGGGTGGCTGAGTCTTATGTTTGCCAAGTTTACAGCTCTTGGCCACCACAGTTTCTCCCTTGTGATGTTGGGTCAGCGACTGTTCTGGCACCTGATCGTCATTTGCAGCATCCTTATCGGGGGGAGTGCCTTGTACTGTACGCCATCCCCGGTCGGTCTCTATTTTGCCACGGGAAAAGAAGCTCTCTCCGTTAACCATAGTGATAATGGTGGTCTGCTCATAGCGATGTGGTGGGTACAGCACGGCTAGAAAACGCCTAGCTATCAGGTCATACAGCCGTTTCTCATCTTCACTCAAAACCGTTAGGTTCAGAGGCTGTTCGGTGGGGATGATTGCATGGTGATCAGTGACCCTGCTGTTGTCTACAAAGCGTTTCCCCGGGTTGAGATTACGGCCTAGAAGCGGTTTTGCTAAAGCTGCATAGGGGCCGACTCCCATCCCTTTAAGCCGGGTAGGTAAAGTCGCTACGATGTCCGTAGTTATGAACCGCGAATCGGTGCGCGGATAAGTGACCAGTTTACGGATCTCATACAGATCCTGCAGAACAGATAGGGTTTTTTGGGCGGACCAGCCATATCGCCGATTAGCATCCCTCTGTAATTCGGTCAAATCATAAGCTAATGGGGGGGGCTCGGACTTGGCTTCGGTCTTGACTTCCTTAATGATCCCCTGCTGTCCCTTGACCTTGGCTTCGATGGCTTCGGCTTGATTCAGGTCATATAAACGGTTCCCGTTAGGGCCCCGCCAGTCTCCAAAATAGCCGCCAAAATCGGACCTGACCGTCCAGTAATCGACCGGTTTGAACTCTTTGATTTCCTTCTCACGGGCTACGATCATGGCCAGGGTAGGGGTCTGAACCCGGCCGGCATTAAGCTGGGCATTGAATTTACAGGTCAAGGTTCGGGTGATATTTAACCCGATCAGCCAGTCGGCCTCGGCTCGGCATACTGCGGCATCGTAAAGGTTGTTATAGGCTGGCCCGGGCTGCAGCCGGGCAAAGCCATCACGAATGGCATCGTCGGTCTGGGAAGAGATCCAAAGCCGGCGAAACGGCTTGTGCCAGTTAGCCATTTCCATGATCCAGCGGGCTACCAGTTCGCCCTCGCGACCGGCATCGGTGGCAATGATAAGTTCCTTGATATCTTGACGCTTCATAAGACCACGAACTACCTGGTATTGATGGGAGGTCTGCCTGATGACTTTAAGCTTCATCTTCTGCGGCAGCATAGGTAGGTCTTCCAATCGCCATTCCTTTAGCTTTTGGTCATAGTCTTCGGGTTCGGCCAGGGTCACTAGATGGCCTAGTGCCCATGTAACCACATACTGCTGCCCCTCGAGATAACCTTTGCCTTTGCTGCTGCATTTTAATACCCGGGCGATTTCCCGGGCTACGCTTGGCTTTTCTGCCAGAACCAGTGATTTCATATCTAACCTCTTAACCGAAAAAATTTGTCAGTATCGTTATGGCACCCGCTGCACAGTCACCGTACCGCCATTGGACTTGATCGAAGATATGCCCGCGGCTGATATTTCTTTATCCAGCATCTCTAGGATCATGCCCTGGTTTTCAGCAACCATGCTGTTTGGTATATCAGAGTCCTGTATATTCAGCTGCAGGATCTGCATATTACCGTGGCCGTTTTCAATTGAACCCTTCAATTTAGCATAGAAGGGAACATCATGCCTGGTGCCCAGGTAAAACACTACTTCTTCCAGAGATTTCTCGGATTTAGCCAGGGCTTCGATCCTCTTCATGGCCAGCAGACCGGCTACTTCGACCGTATTGTCTTTGTTGATCTTTATCTGCGGATCAAGCACAGGCGCGCCTTTCCGTGATTCCTCTATTAGAAGGGAGGTAAGCTCTCGTGAATCAAAGGAGGAGGTGCTTTGCTTGCCGGTCAATATGCCATCCAGCTTAGCTTGTGCTGCGGTAAACTCAGCCTGGGTAAAACGGATGCCCAGATCACGAGCTTTGTAGACTGTAGGGGCAGTGTTTCTTGAAACATAAAGAACAGCGGCTACCGGCAATCCTATGACCACTAGTATGGCCAGGATCACGTATACTTTCTTCATTGATCCCTCTCCCTAAAAACCTTTACTGCAAGCATAGCTGTTCGAAAGGATTAAGACAAGGGCATACTTTGATAGTGAACGGCAACGAAAAAGCCTTCGTTTATCGCGAAGGCTTTGTCAATTAACGTAGTGTGGTTTATGAAGTAGCCTATTCTTCGACTTCTTCTTCCTCTTCGAGCATAGCGTTCCAAATGCCCTCGACTTTTTCCCATTCTGCGTCATCTTCGATCTCTTCTAAGGACATGTTGTCTTCGTCGTCGTATACAGCGCGCATAATGATGACTTCAGGTTCTTCTTCTGGCTCTTCTTCATCATCGATAGGGATCAACACGACATAGTTCTTTTCGTCGATCTCCATTTCCGCGACAAGCTCAAACTCATGCTCAACACCATCATCGTCAGCTATGACGAGAACTTCTACTTCTTGTTCGCAACCGCAGTCTTCTCCGCATTCATGTTTGTGATCCAAGATATTTTCCTCCGTTTCTTAAATGCCTTGTGGCCTAAATCATTTTATCATACACATGGAATTAATTACATGGTTTTTTGCGTTGAGTAAATAACAGATAATCCCTTAACGGTAATGCATCTTGGCGTATTTTATCAAATGTGGGCCAGGATTATACAAACTCAAAAGCCTCTGGTTCCCAGAAGGCTTTCAGGCTGATGACAAAAGCGAATCTCTGCGTTATTTGCAGAGCCCGCTCAGTCAACGTACTAGAGTACGCTTCGCTCACATTCTCTACAAATGCCTTGATCTTCACTCCTGTCATTCGCCTGATTAAATTAATCGATTAGCCTTCGGTTTCCCGAAGGCTTAATTTGCTTTTGGTGCGGCGGGCGGGAGCTTGTCAGAAATGCACTGTACAATTACCATAAAATGATACACTATGAAATAACCTAAAACGGGGTATTTCAATTAAACATGTGACTATCTTTTGCGCAGATATTCATCAGCGATATTAGTAAGACGGGGATGTAGTTTATCATCGTTAACCAAGAAGTTTATAAAGAAATTCTCTGCTTCTTCAGAATCGATTGCAGAAGCGCAGCACAAGGCTGCCTCCCATAGATTCTTCCATCTGTATGATTTAATTAGTCTTTTAACCAACGATAGTAATCGATTATCTTTTATCGCAGTTAATATCTGAAGTATATTTTCCAATTCTTCATCTGCATCTAAATTAGTATTGTTAAGAATAGATTCTAATTTTTCATCAGTTAAAGTTTCAATTGGATAATGGGTAATATTGGCGCGATCAACTATTAGCATCCCTGCGCTTTTTATATCATAAACATCAATATTGCCAGGTATTAATTTGATCTTTGAATATGTTTCCTTTTTCACGACTGCAAAAGGGTTGTAGGCTGGTGCATTACCTCCATGAAGTACTTTGTTCATTTCAATACCACCTGAGTCCATTTCGAGACTTGTTTGGATTAAGGACGGTAATCCAGTTTCCCATACTTTGCAAGCCAACTCGCTCAAAGGAGTTATCTGTTCCTCTAAGAACTTTTCGCAATCTATTAGAACATCAGATTCGGGAACTAACAAGAATAAATCTATATAGTTAGACCGCATCAACCAAAAAAGCCTCATGTGTCTATACATTGCTGAACGCAGTAAAATTTGCCGGTAGTCATGTTCAACATTCTGCGTTAATCCTAGTTTAAACTTCTTTTCTAATAGTCGTTGATTCCAAGAAATTATTTCCTCAAGTTTCTTCCCGTCCGCAACCCAATACCCACCTACAAAGGGAAAGCCGTTATTAAAGAACACCGAATAAATGTCCCGTACGAAGTTTGGAGTTAGCTTAGAATAATAGAATGAGAATTCAACTGAGAAATATGCTGGCATAAACGCTCCTTTAAATAATGTAACTGGATTAATTATACAACATGTTTTTTCAATAACGGTCGCTGGGATATTCCAAATAAAAAAGGCCCTGCGTGTTTCACATTATGCAAAACTCACAAAGCCCTTAATTGTTATTTTTTGGTGCGGCGGGCGGGACTTGAACCCGCACGGTCGCCCATACGCCCCTCAAACGTACGTGTCTGCCAGTTCCACCACCGCCGCACAATAGATATTAGATTTTTGGTCGCAACTATTATTATAGCTAGCACAAGCAAGAGAGTCAACTGGCAGACTATGACGTTTAAAGTCTACGGGAAAAGGCCGCTATTCCCTTACTTTGCCGGGGCATCCTTAAGGCCAAGAGTGCTCCAATCGATCATATCCATGCCATCGACCTGCAAACCCACGGTATTGGACCCGGCCAGCTTGACCGCTTCCTTCTGGAAAAGCCAGACCATTGGCGCATCATCGATGATGATCTGCTCGGCTCGCTGTAGTAGCTTGATTCTTTCGCTGTTGCTTTTGGTTTGTATACGAGCCGACTCCAGCAGGCGGTCGACCTGGGGATTAGAGTATGCGGTGAAGTTAGACAGCCCGGTTGGGCTGCTGTGAAAGAGAGGGTATAAAAAGGCGTCGGGGTCCGGATAATCAGCATCCCAGCCCAGGCGGAAAAAGTCGTAGCTCATCGAGCTTAATTTATCTGGGTAAGACTCCCATGAAACGGGGAGCAATTGAGTTTTGACACCTACATTACTGAGCTGAGCAGAAATGGCTTCTGCCAGGCGTTGCTGGCCCTGGTCCGAATTGAAGGCATACTTGATATCCGGGGGATCGTAGCTGGTCAGATAATCGGTCTCATCGAGCAGTTCATTGGCGGTCTCA
>JBLNAX010000107.1:0-2964 GCA_050259595.1 Acidobacteriota bacterium | reverse complement strand
GTTTTCTCTGAAGAGAGGGGTTAAGGTGGAAGTCAAAAATGTCATGGAACAATTAGTCTGGGATACGCTTAACAAAGTCCTGGAAAAAACTCCGGATGCTTGTGGCTGTGAAAAATGCCGGGCTGATATGGTGGCATTTGCATTGAACAAGCTCAGGCCGCGGTATGCCGCCAGTGAGCGGGGCGAGACGATCACAAAGGCGATGGCCTTGGAGTTTCAGTCACACCTCGATGTATTGACTGCTCTTACTCAGGCAGTCGAAGTAATTAGCAAGAATCCACATCACAGCTAGGGAGTACTATGAAAGAAATAGAGATTTATACTGACGGGGCCTGTTCGGGTAACCCTGGTAGGGGCGGATGGGCCGCGGTTTTGCTTTATAAAGGGCAGGTTAAGGAAATAAGCGGCTATGACCCGGAAACGACCAACCAGCGTATGGAGATGCAGGCGGTAGTCGAAGGATTGAAGGCGCTCAAGGTAAAGGACTGGACGGTCAAGGTATTTACAGACAGCGCATATGTCGTTAATGCATTTGAAAAAGGCTGGATCGAGAACTGGCAGCAGAACGGATGGGTGAATTCGAGCAAAAAGCCAGTAGCCAACCGTGACTTGTGGCTGGCCATGATCAACCAGATGCGGAATAACCAGGTGCAGATCATCAAGGTGCCTGGGCATAAGGGCGTGGAGTGGAACGAACGTTGCGACGTATTGGCGCGCCAGGCCATAAAAGATAACTCGGAGATGGATGCCACTGAAGTCTAACACAATATACCAAATCCCCAAAAGTTGATAATATACGCCGTTTTAACTGAACCAACAAACGCAGTAATTAGGAGGAAGAGCAGTGAACCTTCGTGACACGATCACAACCTGGCTGGTAAAACGAAAGCTAGACAGCTACGGAACCAATCTCCGTGCCCGCAATCCATGGGATATAGACAAGGGCAAAGGTGCGGAAGTTCATGTGGGTAATGAGGTACAGCTTGAGAAATCTGTACACATGGCTCTGGGCGATGGTGCCAGGATCTATGTAGGAGATAACACATATGTTGGAGAGAGCAGTTTGATCCTAGCGGTGCAAGAAGTGAGGATCGGCAGTGGATGTGCGATCTCCATGCATGTGGTGATGATGGATACATCTTCACATCCGATCGGTATGGAAGGTGAACCGCTGGAAACCAAGATAGCACCAATAGAAATCGGCAATCACGTGTGGATCGGTTCTCGGGCTGTGATATTAAAGGGAGTCAAAGTCGGTGAAGGTGCGATCATTGCCAACAACGCCGTAGTGACCAGAGATGTGCCGCCCAAGGCGCTGGTGGGGGGCAACCCGGCACGGGTGATCAGGGAAGGGGTCGCGTGGGCATAGATAAAATACTGGTATACAAAGAAAAGGAACATGGCAAATTAGGTCTAGGGGTAAAAGTGGTAGACAGAACCGCCACTTTGAGCGAGCTGCTGAAAGCGTGGGAGCCGCTGGCCGATGATCCGCAGGTAGTAAAGAAATATGCTACCGAGGATGGGGCCTGCAAGGGCTGTTTCAACAACTGCTGCAATTCGGCATTCGTGATCCCGGACCTTGTTTCATTTAAGGCTATGTGCCGGGAAACCGGCCAGACACCTGAGGAGTTTATGGAATCCGCTCTTGACCATTCCTGGGGAGCTAAGGGCATTCCCCGGCTCAGGTACAGCCCATGTTTGTTTCTAAGGGACCGGGTCTGCTCGATTTATCCAGCGCGCAGCTTGATTTGTCGCTTTTACCTCTGCACAGAATTACTAGGGGATACTGAGGAACTAGTATATTCCGTCGTAACATCAGGGATCAGTGCGACCTTCATTTATCTTGAGAATGAAGGCTTGATCAAAAGCGGCAAGGGCTTGACCGGTTTTGACAGTTCTTTACTCGAGTTGGTCGCAAAGCGGCGCGATCATCCCGGAACTCAGCAGTTCATACAGGCTGATAGTTATGATGAGATACTTCTAGAACCATTTTTGCCTTAGGGTCCCCCGGACAAAAGGGGTAAAAGAAGCTGAATTGGAATAATTTATTAGTACTTGCTGTTATTCTTCCCCTCGTAGTGGCAGTCGCCAACTACATCTTCCCTAATTCTTTATTTCGCAAGATCACCGTTATAGCTACCGCCGTGGTGTTGATAATCAGTGCCGGATGGCTGCATTTTCATGTGGGGTTAAACCCTCAGGTTATGGCCTACCCGCAATTTGACCGGGTGATCCTGGCCCTGGACCTAGCGATATTAGCGTATATAACGTTTGTCGCGGTTCAACGCCGCCATGTGATGCTTTTGGCCTTAGCTGTCCTGCAGATCGTCTCCCTGGGATATCTCGAATTCTTTATCAAACCTAACATGTCCATAGTCCCATCGATCGTTATCGATCGGCTTTCGGTGGTCATGTATCTAGTCATTTCGGTAGTTGGTTCGATAATTGCTGTCTATGCGCTCAAGTATATGGAGGAACACGAGGAACACATTGAAAACAAAGGCCGTAATGGCCGGTTTTTTCTCTGGTTCATAGCCTTTTTAGGCATCATGAACGGACTGGTCTTTTCGAACAATCTTTTCTGGTTCTATTTCTTTTGGGAAGCCACTACTCTCTGTTCATTTCAATTGATTGGCCATGATAATAGTGAGGAAGCGCGCAACAACGCCATGCGAGCTCTATTCTACAACTCCATTGGCGGTTTGGCCTTAATTGCTGGGTTGGCGATGCTGATCCGGTATTTCGGCCCGGCGGCGGGGTCCCTGATGTCGGTTGTCAACAGCAGCCTCGGTGTAAGTTCAACGGTGTTTGTGGGTGGACTGGCTTTGTTTGCGCTGGCTGGGTTCACCAAAGCGGCCCAGTTCCCCTTTCAAAGCTGGCTGCTGGGAGCCATGGTCGCTCCTACGCCGGTATCCGCCTTGCTGCACTCCAGTACCATGGTCAAAGCTGGTGTCTATTTGATTC
>JBLNAX010000106.1:0-39581 GCA_050259595.1 Acidobacteriota bacterium | reverse complement strand
AAGGAATACGGCCTTATTATTCGCCTTGTTCCATGCATAGACAGCTCCCGAACCGTTGGCAATTGTAGCCAGTGGAATCATTGCTTTTCGGTTCTTACTGAGTGTCGGTACAGCAGTCTTTTTCTGTTTGCCATTAATAAAACAGTTATTACTTCCCGCATACATTTTAATAAGTGTAGCAGGGGTCCTAATCTCGACTTGCTGCTCGATATATTCACCAAGGTTCGTAGTTGCTCGCAGCTTGTATGTACATACATTATCTAGGCATAGGTTAGGATCACGATATTTTGTGGGCATTTGACCAGCAAAGTCCTTTAGAAGATTATTTGAACGATATAATTCCACCCTTATTATTTCCGGAGAAACACGCCAGGATAGTTCCGTTTCAGTATTTGAAACAGGTTCTACCTTTAAGGCCAGGTCATGTGAGTTTATGGGCCCGTTCGGTGCACAATCCCGCGGCAGCAGCGTTCTAACATCAACTGTATCCTGCGTCTGCTCCCCATTAGCCATGTACGCAACGATCTTATACGTGTACCAGGTATTGTTCTCCAGTTTTACATCCCAGTAATGACCGGGTGGATTCGCGCCCCTCTTAGCAAGCAGGACCTTGTCACCACTCCTTTTGGTGCATCCCCGATAAATCTCTAATGAACTGATGTTTGCTAATCGTTCCCAAGAAATCATCACTTGTGAATCAGACACCGCTTTGCACTGCGGTCTCAGTTTTGAAAGCGAGGCACCTGGAGATGCCCAAGCCGATATCGGGGAATCTTGTGTAGGCTGGTTCTGCCAGTAAAATCGGTCAGTTTTAACTGTGATTGTATTGGTTGATATACCTGTTTCTTTGCTTACAACCCAATAGTAATAATTGGTTGCAGGCAGAAAAGCTGTATCGGTAAAACTGGTGCCATTCACTTCACCAATTATTACCCCATCAAGAGCAATTGCATTTGGTTGATATAAATTAAGCCGATATACCAGGAAGCCTTTACGTCCTTGGTCATATCCATTCCAAACCAGTTCAACCCCGTCAGCAGATACTGATGTCGCACGTAGATTATTGACATCAAACCGACTATTCTCTACATTGCTGTTTACACCCATAGCCAATCCGTTAAATAAAAACAAAACCAGTACTAGTAGCGAAATTACCCCCAGAATACGCCTGCTCATCTTCCGCCTCCATGATCAAATGAATCCAAGTCCGCACATGCAGCACTCCTGTCAGCTTGGATGGGTAAATCCCACCCACCTCAACAAATCCATGTCTCTTATAAAACTCAATAGCGGTTAGCCGCCCATGCAAAAATATTTTGCTGATCCCCAAATCACGAGCCTTATTAATTGCCATTTGAAGAAGCTCAGACCCTATACCCTTCACGCGATAATCTTCATCGACCACCATGGCCGAAATCTGGGCAGTGTCATCGTCTAAGCTAAGACGTACACAACCTACTACTCGGTCAATATCCATATCAACTGCCACGCCATGAAAAGCTGCAGCTTCCTTATCGTCTATGACTGACTCAACAGGCAACTGCAGCTTTTTATAAAACACACGATAACGCAGAGCAAATGCTTGCTCATAATGACCAGAATCATAATCAGTAAATTGATAGGATAGATTCATTTTCATACCTTATAAATCTTTGTGGTCTCCTAGAATTAAACAGCCAATACATACCGGTACATGACCCAATAATGGCAAAGGCTCCCGCCCAATACAAAGAGGTGAAAGACCTCATGAAATCCAAACCATTTAGAAAAGTTCAAGACCGGGAGCTTGGTCCCGTATATGATTGCCCCTACTATATACATTGCCCCACCGTAGGCTATCCATTTTAAGCCTTCCACTGACATTTGCTGCAGGAGCAGAGGTATGAACGCCACTACGATGACACCCATGAAAACATAAAAACTCGTAGAAAACCAGCGTGGTGCATCAAACCAAAATAGCTTCATGGCGAAGCCTATCGCCGCCACGCTCCATACTATCCCTAACAGAGTCCACCCCCATGCCCCACGTAGAGTAACCAGACATATTGGAGTGTAAGTACCAGCAATTAAAACATAGATCATCATATGATCTATTTTTCTTAGGATGGCGACTCCCCGCTCCGATAGTGGCAGTAGATGGTACAGCGTGCTCGCCGTGTACAGCAGCAGCATGCTGGCACCAAAAATTGAGAAAGCCACGATGTGCCAGACAGTGGCCTGTTTGGCAGCACCATAAATCAATATGACGGCCCCCAAGATCGACAAGATGACACCCGCCAGGTGAGTAAGACCGCTCACCGGCTCCCGAAGTTTCTTTAACATTTTAGCGTCCCCCAAAATCTTTATCTTTTATAAAACATCCCTATCTGATTATATCACTGGATTAACGTCTGAAAAGGAAAATCGGTCAGGCTGGGGCAAAAAGTACCATGTGCCGGGTTTTAACATAATATGGAAAGTGGAGGTATTACTCGCGGTGCATAAAGGAGCTGTGTCCTTATGCCAAAGAAGACTACTAATAAATCTCTCAGAATTCGTCTTATTGGCAGAGTTTCTCCTCGTCCTTTTCGGAAAACTCGTCGCTCAACAGCACCTGTTATAGCTGAAATCAGGGTTAAATCGGTTCCAGAATACTTGAGGGCGGTAAACAAAGTATTTAAAACCTTATGTACCTCAGACCAGAGCAACCGCTGTGAACTGTGGTACAGGGGCCAGGCTGAAACAAATTTCGATCTGCTGCCAACTATTACTCGTAAGACTAATAATCTGCAGTTAAATCCACTCTTTGAAACTGTGTTTTTGTCTAAATTCAAGTCCTTGGCTATCCCATTTGTCGAGCGACTGCCGGCTTTTCCTCTGCCCGGCGGAACGACCAACTACTGGAGCTGGTTGTTCATGCTGCGCCACTATGGCTTACCCGCCCGCATTATGGACTGGAGCCGGGATGCCCTAACAGGATTGTTTTTTGCCACTGATCCAACTGACCCCTCGCTTAAAAAAGGCATAGATGCCGCAGTTTGGGTGCTTAATCCTGTAACATTGAATAAGGCATTCATCTTCCACAGTTTTATCAAACCCGGTTATATCCCCAATGTTGAGGAAGAAGCGTTCAACCGCCTTTTCGGTCCTGAAAGCTCTAATCATCGACCGAAACCGGCCGCTGCGATCGGGCCTTTGAACACCACCCGCATCGTCGCTCAGCGGGGAACATTCACAGTTTTCCCGTTGATGAAGCATCTAATAGCCATGAACAAGCTCCCCGATTCCGCAAAGCACTTGTTTAAGATTATTATCGCCTGGCAGGATTTCAAAGACATCCAAACCCAGCTAAAGCACTATGGGATAACTAGGCTTTCATTATTTCCGGATATTGACATCATAGCCAACGAAGTCTTCCAGCAGGTCTTGGATGAAGGAGTCAATACCATTGATCCCAAGATAAGAATAAAAAACAAGATTGCTACATAAGCGATATTTTAGGGCATCATCAACGCCTTCCATGCCCATACTACATGCATGGAGGTGCTAATATTGGAGTTACCTAAAAGCGAACGCAGTATTCTAGCCTATTTTGCGGATAGCGAGTCCGCCCAAGCCGCAGCCCAGGAGATAAAGAATGCTAGGTTTGACACCGGAGAGGGCTCGGTCCAAATAGACCGCGTATCCCGGTATGGCAAGAATAACGATGCCAGTTATGATAACCCGATCGGAAAAGCTCTAAGTCAATCAGCATTGACGATTTTTTCGGCAGATGCCAACGATCTTACAGATTCCGAACGAGTCCTGCTCAGTGCCGATCCCTCGGTCAGCGGTATTGGAGACACAGACTACGGTGTAGCCGGTGGTGCAGCATTTCTGCTGACAGTAGTCACCCAGGCCGGCCATGTAGATCAGACACTAGATATCATCAAGCGCAACGGAGGCAGTACGTAGGATAGTAGGCTCCCTATATAAGTATTCAGAAGTGCAAGGTCCAGGAACATGAGAATACGGGGACGTGACCTTCTTCACCATATGGCTGAAGCGATCGCCCGAATCATCAAGGTCCGTCCCCATACTGAGCACTGCTATCTGATGTCTCATTTTTTTCGTAAGCACGTAAAAACTGTCCCGATCTTGGTCCTGTCACTTATGATATGTACAAATGCTCCCGTGTTAATGGCAAGTCGTTATTCAACTCCCTGGAATAAAGCAGCTGATGAATGGAAAGCCCGCTATGGCGAAATGTGGCCGCACAAGAGCGCAGGTAAAACCGCCACATCCGCACGAACCGTTCTCCATATTTTTGCAGTACCTGCTCAACATTTTGCTCAAAGGCTTCAGCCCAGCGATCCAGAGTCATTGCGTAATGGATACGCAGACATTCCATATCTAACAAATGCAGATCATGCTCGGGCAGCAGCCAGACTAGCTCGCGTAGAGAAGGAATGTATCCGCCTGGGAAAATATATTTCTCGATCCATGGATTTGGTGAATGTTCTGTATCGCGAGTAATGGAATGCAGCAGCATAAGGCCTCCCGGTTTTAATATGTTCCGGACAGCTCCTAAAAAGGCCGGTAGAGCTTGCTGACCAACATGCTCTAACATACCTACACTGACTACTTTATCAAACTTGCGGCCGCTGGCTTCCAATTCACGATAATCCATCAGAAGAACATCCACCAAATCTTCCATTTTCATTTCTTTGATCCGCTGTTTTGTGGCATCAAACTGCTCTTGACTAAGGGTTATTCCTGTACTCTTCACTCCATATTTGCTAGCGGCATGCATTATCATCCAACCCCAACCACTACCTATATCCAGCAATGTTTCACCCGGTTTAAGGTGCAATTTTTTTAGCGTGTGATCGATTTTTTGCTGCTGGGCTGCGGCTAGGGTATCTTCCGCCGAACGAAAATAGGCACAGGAATAGCTCATGGTGGGGTCCAGCCATAGGGCAAAAAAGTCATTACCTAAATCATAGTGATGGCTGATATCTTTCTTCTGTTGTTTCACCGATGTCCTGCCGAAAAACTCATTCCCTATTTTCCATTCAGTCAATTTTCTGATCAAAGCCTTATTCAAATTTATAATCTTAATGATTTCTTCAATTTCGCCGTCGATATCGATCTGGCCGTCTACATAGGCTTCACCAAAAGCTAGTGCTGGATTGCCTACTAATCTAGTTATTATCGATTTGTCCTTGATAATGAGCCTGAACATCGGCTGTCCTTTGCCGTGTTTATACTCCGTCCCATCCCAATATTTCACGATAAATGACCCATTTTCTATCAAACAAAAGAGCTTGTCTAGAATTTTCTTTTGAATGTATCCGCCACTGAGATCGATTTTGTTTTTAGTTCGTTGCGGGTTTTCATTATACAGTTCAATTACGCCGTTAGATCCCGACACAGACATAGAGTATCCTCCGTTCCAACCAAGGTTTATCAATAATATATGCACGTTTTTTCAGTGTGGAATCTTGGCTGGAACTGGCCTTTCAAGGGCATAAAAAAGCCCCAGGATAGAGTCAGCAATCTGGGGCATTCAAAGCTAGTTAATCGGTTTTCCTCAGAGCTCAATCACAATCCCATATCGTTACCAACAAGGTGTGTCCCCTTACCGAGTACTGTTATCTGATGTCTCATTTTCGCTAAAGAGCACAGTCTTCCCCAATTTGGCCGGACAAGCCTTATCTAAAAGATGGCCTTTATTGGCCATTCTCTTCTGGAGGAAATGAGACTCGGGGACATTCCTTATTCCTTACGGAGCTGAAGCGACGGCGGAAGCATCAAGGTGTGTCCCCATTCCATCTACCGTTATCTGATGTCTCATTTTTGATAAGTATCATTGCCTTCCCCTATTTGGCCGCACAAGCCCAACCTTAAAAGATAACCTTTATTGGCCGTTTTTCTTGTATGAACCCGCCAACTCTGAAATCTGTTTCGCCTGCCCCATCTAAGACATTGATTTGCTTTTGAGCGGGTAACCGCTGAAACGCTCCATCCGGGAGCTAGCTAGCGCTTTCATCGGCGGAATGCCATCCGGGCGTTCCCGACCCGCCCTAGTCTCAGCAAATGCAATATCAAGAGGTGCGCGGCCTACAGAAACAGAGTGTGGCTTTAGTTCATAAGCCGTTCCTGCGAAGCTACGCTAGGGAGCAAGATTAAATCCTCAATAGTTGTCTGGATATTCAAACAGAATACATTCATCTCTAGTATCAAATATCCATAAATGATCAAATGGGGAGAGTTTAAATTTCTCCTCCAAATACATTCTTAAGCCTAGATACAATCCCTTTGAATCATCATCTGGAGGCCGTTGATGCATATAATAGCACAATAAGCCTATACTTCCATCATTTAATGTTTTATATGTTTTTGACAACTTCTTTTTTATCTTTGAAATCATTTCTTCATTGTACCAACCGCCAGGTCCATTCAACTCAAAAAGAGTATCGATGTGACTTGTTGGACTTATCGAAATGGAAATGACACCATGTATATTCGGACTTAACTCAATCGGATAAGAGTCATAATTATTGAAAATACCGGAATGTAAGAAAGCTATTATTTCTCGAGCGCATTGCTTTCGGTGAATATCCACTTCATAACACAATGAAATACTAATGCTTTTCCTATATAATTCATTTTTATATGGGTGTTTTCTATTCTCTTGGTGTAAGAATTTTAACAGTGAAAAGTATTCAGAAATGTTTGTGTGCATCGTATCATCATCTAATGAAGTTAACTCCAAATAGTAATCAGTGTTGTTATTTGAATACATGATATCAGCCTCAGGTTCAGGCCTATTCTCGATTGAATCAAGGTCATCACTTAAATTGGCGCATTTAATAAATTGGCGTGCTAATTCAATTTCTAACTCTCGTTTTTGTTGCGGATCCCCCAATTCTTCAATCCTCCCCTACAAAAAACTCCCCGAAACGGCTGTGTCTCGGGGAGCGAATGTATAGTGCAAAATTCAGTTTTGTGCTTGTCTACCTAGCTCACATAGTGCGCTTTTCACTGGAATACCCATATTCAACACCCCCTTCAGAACTCCTCCAAACTATTAAAAAATCATACTTGTCAATTATTATACCGACTCATATAATATTAGTATCACTATCATTATGATATTATATATATCATCCTGGGAGTTTTGATATGAGTCGAGGGCATATACAACTTGCCGAACAATCCCCCTATAAGCGCCTAGTATTAGAAGTGGAAGCTCCTAGCTGGGATATCTACCACAATAGGCTACTGGAGGCTTATGCTAGGAGATGTGTACGACTAAACTATGCCGCTGGTACGATTAAAGGAATTGTATCATACATAAACTCGGTATTGGAGTTTATCCAGAAACCGCTTTGGGAAATTCACTCATGGGATATTGAACGGTACTCAGATGCTTTAATTAATAGCGGTGCATCAGCCTCAACTCGGAGACAAAAAATCGGTGCATTCAGACGCTTCATGGAATGGATAATTCTCAATTACAGCCGTGAAATTAGTGAAATATATTCCGTCCGGGTTGTGCAACCAGTTACGGAAGACAGTCACATCATACATGCCCATGACGATCTTATACACAAGGAACCCCCTCCCCCTAAAGAAACCATTGATCTATTTTTCTCTTTCCTTAGCAACTATATTAACCGATCTCCCAACCCACAGATTGCAGGGAGGGATTATACAATCTATAAATTACAGTACCTTGTAGGATTAAGAATAGATGAAGCCAGTATGCTAGATCTTAACGATATTAGATATGATCTAGGTGACTATGGCAAAATTCATGTGAGATTTGGAAAGGGATGTAATACAAGCGGCAAAAGACAGCGATGGGTACCAATGATTGATGGCGCAGACCAGTTATTGAAATGGTACCTACAAGATGTACGTGGTTTGTTCCGAAAGTCCAAAGAATCAACGGCTTTATTTCCATCTTTTCAAGAAAGACGTATACGCAGTGAAAGCGTCTCTAATTCACTAACAAAGTATCTTCATCTAGCGGGGATACCTGTTGACATGCATTGGGGAACCCATAAGTTTAGACACGCTTGTGCAACATACAATTATGAAAATGGGATGTCACTGGTTGCCATTCAAAGATTGCTAGGGCATGAAGACATTAAAACAACTATGATCTACGTTACTCCAAGTAGCAACTATATTGAATCAAACTATCGCTCTATTACTTCGGCAATAACAGAAAAGTACAAAAAACACGAGAATGGGGTTGATTAGATGTCAATTAAATGGAGTTTAAGAATGGCTTGTGCAGAAAAAAATATATGGAGACCGATTGATCTTCAAAAACTTCTACAAGAAAGAACTGGCTACGCCCTTACACACAAAGCCGTGTCTGAATTAATGACTAAAACACCTAAACAAATTAAACTCTCCACCCTAAATGCGCTATGCAACGCTCTGGATTGTTCAATGGATGATATTATTGTATTCACGCCCGATAATGCTATGTTGTCTGATAATAAAAAAGCAAGTGTCGTTGGCCTCAAAAGCGAAGGGTCGAAAAGAATTTCTAAACCACCTGTTTAAGAATAATCAATGTTAGCGGGGTTGCTATCTTGGTAATGAGTGCGGATCAATGCCTCTGTTGCCGTCAAGTTAAACCACTAAACAACAAAGGCATTTGTCATGATTGCGATACAATGATCAATAATCTTGACCCTATAGAAAAAGCCAAATGGAAGCGACGCATAAAAGATCGCAGAGCATACCGTAATAATCCTGAAAGATTTAATGAAAAATCCCAAAATCAACATGCTAAGCACAAAGAAGTAAGAAACGCCCAAAGACGTGAATGGCGCCGATTAAATCCTGAAGAAGCAAAGGCTAAAGACAAAGAAAGATATGACAGGGATCGCGAAGAACGCGTTCAACGATCAAGAGATTTTCGTAAAAACAATCCAGAAAAAATTGCTCAATGGAATCATAGGTGGTATATATCTAACAAAGATCGAGTTGCCGACTATAAGCGCGAATGGAATAAAAGCAATCCTGACAAATTAAAGGCCGCTCGCAAACGGTACTATTTAAAAAACTACGATAAACTAAAGGCAAAGCGTGAGGTTTATTCAAAAAACAATATAGAATATATTAGGGCTCGCAATAGAGCCTACTATTACTCAGAACAAGGCATCCAAACTAGGAAAAACTATCAGGAAAGGTGCCGAGATGCTCGAATCGCTTATTATCGTGAGTACCGGGCTAGAAACCGAGAACGATTAGCTTTACGTGATATGCTAAGATATATTGAGAATAAAGAACAAATGAGCGCTAGGGCAAAGGAGTATCGCCAACGCAATCACGAACAAATTCGTCAAAAAGAACGACTCAGATATATTGCTAATCGAAAAACAATCCTGTCTAAACTTCGGATAGAGTACTACAATAAAAACCATGGGAAGAACACCAGAAATCTTTATAAGTCCCTGATAATAAGAGTTCAAAATATGGTTGGAAAGATTGATCCTCGCTGGCATTCTATCTTCGATCATTGGATTCAAGACCAATTGCAAAGGAAAGAAAGACTTGATCAGCGGGGGTCTATAAAATCATTTGGATATTCTACCATCTGGAGTCTTTGTCATCATGTCGCATCGTTTATCAAGTGGTTAGATAAAGAGAAGCCTACCACAAAACTATCTCATATAAATCGTTTCACGGTTTCAGAATATCTTGAAAGCCAACCTGGTCATTATTCGGGTCTCAACAAATTTTTTAATTTCTGCAGAAACAATAAGCTTATACTAGTAAACCCATGCAGTAACATCACAATTGAGTCTTCTCCACGCAAACCTCAATCAGTAATATCTTTAGATGAACAAGCAGAATTATTCATCGAGGCAATGAAACTGGAAAACCCACCAGCAACGTTAGCTATCTTGTTGACCCTGATTCACGGACTGACGCCTTATGAGTTAAGAGAGTTATCGGTCGAAGATATTGACCAGGATTTTCAATCTATTAATGTCGGTCGACTTGAAACACGCTCACTCCCTTTAGATAATGATACTTGGTCATCTCTACTAGCACATCTTGCTTGGCGGAAAGAAACTCTTGATGGACGACCTGATCATGGATTCATTTTTATGACAGGAGCGTCCGTTATCCGCGGACAATCAGTAAGTTTTAATTATTTAGCAAATTTAATTAAGTCTTTCAATCCTGATTTAACCCTTGGAATGTTAAGAAACACCTACATAATGGAATTGCTGTTAGCCACGGATGGAAATGTCCGTTTGGTCGCGGAATGGACAGGTCTATCTTTTAATACTCTAGCTTCAAACGCCTCATTATGGGGTTTTGCTAACTTAACAAACAACAGGCAAATTGAAGAATAATTGAAATAATACAAATAACCAGATGACTGTATACTTGGTTTCTATATTTCCCTATCAGTCCGTGGCTGCAAGGGGCAATTCAACAACTTTCCAGGGAAGCCAAAATGCCGGCTCAGCTCCCGATTGAGGCTCCAATAAAACTTCTGCCAGTTTTTCAGCCTCTGCAAAGGAATCTATAAATCCATGAATATTGGTTGGTATCGAGTATTCATCACAAATCTCATAATTGATCCCATGACATAGATGGGAATGTAAGCTCGGATAATCAAGACCGAGAACATCAAATCCCAATTCCTTAGTACAATCAAGCAATATACGCTTAGAAAGATTCAAAAACAATCCTGAACTCCCCTGGCCTTCACCCGGCTGCAAATCCTCAAGTACTTCATCCATATATTGAGTTGGAAGTCCAATCGCCAATAACTTGATATCCTCTATATTTCTTAAATAACCGTTGTAAATGGTATGAGCAGTTTTCAGATCGCATATAACGTTCGGCCATCCAAATAACTCTTGATCAAAGAGTTGATTTAAATGAGTGTGAATAGAATCAAAGTCCAAAATACCGAACACTGATTTAGCTCTTTCCAGTTCCCAATCTCTTGATGTGACCCAAGGAAGTGCCCAAGTTGAGGGAAAGATATCACAAATACAATCACTTACTGTATATACCTTGCTCGGTACTTTTCTGTCATTAATACAACGAGACAAGTATGTGGGCTTGACTAGGTAATACCCACCCCAGTAATATTGATTCATTTCCACACTTTCACTTCCAATACACTTGCTATTTTATGAATTTGCTAAGAATTACAGTCAACAAATGTTCTAATTACTCGATCGGCAAATCTCTCTCCAAATCTGCGAATCCTTCTACCAAACAAAAAAACTACCAATAACCAAAATAAGCTTACAAATAAAAGTTCGGGACAACTATTCCAATCTTTGCGGACTAAGCTGCCTATCAGAAGAACTAAATATGTAAACAACATCAATATTGAACCAGCAAAACAACTTCGGTACATCCCATATTGTGCGTTAAACAATTGAGCTGCAGAATCTTTGCTATTTGACTCAACATTCGAGTACATCAGGTTAAAAACCTCTTGAGACATCTTCTTATCATATTTCTTTGGTTTTATGGAATACTTTACTTCGGCCATATTACGTAACTTTTCCTTCATATCCTGAGAATAATAGTCATCTTCTTCTAACAGAAACCTTTGTGACAGAAATCCTTTCCACATAGGTTTGAAAAAGTACTCTTCAAACAATTGACCGATTTCATGCAGCAATATACCTAAAAACATGACGATAACGAGAAGAACAGCCGTAGTAATAAATTCATTTGTTGTTTTAAACTCAAAGGAATGCCCCAAGAGTTTCATAGCAGCGATATTAATTGCTGCTAGTGATAGTAAACCCGGAATAATGTAGCCCATTACTTCATACAACCCAAGTTTTGAAGAAATTATTTTTTCCATTCCCCGTCCTCCGTGTAATTAAAATTATGTGAATACCATTTAAATGTTCATTTTATCAACATACCATTTGTATTCTTCTCCAACTATCAACATTATCGGAGGCTGCCCATCTCTAGATAGTAATTCTTTCTGCCATTGAAAAGCCTTATAATCATCACTGCTAGGAAAGGCGCGATGACCTTTAGGATGTGAATGCCACTCACCAACATAAAAACACATACCAGCGGTTAATTCTGATACTTCCAACATTCTCTTCTGAAGACCTACGCATCCCCTAATGTAACAAAACGGCCATTCTTTACTGTCTGGCGGAGAGGGCTCCACATCAATGACGTATAAAATCTTTCGCTGCATGTCGATTGAGCCTACTAATATACCGCCAGTTTCATTAGGCAATTTATCATTCCGTAATCCATTGACCTTTTCAATTAAAAGCTCATCATAACATAAACTCCATTCTCCGAACTGTATTTCCTTCATAATCGTAATTGGAATAGGAATAGATTTGATATCCATTGTCTCATCAATGATTCTAAACAAGTTAATGCATGCTTCTGTTTTAATTGATTTAATTCGAATAAAACGGCTACATATTCCCGCATGAATAGCCACATAATCCTGGGGTAATCGAGAACTAACGTCTCTACAAGCATTTGAATAACGCAATCTATCGGAAATGGATAGATGATCTTGAAGGCTCGAATCATTAATTAATGCCCTGTAGTACATCATTTCTAAATGATCAAGTCTATGATCACGTGCATCATCCTCGATGAGAACTACAGAATCAGACCCAGAAGGGTTAAGAAATACCGAAATCCTACGTCCTCGACCTTCGACACCTATAGCCAGGTGCCGAGCAACAGAAACCGAAGCAGAAAAATCTATAATTACATCAGTCTGGTTTAGTGTTTCGTTTATTCTCTCCTCTTGACTCAATGGGTTGAGAATATCCGCAACAATATAGCTTTTAATTATATCGGGCACAGTTTGGTTAGCTATTACTGATAATGCATTAACTTTCGGATAACCGATAGCAGAAAACGGCAATGCATGTCTAGCAAGGTTATGTGGTAACAGTTGGTCATAATCTATCAAATCCCATTCTCCGAAACCCATTCTTACAAGGTTCATAGTTACCTGTGAGCCAAGTGCACCCATTCCCACAGCAACTATTTTTAAATCGAAACCTATTTCGTTCCCACTTAATTTAGCCGCCATTTCTTTGGATAAATGTGACATTGGTTGTAAGATATCAAGGAAGATTTTATCGCCCATTTGTTCTGTGTCCGGTCTCCAATGTAAACCCAATGTACCGTCCGTGGTACTCCATACACCAATTTCCTCACCGACTTGTTGAACATTCCCAGATGTCACAAAAGCGACTATCTCGACATCCTCGATGGGTTGTGAAGGAGTGCGTTTCTTGGGCAAAATGATTACTATTATAAGATTTAATGAGATAATTTCTTGATACTTACTTTGCGAGTACCAATTAGTAAACCGACTTCTAAGGTCATTTATCAACTCAATATTTGCAGACTCTAGGAAATCATGAAGTTCCTTTAGATTCGCCGGTTCTCGTCTAATCACTCCGTGAGTTTGTGCTTCTCCTACAATAGCAATGGCCACCATATCGGCATTTTCTTTGGGATCTGACACAGATGTGATTAAAACATTATTAGCTTGTCTTACATTCATCAATTCATAATCAGATGTATTTTGACCATTAAACAGTTCGCTAGGAAGCACTAGATATTGTTTAGTCCCTGGTAAAAGGGGCTCCAATGGTTGGTCTTCTCCATGCAAAGCGCCCCTTGAAGTCTGGGACAGCCATTCAGAAATTCTATTAATCAATTTTGATGAAGTCCACGATAGCTTCTGATCCTCGTATCTTTCGTCGTATAGGCATAATGATCTTGGAAATTCAGTTGTTTTAAGTACCAGGTGTGGCACCTGAGGGAAATCTCTACGTAGAGCCAACGCCTCAGGGGATATTTGATCCTTAGAATCAAATAAAATAGCAATTCTCTCAGTTTTCCTAATGTCATTAACGTTTACTTGCCCCAATTCCGGCTCTATATCGATGATGACAAATTCGTTTCCTGAATCAGGTTCCCTTCGGCACTCAATTAGGTTCACAAAATCTAATCTTTGCACAGTAATTGCGGTATCTATTGCTTTGGGAATTTGGAGGTCAGTAATGTTAATGACTTCTCCCGAAACGTCTATATATTCTTTAGTCATATCATCCTGCCCTCGGAGCGGGTCTACTTACAATAGCCACGCTACTAGCCGCTATGACTTTCTTTCGTCTTGCACCAAAGCTATCTATTTCTATTCTTAGAGGTTCTGGCTTTTCTTCATTCGGATGTTCCATGGTGACAACAAACTCGCCGTCTATGGTTTCTGCCACATTTCTATAGTAATTCGCGGCTTGACGGTGCGGTGGTTGTGGGTCTGCGTCGTCGCTAGGAATAGGTTTGCTTGAAGAAACTAATAAAGCGCGATTATTTCCCTGGTTAAACAACCATTTAACATTTGGAATCGGCCGTGTTATCTCTTTACCCTTCTCTGGATTTAAGGCATTATGGCTACAATGATGGGGTATATTGAAAATGTCCCAGGCTAAGCGAATATCATTTTTATGATATCGAGTGATATCTACAATTTCGCTTAGAACATCACATGTTACATCTCCGCATAACATAGCCCTTGTTTCTTTATCCCCATTTAATAAAGTAGCTTGAAGAATTAGAGAAGCCTCATTTCGGTCGGCTAATTCTCCATCTTCGCCCCGTTCAGCAAACGGTGAATGAACAAAGAATTCTACGCCATCTGATGCTAGCGAAAAACCCGGTACTATCTTTCCAGCATCCGTTATTAGGTGCTTCCTTTGTTCTATCGATAATCCATTGTCTTCTAACCAATTCTTTAGTCGTTCAGGTCTAGAGAATACTCTTATACCTTTCCCTGTCTTTAAACGATGTCTAGCTTCCTGCCGAAGAACCCTTGCATCTCCGTTCAATTTCTCTTCGAGAACTAATGCTGCAGGAACCCATAATTCCTTTATCTTAATGCGTGATTCGCCTTGGTATTTTGAGGCATGTTCCAAATAGAAGAACTCGGAAGCACCATGAACATGATCGTCATCGCCATGGGTAAAAGCAACAACATCGAATTCGTCTTTGCCTGACTCTTTTAAATCTCGACGCAAAGCCGAGGCCAAGTCAATCCTAGGGTCTAAATCGTCTTCTGCAACACCAAAATGAGCAAAGTCAAAGAGCAACTTCATCCCGTTTTCCAGGTCAATTCTTGAGCAATCTGCATTACCAATTGGGAAAAAGGTTATTGAATGCATTTTGTTCCTCCTTAAAATAGCAAGAACACTCCGCAAGTCATAGCCATCGCGGAGTGTTCTCATGTTCTTAACGACTTCATACTGTGATCTGATCACGTTTTCCAACGGTGGATTCCTAGTTTTTGTTCACTTAATAAAATCTTCAGCGAGAAGGTTCATGCCCCTTACACTACCATAACGATAGTTACAATTAGATAATATTATTTTCACGTGTATAATATTAATTCCACTACGTTAATGATAGTAGTACTACGCTGACATATGAGGCTTTCTATCCCTTAGTTCTGCTATCTTAGCGTCGTTGAAGCGGTCGGTAGTCGAGAGATAGCCGGTTATGCGGCGTACGCGGCGGATTTCCTTGCTGCCGCATTGTGGACAGTTGTCCTCCTCCATGACGCCGAGATGCCCACAGGACTCGCAGAAGTCGATGGGGAAGTTGATGCCCGCATAGCCCATGTCAGCCTGGCGCATGGCCTGGATGATACTCTGGATCGCATCGGTGTTGTGCACTGGCGGGGCGGGGAATTCAACATAGCTGATATGCCCTGCATTAGTGTATTTGTGATACGGGCCTTCTTTGGCTATCTTATCAAACATAGGAATATCGTAACCCACAGGAATGTGGAAGCTGTTGGTGTAATACTCCTTGTCAGTAACTCCGCGGATAAGTCCATAACGGTCGCGGTCCATATCGATAAAACGTCCTGATAGACCTTCCGCCGGGGTTGCCAGCAGAGTGTAATTCAGGTCATACTGATCACTTTGCAGATCGATTGTCCGGCGCATGAACTGAATTATCGAAATACCTGTCGCCTGTGAGTCCTGAGACTCACCATGGTGCTTGCCGGTCAATGCGGCCAAGGCCTCAGCCAGCCCGATAAAGCCGATTGATAAAGTACCATGTTTGATAGCCGATTCGATCCGGTCACACTGCTTTAGATCCTCAGAGCCCAGGTATAAATGCTGTCCCATAACAAAGGGCATGTCCTTTACCAAGAGCTCACTTTGCACTTTATACCGGTGATAGAGCTGTTCTCCCACCAGACCGATCATGCTCTCCAGCAGGCGATAGAATTCGGCCAGATTACCTTTAGACTTTATCGCTAAACGGGGCAGGTTGATCGTTGAAAACGATAGATTACCCCGACGCGGTGTCGCATCGTCGCCATGACGATTGGCAATGACCCGAGTACGGCAGCCCATATAAGCTACTTCTGAGCCATACTGATCATTGAAAGAAGAATCCATAAAGGCAAAGGTCGGATTCATGCGCTTAGCTGCCACTTTCATGGCCAGCAAAAACAGATCATAGTTCGGATCTTCCGGCTTCAGGCTCACTCCATCCTTAACTCTGAATATGATATTCGGGAATATCGGATTTTCGCCCCTACCGAGACCGGCATCATATGCCAGCAGTAAATTTCTTGTCACCTTGCGCGCGGCTTCTGACGTCTCCCCACCAACATTTATCGATGAAAAGGGCACCTGCGCGCCAGCCCGCGAATGCATGCTGTTTAGGTTGTATACTAAGGCCTCCATGGCCTGATATGTCTCTTCTTCGCTCGCATTTTCGACGAAGGAAGCCATGTCTCTATCAAAGAAGGGGAAAGACTGGCCTCCATACATATCATTCTGCGAGCTTTGCAGGATTATCGCCGCCAGCGCGGTAGCCGAACCCGGCCGCTTGGGCGGTCGAATGTAACCATGGCCATTGTTGAAGCCCTGCTGCAGCAGGTCCCCCAGTGGGATCTGAACACAGTTCAAGGTCTTTCTATAAAAGTCCAGGTCATGGATGTGAATATCCCCGCGGCGGTGTGCGTGGGAAAAATCAGGTGGAATCAACCTATTGAGATAATACTGTTTAGACGCAGCACTGGCCACTTGCAGCATTTTAGCCGACGGCGAATTGCCGACATTAGCGTTCTCTCGATTGGTTTCCTTTAATATCTCCTCCACGATGTCCATCAGGTCGCTCTTTGCCTCACGATAGCTGGTTCGCTGGGCACGATACAGTATGTAGGCTTTGGCGGTTTTAGCATGTCCAGTTTCGATCAAGACCTTTTCCACCATGTCCTGTACGTCTTCCACGGTGAAGATCTCGCCTTCGTAGTTTTCCCCAAGGCCTTTCATGACTTCTAGGGTTATTTCCAATGCCTTTTGACGGTTTTCTCCCCCAACTGCCTGGGCTGCCTTAAAAATGGCCTCCGTAACCTTCGAAGGATCAAAAGGTACTTCTCGCCCGTCCCGTTTCTTTATCTTCTCAAACATTACTCGTCCTCCCCGCTACCTCTAGCTTCCTTGCTCTTTAACAATTGCTGCACGGTTTGAATGAACCCATCCGCATCCGTGAACTGGCGATAGACAGAAGCAAATCTTATGTAAGCCACTTCGTCCAGCACCCGTAGTCTGTCCATAACCATCTCACCAACGACCTGGCTGGATACCTCACGGTCGAATGAGTCACGCAGGGCCCGTTCGATCTCCGATACCAAATCCTCTGCCATCTCAAGGGTGACAGGTCGCTTCTCAACCGCCTTAAGAATTCCCTTTATGAGCTTGTCCCTGCTGAAGGATTCCCTGTTGCCCCCACTCTTTATGACCATAAGGGGGCGTTCTTCCAGACGCTCGTACGTTGTAAAGCGACGTTTACAGATAGGACATTCTCTTCGTCTTCTTATTACGGTGCCATCATCACTAGTCCGGGAATCCAGGACCCGGCTGTCCGGCTCCTGACAGAAAGGACATCTCATTGACTCCTCCTCAAGATATGGTGTGCTAGTTATTATAACATACTACATCTGCTACTATTATCGATAAAATCTGCCCAGACTTCAAGATGCCAATTCGTGGTTATCAACCGGTTTTGGTTATAAAACTTTGATTTTCGACAGATTACTCAACCAAATGGCGTGGTTCAGAGTATGAAGAAATCTCCACCAATATCACGTCCCTGCCGATCTTGACAATGCGGTCCCATGGGACAACAATATCCTCCCTCCGTGAGAAAAGTTTTATGAATCTGTTGGGTCCTGGCACAACCAGAGCCGTAATTCTGCCCTTTTCCACGTCAAGGTCGATGTCTTTAATAAAACCGAACTTTCTGCCGTCTAGGACGTTTATCACCTCACGAAACCGCAGATCCGATATCTTGATCATAATTGCCCTCCCTACTATCTAGCTACTCTCAATATATGAACCTATAAGTAGGACATGCGAGTTTTGTGGGACAATTATAAAAGCCCCCAAACGGGGGCTTTCTTAGTTTATTTCTATTCGTTTGACCGGTCCCTGGGTGATTGCGCTTCTTTTTGAGGATGAAAATAACTTACCCAATAAAAACTGGGGTTTGTTGGATACCTGAGCCTTAGGCTTTTCCAAACAGAGAGGCGGATATAGCACACACCACCAATTGTGCCCTTTGCCCTCACCCAGAACCACCCTCAAGGCATGATATTTGCCCTGAGGCAGTACCAGATCACCATATTGACGAGTAGGGAAATCAAAATCCCCAATCAGAGCATTGGCTCCGTATTCTACTCTGTTTTCCTTAACTTCAGCACAGGCTACTTTTATGATATCATCTATTTTGTTTTCCAGCATTTCTCGGCTTTCAGCAGTAGAACCGGCCTTTGCCAGTTCCGGGCTTAGCCAATGCACCAGTCTATCTTTAACTTTCAGCTTAATGGCTTGGTCCTGAGCTGAGTCGCTGTTGGCTATCACATGAATTCGTATAAGATTCTCGGGAGTAAATGCCTTCTCACTATTAAGTTGATTTGCGTAGGCAAAAGCGACCCCTGCTAATACCAGGAGAAGGATCACTCCCCACAGCTTCTTCACTTGTAAGCCTCCAGTCATACATATTTTCTCATATGCTTAAGTGCGGCTTTTTCCAAACGGGAAACCTGGGCCTGGCTGATGCCGATCTCATCGGCTACCTCCATCTGTGTCTTACCTTCGAAGAAACGCAGGGTAAGAATGTGTTTTTCCCTGTCACCCAGCTTTTTTAACGCTTCTTTTATGCAAATCTCTTCGAGCCATATCTCATCGGTTGTCTTCTCGTCACTGATCTGGTCCATCACTAAGATCGGATCACCACCGTCATTGTAGATAGGCTCAAACAACGATACCGGTTCCTGAATAGCATCCAGGGCAAATACAACCTCTTCCTGGGGCAATGCCAACTGTTCGGCAATCTCTTGGATGGTTGGTTCGCGTGATTTTTCGGCTACCAGCCGTTCCCTTACCTGCAACGCTTTGTAGGCAATGTCTCGCAGGGAGCGAGAGACCCTAACTGGATTGTTGTCCCGCAGGTAGCGGCGTATCTCGCCTATTATCATAGGCACAGCGTAAGTAGAGAATCTTACGTTTTGGCCTAAATCAAAATTATCGATGGCTTTGATAAGCCCTATACATCCAACTTGAAACAGATCGTCCACAAATTCGCCGCGATTGCTGAATCTTTGGATTACACTTAAAACTAACCTCAGATTCCCTCTAATCAACTCTTCTCTAGATTCTCTTTCGCCCTCCTTCATCCTGGCAAATAGTCTCTTCATCTCTTCATTGCGGAGAACCGGGAGATTTGAGGTATTGACGCCGCATATTTCTACTTTATTGATCAGTACGCCCATCCCCTCGTTCTTTTGTAGTTGTTCGTTTTCATTATTCACCTTCGAATAGCAATTTATTCTGGGATTGCAGGCTGGAGGGGATGGAAAAACTATCAATGAAAGGGGATTTTCCTTTCAGCGTCATAAAGGAATGTCCCCAACGCAAAAACGAGATCACCTACGATCTCGTTTAACATGACTTATTTATTTTTCCGGCTTCATACCGGTTTTATTCTATCTTGCGCATTTCCCGGCGCAGCCTGCGCAGAATGCGTTTTTCAAGACGTGATATGTATGACTGTGAAATACCAAGTATTGTAGCTACTTCTTTCTGAGTTTTTTCAGCCCCGTCCTCCAGACCGAATCTTAATTGGATTATTTTCTTTTCCCGGGGTGAAAGCTTAAGCATGGCCTGCCAGAGCAGTTTCTTCTCTACTTCGTCTTCAATCGTTTTGTATATCATATCGGCTTCGGTCCCCAACACATCTGACAGGAGCAGTTCATTGCCGTCCCAGTCTACATTTAGCGGCTCATCCAGCGAAACTTCGATGCGGGTCTTCATATTACGCCGCAGGTACATAAGGATCTCATTTTCTATACAACGTGAAGCATATGTTGCCAGCTTGATGTTTTTCTGGGGATCGAAGGTATTGACTGCCTTTATCAGCCCGATAGTTCCGATCGATACCAGGTCCTCGATATTAATGCCGGTATTTTCGAACTTTTTGGCAATGTACACCACCAGACGCAGGTTATGCTCTATAAGCGAGCTTTTCACGGTAGAGTCGCCTACTTCGAGCTTACGTATCAGCCTGGACTCCTCTTCACCAGTAAGGGGTGGGGGCAGGACCTCAGTGCTGCCAACATAATAAATGTACTGGTAAAGCCGAGTTTTGAGAAAAAACCTTAGAGCTATGAGCTTAAAATAGTTCCTGGTATTAGCCCATATTTCTTTCACCCTTGCAACCTCCTAGTTTTCTAATATACTCGCCGGGAGCAGCATTTGGAATCTTCCGTCGGGGCTCAAATTCTCCCGGTACAGCCCAACCACGACCCCCGCATGTGATACCCAGCGATTGCCGGCTTGAACTGCCAATTCATCAGCCCGCACTCCCACTAGCAAGCCGTGTTTCTTGCCTATCGATGTAAAAGGAATAAGCCGTAAGCGTGATGCCCAACTAGTCTCAGCTAGTGACTCGAACAAATCCGATTCCTGTTCATTCTTATCCAGAGCAGCCGCTACATCACCTGGCAAGCATCCGTTCAAAAGGCCGTATTCTGCAATAACTACCGGCTTTTGGGTCAATGGGTCCACGAGAGCATTCCCGGTATCGACAAAGCCCTGTCCCTCGCACCAAACCGAACCAAACCGCAGCTGTACCGGACACTGCAGTACATGAGGAACCAGGCGTTCGCGCATTAGCTTCTCCCCGTAGACACCCAGAGCAATGGCGCATACCACGCCCCCGCTTAAATATGTGTAAGAAAAGTCCGGGACAACATTATGGGGAAAACTTTGAAATAAACTTGATGAGCCCAATACAGCTCCCGCCATAGCGAATCCGACCCCATAAAACCAACCCCACAGCCTAAAAAACTGCCTCCAATGGGAAGGCCAGAAGGCTACAAGCACCAATACGGCCGAGAATAAGACCTTTAGCGGAAAAGTGTACCAGGAATCGAACTGGGGAAAAACATTGCCTACCGCATAAATGGCTCCCAGTGCAGCAGCGGCGATAGTCCTTCGAAATACCGCTCTAACACCGGCCAGTTTACCGGTCGCCCAGATAGCCATGAAGTCCATCACAAAATTGACTAAAAAGATGACATCAACATAAACAGGACCGTTTTGAGTCATTCCATCACCCTCTCCAAGCGGGAGCGTGATTCCGCTGGTTTATCTTTTAATGCTTATGAGGGAGCGCCCCAAATCATGCTATTAATATAGCATTTGATATCCTCATATTTTGTAATTCGCTGGCATATGATCTGATAAAAAAACCCTGCAAATCGAACTTTTCTGCGATTGATTCGGAAGTTCTGCGGAAGATTTAATGGCAAGGGATGTACAAGGTTAAAGAAAAAAAGGCTCCCTTTTACAGGGAGCGAGAGAGAGGCTAAAATGATCCGAAGATCATCTTGCTCGGTTGTAGGCCGTGTTGGCGAATAACCACATCGCCAACTCCATTTTACAATGTTTCGATGAGAAAGAAATCATCCGAAGGATGAGATAGGTATTATGTTAAAGGTTTAAAGCATTAATACTTTACAACCAGAGGCTATTGCCCAATAAAAGGCACATTTTTTAGTCCTCATATTAATATGATAATCATATAATATTTATGTCAAAATGAATTCTAAAGATTTCTTTAACTAAAAGATCCCCAATTCTTTGGCCCTCTGCACTGCTTGAGCCCGATTTTTGACCCCTAATTTGCTGATAATGTTCCCGGTATGAGTTTTAACAGTAGGCAGTTTGACCCCGAGTCTTTCGCATATCTCGGCCCCTGTCAACTCTTCAGCCAGCAGTCGCAGAACTTCAATCTCCCTGTTGGTTAGTATATCTCCCTGCTGGCTCCGGGCTCTGGCGTGAGGCTTAGAACTGCGCGATTCGGCCAGCACTTCTCGAGTCAAGCGGAACAGTTTTCTCACAAACTGCGGAGAAACCGCGTTGGAATTGCGCTTTCGGTTCCAATGTGTAAAATGCGACAAAAGGCTGAACATAGGGGCTCCTTCGTCAGCAAACCTGCGCAGATAACCATATTCTATCCCCGTTGAAATCGACCTGGCCAGCGTGCCGAGCGCACGGTCCATCTCCCCCTGAGCTTGATAATTCAAGGCCATCAGGTTCAATATTTCGATTATGCTGGGGATCCGGCTTTCCTTATAGGCATTGGCTAGCAAATGGCCCAAAAGCAGCTGGTTTTCGTCGTGAACACCTTTGGCTAGAAAGAACCTGGCCAGGGTAATGTATTCGAACTCCTTGCCCGCCATCGATGACACACGTGTATTCAGCCTATTTTTTATGACCCATTGTTCAACTTCATCCAAATTACCCTGTTGTATCAGACTACGCATTCTTATTGCTTCCAACAGGTCCATCCAGTAGGGTGCATTGGCCTTCTTTGCTACGTTTTTAGCATTCTCCAGTATGTTGAAGGTTCCATCAAGCTGGCCTCGCATCGTATGGATCCTAATCAATGTCCAAATCCCCGGTATATAAGACCCCATGCGTCCTGATTGTTCGGCTTCACTGAGGCCTTGCATAAGAAATCTCAAAGCTCCGTCCGTCTCGTTCAACTCATACAGCAGCTCTGCCCTGACTATAGCCAGGTATCCCGATGGCTTCTCTCCCATGCTTTTTAATGTCTGGTATACATCATTTTCAAAATGGGCCTGTGCCATCCCGGTGAGGTTGCCAAAAAAGCCTAGAACGCCGTAAAGAAGGCTGACCTCGCCCCGGTTGAATTCGATCGACTCTTTCAAAAACCTGCTTTTAAGTGAAATGTTCTCCCGGGCCTGACTGCATAAAGCAATGGCCAGCCGGTGATCCTTTTTATGAATCATGATTTGGGCCATAACAAGAGACAATTCGCCAAGGATCTGTTTTACATCATCATCTGGCTCGCCGTCAGTATGACTAGCTGCCTTCTGGGTCTTTCCAACCCACTCTTCGGCATTATCGATGTCGTTGTTGAGCAAAAAGGCCCACGCTCCTGCCAAGCAAAGCATCGGGTTGGTTACCACGTCAGCATCCGGTAATTCTTTGAGCCATCCTGTCAAGGTCGTGATTTCCCGGTGAGCGACCATCATCGGAGCCTGCTCGGCTATCAATTCAGCTGCTATCACATAATCACGGCTTTTCAGTAAATGCTCTATCGCCTCATAAGCGTAATTATTCTTCCGAAACCACTCCGCAGCATTTCTATGCAAAGACGGAATGTCGTCGGAATAGGTTTCACGCAGCATATTTTGCAGGAAATCAGCAAACAAGTGATGGTAGCGATACCACCGACGTTCCTGATCAAGTGAAACAACAAAGGCATTGGTATTGACCATGTTGTCCAGCACCTTTCGGCTATCCTGCCGTCCGGTAATCGAATCACAGAGGGGTGGTGTAAACCGATCTAAGATGGATGTGAACATAAAAAACTCTCTGGTCGGCTGAGTCCATTTGTCAAATACCTCATCGGCTAAGTACCCAGCTATATGTCGATTATCACCGTTCATTTTATCGATAAAATGGTTTAAATCTTTAGCATTTCTAATTGACAGCAGGGCCAACTGCAAACCGGCCGCCCACCCTTCTGTACGAGCCCCCATACTCTTGACCTGTTCCTTGTCCAAATCTATATTGCGCTGTTGATAAAAGAGCTTAACTTCCTTCTCCCTAAAACGCAGGTCATCTGTCAGAACCTCCATCAACTGGCCTCTGGCCCTGAGTCTAGGCAAAGCCAAGGGCGGCTCTGTGCGGCTAGTCAACACCACGTGCAGAGAAGTCGGCATATTTTGGATAAAGAAGGCAATCGATTCGTGGATATCAGCGTGCTCGATCAGATGATAGTCATCAAGTATCAAAAAATGGTCATCTTGAAGTTGGGACATATCATCAATAAGCAGTGTCAAAAGGCTTTGGATTGGAGGTGAAAAAGTTGAAGCAAGACCTGTCCAGGCCCTATCTGCAACGCCGGGCAGCATATTGTTGAGCGCTGTCAGCACATACCGCCAGAAGCGTACCAGGTCATTATCGTCAGTGTCCAATGAGATCCAGGCCGAAGAAACCGAGCTATGCCGCAGCCACTCGGCAACAGCAGTGGTCTTACCGTATCCAGCCGGGGCAGCCACCAGGGTTACCGGATACTTGAGGGTTTGGCCTAACTTGGAGTTAAGGCGCGTTCTGGTCACCATGCGGTTGCCTGATTGTGGAACATTCAATTTGGTCCAAAGAAGGGCAGGTTCATCAGGTCGCAAATTAGCTTTAGTTTTTCCCACGCACTCACCCCATTTTGCATTATTGTAACTATTGTACTCCTATCACACAAAAAAAGCTCCCTTCACAGGGAGCTTTCAGGCCGATGACAAAAGCAAATCTCTGTGTTATTTCCAAAATCCCGTTCAATCAACGTACCCAAGTACGCCTCAATCACGGGTTTTCTCATGCCTTGACCTTCGCTTCCGTCTTTCGGTCTGATGGATAATGGACTTTGTCAATTTTTTACAAAGGCTCGGGATAGAATAATGCAAATATCAGCACGAGACACTGGCTTATCAGCTCTGAAAGTCCTGTCTCCGTACCCAGAAACGATCTTATTGATTACAGCCCATGATATGTAGTTGGATGCCCAGGCGGGAATCTTATCTCGAAACAACAGTTTGACTGGCAAATCTAATCTGGCTTTTAGTGTCCTGCCGATTATGTAAACGATTTCGGCTCTATTAGCTTTGGCGCTGGGAGCCAGCCGTCCATTCCAGGTTGGAGGAAGCACACCAGCTTTGACGGCCGCTACGACATATCCCTTCGCCCAAGCCGGTATCAACTTGGCGTCAGAAAATTTCAGCGGACCTTTATTTTCTGGCCTTAATCCCGCTGCTTTGCCAACCAGAACCAATAGATCCAGTCTCGTTAATGTCTGGTTGGGCTTAAAAGTACCATCCGGGTATCCACCTATAATTCCCCTAGCAACGAGATTGTTGATGGCATTAGCAGCCGGGCTTCCAGCAATGTCACGAAAAACCATACTATTAGACTTCATTACCGGTCGCTGAACCAAGGGTTCTGCTGCTATCTGCAGTGTCTCATTCATTGGAGCTGTGGTCGTCTGGACTGTGTTTATTGTTCCTGCTGGATTTACGGTAACATTACAGGTATCAGACTTGCCCCCTTCGTTGGAGATAACTGAGATGACTGCAGTCCCCTGGCCCTTTGGGGTCACGATACCGTTGTTTACCATCACCACGTTTTGGTTGCTTGAACTCCAGGTCACATTAGGATTAGTCGCATTGCTAGGAAGGATAGTTATGTTCAAAACATCGTTATTGCCACCAACTGCAAGTGTAAGATTGTGCTTGTCCAGAGTCACACTGGTCACATATACAGATTGATTCTCGATAGGCGGATTATCATCTTGCCTCTCTGAACTAGCTCCGGTCGTAAAGCTCATAGTATAGTCAGCAGCAAGGGAGTTTCCATCTTTGTCCTTTACGCCACCAGCCGGAATTTTGACCGTATATGTGGTGTTAGGATTGAATGATGTGGTAGGTGCTAGTATCAACACCGTATTGATTATTGTCTTGTTCGGGATAACTACATTGTCACCATTCTTGATACTGATATCATAAGCTTTGTCTCCCAAAACGATATCTTTGGTAAACTTAATACTTACCGGTTGATCGGTTTCGGCACCCGTATCACCCGGACCAGGGTTGGTCGCTTCAACTTGGGGTCCGCCTGCACTCAGGGTGAAGGTAATAGTATAAGTCTGTTGACCAGTTCCCGTCACCCTAACAAAAGCCTGGCCTGGCACCGCAGTAGCTTGGGTAATCTCGACCTGCGCCTCTGAAGAGACGGGATTAGCACTAACCTGCGGAACGCTATTAGAGGCTTGAGCCATTGTGTATTCCAGGATATTGGAGCTGAATCCGGCGACAGTAGAACCATTTACTTTTAAATCACTAAGTTTGCAGGGAATTATCGTGGTACTAGCCGTGGTAGTGAAAGATATTGACTGAGCAGCCACTAAATCACCATCCCCACTCTTTACTGTTTTCACCAGTGCAAAGTAGTATAGCTGATTATTATCAAGAGCAGTTGTGGGGCTCACGACGATCCTAGTTTTCTCAGCATTTATTGAAACCGTTGATCCTACCTCAACTCCACTGACACTGCCCTTTTTAAGTGAAATTAGAGCAGTTACATTGCTATTGTTTATTTCGGAGCCGTTGTCATTGGTAATTGCTTTGGTAAAGCTAATACTGGGTGCAACTAGTTTCGATACCCCTGTAGCACCATTGACTGGCTCAAAAGTGATGGTCATGGGAGTAGTCGGATTAGGGTTCGGATTGGCGTTAGATGCAGTCGCAACATCAACTTTGACCGGCTGAGATTGAAGATTGGCAGCTGTATCATTGGCAACTATATATGTATCATAAGGAGTTGCCGCGTTTAGACCTGTAATAGCTGCACTTGCCTCATTGTTCGCACTCAATGCCAGGCTTCCGCTGGCCAAGGAAGCTGTTCCGCCTGCACCGGTTCCAGCCTTGACTTCAACTGCAGTCGGGACTGCTGCATTATCAGGTAACACAACATAGTAGACAGTAACATTTTCATTGCTCTTCAGCAGTATATTAATTCCGCTGGCACTTATGCTGGCAGCTCTAGGGTATCCGATAGCCCAGACAGGAGGTGTAGTGTCAACGGTTGGTGGTATTGGTGGAGGTGATGGAATGGCCAAAGGAATGCTGAAATTATTGCTGTCCTTCGACTGCCCACTGAAACTAAATCTCATACTAGCAGAAGACAGCCCGTCAAATAATAGACTTCGGGCTGTCAAATCAGTAAAAAAAGCAGTTCCATTGATCGCATTTACACTTGTTGTACCGCCCAAGGCCCAACTGCCAGTATAGTTTGCAATTGCTGTTACGGTGCTTTCAGAACTAGGCCCACTGGTGCAGGGGTTACCGAACTGGTCCTTCATAGTCACTGTAGGCTGAGCCGTAAGAAGCCCACCCTCCTCGACTGGCCCAGCTACACTGCTTATAGTAGTTTGGGCAGCATTAGCACTACCAGCTTGTACCGTCTGATTACATACAGCATCAGGATAACTGGACGAATGCACAGTAATGGTATATTCGCCAGGAACTATAATAACCCCTGGGTTGATTGTGACAGTCCCAGTGGCAATCAAGTATTTACTGCTATCAAGGATGCAATGCCACCCGTCAGACGAGCGGTTGATATCGATGGAGGTGATGGCTGATGCCCATACTGGATCGTCAGTAAAAGCCATCTGCAGGGAATTGTCAACATTGTTATCGGTAACATCGGCTGACAGTGCTGGTGCAGAAGCAGCACCTACTGTCTCTTCGGCTGACGCTGTAGTCAGTATGGAGAGAAAGAATGTTATGATCAACGTCAAAACGAGAACCTTTCTCCAGAAAGGACTGCGGCCAAAGCTAGTGCTGTTTTGTGACAATCTTCCACTTCCCCCTCACAAAGGATATTGTTACAATATAAGTATTTGTATTGATTTGGCATAATATTTCGAAATATTCGCGGATAAATAAAACATACATTATAACAATGTTCGTATCAACTTATTTAATATTTGTCTCTAAAGTCCTATATTGTCCCACATTAAAAAAACTGTCCAGGTTGACAAATGAAATGATTCATAGATGAAACTGGTCAAGATGATATCAGAAACAAAGGTCAAGGCATGAAAGAAGACCGTGCTTGGCCGTTGCTCAGCAGCAGCTCATATCTTCGATATTCGATCCTGCTGCATTCGTCGTGACAACGTCGACATCATCAGTCGCATGCAACAGATTCGATTCCACGGTATTAGGCGTGACAATACGCCGTCAGTCGTTTGGATGGGTACGCTGATTGAGTGGGCTCTACAAAACAACGCTGAGATTCGCTGATGTAATTAGCCTGAAAAAAACCCCTCTTTTTAAGAGGGGCTCATTCTGGCATATTCACTATTGTTTAGTTGCTGTTTTACTTGCCTCTGCGGAGGAAGGTAGGTACATCGAGATCTTGGGTGACCATAGACTTCAAGTTCAATCCAGGAACGTCTGAATTCTCACCACTTCTTTTCGGGGGGCCGTCAAAGCCAGTTGCTATAACAGTCACCCTGACCTCATCATCAAGTTCATCGTCGACTACCGCACCAAAGATGATGTTGGCTTCAGGATCAGCAGCCTGGGAAATGACCTCAGCCGCTCCATTGACTTCAAAGAGAGTAAGCTTGGCATCACCTGTGATATTGAATAGTACGCCTCTAGCGCCTTCTATACATGTCTCCAGAAGCGGACTTGATATGGCGGCCCGGGCCGCGTCTACCGCACGGTTTTCCCCTTTGCCAACACCAATGCCCATCAAAGCTGATCCGGTTTCCTGCATAATAGTTCTCACATCGGCAAAGTCGCAGTTAATAAGTCCAGGAACCGCAATGAGGTCCGAAATGCCCTGGACACCTTGCCGAAGTATATCGTCTGCAATACGGAATGCTTCATTTATCGAGGTGTGCTTGTCCACTACCTGCAGAAGCCTGTCATTTGGAATTGTTATCAGGCTGTCAACCTTCGATCTTAACTCCTGAATACCGTGTTCAGCTTGTATTCCCCGCTTTTTGCCTTCAAAAATGAAAGGCCGAGTAACAACTCCAACGGTCAGCGCGCCCATTTCTTTAGCTATCTCCGCTATAACTGGAGCGCCGCCAGTGCCGGTGCCGCCACCCATACCGGCGGTAACAAATACCATATCAGCTCCCATTAGAGCCCGTTTTATTTCTTCTTTGCTTTCCTCTGCCGATTTTTTACCAACCTCAGGATTTGCACCAGCTCCCAAGCCTTTGGTGAGCTTCTCACCGACCTGGATCTTCTTCTCCGCCTTTGAAAGATAAAGAGCCTGAGCATCCGTGTTGACTGCAACAAACTCTACACCTTTGAGACCGGCTTGTATCATGCGATTGATCGCGTTGTTGCCACCGCCGCCGATCCCTATTACCTTTATATCAGCAAATTGTTGCTCTTCTACATCAAACTCCAGCACTATGTAAACCTCCTTATTTAAATAAGTCTCGGAACCATTCTAACAACCGAGCAAACATTCCGCTTATTGACAATTCATGTTCTGAGCTACCTAACGAGCTTGATGTGCGATTAGCGTACAACAAAGCTCCTAAAACAGTAGAATATTCAGGACTATTAATCTCGCTGGATACCCTCCCTACATTTTCAGGATAACCTATTCTAACTGGCATGTTCAAATATTCTTCACAGACTGGGATAATTCCTTTTAACAATGCAGACCCTCCTGTTAAAACTAAACCGGCAGGCAGCATTCCCTTGAAACCAGATCTTTTCAGTTCATTATCGAGCAGCTCCAATATTTCTTCCAATCGTGCCTGGATAATTGAGGCTAAAACTTGTTCCGAAACTTCGCGAGTCTCTTTACCATAGATACTGCCAACCTGGACCATCTTTTCATCACTGGTCATATCGGATTTGGCAAAACCATATTTTTCTTTTATCACTTTGGCATCGTCAGTTGTAGTTCGGAGTCCAACAGCAATGTCTCTAGTTATGTAATCACTACCTATGGGAAGTGATGATGCAAAAATCAAGGTTCCCTGCTCATATACAGCAATATCCGTAGTTCCCCCACCCATATCGACCAGGACCACGCCCATGTCCTTCTCTGCTGGCTGTAAGACTGATTCTGCCGAAAGAAGGCTTGCGAGTATTATTTCTCTGACCTTGGTCCCTGTCCGGCTTACCGCTTTGACCATATTCTGTAAGCTGGAGGTAGCGGCAGTGACCACCACCACTTCAACTTCTAATCTGCTGCCCATCATACCTGCCGGGTCAATGATTCCCTCATAACCATCAACCGTATAATGACGCGGTATTATGTGAACCACTGAGCGGTCTGGAGGAACAACTATCATTCGGGCCGATTCAATCGCCCGATCAACATCTTCACGAGTAATTTCGAGGCTAGGATGACCAACCGCCACAGTCGCCCTGTTTACTGCCGAAGAAACAGTAATGCCACTGAAGCTGGTCCTGAGGCTGGTTATCTGAACACCAGCAATTCTTTCGACATCCTCCAAAACCTCATCAACAGCCTTTGCGGTAGCTTCGATATCAACTATGCTGCCCCGCCGAAGTCCGGCTGAATCACGTTTACTTACAGCCAAAACGGTTATCGACCGGTCAAGGTTGATCTCGCCAACTGCGGCCGAGATTTTCGTGGTGCCCAGGTCAAGGCCGACAACAATATCCCTCTTCATGAAGCACCCCTTAAAGAAATACTAACATCATAATTACCACACAAATAATCGTTTTCCTTTTTTCTGCCTGCTAACACAGGACTGTTCCTATATGAATTAGGTCTGCTTGTTATGTAATCAATGCCATTTCTTAAGCAAGTAACGTCGGATGATAGCCAGATTCTGAAATAATCTTACACCAAAGGCCATAATAGCAGCTAGGTAAAGTGGAACTCCCAGTTTATCCCCCATATATGCAAGACCTGCCGCCAGTAATGCGTTGGTAATAAAACCACTTAAAAACACAACGCTGTCAAAGACTTCCTCCATATATGCGCGGATGCCGCCAAACACCGAGTCCAGTACAGCTAAAACCGCCACCGACATATACTTAGCAAATAATACCGGAATTAAAACTGGTAGTTTATACCCAATAATAAGTCCGAGGACCAAACAAAATAGGATTACCAGCCACATACAATCGCGCCTTTCTACGATGCTTTATGAGCAAATTTAAAATTGATCGATCCTTGATAAGCTGGAATTTGAAGTATCTCTGCCTTCTGCACATCCGCCCTAATACCCCGGATCTGCATATATTCAAGGTAGCCCCCTTTGATGCGCATGGAACTCTGCAATGTTTCGGAGTCTCCAATGGCCTTGATCTCAAAAGGCGGTGCCACCTTGGTCATATTAACTAGTATCGTAGGCCCGGCACATCTGATCTCAGTGCTGGCAACTACCCGCTGCCCATTGACACTGATTGCTTCAGCTCCGGCGGCTTTCAACTCATTGACTATCGATAAGACATCATTGTCATGAATCAAATAATCCCCGGGATCATTCTGCAAAGGATCCAAACTATCATCCAATGATACAATAATACCTGCACCTTTTACAGGCACCAAACCTGCAGCCATATTCACTCTGGCCAGTTCCTCTCTTAGCGCGGAATCACCGGCTCTGGAAGTGGAACCAGTCATTTTCTTGCGTAAAGATATTACTTCAACTGCCAGCTTGTCCCTCTGATCCTGCAGATTCTGCATTTGCACGGTCAAGCCAGATATCTGATCACTTGACATGCTGTTGGGATTGCTCATGTTGGTTTTAAACTGCACCATCATCATGATCCCCAGTATCAAGCAGACCACTGCTATCGATATCTGGGCCTCTCTTGCTTTCACTAGTACCACCTCATCTATGTTTATAGCGCACAACCGGCTGCCCTTCATACCGTAAATCGATATAGGCCAGCTTTTGTTTTGTATTCTTGTTATCGAGTTTCATTGCTTGTTCAAATACCTGAATCTTCTCAGCCAGGCGATCGATTCCGCCTATTCTTACTTCAATACCGTTTAGAGTATATATGTATACCTGTCCATCCGCCGTACAATGATACTCTGAGACGCTCTGGGCAAGAGCTGGCGGCAGGGCTGAAATCACTGATTTTAATAGACCGATATCCTTGGAGCCTAACTGCTGGCCCTCATTTATCCGGGCAGGCATATGGGCTAAAGTAATCATAGGAAGGTTGGCCAGTTCGAACATCTGCAGTTTCTGCAGACAGACACCTTCTTCATCTACGATAAAGTACTTGTCCTTGCCCAGAATAATCGCCCATGGCTTTCTCTCTACGACACGGATCTCGATTTTACTAGGCAAGTGCCGTACTACATCTACAGTCTTAATACGCGGAATAATTGTTATAGCTTTCTCGCTGGCGTCACTGTCTATATCAAATATGTTGATTCCTTTCTCTATCCCTGACAGCTTAATGATTTCATTCCCTGGTACCGCTTGGCTCCCCACAGTATAGACCTTTTCTATCATAAAAAGGGAACTGTGAAGAAAGGAGTAAAAGGCCACCATGATCATAAGGATCAATAAAATCACTAAGATTGGCCTCTTACTAGCCTTCTTCTGCTTTGCCACAGTTGCTGGTACTCCCTCTATACAAATTATCAGTAGTAATATTCAAGAGAATTATACCAGAAATAAGAAATCCATAGAAGAAGCAATAATTACGTAATTTATACTTTTATTCTGGTTATGTTAACCCCCAGCTGTTTAACCTTATCTTCAATGTTTTCATAACCCCGATCGATATGATGAAGTCCTTCAATGGCAGTTTGCCCGTCAGCCGCTGTAGCCGCTAGGATCAAGGCCGCACCAGCTCTTAGATCAGTCGCCTCGACAGCCGCCCCCTGTAGGCGTTTTCCCCCTTTAATAATTGCCACCCGCCCCTCCACTCTAATGTCCGCACCCATCCGGCGCAGCTCATTGACGTGCATGAAACGGTTTTCAAATATGGACTCCACTACCACACTTGAACCTTCGACTGTAGTAAGAAGAGCCATCACCTGCGACTGCAGGTCAGTGGGGAAGCCCGGATAGGGCATAGTTTTTATGTCAACCGCACCTAATTTGCGGTTACCCGTTACCCGGAGCGTGCTGCCATTGTATTTTGTGATTTCCGCTCCTACCTCACGCAATTTTGCTATTATGGGCTCCAGGTGTTCGGTAATGGCATTTTCTATAATTATATTCCCAGCAGAAATTGCCGCCAACACCATAAATGTACCTGCTTCGATACGGTCCGGAATCACCTCGTGCTCTACCCCCAATAGTTCCGGAACCCCTTCGATTCTAATCACATCCAGACCAGCCCCGCGAATTCGAGCCCCCATACGATTGAGAAAATTCTGGAGATCTACGATTTCCGGCTCGCGGGCGGCATTACGAATGACTGTATGATTATCTGAAATCGCAGCGGCCATCATCAGATTCTCGGTCGCTCCTACGCTGGGGAAGTCCAGTAGTATCTCTCCCCCCGGATTGCGTTTTTGATATCCGCCAATAAATCCCCGCTGTTCTTCGATCTCATAACCGAGTTCGCGGAAACCCTTTAAATGAATATCCATCGGGCGCTGACCAATAGCACATCCTCCTGGATAGGAGACCCTGGCTGAACCATATCGCCCCAGCAGCGCACCCATGACCAGGTTCGAAGCCCGCATTTTTCTGCTTAGATATTCAGGAATTTCGCACGAAGAAATGTTTTCACTATTGATGATCAGGTTTCCGTTCTCCCTGATCACCTTGACCCCCAGCGTTCGGAGCACCTCTTCCATGACCAATACATCCTCTAGGTTAGGCACTCGATGTAGAATGCATTCGCTGCGGGCTAAAAGACAGGCAGCCATTATTGGAAGGGTTGCATTCTTGGAGCCGCTTATTTTGACACGACCGCAAGCTCTAGCCCTCCCCTCGATTACCAGCTTATCCAATTTTTCACCCCCGCCATAATGGCTATGACGGCGGATTTAAACTTTCCAGAGCGGTTTTGGTTTTTTCTCCTGTTTTCCAGATATCTCCCGCGCCCATGAAGATCACCATGTCCCCGGGCCTGATATCATCCAAAAGAAACTTTATTATTTCATCCGAATCAGGAATATAAACTGCATTGCATCCATTATCCAATGCCGCCTGGTAGATAATCTCGCCGGTAACACCCTCTAGCGGCGCTTCCCCTGCACCATAAATACTGGTGGATATCAGCAGGTCAGCCTCATGAAATGACTCTCCGAAGTGGTCGCCCAATAATTTGGTACGGGAATATCGATGTGGCTGAAACACCACGATCAGTCGTTCCTTATGGAATTGGCGTACCGCATTGATGGTGGCAGCGATTTCTGTGGGGTGGTGGGCATAGTCGTCAATAATGTAAGTATCATTGACCTGTCCCAGCAGTTGGAATCTTCTCTTCGCCCCCTGAAACTGCTTTAGTGCGTGTTTGAGCTCACTAAAAGGAATGCCCAGTTCATTGCCCACCACGACCGCCGCCATACAGTTGAGCACATTGTGCCGTCCGGGGACTGATAGATTGATGGTCCCTAGCAGTTGCTCGCGATGCCAGACTTTAAATGAAGAACCCCATCCTTTGGTCTTTAATTCAGTATAGTAGTAGTCAGCTTCAGGTGAACTTCCATAATAGATCAAATGGCGATACTGATCCTTAAGCTCCCTTAGGAAAGCATCCCCGTGATACAAAACTGCAAATCCCCCGGTTTTCACCTGCCCCACAAATTGCCGGAAGGCATCTTTTAGCCGTTCCACCGATTTGTAGAAATCCAGATGATCGTCCTCCACATTAGTCACCACGGCAATATGGGGGTGCAGTTTAAGGAAAGAGGCATCACTTTCGTCAGCTTCCGCCACGAAGTATTTGCCCCCGCCCAGTTTTGCTCCCTGATTGCTGCCTTGTAATTCCCCGCCAATGATGTAACTGGGATTCTGCCTGCATTCTTCGAGCATTACTGCAATCATGGACGTTGTGGTGGTCTTACCATGAGCACCGGAAATTGCTATGCCATGACTGTTATTCACTAGACTGGCTAGCATATCACCGCGCTTCACTACTGGTATCCCGAGTCGAACCGCTTTTTTGGTTTCAGGATTGCTGGGTGGGATGGCCGATGATATCACTACCAACTCGGTTTCCTTGTTCAAATTGGCTGAGGAATGGCCTGCAAAGACAGGTATGCCCATCCGTTCCAGACGGTCAGTGACATCACTTCTCTGCAGATCAGAGCCGGTGATCTCCCTGCCCATTTCTTTCAAAATGTGAGCAATACCGCTCATTCCAGCCCCACCAATGCCTACCATATGGATTCTTTTTTCAATTTCAACGCCCACTGGTTCCATCTCCTTAATACAGTGTAGCCCTTTAGGAGAGTGTTACACGGTATCTTATGCAAAATTAATAGAAGTGGTTACCCTTAACCAATTCTACCCCTAACCGATCTTACACACTTCATCTATTATATCCAAAATGTCCTCCAGTGCACGGGGACGAGCTTCTTCCTTCATCAACTGCGACATGCGCATCAGCCGGAACTTGTTGTTGCGCAGTTCCTCGATCCTGGACAGCAGGGTATTTTTATCAAGAAATTCATCAACTATCGTAAAAGCGGCTCCCTTTCGCTCCAAAGCCCGTGCATTTTTTTCTTGATGCCCTTCAGCGGCAAATGGATAGGGAATAAAAACTGCCGGCAGGCCTCGGATAGCCAGCTCCGATATAGTAGCTGCACCCGCCCGGCAAACAGCAAGATCAGCTGCCGCCAGAGCCTTCTCCATGGCAAAAGAATAGGGAAAAATGCGCAGCCGGGGCGGCATTCCCTCCGCCTCGAGCTTCTTTTGGATCTCATCAAATTGCTTATCTCCAGTAATCCATATTATCTGTATTGGCTGATCCCGATACTCTTTGACGATCTTCATCATCACCTTGTTGATACTAGCAGCTCCCCTACTCCCACCAAATGCGAGCAGAGTAAACATGTCCTCCTGCAGCTCGAAGTAGTCACTAGCTTCACTTCGTGTAATAAAAGCTATTTCACTGCGCACGGGCAGACCGGTAACCTTCATTTTCCGCGAGCCTAATTGCCTAGCCGCCTCAGGAAATGTGAGCATCACGTAATCAACTCTTTTAGACAGTGCCCGGTTAGCCAAGCCAGGATACGCGTTTTGCTCATGTATCAACGTCTTAACACCCATGGTGGTAGCCGCCATTACTACCGGATATGATACATACCCTCCGGTGCCGATCACCAGGTCGGGTTTAAATTCCTTAATTATATTATGGCTCTGCCAGAAGCCCAGTGGCACCTTCAAAGCCGAGGTCAAGGCTTTCAGCATCGAACTCCGGTCTAATCCTTCGGCGGATATAGTGCGGAATTCCAGGCCAGTATCAGGAACAATGGTGCTTTCCATACCCTCTTCAGTACCCACAAACATAATCTCGCTCTTGGGCCAGCGCTTAAGTACTCCCTGTGAAATGGCCAAAGCCGGATAAATATGTCCGCCGGTACCTCCCCCTGCCACAATTACCTTCATATGCCCCTCCCCCCTCACCGGTTATCGGCATATCTCGATACATTTAACAAAAGGCCTACTGCCGCTAGAGTAAAGATAAGTGACGCTCCCCCATAACTGATAAAAGGAAGCGGTATTCCCGTAACCGGCAGAGACCCGGAAACTACAAGCATGTTGATCGCAGCCTGAACCGCAACCATTATGGTGATCCCGCCAGCCAACAAGGCACCGAATGAATCGGGGGCCTTCATGGCTATTTTGAAACCTCGCCAGATAAACAGTACAAACAGAGCTAATACAACCATAACTCCAAGATAACCCAATTCTTCCCCTAATATTGAAAAAATAAAATCAGTGTGCTGTTCCGGCAGATAAAAGAATTTTTGCCGACTGCGTCCTAAGCCTACCCCAAAGAGACCGCCCGAGCCAAGTGCATACAGCGATTGAATGGTTTGAAACCCCGCACCTTTATCATATTTCCAAGGATCCCAGAAGGCAATAAAACGCACCATCCGGAATGGTTCCAGCCATATGGCGAGCCCTACCAGTACTGCTCCTGCCCCTGCCAAACCCAGCAGATGGCCCCACTTAGCTCCTGAGACCATAAGTAGCAAAAATGCTGTAACTGCAATGACAAACGTTGTCCCTAGATCCGGCTGCAGCATGATTAAACCACAGATCAACCCTACAAGAGCCAAATAAGGTAACAAACCAGCACTAAACTGCTTAAGCCGCGCCATATGTTTGGGCAAGTTAGCCGCCAAGAATAGTATCAGACACGTTTTAGTCAACTCTGAAGGAGAAAAGCTAACAGGCCCCAAATTAAGCTGACGGGCTGCACCTAAAGCGTCTATATGCAGACCTGGAATCAGAACCAATATCAGGCACAGAATGGCAAAACCAATGGCCGGCAGCCCTAGATGACGGAGTTTCTCATAGTTGAATTTCATAGCTATGATCAAGACCCCAAAACCCATAACCGTCCAAATGAGCTGTCTTTTAACGAAATGATATTCATCATGAAACTGCATACTGGATTCAACAGCACTAGCACTGAATATCATGATCAGACCAATACATACCAGCGCTAGAACAGATAGGAATAGCACTATATCAGGCGGTCCCTGCTTGAGACGCATTAAGCACCCTCCTTAAACGACTGAACGATGTCGCAGAAAAGGTCTCCTCTTTCCTCATAATTATTGAACATATCCCAGCTGGCACAAGCAGGTGAAAGCAAAACCACATCACCAGACACAGCCTGCTTGCGAGCCTTAATTACGGCATCCTCGAATGTATCGACCTCGAAGATATTGTCTACGCCAGCCTTTTGCACAGCTTCTTTAATTATACTCTTGGCTTCGCCGACTAATACCAGTGCTTTGACCTTCTCCTTGATAAGCTCGGCCAGCACTGAAAAATCGGAGCCCTTATTGCGCCCACCGGCTATCAAAACGATCGGTTCGGCAAAGCTCTCTAATGCCTTTATAGTAGAATCCGGATTGGTCCCTTTTGAATCGTTGATATACAATACTCCATCTATACGCCCTGCTTCTTCCAGACGATGTCTGACCCCGCCAAATGTCATCAGCGATTGCCTGATGACCTCGATATCTACTCCAACTGCTCGGGCCATGCCTACTGCACATAGAGAATTTTCAAGGTTATGCTTGCCGCGCAGTCTCAATTCAGAGACGCCGCAAACTCTCTCAACCTGATTTTCCAGATTGACATACAATGATCCATCCTCTACCCAAACACCCTGCTTCAATACACGATCAGTTGAAAAGTAGCGCAGCTTGCAGGGAGCCGACATTTTGTTCAGCCAGGGGTCTTCCAAATTAATAAATGTATATTCAGCGTCGGTTTGGTTTTCAAATACCCGGGCTTTGATAGCCGCATAGTTTTCCATGGTCTTATGGCGATCAAGATGATCGGGAGTTATATTGATGATCCCACTGCAAACGGGATGGAATTTCTCTATCGTCTCGAGCTGAAAGCTGGATACTTCAACAGCAATTATTCCATGCTGCATGCTGTCTACAACCGACACCAGCGCTACTCCGATATTCCCTGCGGCGGCCGATTCGATGCCACCGGTTTTTAGAATGTTCGCTACCAGAGCAGTTGTAGTGGTTTTGCCATTTGTGCCAGTTATAGCGATCAGTTTAACTGCATCAGACTTGATAAGGTAGGCTAGTTCGACTTCGCCCATGATTGGAATACCCTGTTCCTTTACCGTCATGACGGCGGGGCTTTCCAACGATATACCAGGACTCACGATGGCTAGATCATAAGCCCTGGTTATTGGCGGAACATTTCCGTTCAATATCTCTACTCCCGGTGAAAGCATTTTTACTTCATCCGGCAATTGATCAGGTGTTTTTCTGTCATAGATGGCTACTACAGCCCCACGTTTGGCCAGAGCTACGGCAGCTGCCACTCCGCTGCGCGCCATACCTATTACGAGTACACTATTTCCTGCAAACAAACGGTTCATCTCCTACCCGATTTTTCTAAATCCCCATAAACCTAAAAGGACGAAAACAACTGATAGTGTCCAAAATAGGCGGACCACTTTGGTTTCTCTCCATCCCTTCAACTCAAAATGATGATGCAGAGGAGCCATTAGAAATGCCCTTTTGCCGGTAGTCTGAAAACTCACTACCTGAATGATAACACTCAGTGTTTCTAAAACATAGACTCCACCCAGAAGCAGCAGTGCTACCTCAGATCCGGTAACAGTGGCCATGGCAGCCACGGCGCCTCCCAGTGCCATAGAACCGGTATCCCCCATAAAAACTTTAGCAGGATATCGATTGTACAACAAGAAACCTAGGCAAGCACCGGCTACAGTGATGGCAAAGACTCCCGTATGATTGTCGGTCATCAGGGTCACCATAGCA
>JBLNAX010000105.1:0-6983 GCA_050259595.1 Acidobacteriota bacterium | reverse complement strand
GTGTGATTGGCCAGCATACTCTCCTTCTGCTCTTTAACAGATTTCAAACCATTTTTAATTGCTGAGCTGGCTTCCCGAAGCCCTGCCAGTGTCTGCTGGATACTGCCAGCCACACCTTCAGCGGTCTTTAGGATCCCCATACTCTCCTTAACGATGGCCTCAACAGACATCGTTTGATCCGTGCTGCCCCGTGCGACCTCAGAAATGGCTGTAGCTACCTGGTGCGCTATGTTGCTGGTAGTAGTAGTCTGCTTCTCCAGCTCCTGAATGGAATCGTTAAGGATGTCAGCCATTCCTACCACTATTGATACTAGACGAAGAATCGATATTGACATGCGTTCAAAAGACATACGGACCACTTCCATAGGTCCGGCTGACCGATGTTCCTCCCAGTTGACTGTTAGATCACCTTGAGCTATCTCACTCAAGCCATCAACGAGGGTTCCCATTGGTTTAAAAAACCTTGGGATATTGAGCTTGACTGCCAGTGCACCTACCAGTCCACCGCCAAACGCAGTCGCTGCTGGCGCTGTAAACCAGAAAAGCGTTGGCTGAGGCCCGTAGATAAGGATGATGGTAGCAACTAATCCAAAACCAAATATTGAGGAAAATACTGCACAAAAGGCAATCGTGCTGATGGTGTACTGTTTGGATAGCTTTTCGGCATGTTGTTTACCCTGCGGCATGATCTAGCACCCCCATTTCTCTTATAACCAGAAAACAATTAAGCCTCTCAAAGATATAACAGTTGTTAGGCATATTACAGCTAATAGACAACGTTAAAGGGGACGGCTATGGGATACTAATAAAACATACCTACTTAGTTCGACAGTATCAAACAGTTTCCTTTCAAAACGACCAGTCATTATTGTAGAATTTTCTGAACAACAAGTAGCAAAGTTGATTAGGTTAATGACAGGAATGAAGGTCAAGACATGAAAGGAGGAAGGTGCTAGCCCTTCCTCCTTTTGGATGAACTAATATCTTAGGAAATCTTTTTTAAAAGTGCTATCCCTTTGGTATCCGGGATCGTACGTAGATGGGGGTAGAATGTGATAGTTTGCTCATCTGTTGCTTCGATCCTGCGCTCGGCTGGCAGATATGTATTCACTAGAAAGGTAAAAGCCGAGCCTTCTAGAATAAACTCCTCGATCTCACGCAGAGTCCCAGAAAAAGCCACTTCACTCTTTTCAAACTGTGCATCCTCGATAACGAAAAGGATCTCCGCTTCCTGCCAGCCCATTTCTTCCGCTAGCTTGAGGGCACCCAGGCAAAATTCCTTGTAAATGGCGTGCTTCCCGCGCTTTTTCAGTTCACTGAAAAACTCCCGGCGGTGCAGGTTAGCATAAAACGTGATAAGATCTCCCAGCATCTCCCGCGCTTCATCCTTAGAAGAAAACAACGGGAAAAGCGGAGCAAAATCACAGAGAGCCGCTCTGGTGAATAAGTTCTGATTAGCAGCGTCATAGCCCAGCGGCAGATGCTCGGCAGTAAGAAACTCCAGTATCCTCTCTGGATTCGGATACTCTTTCCTCACCCTTTCCTCAACAGCAAACCAGTAATTGCCTTCGCCGATCTCCTGTAAAATATCATTGTAGAAGTCGGTCACATAGTACTTGCGAACCACGAATAAACCTCCCTTCTGGCCTACGCTCTATGGTAAATATTTCGCGGCCGTCAAGGAGGTTTCCTGCTTTTTGTATACAATTTTCATAATGCAGGAAGATGGTACCAGTTACTCTCGTATTTGGCCATTCCCGTAAACAATAAATTTGTTGGTCGTTAGTTCTTCCAGTCCCATTGGTCCCCTTGCATGCAGCTTCTGGGTGCTGATACCTATCTCGGCGCCCAAGCCAAACTGAAAGCCATCCGTGAACCTAGTCGAAGCATTGACATACACAGCTGCCGCATCTACTCCAGCCAGAAAGAGCCGTGCCCGATCATAACTTTTGGTTATGATAGCTTCCGAATGTTTAGTCCCATAGGCTGCTATATGTTCCATCGCCTCATCAATGTCTTTTACGATTTTGACGGCTAGAATGAGTTCCAAGAACTCCGTGGCCCAGTCATTCTCTGTGGCCTCGATCATATCCGAATAGCTCCTTGCTATTTCACAGCCTCTAAGTTCGACGCCGCGAGACTTCATTTCATCAGCCATCTTAGGAATAAATGCCGCCGCCACCTTCTCGTTGACTAAGATAGTCTCCATGGCATTACAGACCGAGGGACGCTGGCACTTGGCATTGATGGCGATGCGCAGAGCCATATCCAGGTCAGCATCTTCATCTACATATGTATGGCAATTGCCGATACCGGTCTCGATAACGGGAACGGTAGCCAGATCTACTACGGTCTGAATCAGTCCGGCACCACCTCGAGGAATCAATACGTCTATCAAACCGTTCATTTTCATCATTACACGGGCTGCCTCTCGGTCCATGGTGTCCACCAGTTGTATGGCATATTCATGAATGCCTACGCGGGTAGCCGCCTCAGACAAAGCTTTGCCAATAGCCAGGCAGGAGTGGAAAGCCTCTTCGCCGCCTCTCAATATGACAGCATTGCCGGTCTTCAGACACAAGCCGGCTGCGTCTGCGGTTACATTGGGACGTGATTCGTATATAATGCCCACTACGCCCATCGGAACTCGGACCTTTCCTATTTCAATACCATTAGGCCTTTTCCACATTTTCGTGACTTCCCCAATCGGATCAGGCAGAGCCACAACTGCTTCCAGGCCTTCGGCCATTTCCTTGATGCGCTTTTCGTTCAACATAAGCCGGTCTTGCAGCGTCTTTGACAGCCCCATCTTCTGGCCTTCTGCCATATCGATAGCATTGGCAGCGAGGATCTCTTCCGTGCGAGCCACCAGTTCGCGGGCCATTTCCAACAATGCAGCATTCTTTTGCCCGGTCGAGACCGTGGCCAGTGAACGCGCTGCCTGCTGAGATTTACGCCCCATTTCCTCCATCTTGGCTTTTATCATTATAAATCCCCCTCTTCTAGGTTGTAAGGGTCAAATTATCTCGGTGAATAACTTCATCATAATCTTTGCTGCCCAGGATCTTTTCGATCTCCGATGTCTTGCGCCCGGCGATCTTGGTTATGTCTTTAGCCGAATAATTCGCCATCCCGCGACCTATCTCAACTCCGTCCGGACTTTCGATAGCAATGATGTGCCCATATTCAAAATCGCCTTTGACTGTAATAATACCCGAGGGCAGAAGGCTTTTGCCTTTATGCAGCACAGCATCTGCCGCTCCTGTATCAAGCACTACGGCACCGTGAGTCTGTCCGCTAAAAGCGATCCAGCGCTTGCGCGCCTGCAGCTTGGTTTCATGCGGCTTGAATAGGGTTCCGACCCGTTCGCCCTTGAGTATTTGAATTATACCGCCCTCGGTGCTACCATTGGTCACCAACATCGGAATTCCTGATGACATGGCTATTCTCGCCGCCAGCAGCTTGGTGTACATGCCACCGCTGGAGAACTTATTGCCTCGCTGTTTAAGCGACCTCTCCACGATATCCGGGATTTCCTCCAGCTCATGATAGAGCTCAGCTTCAGGGTTGCTGCGCGGATCATTGTTATAAAGACCGTCGATATCGGACAATATTATCAGTAGGTCGGCATCAACTATTTCAGCCACCATGGCTGACAACGTGTCATTATCGCCGAAGCGGATCTCCTCTACAGCTACAGTATCATTTTCATTGATAACTGGAATAACGCCCAGCTGCAGCAGAGTCTTCATTGTATTGCGGGCATTTAGATAGCGCAAGCGCTCGTCAAAATCACTCTTGGTCAGCAGGACCTGAGCTATATGCTTGCCATATTCAGCAAAGAACTTTTCATACATGTGCAGCAGAGCACCCTGCCCGACAGCGGCCAAGGCTTGTTTGAGAGGAAGCGTTTTAGGATAATCGCGGATCCCCAGGCGTCCGATGCCAGCAGCTACGGCGCCCGATGTGACCAGCAGGATCTCCCGTCCTTCATTATGTAAATCGGAAAGCTCCCGTGCCAGATGCTCCAAACGGGACAGATTCATCTGCCCATTTTCATGGGTGATGGTGCTGGTTCCCACTTTGACAACGATTCGCTTGCACGAAGCTAAACCGGCTCTGGTTTCCACGGCGTTCCCTCCTCACTCTAAATATTATATCATTGGCTCTGATTACTCCATATACTCGAATTCCAGCTCACTGATCCGAACCAAATCACCCACTTTGACGCCCCGTGATTTGAGTGCACTATCCAGCCCCATAAATTGTATGGTGCGCTGGAATCGGGCTAAGGCTTCATCGTTGCTGAGATCAGTCATAGCCACCAATTTTTCTATTCTTTCGCCACTCACCTCGTAAACACCGTCTACCAAATCGATAACAAATGGGATCTCTTCCTTGAAGCGAGTTACTACCAGCTCTTCGATAGTCGGTATTGGTTCTGGTGCTTCGCCCAGAACCGTAAAGGTCCGCCTGATCAACTGTTCCAATCCAACGCCAGTCAAGGCCGAAATAGGATATATCTCAATATCAGTGATACCATCCTGCAGTTGCTGCAAAACCTCTTCGGAACCAGGAACATCTATCTTGTTCGCGGCAATCAAACGCGGTCGTGTTTCCAAGTCCGGCCGGTATAAGCGCAATTCCGCAAGCAGGGTCTCATAGTCCTGAACCGGCTTGCTCTCAATGCTCCCCGAGCAATCAAGCACAAAAACCAGCACTTTCGTACGCTCAATGTGGCGTAGGAACTCAAGCCCCAAGCCAGCGCCGGTATGGGCTCCCTCGATGATACCCGGTATGTCAGCTATAACAAAGCTGTCCCCGTCCCCCATATCAACCACACCTAAATTAGGGGAAAGTGTAGTAAATGGATAATCGGCTATCTTAGGTTTGGCCGCTGAAACCTTTGAGATCAGAGTTGATTTGCCGGCATTAGGGAATCCTACCAGCCCTACATCGGCCAGCAGTTTAAGCTCCAATAACAGCCATCTTTCCTTGCCCGGCTCACCTTTCTCAGAAAAGGATGGCGCCCGGTTGACTGAAGAAGAAAAACGGGCATTGCCACGGCCTCCTCGACCTCCTTTGACAACAACAGCAGACTGCCCCTGCTCGACCAGATCAGCAATCACCTCGCCAGTGTCAGCATCCTTTATTACTGTTCCCACTGGAACCTTAATAGTCAAATCCTCTGCATTGGCGCCATGCATGTTTTTGCCTAAGCCATGCTCACCGCGGTCAGCCTTATAATGTCGGCGATAACGGAAATCCATGAGAGTACGCAAACCCTCATCAGCAATGAACATAACACTGCCGCCGCGTCCCCCGTCACCGCCTGAAGGACCGCCCATAGGAACATATTTCTCGCGCCGGAAAGCAGCCGATCCGCTGCCCCCATCTCCAGCTTTTACGTATATCTTGGCCTGGTCATAGAACACCTAATCACCTCGTTAATACTATCTCACGCTTGATCTGACCTGATTCACTGCTTACACTAAAAACAAAGCGCACATGCTTATCCTGTCCAATGATATCAACGGTCGCATTCACATCTTCATATTTAGCGCCTGTTGATTCCGCTATCTCATCATAATAGGGCAGTATTGCCTCCCCCAGTTTCTCCAGCTGTTCCTCAGACATAGTGCCTAACCGCACATCGCCATATTTGATATTGACCCCGCGTTCACGAGACATAAGCAGTTGCCTGTAAAGGAAAATCGATATTTCTGGATCACCAACTGTGAATATCTGTCTCTCCTCTTCCAGCTCTTTAAACACCTGCCGTAAAAAAGCCATCGCTCTTTCGGTTTGGCCTAATTCAAGATATCCACCCAGCACCTGTAAGTCGTTGGTAAAGTCGTGCCGCTGGTGCCGCAGCAGCCCCACTGCATCCAGAGTCTTCAACACAATCCCCCCACTAAAAACAACCCCTGGACAAGTCCAGGGGTGTAAGGCTTCTTTCTGCTGTTTCTGCATGTCAACCATTGATTATCTAGCTGAATGTAGCAAAAATGGTTGTTACATAGTGATTTGTTCAACTGGGTAAACACTAACGCGTTTTTTATCCTTGCCCTGGCGCTCAAATTTTACGCTGCCATCGACGGTGGCAAACAGTGTATCGTCTCCACCTCTACCAACGTTGGTTCCCGGGTGGATCTTGGTTCCGCGCTGCCTAACTAAAATGCTGCCAGCGGAAACAACCTGTCCGTCAAAACGCTTGACACCTAGACGTTTGGATTCACTGTCACGACCGTTTCTCGAACTACCAACACCCTTTTTGTGGGCAAACAGTTGCAGATCTATTCCGAACATAATTAACACCTCCTGATATACAACTCAATAAATTCTTTGTACTGATGTTCGATCTCCTGGAGGCCCATTTCCATGGTCCCGAGAATGATCTGGGCTTTTGCTAGATCCTCCGGCCCGGTCTTGGGTTTCATCGAACAGGCCAGGATTCCTTTGTCTCTTTTGTATACCGGCTTGTTTTCCATATACTTCAGCAAACCTACTAGTGCTGTCTGGGTTATGGCCGATATACCGGCACATATTATGTCTTGACCTTCGTCTTCATAATCGGCGTGCCCTTCTACTCTAAAAGCCAGGATATTATCTTCCTGATCTTTAAGTATTTCTACCCTTACCATGTTAGCCGATGATCTTTTGGATAACGACCTTGGTAAACGGCTGACGGTGACCCTGCTTGCGCCGGTAGTTCTTCTTTGCCTTGTACTTGAACACGATGATCTTCTTGTTCTTGCCTTGTTCAACCACTTTGGCTTCGACTTTGGCTCCGGCTACCAACGGGCTTCCGGTTTTAAGGCTCTCACCGTTTTTCACGGCCAGCACCTTGTCAAACTCGACCGTCGATCCGGCTTCTGCGTCCAGCTTCTCGACCTTCAGGACATCGCCTTCCTGAACTCGATACTGCTTTCCGCCTGACTCAATAATAGCGTACAATAAAAACACCTCCACATTTTAGAGAC
>JBLNAX010000104.1:0-11435 GCA_050259595.1 Acidobacteriota bacterium | reverse complement strand
ATAAGTATAAAAAGTTTTATTTTATAGAAATGAACACTCGTGTTCAGGTGGAACACCCAGTCACAGAAATGGTTACTGGTATCGACCTGATCAAGGCTCAAATATCTATCGCCTGTGGCGAGAAACTGGATATTAGCCAGAAGGATATCAAGCCTAATGGGTGGGCTATAGAATGTCGTATCAATGCCGAGGATGCCGATTATGACTTCCGGCCATCAGCCGGTACCATTACCGAATACCTGCCGGCTGGAGGTCCTGGAGTGCGGGTCGATAGCTTCATCTATTCAGGCTACACGGTGCCACCCTTTTACGACAGCCTGCTGGGCAAGCTGATCGTCTGGGCGCCCGACCGGCAGCAAGCCATCGACCGTATGCAAAGAGCCTTGCAGGAACATCAGATCCAGGGTATCAAGACGACGATACCGTTTCATCTTAAGGTTTTGAATAACAGCTTTTTCCGCAACGGAGAAGTGTATACAAACTTCATAGCTCGCAGAATGGAGACTGGGGACGAAGCCTAGATCCCCGGTTCAGGCTGATGACAAAAGCGAATCTCTGCGTTGTTTGGGAATCCCCGTTTGACGGCGAGCTGTTTCGCCGGAATGCTGATGGAATCATGAATCCAAGGGCGGCTGATGTCGAAGTTGTCTCGACGAATGCAGCAGGATCGAATATCGAAGATATGAGCTGCTGCCATTCACGGGATTACCGTATAAGGAACAGGGACACACCTTGATGCTTCCAGTTACCTTCAGCCCCAAAAGGGGTAAGGAATGTCCCTCTCCCAGTTTGATCTTCACTTCGGTCATACGCCTGTGATTTTACCCCTAATCCGGCATCCTGGTTTTTCTAATCGGAAGAAGTGGCTCATCTGCTAGCCAACGAAAAAATTTTACGAAAATATGGCAAATCAGAATAAAAAACGCCTCCTGGGAAACCCTAGAGACGGAGGTGAAAATAATGAGCAACACAGCAACCGCATTGCTAGTCAAGTTCCTAATCACAGTGGTGCTGGCAGGTATCGCATTTGCTATCATCAACCGCAATCCCTGGGGTTGGATCCTTCTAGTAGCCATTCTAGCCACAGCTATCAACTACTTGATCGGAGACCTGCTTGTTCTTCCTGCTACCAGCAACATAATCGCATCCATAGCTGATGGTGTGATGGGAGCTCTCCTGGCATACATCGTAGATCTTATGACTCCCAAATTTAATACCACTGCTACATCGCTGATCGCTTTTGGAGTACTAGTTGCAGTAGGAGAATACTTCTTTCATCAGTATCTGGTCACCAAGGAAGATGTTGAACCTAAAATGTAAATACCCACATAAACAAGCCTCAACCATTTTGGTTGAGGCTATTTTTTTCATATTCAATGAGTTAAGCAATTTATTTCTTGTCCCGGTTCTGATCCAACCGGCGATTTTCTTCCCGATTTTCTTCGCGGCGCTGCTCTTCGCGCTGTTGTTCCTGCTCACGATCAATGCGATCCTGATTCATGCGATCGCGCTCCTGTTTCATACGGTCTTGATCCTTAGCCACCTACTTAACACCTCCTTTCTGCTGAGTATGTTTTTGTGCATATATCAAACACTATCTGATGGTGTTAGTATTTGCCCCCATTGTCCCTGCAGTACCAGCTGCACTCGCAGAGGTGCTGGTAGCCATCTGGGCTAGTGATTGTGAAACCTTTGATACATCATTAGTGTCAGCAGACGGAGAGGGGATATACCAGCCCTTAGTTGAGGCTATCTGTGACAATTCTTGCTGCGACTGCTCTGATTTGTTGCGCATCGAAATAAAAGTCTGGCGAAGCTGAGGATTATAGCACTCCATGGCCATACGGGTCATGTCAATAGCCCCATGCTTAGCCATTTCTATACAGTCGGCTGCAATATCTTGATCTTTTAACAAAACAATACCTCCTAATCCAAAAATTGTTTCAAGGTCTGAATGTTGCGAGTGGCATCCTGAGCAGATTTAGAGAGAAAATTCTTAAGTGCAGGATCATTAGCCGATTGTGAGTAAACTTGAAACTTACTGGCGGCCAGGGTTTCTTCCATGATGGCTTCCCTTAAGCTGTCCAGTTCAATATTTGTTAATTTGGGCAAACGCCTTACACCTCCTTGGTTTCGCAGTATTTCAATGAACTCAGGTTTATGTTACCCATACGAAATAAAGTTATGCTTGCTAGTTTTGGGGTTGCTGGTTGTATTAGCAGGCATAAAAAACAGCTCCCATTGTTGGGAGCCCAGGCTGATGACAAAAGCGAATATCTTCGTTATTTCGGAAGTCCCGCTCAATCAACGTACGTCAAGTACGCCTTAATCACGGGCTTTCCTCACGCCTTGATCTTCACTCCCGTCATACGCCTGCGACTTTGTCTACAATCTGATGGGAGCCGTATTTGTGATTGTGAGAGTCTATAATTCGAAATGAGGTATCGATCCATTGTATTTTTCGAGAATTTGCTGCAGTACGCTTCCATCGTAGGCCGCATTAACCTTTACACTGCGGGCTTTCATGGCCAGCTTGTTCAAATCTTTGACAAACTTACGAGCTATAGCCTCCGAATCGAAGTTTAGTTGCCCGATGTTGATGACCAGGTCGTTATATTGCTTTGGGATATTCTGTTTAACTGCCGCGAATATCTCCTTTAATGCAAATTTGTTCATGTAACCCTTCAGTTCGATCATAAATGCCCCGTTTTGCTGGAAGATCGTAATGTCCATCATGTTTTCCAAGGACAAATACTTTAGATTTTTAAGCTTGATCGACTCGATTCGCTTGTAGAATGCCAGAGCTGGTGTTTGTTTGGCAGTTTGCCCCTGGCCCTCCCCTAGAAAACTGTAATACCAGTCGTTATGCTTTTCCCACCAGCGAGTCAAATGCCAGCCCACTGCTTTGTAGGCTACGGATTTTGAGCCAGTTAGGAAAAGATTGTTGGCTAGGTTCTTGGCCGCGTAGAAATCCTTGAAGGCACGTACACTCTCGGTCTGCAGCTCTAAAGCTGACATCAGTTTGGGCTGGAACACTACGTGATGACCATCATAGAAATTCCAGTCATGGGTCAAAATGCGGCCTTCACTTTCTAATTGATCATACAGCGGAGTCCCGGGAAATGGTGTCAAGACTAAGAACTGTACGGTATCGATCTTTGTACGCAGAGCAAAAGCAAGGCTTTGGTCAATAGTCTCTTTAGTGTCATCGTCGCTGCCAAATACAAACATCCCGTGGACCATTATTTTATGTTCATGGAATTTATTTATGCAGTACTCGATATCCTCTACGCCTTGCTTCTTATTATAGGTTTCAAGGGTTTTAGGATTGACTGACTCCATCCCCACATAGACTACACTACATCCTGCCTGCTTCATAAGGCCCAGGAGTTCCTCGTCACGGGCGGCATCAGTGCGCACCTGTGCCCCCCAGGAGCTGGGCAGGATCTTGCGCTGAAGCATAGACCGTAGAAGTTCCTTAGTGCGGCGCGGGTTGGCAGTAAAGTTGTCATCACAGAAGAAGACTTTTTTGCCGGTAAACTTCTTCAGCTCCTCGAGAACTGACTCTTGATCCCGCCAGCGGTATTTGCGCCCGAACATAGCAGTGACACTGCAAAAGGTGCAGTCAAAAGGGCACCCCCGGGAAGTCATGACCGGAAAAGTGCTGAGCTGGTTCATGTTCTTAAAAAGGCTGAAGTCCGGAATCGGCGTTTCATTGACATCAATAAAGTCAGGTTTGGCATTATGCATCTTCTCGTTATCACGCCAATAAGATACTCCCGGTACAATTGCCGGTTCTTGTCCTGATTCGATACATTTTAATAAATCGATAAAGGTGTTATCGGCTTCACCTCGACATACATAATCACAGTGATCAAGGGCTTCATCAGCCATAAATGTGACATGCGAACCGCCCATTACGACCGGGATTTGCATAGCTCTGGCATAGCGGGCTATGTGATAGGCTTCCTTGCAGGTTGAGGTGGTGGTGGAAATCCCCACTAAATCTGATCCGCGAAGATCCGATACCTTGATGTCACCGCCTGCTCCATACAGGATTGTTACATTGTAGCCCAACTCTTTTAACTGGGTGCCCAGAATAGGCAGACCCAGGCGCGGCATATTGACCGAACTGAAGACGTGCTTGCCCGGCGGCTTGGGCTCGATAAGTGTGATGTTTTTCATTAGTTACCCCCCAAAATACTCTTTATCCCTAAGTTAAATCATTTATAAATAATAATGCATCAAAGATGAAAAAATATGCTTCCGTAATATCTAAAATCTAGTATTATTGGCTCAAAATGCTGGGCCCGATCCATTAGTGACATTATAGTCATATTGTTTGAAAATGACAATGCTTATTTTAAGAAATAAATAGGGCAGGATTTATCAGGCATTTGTGGAAGATAACCAGCAAGAAAAGCTTAGGAGGCCGATAGGCAGTGAAGCTTAATGAGACAGTCAGGATCTTGATGTCGAATATAACTTTTTTCCTAGCGATCACTCTGATCATCTGGGTGCCTGCCTATGCCATTATTATTTTAAAAAATATATTTTATACAGGAATTGAATGGCCGGCAGTGGCATCCTTTTATGGTGCATTGCTGCCTGGATTGGATATAAATAAACTGCTCTCAGGATTTATTTCGATGTGTATCGATGCAACAATCATTTCTTTGATCGTTCCATATTGTGGGGGGGTAGCTGTTTACGGGGCACTAAAGCTACGGCAAGGTCGACCCGTGGGTGTGTTAGAAGCCTTGACAGAAGGATTTAAGAAGTGGTGGACCATGCTATGTGTATCCTTCATATATAGTGTGCTTGTATTTTTAGGGTGCTTGCTGTTTATTATTCCGGGAATAATATTAGCAGCCGTCTTTTCCTTGGTTTTTGTCAATGCTATAGCCGAACAAACCGGTATTTGGCAGCACTTTGAAAGGAGTATAGAAATGGCCAGACACCGGCTTATGCCAATATTAGGCGCTGTTTTAGTAGTATTTGTTATATTGGGCCTCATCTCGATCGGGCTTCAGGGAGCAGTCTACTTGACAGGTTTGGGGAAAAATCAAGTGGTGGTCCTCGGTACTGGCTTACTTGGTCAGTTGATAAGCTTAGTATATTGGGTTTTCCCGGTGCCATTCTATACCAGTGTGGATAGAAATAACGAAGAATATGTATCAGTATTTTGAAGATTTCGTCGCATAGCCCCAAAAATCGGCTAATATTCGGCTTAGAGTTGTGTTCGGCAATATTTTCTAATAAAATATAATTACTATTTACAGGAGGTGTAACTAAATGGAGTTTGATAAGATTGGCAGCACCAATGATTTGGGAGTTATTAGGATAGCGGATGAGGTCGTAGCAACAATTGCAGGATTGGCTGCGGTTGAAGTGGAAGGCGTGGCAGCTATGAGCGGTACCTTTGCTAGCGGTCTGACTGAGATTCTAGGCCGCAAGAACCTGAGCAAAGGTGTTAAGGTCGAAGTAGGGGAGACTGAGGTTCTGATCGAAGTTTCGATCGTAGTTGAGTTTGGATTCCCGATTCCTACTGTAGCCCGTGGTGTGCAGGGTCAGGTCAAAGCTGCAGTTGAGACCATGACGGGGCTTAAAGCCACGGCGGTAAACATACAGGTAGCCGGGGTTTCGATGAAAAAGCTCATAAATGAAGATGGAATACCTGAGTAACAGCGGTAGGCCGGCAACCCCCTGTAAGGCAGGGGGTTGTCTATATTAAAGGCCAGGATATTACAAAGGGGGATAATCATGTCTGCCGTCTGGAAATTAATAATGTCCCTATATAGTCTACTGATAATTGCTCTGTCATTCGTCGTGGCAGCCGTAGCTGTTGGTTTTAAGCAGCCTCTGAAATCGCTGGAAGGCATTTCGAACAATCAAGATGCGCGGATAATTGCCATTGTTGTAGCAGTTTTTTTCTTTTTCATAGCTTTCAATATCTTGATTAAGTCTTTATCTGCAACTTCCACCAGCGAAACCAAAATACTGATCCAGGATACCGCCAACGGCTCGGTGGTCATTACCATTCCAGCCATCAAACAGATGATAATGAAGGCGGTCCGGCATGTGGAAGGTGTCAGAGAAGTCAAACCTGAAGTCGGTTCCAATAAAAGCGGGCTGGTTATCTACCTGACGGTTATGGTCAGTCCAGAGTATAAACTACCGGAACTGACAGCCACCATTCAGGTCAAAGTGAGAGACCACCTCGAACAGCTCGGCGGACTCACTGTAGCATCAGTTGAGGTAACAGTTGATGACTTTGTTACCCGGCCGGTTGTGCGATGAGAGGAGGGACGACCCATTGCTTGAACAAATGATCGTCTTCATCATGGAAAATCACCGGGGCAAAGCTCTAGGGCTGATATTAGGGCTGTTGGTCGGGATTTTGATCATTAGCTATGGATTTTGGAAAGCCATGTTCATTGTTATTTGTATCGTACTTGGATTTATAATCGGAAAAGCAATCGACGACAACGCTGACTTTGACAACTGGTTTGACAAGTTTAAAGGTCGGTGATAGGAGGAGCCTAATTGAGCAGACGGTCAGCCCGCGAAGTAGCTTTTAAAGTATTGTTTCAGACCGACCTCGTACAAGCCGACCCTGAAGAGAGCTTGAATTATCTGATCGTTGATATGAATATGAGTCAAAAGGACCTGGATTTTACTCGGTCTTTGATTCTAGGGACCATTGAAAATCGTAATGAGTTAGACCAAAGGATCGCCAACTACTCACCGGAGTGGACCTTGGAGCGTATGGGGGCCGTCGACCGCAATCTTTTGCGTATGGCAGCCTTCGAAATATTGTTCGGTGATGATGTGCATCCAGTAGTGGCAATCGACGAGGCTGTGGAATTGGCCAAGAAATTTGGTGATGGCAACTCCAAGAGTTTTATCAATGCAATATTGGACCGGATAAAAGAGGAAAACCAGTGAGTTTGTTCCTGGGGATCGATACAAGTGCGTATACCACCTCCATCGCACTAGTAGATATTGATAACAATGTAATAACTGATGAACGCATTATGTTGAAGGTTGATTTGGGGGAGAGGGGTTTGCGGCAGGCAGAAGCTCATTTTTCCCATGTTCGTAACCTTCCTCTTTTGTTTGAAAGGATCGAGCCCCTATTAAGAGAGCAGGAAATATTGGCGATTGGAGTAAGTGATAGTCCGCGGCGCGCGGAGGGAAGCTATATGCCTGTGTTTATAGCAGGATCAAGCATTGCTCGTTGTACTGGAATCCTTAAAGGGGTGCCAGTTTACACGTTCAGCCATCAAGAGGGTCATGTTCAGGCTGCTGTAAACAGTTCAACATTTTGTAATGAAAGCTTTCTGGCCGTTCACTTTTCCGGAGGGACATCCGAAGTTGTGCGAGTTCAATGTGAACGTGCTAGATATATCATAGATACATTGTCGGCTACCACGGATCTAAATGCCGGACAGTTAGTCGATAGAGTGGGAGTGGCCATGGGTCTGCCGTTCCCCGCTGGTCCAGAGATGGAAAGATTGGCAGACATGACTGTTGAGACAGAATTGACCATTCCTTCGAGTTTCAATGAGCACGGATTCAGTTTTTCTGGTGCCGAGACCCGAGCCCTGCAGTTGCTTAAGGAAGATGTTCCTCGGGGGATCATAGCTGCATTGGTGCTGAGGTGTGTTGCAAATACGCTGGAGAAAGCTGTGCGGGACGCTGTGTGTAGGACCGGCATCAAGCAGGTGGTCATGGCCGGGGGAGTTACGGCCAACGGATCTATACGTGAGCGGTTGAACCGAAGACTGGATGGGTCGGGAATTGAACTATACTGGTCTGATGTTAGACTCAGTTCAGATAATGCGGTGGGTATAGCGCTGCTGGCCTGCCGGACCTTTAAGATAGAGAAGAGGTGTATTGGTGACACAGAGTAAAATACTATATGGCAAACCACTGGCTGATGCGATACTGGCCCAGGTCGCGGAGGACGTACAACAATTAAAAAGCGAAGGGGTCATACCCAGCTTGATGACCGTGCAGTTGGGAGAAGATCCAGCTTCGGGGATCTATCTGGCTTCCCAGCGCAGAATCGGGGAATCGGTGGGCATCAATTTTGAACATATGGAACTTTCAGAGTCAACCAGCCAAGATCGCTTGCTTAAGCTCCTGGAAGTTCTGAATAATGATCCGTCGATAAACGGTATTATCCTGCATATGCCGCTGCCCAAACATATAGATGCCAGATTCCTGCAGTGGAGCATCAATCGTAAAAAAGATGTGGAAGGGGTAACACCTTATAATCTGGGTCGGCTGTTCTTGGGGCTTCCTGCTCTAGTGCCATGTACAGCACTCAGTGTGGTTGAACTCATCAAGTCAGTTGATGCTAACCTAGAGGGAAAAGAGGTAGTGGTAGTCGGCCACAGTGACATTGTGGGCAAACCGGTTACTGTAATGCTCCTGCAACAGAATTGCACGGTGACCGTGTGCAACCTGGCTACTAGTGAACGAAATCTGCTGGGCGAACATGTGCGCCGGGCCGAAGTAGTAGTAGCGGCCGTAGGCAGCCCGGGAGCTATCAAAGGCGAGTGGATAAAGCCCGGGGCAATAGTTGTCGATGTAGGCATCAACGCGGTGGAAGATAAGATCGTGGGTGATGTGGAATTTGAGGAAGCTTCTCAGTATGCCGGATTTATTACCCCAGTGCCCGGTGGGGTTGGAACAGTGACTGTAGCATTTTTGATGAAGAACCTGGTGGACGCCGTGCGTTGGCAGAGAAAGGAAGAAGAATAGATGCCCGTAATTGACGGAAAGGCCGTGTCCCAGGAAATACGTGAAGAGCTGCAGAAAAAGGTTCTGGAATTGGGTAGATTGCCAGTGCTGGAAATAATACTAGCCGGTAATGATCCGGAAAGCCAGCGCTATGTGGAAATGAAGAAGCAAGCTGTCGAGGAAATCGGTGGCCGCTGTAATATCCATCATATAAGCCATCCCAACACTGAAATGTTGGAGGCACTTATTCAGAAATTGTCCGATGATACAAAGGTGGACGGCATTTTGGTACAGCTTCCGCTGCCGGAGGATCTAGACAAGAATCGGATCATGTCTGCAGTCAAGCCAACTAAGGATGTGGATGGTCTGCATCCGTTGAATCTAGGGCTTAGTTTGACCGGTGACCAGTACTTTATTGGTTGTGGTGCGCGAGCCGTACTGCATGTTGCCAGAGAATACATAAAACACGATCCTCCCAGGATACTTGTGGTAGGTGACTCGGAAGACCTGGTAAAGTCTTTGTCAGCGGTTGTACTTGGTTTGGGCTGGCCGCTCACGGTGCTGGATAGTTGGCAGTGGTGGATAGCGGCTAATGCTTATGATGTTATTGTTTTGGACAAGGGTGATCCATTGTCTTTTACCGGACAGCAATTTGCCCGGTGGAGTCTGGTAGTAGATGCCGGATTTCATTGGAAGGATAACAAATCCGTTGGGAATTTGGTTACTGAGTCATTCAAAGGCGAAGAGGCTGCTTGGCTTCTGCCGGTACCTGGTGGTATCGGACCGCTGCTCATTACAATGCTATTATCTAATCTGCTGTATGCGGTGACACTCAATGAAGGATAACCAGTTGGAGCGGAACCGTATCCTTTCGGTTCTTGAACTAACATCTCATATTCGCACGGTACTTGAAAATGATCGCATACTGCAAAATGTATGGGTGCGGGGCGAAATATCAGACTTCAAGTACTATCAAAAATCCGGCCATATGTATTTCAGCCTGAAAGATGAACAATCGAGTATCAACTGTGTAATGTTTCGCGGGAAAGCCCGCAATATGGATTTTATGCCGGATTATGGGATGAAGGTGGTAGCTCGCGGCTATGTATCGGTATTTGAGAAATATGGGCGTTATCAGTACTATGTAGAAGAGATGGAACCTGACGGTCTAGGACGTTTGTTCATGGCCCTTAACCAACTGCGTGAGCGCTTGGAGAAAGAGGGATTGTTTGATGCACAGAAAAAGCGGCCACTCCCGACCTTTGTCAATAACCTAGGTATTGTTACTTCAGCGGATGGTGCGGCAGTCCGAGATATCATTAGGATCGTAAAACAACGTCATCCGCGATGTGAGATCGTACTGGCCCCAGCGGCGGTACAAGGGCTGGAGGCGTCATCTGAGATCGCGGCAGCTATCCGGGCCTTAAACGACTGGGGACGTTCGGAAGTCATCATAGTAGGCCGGGGTGGCGGCTCTTTTGAGGATTTATGGGCTTTCAACACTGAGGAAGTGGTGAGAGCCATTGCAGGGTCTAAGATCCCTGTAATATCGGCAGTTGGGCACGAAGTTGACTTTAGTCTAGCCGATCTAGTGGCTGATGCCAGGGCGGCGACACCCACCCAGGCCGGACAAATGGCGGTTCCGGACATGGAAGCGGTAATGATACAGCTGTATGAAATGGCAGCATCAATGCGGCGGAGTGTGGAACGCAGATATAACCTCAAATGGGCCGAACTCGATTACATGCGGGATCGCAGGATCTGGCGGCAGCCGCGGATGTTGACCGAGAAAGCCGGACGGGAACTTGAGTTTACTATGCGTCAGATAGGTGATCGGGCCAGCCGGCTGCTGACCGGCAAACAGCATGAACTGCATCGCTGCGGCGCGGGGCTTGATGCCTTGAGTCCGCTCAAAGTATTAGATCGAGGTTATGCCATTGCCCGGAAGTCTTCGGGAGAAGTGGTCAGAAACCTCGAGCAGGTGGAAAATGGTGAACATCTTGAACTCGCTGTTCGCAATGGCGAGGTCACTATAGAAGTCCTGGAGAAGAGGGTGAAAAAATGGGGAAATTGAGTTTTGAAGAGACTTTCAACCGGCTGCAGGAAATAATGAAACAGCTGGAAAACGGGGATCTTCCACTACAGAAGTCGCTGGACATATTCGAGGAAGGTATTGGCCTATTCAAGCAATGCCAGACCGAATTACAGGCAGCCGAAGGGAAGATAGCTAAGCTGGTAAAGACACTGGAGGATCAATGGGAAATTGCTCCCTTTGATGTGTAGGTAACATGAATTTTGCTGAAGAGTTGAATGCCCGAAAGAAATCGATAGAGGAAGCATTGGAGCAGATCATGCCTCCCGCCGAGCTATATCCGCCGCTCATAAACCAGGCTATGCGGTATGCAGTGTTTAATGGCGGTAAACGCCTGCGCCCGATACTGTTGCTGGAAGGGGCGGCAGTGTTAGGTGGAGACCGTTCAGCAGTGCTCCCGGCAGCTTGTGCGGTGGAGATGATCCATTCGTACAGCCTGGTGCATGATGACCTGCCGGCCATGGATGATGATGATTTTCGCCGTGGAAAGCCGACCTGTCATAAGGTGTATGGAGAGGCAAATGCCATTTTGGCTGGTGATGGGCTTTTGACCCTAGCATTCGAAGTTTTGGCATCAATGGTTGTTGACGAC
>JBLNAX010000103.1:0-70343 GCA_050259595.1 Acidobacteriota bacterium | reverse complement strand
CTTCCAGCTTCATGGACACGTTAACTAGGGTGGCTGTATTAGCGACTAGGTTAGCACCACCAAAGACATTGGCAGCATTACCCTGGATATAAGCACCTCCGGAGTATATTGCCCCGGTGGTCACCGCTGCAGCGTGATCAACGTCGGCGGCTGTACCGACTTTGTATGTACCATACTTAACACCGCTGGCGGTCAAATGTTCAATCCCTGCCGAATTAAGAGCGAGATCTTGAACGGCATCGCCGCCATGCTTGATTTTAAATATGTCGGTCTTCAGTACCTCCGCGGTGCCCGGAGTGGCGGTTATTTCCAGTTTGTAGTTGCCGCCGCCGGCTGATTTCTGACCAAACTGGTCAACAGTTCTCAGACCGTCTCTCATAATGATCTTGGTCTGTAACTTGTCGGAGCTGACCAGACCGGCTGCCGAACCATCGAGCAATTTCTTGGTGTTGAACTCGGTGGTGTTGGCGATACGGTCGACCTCATCCCTGAGCTGGTCTACCTCCTTCTGAATCTCCATCCTATCGTTCATACTATAAGTATCGTTGGCTGCCTGTACAGCCAGCTCGCGCATACGCTGCAGGATGCTATGGGTCTCAGTCAAAGCACCTTCAGCGGTCTGCAGCAGCGAAATACCATCCTGGGCGTTTCGCGTGGCCTGTTCCAGGCCTCTGATTTGGCCTCTCATCTTCTCGGATATTGCCAGACCTGCGGCGTCGTCCGCAGCCCTGTTTATCCTGAGGCCGGATGAGAGTTTTTCCAGCGCCTTCGATACATTACCGCTGGTGAGATTCAGGTTGTGATAGGCATTTAATGCCGGGATATTATGGTAAATCCTCATTTTGACCCTCTCCTCCTTGATTTTTAACCCTGCCTCCGTGCCGGGTTTTTCAACATTCGTCCGGCTCGGACTATTACCACACTTATCAAGACACTGCGCGCTACTATATATATCGAAAATAAAACCAGGCTACTTAATAGCCTGGTTAAGATTTTTTATTATTTTTTCTTGGTTATATTAGCATTTTCTTCAAATAACTCTGTTTTTCATCTTTGATTTATCAGAATATTTAATGATATAATTAAGATTTTAATATAATTATTCTCCGTCCTTCATTGCCTTGAGAAGCTCTTCAAGTCCCTGTACTTGGACCTGAGCTGCGCGGTTAGCCTCGATTATCTCTTCATATACTTCCTTACGGTGAACCGGCAGCTTCTTAGGTGCATTGATCCCAATTCTCACTCGATCACCCTGGATGTCTACGATTACTATTTCAATATCCTCGCCTATCATTAGGCTTTCATTCTTTTTACGTGTCAATACCAGCAACTAAGCCAACTCCTATCTGGCCTCTGCCATTTTTTCCTGAGGCTTAGCCGGGAATATGGGATGACGAGTACCATATGGGCTCTGCGGCGGTATCGATTGTAGACCACGCTTGAGCTTGGTGTTAATAAGTATTGGAGCCAGCAGGTTGGCTGTGGTCAGACGGAAATCATCTGGAACTGATAATATAGCATAGATCGCCATATCCTCTTCTTTTTCAGCTTCCATGAAATCCAAAGCATCAGCACTGACGTGGAGTTCATAGTCAGGGAAGAATACCCTCGGATTCGCTACAATAAAAGTCAAATCCGGACTGACTGTGGACTGCATAAAATAAAACGGACTGTTTTGACCAAATTCAACGAAAACAAAAAACTTCTCTTCAGCAAATCCCGGGAGCCCAATGGGGAATTCCATCACCTGTTCCTCCGGGACCTCAACTTCACCAAACCGTGTGGTTTTTATCAACATGTTCATGACCTCTCTCCCTTTGTTTTTGGGCCAATCTATCCTATTTCATCCAGGCTGCCCGATACAGACACTGAGATTTTAGGCGGAACCCGGTAGAAAACCTTAACATCCTCATAGGGAGCCTGCACTCTTAGTTTACCCAATTCCAAACGCACTGAAAACTCCGCTTGTTCTGCTGATATACGTGGATACTCCAGGTCAAATGAAATCTTAGGCCCCTGCTTGGGCACCAACCCTAGACCAAACTCCTGAATGTGATAGGTATGGGCTTTCGCATCTTGTGCGATAGTGTAGCCTTTATCAATCGAAGCCAAACTCCTGCCCTCCTGTACAATCTCGGCTATAGCCTGCAAACCATGGCTCCAAGCTTTGGCCGAATAATAATCCGAAGATGCCTGCGATGAACGCATTCCCATGTCAGCCCAACATTGTGTCTGATCAATGTGAATCTTTGGCTCTTTTATATTATCGATTATTATCTGCGGGTCCTTTACTTGTTCTTGCTCGAAAGACGCGGGTTCCATCTGTATTTCTGCTACGGGAATACGAAACTGAATGCCAATCTGGGCGAAAGTTTGTTCAACTTTTAGTTCCATTACCCATCACCCGCTCTTTACTTCAGAAAATCGATCAACGATGGCTGAATTACCCTGGCACCTGTTGCCAAGGCGGCTTTATATACATTCTCTTGATTAGTCAGTTCCATTATTACCTCTTCCATATCGGCATCTTCAGCCTTGCTAAGTAAATCATTATAGGTGATTTTGGCTTCCTCCAAACGATTCTTCTGCATTTCCAGCCGGTTAGATTTCGCTCCCGTTCTTGATTGGGAATCCAGCAGAAAGCTCATCTTAAAGTCTATTTCGGTTACCCGGCTGGCTATAGTTTCATATACACTTTTCAACATTAGTTCACTGTCCATATTCTCCGGATCAGTATTGCTGGTATCTCTTTCCAAGTCCGTAGCCAGACTGCGGAAGATCTGGAAAATGCCAACATTCTCAGTGTCAAAATTAATACCAGTTTCGAAGCTGGCGGTGTCATTGTTACTGATCCCCTTCATGTCCATCGTTAGATTAGCACTATTGCACTCTCCCGTATCCGTCTCCAGGTTGAAAAAGCTCATATCCATGTTAAGTGGGAATTTGGCATTGGAACTGAGCACCCAATTGCGGGAGAAATCCTGTGTAGCATCTGATGAATGTGTTCCCTGTAAAACCACATTGCTGTCACCGATAGCAGCTGTAGCTGTTACATGGTAAATCATCTTATCGCCGACGGTAATGTTATTCGAGGCAATCAATCTAATATCATTGATCGTGATATTTCCCACGGCAACGTCCTCATCGGTGGCCCCGTCAGCAGTTAGCGTTACAGTCGACGAATATATGTTATGTGTTCCATCTTTGGCTACTTGATGGGAACTGACCTTGAAAGTCACCTCATTGCCTGCTTTATCAACTACTTCCATCATGATATCGCCATTGTATGCCTGGTCGGCAGGAATTCCTTCAGTGCGATCGGTCAACTGAGTGATACCGGCTTTTTGTATGTATTCTGTGGTTGGCTGACCAAAAAAGTTCGGGGCACCACTGTTAGGCTCGATCAAGGCATTCGTGGCTGCAGCCAGACCAGTTTGGGTTGTAACAGTATAATGATAATTGTCAGGCAATCCGTCCGCCTTGACACCATTCATGAACGTCGAGGATGTTTCCCAATTCACGACCTCCCGTGAGTCAAGCAATGCCTGCATAGGTATATCAAGACTGCTGTTATTGCTGGCACCTTTATCGCCAAGATAAAAAGTATTCAGACCTAGCGAACTTGCATCATCAATAGCCGCCTTAGCAAAAACCCATTGTCTTTCCATGTCATCCCGGGCCGGGAAAGTTTTTGCTCCCGTCGCAGCTGTTAGATTGAGCGCTGTACTGCCACCCGTAGTTGCAATTACAACTGGATCAAGGTTACGGTTATTAGTTATTTCAATTCGATTGATATCTGCATTCCATGCTGCCGTTACAGCACCTGCGCCAAATGCTCCACCAGCATTTAACTGGGTCTGAATATCGGCTGCTAGAGTGTTCATATCGGCATCGATGGTTGTATTATAGGTTGCACCAGTCAATGTTACGACATGGTTGGTACCGCTTATAGTCACATCAAGGGTATTAGTTCCACCGCCAATAACAATGTTCCCTGGCCCCAATATCTGACCGCTTCTGATCACCGGTTTCGATTTGCTGGGTTCCAGAGGATCAACTACTAATTTCTTATCTTCAGCAACTGGATCGTTAAGTGGTGGTGTGGTCTGTATGATCCACTGGTCACCCGTTTTAAACTTGTTGATATCTTGCAGCTTCATTTGAGAAAGCTGGTACTGCGAATTAAAATCATAATATTTATATGGGCTTTCGCCAGTAGGCACAGTGAGGTTATCAAAATCTTTATACGCTGTCTTCACATCTTTGGTAACTAAGTCCACATAATTGGCCGTTCCATTGGTTTTTAGCCAAACCTTTTCCAAATCATCAAAATATTTGTGTTCGCCTGTAAATTTGTCAATCACATGACCTTTCACTTTTACCTGCACCTGGTTGTTGGCACTATCCACCTGGACCACTTCGAAAAGAAGCGAAGCATTATAATTATTGTACCCCGCAGCGGCTACCACTGAGGCATCGTCTATTAGCCCAGGGCCATTGACCGTAGTTTGCTGGTAGTAACTCTCGACTGTTGAGACAGCCCCCAGGTTGGCCGGGTTGCCTCCGGCAGTCGGAGTATCTTCAACTATCATCTTATAACCCACGGCAAAATCAGTTGCCGCCGAATCAATTGACAGCCAATTACCTGCATTACCAACAACCACATTGCCATTATCCATAGCAATAGGTGCGGCATATTGGAATATACCGCCGCCAGCACTGGTCAGGCTCACCTGTTTCGTTTCATCATAAACATCGCCAGAAATGCTATCATGGCGTCGATATGATATATTCACTTTCACTTCATTAATGACAGTTGGAGCTGAATAATTGATCTCCGCCACTTCCATCTTCACTTCCGCACCAACATTATGAGCAGCACTAGCTACCGGGAGTGTTGATGTAACATAAGTGGCGGGGTTAAATCCATTATATACGTCGGTGGGGTCCGTAGTGCGAGCCACCCAAGTATTGGGAGTCGCATTATCTACCCTTGTAAGAGGTGCTGAAACCATTTTGGCATCGAACTGCCCCTTCGGCATTCGATCAGTCATAACATCATAATAGTTGTTACCCATGAAGAATTCACGCATTTGGGTATTGACACTGATGTTTACTCCCACGCCTATTTCCAAGTTTACGTCATTATCATTGCCGTACCAGCGCCGGTTTTCAAAAGCTTTCTCGGTATAGTTAGTCCCAGCATACAAGTATTTATCACCATGGGCGGTGTTAGCAACCACTTTTGATTGCTCAACCATCTGTCTTACCTCAGCCGATACAGCGATTCGGGCTTCATAAGACAAGGTCCCGTTAGAGCCTTGAAGAGCTAACTCTCTGACCCTATGCATTACTGTTGTCATTTGGCTCATTGAGGAATCCGCCGAATCCAACCAACTGGCACCATCCGAAATATTCGAAGAAAACTTTTCCACTTCGTTGATTCTCGTGCGCAGCCGGAGAGAATCTATGATGCTCACCGGGTCGTCAGAAGGCTTAGATATCCTTTTGCCGGTTGACATCATTTGCTGATACATAATCATTTTGGCCTGGTTAGCACTCAGATTAGTATTGAATTGTGAGATCATCATACGGTTGGTAATTCTCATCTCAACTACCTCCCAACAGTTCCGAGCCGATTAACTACCAGATCGATCGCCTCGTCAATTACCGTTATAAAACGGGCCGCCGCACTATATGCGTGCTGGTATTTGATCATATTAGTCATTTCCTCATCGAGAGATACTCCACTGACTTCCTCACGTTTGGTAATAATCTGGTTGACCAGGGTGCTCTGATTACCCTGCATTCTGGTGGCTTGCTGAGAAACTACTCCGATATCGGCTACGGCACTTCGCCAGTAATCATCAATGGACCCGCCATTTAAGCTGGTTAATGATTTCTGCTTTAAACCGGCCAGTGTGATGGCATTTCCGCCATCACCAGAATTGATGCGATTGCCATAGCTGTCACGTGTGGGCTTTGTCGCAGCCGCTATGTAATTCAAGTCACTCTTTATTTCATCACCAATATCAATTTTCTCTGCCCAATCGAAATCAGGCGCTACATCAGTCCCAAAATCCTTAAAGAAGGCAATATTTGTATTGTCAGGGAACTCTTTGAGATTGTAACCTTTTTTATGTATATTGTTCATCTCGTTAACGAGCACTTTGGCTAGATTATTTACCTTATCCAATAAAGTCGGAACCAATCCGACATAAGGATCTACTATGTCCTGGGCAAACAGTACCCGGTTGGATTTACCGGTAGTGTTCATTAATTGGCCCGTCCCTTCAATCAAACCGCTGCCGAAAGTCACCCTAAATCCGTCGTTGCGTAGAACCTCGCCGGTGGTTTCATTTAATGCAAAGCTGCCCAAAACCATTTGGCGGCTTTCCAGCACGCCGTCATCAAACCAGTATTGGAATTGGTTTTCTTTAAAAGTTGGTGTCAGATCGGTGTTGAAAACCTGCATCCCGTCATTGGCAGCGGCTCCAGTCTCCCGAGTAGCAGTGAATCCTATGACGAATTTATCTCCCGTGTTGAAATCCGAGCTGGCCCTAGCTAATCCGGTGAGATCCAAATGAAGGGTGTCGCCCAGCCCATCAATGTCGAGGGTAGGCATATGCATGTCACCGCCGGCTAACCAAGAAGCCACGGTTATTTGTCCGGTATTCTGCTTACGGGTTCCGGTACGGTCAATCATGTCAGTGGTATAGCGAACGGTAAGATTATTAGCGGCGTCTTTACTTATAACTTCCAATAGAATCTGGCCATTAAGATCATCACGGCCATTTAGATTAGAAGTCAGGCCAGCGGTAGGAATAAGATCGCCGGGAAAAGCACTGTATTCATAGAGCTTTTTAGCAGATGCCGGCACTGCGGCTAGGTTGTCATCACCCACCTGGGTATCGATTCGGTAATTAAGGATCTTATTATCAAAATAATTTTCTACCTTAGTTATATTGGTCTGGATCGTGTCCCAGTATAATTTGTTGATACCACGGCCTTCCATTAAGCCATATAGAGAACCGCCTTCGACAGATACATCAATATCGGTGTTGTCTGACCAGACTACCTTATACATACCTTTTTGATCTGTTGAAGTTGTAATCGGATGAGTGCCTGTGCCCTCAACGATTGACCGGCCGCCCAGCATAATCATCTTCATCTGATTGCGGTCTGGCATAACATTTGTATCCACAATTTTGCTCAGGTCATCAATTAGTTTATCACGCGCATCTAACAGGTCATTGGGCTGCTTACCGCCAATAACCACCGCCTGGATCTGTCCATTGAGATCAGCTATCTGCTGGGCTAAATTGTTGACCTCAGCGACTTTTATTTTTATAGAATCGTTCAGGTCTTGTTTCAGTTCCTTTAACTGTGTAAATACATGATGGAATGAATCGACCATTGAATTGGCATTTTCATAAACAGTAGCCCTAACACTGTCAGTCTCGGGATGCTCGCTTAGATTCTGCAGAGCCTCCCAAAACTTGTCGAATGATTGGCGAAGACTGTTATCAGTGGGTTCGTTAACTATACCCTCCAGCTTGTCCAGCACATCTTTCTTACTGTCCCACAAGCCCAGGGTTTTATTTTCGGAGCGGAATTGCAGATCCATAAAGTCGTCGCGAAGGCGGCGTATCTCTTCCATAACTACGCCGGTTCCAAACTGACCTACAGATATATCTGTCATCGTCGGTGAAGTAAAAGGTGTGGTAGTTTTCATGACAGCCTCTTGCCGCGTATAGCCAGCGGTGCTGGCATTGGCGACGTTATGGCCAGTGACATCCAAGGCATACTGCTGAGCCATTAAAGCTCGACGCCCCAGTTCCAGGTTCATAAATGTGGATAACATTAGGATCGCCCCTCATCTACATTTGGAGGGTAAAAACTGCAGATTGAGGTTTGATATATGTTAGACCTTGCGGTCTAAGATTCCCGGTCGGCTTACGATCTCCCCAACAGTTCCTTGGGATGAATATGTAGTATCCCCGGCCATCACCAGAAGTGCTTCCATTGTCTCCACAAAAGCCAAGGATTGATTGATCATATCTTTATTTAAATGATTAACATATGCTAACTGATCAAGATTGTTTATTAATACATCGGATTTATCTCTTATTTGATCAGCACAGTCACTATATATCGGGCGAACCCGTTCAATAATGTCACTGGCTGTGAGCGACTCGTTGGTAGTGCCAAATAGACGGGCTAGTTCTGTCTGGGTATTGTAACGATTGGCTTCAACCTTGTTTAATGATTGATACATACTGCTTTCCTTGCGTATGATCATATCGAGCTCTTTTATGTCTCCAGAGATAATGACCTGCCTCTTTTTCTGAGCCAGGTCCAAAATCTGTTCTACTACTAAATTTTCATTTTCCATTGTCTGCAACAAATCATTAATCGTCTCTCGCATAGTATTACCTCTTTCGGTTATACCATTTTATCAACAATGGCATTGTATATCATTTTTTCTGCGACCTCGTCCTCGTCCACGGTATAGGTGCCAGCCGCGATAGCTTGTTTCAAATCTTCCAGTTTGTCCTTGTCCCTAATATCATCTGATTGTTTAGCAGCCATAATGGCCTTCTGCATCAACTTGCCCTCCCCGGAAATCTTGATGTCATCAGCTGCTTTCCGGGTCGGAGATACGCCCTCTTTTGGCCGCACGTTATCGGTCTTTAGCTGCTTGCCATAGATTTTTAGTAGGTTTTGAACGTTAATATTTGATATCGTCACGGTAATCCCTACCTTAATACAGTTTTTACCCTCGTCTTAATAATCGCCGGAATCCCAACGAAAGATTAACGCCTAAAATGCCATTTGGCATCCCCTTTGCTAGCAAATGCTCCATTTTTCTCCGTATTGCTAGCAAAAATGTTATCTGCCAGGTTTTCTTTGATCCAGAGGACTTAAAATATGCATACGATCACTGTCCTTCTGCGATGTCGGAGGCTCCTGCCGCTGCGGTTCCCTAGGCTGCCCTGTATGCTTCCTGATATCTGAGTCTAATTGATTAACACATTCGGAACAGTATCGCCCCGCTGTAATTACTTTATCACATCTTTCGCACTTAAAGACAGCACTGGACTGTAAACCTCTGGAAACCAGACGTCCGTCTTTCAGGAATCTGAGGATTTTTTCCTCATCACAGCCGGTCGCTTCTGACGTATCGAAAACCGTAGCCCCTGGGTTGTCCCGCACATAGTTACGGACAACTCGAAATTCTTCTTCTTCCTTATCAATGCACTTGGGGCAGAGATTTCTTCCCACGTAAGCAAATAATCTGTCACATTCCGGGCAATTTCTCAATTCAGCCATATCTCGTCCCCTCCTTAATATCCTTTACCCGATGCCCATGTTATCACACAAACTCTTTTTGCACCAGCCTCTAGAAGTGTTTTGGTGCATTCCCTGGCTGTTGAACCGGTAGTATAAACATCGTCTACCAATAGTATATTCTTTCCACGGACTTTCTTGTTTTCCTTTACAGCAAATGCGCCTAGCAGATTTTTTTCCCTATCTTCCTTGCACAGCTCTCTTTGGGGCAAGGTAGCCTTAGTTCTATGTAAAGCTCGGGGTAGGTGTTCGATCTTAAGAATTTTGGACAACCTCCGCGACAGAAGCTCAGATTGGTTAAAACCTCTCTCCCGTAAACCCTCCTTACTTATAGGAACGGGAACAACCGCATCAAGGGGCTGATACTCGGGAATTCTCATAATCGCCTCAGCCATCAATTCTGCCATCCTTATCGACAGCCTCCGGTTGCCCATGAATTTGTAGTTTTTAATGATCTTTCGATAACACCCTTCATAAGGGCCAACCGCTTGCGACACGAAAAACGGGGGCTCTCCGGTATCACAGTCGGCGCATATTGTCCCCCCATTTTTGAGGTATTTACCACATTTCTGACAGTGATCCATTTCCTGACCGATTCTCCGCAAATCAGCCTCACATTTTTCACACCAGGGCATGCGGCTCCAATAGTTGCCGGGCTTCTGGCATAAACAACATGCGTTTTGCGGAAAAATAATGTCCAGAAAGAGTTCGATCATTGGACATCACCTCAAAATTTCACATTATTCTGCTTTTCTTTAATATTATCAAGATATCCTTTCTTTTGTGCCTCATCATTTAAAAGTTTTATCTTACGGATTGCGCCTTCCATATCCCTAGTCAAGGCGGAAGCGACAAACCAAACTTTGCCTTTAGGATATGCCTCCGACCAGCCGACCCGGCCGGCCAGCTGCAGCAGACAGCCTTCGTCAAACAATTCGTTGTCAGCCCACAATACTATCATATTGGAGTGAGGTGCTCGGTCACCGCGGCTGGTTAGATTAGTTGTGACCAGGACATTGTATTCTCCCCGAAAATAGGATGCCACCTTACGGTCGCGCTCCGGATCATGAGAATTTGTGTAGGCCACCATATCTTCCTTGGGTCCTTGAATGCGATTTTCCGCCAGCCGGGAAATCAACCACTGCCCTACCCGCGTCGAGCGATATGAATCAGGAACTACGATCAAGACCTGGGCATGTTCGTCTTCGATATTTTCCCGCACTAATTGGAACACCGTCTCTGACAAGCGGTCGCTGGCCAACTCCTTATCAGCCACCACCTGCGGCAGTACCAGTGGATGTCCATGCTGCCGTATAGGGATCTGTACTACTTTCATCTCGCCACGCTGGGCTCTTATATATATTTCCGGGTTGGGGGTAGGGGTCATGTAGATAAACTTGCCGTCATTTTTCTTAGCCCGGCGCAGAGCATTGATCAATATCGGATTTGCCCGATAGGGAAAAGCATCACTCTCGTCCAGAATAACCAGGTCGAAGCTCTTATAAAAGGTAAGTGTGTGGTGAGTTGAAGCCAATATGATATCAGCTCCCCGCTGGGCAACCTTAGGCCGGCCATAACGCACCGCGACATTGACCCCCGGAAAAGCCCGTTCCAGGCGTCCAAAAAGATCGTCTAGAATATCTCGGCGCGGAACCCCAAACAGTACCTTGCCACCCCGCTTCAAGACCTCGCGCACAGCGCCAAAGACGGCTTCCGGGCGTCCAGCACCACAAGCCTCCCAGACCAGGCATTCGGCAAAACTATCTTTACGGACAAATCTGGCCAGAGACTCGAAAGCTTCATACTGAGCTAAGCTGAACGTGATGTCCAGATTCAAGCGCACACTCTTAACGTAGTTCTCTTCCGGCCGCATCCGGGCCGGTGCCGCATACAGTGCCTCGCAAGGACGCGACTGTCCGAGCATCAGACATTCTGAACAATAGTAGCAGTCTTTCTTGCCTTCCTGGCAGAAAACCTTGGTCACTCGGTATTGATGCCCACAGCGGTTACACGACATCTTACTGTCCGCTGAATAGCTGACTGAAGGAACCCTGACCACCTGCCCCTTTAATGTGAGAAGATGCAGGGTCGTTTCCAGGTCATCAACATTGAATCCGTGCTCTTTCAAGCGGCGGGCAATTTCTTGGATATAAAATATGCGTCCTTGCAGGATCTGTTCGACAGCATCCTCTAGATAGCTTAGAGAAAAATAATCGATATTGATACTGCTATGGCTGTAAAACAACGGCTCAGTTGCAATGAACTCTTCGCCGTATTTGGTCAATTCTTTTTTCACCTTGCGGAATTTGCGGTTAAGAATACTCTTGATCCCGGCATCGGGCTGGGTAATAAAGGGGATGCGCCAAAACTGCTTGTAGGGCTTGCCTACACGTTCCTGGGAGTTGGCACACAGATTCAGCAGGTATTCAGACAATGCCAATGGCAGAGGGGGTGATATATATGTTAGATGCTCATAGCCTTCCTGGTTCTGGAGAAATGCAAAATCGATCTGGGGATTGGCGGAAATGCCCAGGCGGTATTTAGTATTGTTCCATATCAAATAAAGAACATACCTTTTACACGGCATCTATCTTCCCTCCCCCCTACTAACTATTTTCCTCGTCAAATAGTCAATTGTCAATTTTTTAGAATTGTCAGCAGGCAGGGACTATTCTCACAATTTGCGGTTTTACAGCTTTAACTGCTTACCTTCTTCAATACCAAGGTTTTTCGCCATTCCAGCCGATAATTCTAGAACAGACTGCGCACCCTTGATCCACGGGGAACAGCGCCAGGGTTTCATCTCCACTATCACCCTCAGCACCTTTCCATTAGAATCAAGAAAAACGGCATCCATCGGAACCCGCATGAAAAAGGTATGTATCGACGAACAGGGAGTGATCAGCAGAGCCTCATCGGCTTCCGGCACCCTACCCATCCAGCCTCGAAAACGCTTCCAAAAACTATCAGCAATCTCAATTTCCTTTAAACCGTCTAGACTTATATCCATAAAATGTACCTTCCCACTATAGATTCTGCATCAGATTGAGGACCGCTGGTCCCAACAGCACAATGAATAAACAGGGAAAAATAAAGAGCACGAGTGGGATCAGCATCTTGATCGGGGCTTTCTGTGCCTTTTCTTCGGCTCGCTGTTTTCTCTTCTCCCGCACCTGATCTGACTGGACCTTAAGCACATTGGAAATGCTCACACCTAACTGATCGGCCTGGACCATCGCTCCCACAAATGTGGAAACGTCATCGACCTCGATCCGTGATGCCATATCCTTCAGCGCTTCGCGCCGCGGCTTGCCGACCTTGATCTCACTCAGCGTTTTTTGGAATTCTTCGGCTAATGGCCCCATGCTTTTCTCAGTTACTTTTTGCACAGCAGCATCAAACCCCAGCCCGGCTTCCACACTTACACAAAGCATGTCCAATATATCCGGCAGGCTTCTGATGATTGCTTCCTGGCGGCTTGTTTGCCAACTCTTAAGCACAAAGTCCGGCAGTAAGTAACCCAGAATCGCAAGTCCCGCTATAACCAGCAAAGCTGTAGTAGCTACCATTTTTATGAATCCTAACCAGAGCCCGATCAGAATCCCTACGCTCAGTAAAACATATTTCACAACTATAAAGCCATCAGCATCCAAACCATAAGGCTCTCCAGCCAGCATCAATTTCTTCTGGTAAACGGACTTTTTCTCGGGGGAAGATAGTTTTTGCCCGAGTTCTAACAGTCTATTCCACATGGGAAGGATTATCCGCTGGGTCAGAGGGAGATTCCATTCTTCAAAAACCGTGTCGTTGGCAGCTTTTTGTGTCATCTGCTCTAATCGTTCATTGACCTCGATCTGATCACTATACTTGATCTGGCCCAGCATTATTACCACAAATAAAACGGTTGAGAAAAAACAAATAGTAGATATTATAGCCACAGGGAATCCCCCCTTTAATAGTTGATGTCGACCATCTTTCTAATGACGATTATCCCAATGATTTCAGATACCACCGCAATGCCCAGCATATACATGCCAGTAGTGTTTTCAAACATTATTTCCATGAATCTAGGATTGAGTATCAGCAGCATAAACAAAAGTCCTACCGGCAAGAGCCCGATTATCCATCCGCTGGTACGGCCTTGTGCGGTCAAGGTTTTGATTGCGCCCTTGATCCTGGCCCGTTCCCTGATGGTCTTGGAAATGTTGTCGAGAATGATTGCCAGGTTGCCGCCCACCTGTCTCTGTATCAGCACTGCCGAAACCACCATGTCCAAGTCATCACTCATTACCCGTTCCGCCATGTGCTGAAGCGCTTCCTCATTTGATGCGCCCAGGGACATTTCACGAATCGCCCACTCAAACTCATTACAAATAGGGGCCGGCATTTCACGGCGTACGGTTTCCATGGCCTGTTGAAAACTGAAACCAGCCCGCAGAGCATTGGCCATTATGACCAGAGCATCTCCCAACTGTTGGTTCAGCTTATGCCGGCGTCCATCTATGCGAGATTTAACCAATAACCTGGGGCCTGCCAAACCTATGGTTAAGAAAAGTGCTGCCAACGGCCAATTGCGAGTAAGCAACCAGAGAAGTCCCGGAACAAATGCCGTAAAACAGATCCAGAGTGTTATAAACTCCTCACCTTTCAAAGGTATAGCAGCCCTGATCATATCTTCCTGAACCTTTTCAGTGAATGTGCGCGAGGCAAAGATTCGTGAGACTGAAGATAATAATCTAGCCGGGTCAATGAATCTCTGCCCTTTGCCATCTTCTTCTTTGACTCTAGTCTCCTGCACAAAGCTTTCTAATCTTTCCTTGATGGCGTCCTCATTGCTGAAGGAGAAAAAGATTGCGGCAATGAAAAACGCCACTGTCAGGAAAACAAGCAGGCTGATCAATAAACTCACTGCGCTCCCCCCTATCCAGCGGCGCTGGTTTTCTGCTACATCCAATTCAACATATGATGGTGCGAATCCTATTAAGTATGAAGGGGCGGATCACCGCCCCTGTGTTATTCAATTGTTAGTCCGTTTAGGCGAATGTCAGTCATAGTAAAGCTTATTCCGTCATCTCTGATTTCCTTGCTGGAAGACCCTACGGTGATGTCATCAACACTGATGCCTAGAGGAACACCTGTGGTTCCCTGTTCATTCAGGTTTACCAGTTCAGCGCTTTGAGGATCAAACCCGATGTTAGCATTTGACCAGTGGAACCCTCCAGGGCCCTGTGGTCCTGCATATACAGTAAACGCCGAACACAACGTCAATAATGCTACCAGGAAAAACATTACCGGAACCGCTCTGAAAATGCGCTCTCTAAAATTTAATCTCATGACTGATCCCTCCCTTATATTACAACTATAAACCCCTCGGAAACCAAGTAACATCAAGCACAAGTCACATTTATCGTAGTAATTAGTCCTAAATTGTGTAAGGACTATGGTCCTACGTCAAGCCTTGAAACTCAGCAGTATAGGGGTTTGCAGCAAAAAGCGCCCGCGGGTACGGTCCCAATTACGATTATTGTTCCCGCTGCGAGCGCTTATTATTTGATGACCGGCCAGGATGACGGCAGGAGTGAAGATCAAGGCATGCGAAAAGCCCGTGATCGAGGCGTACTTGAGGTACGTTGATTGAACGGGCTTTACGACATAACGCAGATATTCGCTTTTGACGTCATCCTGAAGTTGTTTTAAGCTGAAGGATCAAATATTTCCGGCGGCATGAAAATACCAAATGAGGCCAGCTTTTCTACGACCCGCGGCCGTACTCCCGTTGCTTTATGGCGGCCGATGACCTTACCCTTGGAATCCACCCCGGTCTGGTCATAGATGAATATGTCCTGCAATATGACGACATCGCCTTCCATACCGAGCACCTCTGTAATATGGGTTATCTTACGCGACCCATCTTTCAGGCGGCTCTGGTGTACGATTATGTCCAGTGCAGCAGAGATCTGTTCCCTAATTGCTTTGACTGGTATCTCCATCCCCGCCATCAGCACCATGGTTTCCAAACGGGAAACCGTGTCACGCGGCGAGTTGGAGTGGCCAGTAGTTATCGAACCATCATGGCCAGTATTCATAGCCTGCAGCATGTCCAGAGCCTCGCCTCCGCGAACCTCACCAACAACAATACGGTCTGGTCTCATACGCAGGGCATTACGGACCAAGTTACGAATGCTTATAGACCCTTTGCCCTCAATGTTAGGAGGTCTGGTTTCCAGACTTACTACGTGATCCTGTACCAGTCTCAACTCAGCAGCATCTTCGATAGTAACGATTCGTTCGTCATTAGGTATAAATGATGACAACACGTTGAGCGTACTGGTTTTACCGGCTCCGGTACCGCCTGAGACTACAACATTCATGCGTCCTTTGACGCAAGCCTCCAGGAATCTGGCCATAGCCGGCGACAAGGAACCAAATCTGACCAGGTCCTCGATCTCCAAAGCCTTGGCGGAGAACTTTCTTATAGTCAACACCGGGCCATTTAAAGCCAGCGGCGGAATGATGGCATTAACACGTGAACCGTCAGGCAGGCGGGCATCCACCATGGGACTGCTCTCATCGATCCTCCTGCCCAGCGGAGATATGATCCGTTCAATTACATGCATGATATGATCATCATCGCGGAATGTGGCATCGGTTTTGGTCAGTTTGCCATTTTTCTCCACGTAAACAGAGTAAGGACCGTTGACCATGACCTCAGATACATCTTCCCGCGCCAAAAAAGGCGAGATGGGACCAAAACCCATAATCTCGTCAACGACCTGTGATATTATGCTTTCCCGGTCTACACGAGAGATAAAGCTGGCGTCTTTTTCAAAAATAGCCAGGCTTACTCGCTGGATCTCTTCTTTGATCCGGGTTTCATTAACCCCTTCTTCAGTACTGGCCGATTTCAAGAAATCGGAGTCCAATTCTTTAATTACTTCACGGTGTATTTGATAGACTAGATCCTGATATTGATTTTTACTTTTCTTTTCCGGCCCACGTTCGACAGCTATTTCAGGGGCTTGCCCCTGCTCAGTGCCAAGACGTTTCAACAGCGACATATGCTATCACCTACCCTCAACCAATGCACCCTTCAATATCCCGAAAGCACTCAGCTTCTTCTTCGGAGCTTCAGATTCTTCAGTCACTCCACTAGCTACTCCCACCATAAATCTTATGGCCTTGGAGACCGGCGCGTTAGAATCAACCATTACAAACGGCAAGCCGCGGTTCATAGATGCAACTACCAGCTTAGCATCACTGGGGAAGGATGTACATACGGGAAGCTCCATAGCTCTCTCAACATCTTCTATCTCAATGCCAAAACCGCCAGTAGAACGATTGACTATCAATCTTACCTTATTATTCAGCGAAAGGCTCTTGAGTATATCGAGAGCCCGCTTATTATTCTTAAGTGCCGGCAGATCAGGCGTGGTCACCAGGAAAACAGTATCAGCCATATCCAGCACCGCCAATGTGACATCATTAAAGTTACACGAAGTATCAACAACTATATAATCATAGCTGACCATCAGAGCTTTTAGTATCTTGATGACTCCCTCTTCATTGACCAGTTCCGCCAGCTCCGGTTTGTTGGGGGCGGCCAGGATCTTGATACCGTTTCTTTCGTATAGATAGGTCTCCATCAGATCTGTTTCCAGATCTGAGCTTTCCTGCATCAGCTCGGCTATGGTCCGTTTAGGATATACATTGACCATTACCGCAATATCACCAAACTGCAGATCCAAATCGACCAGGGCTATCTTTTCGCGTGTTTTATGTGCCAGAGAAATCGCCAGGTTTACAGCGATCGAGGTTTTGCCTACTCCACCTTTAGCCCCATAGACGGCCACGATCTGGGGTTTATGCTTCTTAACTTCGATCCTTTCAACTTTTTGCTGCACATCACGGCGGCGTTTATTCAGCTCCACGACATTCTTAATGGCCGAGGAAAGCTCATCTGCAGTAAAAGGCTTGATCATGTACTCCTTGGCTCCGGCCATCATAGCTTTCTTAAGGTATTCCTGTTCACCTTGAACCGAGATCATAATGACACCCACATCCGGGTGCTGCAGTGAGAGCATTTCTGTAGCTTTGATACCATCCATGATCGGCATGTTGATATCCATCAGTACTACATCAGGATTAGTCACATCGACAACGTCAAGAACCTCCTGACCGTTACCAGCCTCCCCGACAACTGCAATATTTCGGTCTAACTCCAAAAGCATGCGGATGTTTTCGCGAGTTTGTTGAATATCATCGGCGATTACCACTTTTATCTGTTGCATGTTATCCCTCCTTTCGGTATTTCGAGTGACTAACCGAAATCCAGTATTCTGTCTATAGTTGCATCCCCTACATCCCGCTATTGGGCATAATCAATTCATTTAAGTTATAAGGCTTATATGCACCTTTGGTATGGTCTGTTGGTGACCGAAGAGCCAACCTTATCTTGCTCCGCTCTGTAGCCAATGTCAACAACTGGGCTTCGCGCGGGTACACCGCCAGTGTCACGGTATTGACCTGAGCTTTTTTAGTCTCATCGAGTATTTCTCCTCCCAGGCTACTGCCCACCGCCAGAACCCGTAGATCCTGCAGTGCTATGACATTGATCGACTGTGACGGAGCATTTGTATTGCTTTGTATGTCAAGAGTAGCTAGTAGATCAACGCGGTCATCCACTTTGATAAAGCCGGATACCCCTATGATCTGGTCTACCGTTATCGATACCGCCCTTGTCCCGTTCGGTATCGAATATGAAAGCTGCTGCTTCTTTATTTCATCGTTGATTATTCTCATCTTTACAACTTGCTCGCCTTTGGCGATCGCCTGGACAGCAGTTTTGCCAACCACTTCATCGAGACTCTTAAAGGCGTTAGGCTGAAGATATTGATTAGGAACCTTCTCGAGCGACACCGCCTCAGGGCCTATCAAAGCATCTTTGGCGATGTCTTGTTTGGCCATTACCACCAGTGACATATCTTTCGGTTCCAGTTTCTGCTGGGTAGCAGTTAAGAACTGGTAGAAGAAGATAGCGGTCATAAATGCGAATACTATGGCCAGCATCCAGATTTTCTTACTTGTTTTCATAATAATGCCTCCCGTCTACTCAACCATCATGGAACATGATGTCTCTAAAGGATAGGGATTCGGCAAAAACGCGTCGATAAACGGACTCACCAGGTTCACCTGATACTGGACGGTAACCGTCAGGGTATCGCCCCGGCTTCTGCTGGAGAACACCGGGCTTGGCGTAGCAACTAAAACAGCACTGGCCAGCCCAGGGTTTTTCGATGCTATCAAGGCCTGTATTTCAGCGTCATTGTGACCTACAGCACCATATCTGGCTCCATCGCGAGCCAGATTCTCTATAATTAGATAAGCACTCAAAACACGGCCAAATTCAACTATTCCAAATATTAATACCAGCAGAATTGGCAATACGATTGCCAATTCGACAAGGGATTGTCCTCTATTCGATTTGATCAGCGAACGTAATCTAATCACTCTCATCACCAGCTTTTCCAATGCGCGGCTAGAGCGCCCAGCGCGATTGCTACCCCGTAAGGGAAGTAGATCTTAAATTCCTTCTTATTGGTACTGTTCAAAAAGGCACTGGTCTGCTGCAGTTTGACTGCATTGACCATACCTCTGCCCAAACGGTTGAAGGTTGTTTGCAGCTGGCCTTCTTTGATCAAATAGAACATCGCTAGCACTCCGCCGATCAATGCCATCCAGATAAACGTACTCAAAGCGTAACTTGAACCCCGGAATGCTCCGATCATACCCAAGAGCTTGACATCCCCAGATCCCATGCCCCCCAGTATAAAGGGAACCACCAGCAGAACTATCCCCACGCCAAAACCTTTGAGGGAGAACAGCAGCCCGCCCAAACCTTGAAAGTAGAAGTTCCAGGCAAAAGCCGCTACGATGCCTATCCCCAAAAGTAAGTTAGGGATCTTGCGGGATTTCATATCAGTGATCACAGCAAGCATAAGCAAGAGCGCTAGTGCTATATTGGTTATTTGTGGGTTAATAAGCATTTTACTCACCTTTCCTCTGCATAACCAATAGTTCTATTTAAAGAAAAACCCTACTCAAGGAGTAGGGTCGTTTGAGGATTGAGCGGGGATACCACTAAGACGGTAATGCGTTGTTGACACTCTCGAATACGTTGTTCAGCTTGTCACCCATTATAGTAATGGTTGCAATAACAACGATGGCTATGAGAGCCAGAATCAATCCATACTCGGCCATACCTTGACCTTCTTCTTCAACTACCAACCGTTTTAAAATATTCAACATTACGATACACCTCCTGTTATTTGCGCCCCGTCAAAGGGGTAACTTGATCTTCTAGGTATATCATAAGTCTTTTAAAGCCGCTAAACCATCAACCTCAAGGCTCATTTTGTCTGAGGCATATGGTCCAGTGCGGTATCCGGGACCATGGTCCCAGATACCTGTGCTGCAGCACCACACCAAAGGCGCAGAAACGCCATTATATAGGGGTCGATGGGAGATCAGAGGAAATTCACGGCATGGTTATCGAAGGGCTTTCTGTGGAGTCACATGGGGCGGAGATAACGGAGAGGTTAGAGGTTGAAAATCAACAAAGGGGCATTCGCAGTTCTTTACCAAGGAGTCTAAGAGTGGTAACGAGAACTTACTCCGTAACGCTTGAAGTAAAATTGAAATCATTAGGGTCCGTGCCCGCTCCCCAATCGCCCAAGCATTATGTAGCCCCATTCCTTGTTACGATTTACCAATCCTTCTAAGACTTATCCCGGGGTTTCTAATCAGCAGCCTGGCAATAATATCGGCACGGAGATGATCACGGCCGTCGTCCTCAATAGTCAGCCTGGCCTCAGGGTTTAGTTCTAGCATGGTACGGCGAAATGCAAATTCAAAACGCGACCCATGACGGGCCGCGTCGATCACGACTTCTTTACGGTTGTCCCTGATTCTACCTGGGCTGAGGATTATCATGACAATCATTGACAGCCCGACGATAAGCAGCAAGGCCTTTAACACTATCATAAAAATACCTCTCACAGAGCCTTTTGCGATCATAATATGCCCGGAGAGGATGACAGGTTAATAATATATTAATCCTCTTTAACAATACCATGTTTTAGAGCGTATACCGCAGCCTGGGTCCGGTCCTTGACGGACAGTTTGCGGAAAATGTTGGTAAGATGATTTTTTACGGTCTTTTCGCTGATAAACAGCTGGTCAGCCATCTCTTTGTTAGACGACCCATTGACCAACAAGTTTAGGATATCCTTCTCCCGCTTGGTCAGTTTGTTGTCCTCTTTTCTACGGTCAACAGACAGCTCCTTGACCACACGGCTGGCCACCCGGGGATGAATAAAAACATTTCCCTCCATGACTTTGCGTATGGTATTAAAAAGCTCTTCGCCAGCCACGTCCTTCAGGACATAAGCTGAAACTCCTGATTTAACCATCTCGACAACCTGTTCATCTTCGTAAACGGTCAGAGCTACTACATTGACTTTGGGCATTTCTTTCTTGATAACTCTTGTAGCAATAATTCCATTGGTACCTGGCATATTAACGTCCATTAGCACAACATCGGGTTTAAGTTTGCGGGTCAGGTTAATAGCTCCCTGTCCATCGCCCACCTCGCCGACAACTTCTATGTCTTCCTCGATCTCGAGCAGCTTTCTGATGCCTTCCCGCACCAGAGAATGGTCATCGGCGATCAAAACTCTGACCATTTAATTCACTCCCCCCTGCTTCAACGGTAACCTTATGGTGATTTGGGTCCCATGGTTAGGTCTGCTTTTGATGGTGAACTTACCTCCAAAAAGCTCTACCCTTTCCTTCATACCCATTAGTCCATAACTGCCTCCCGCAGCCTGATTCGGATCATGGTCAAACCCTATCCCATCATCCTTTATGACTGCTGCAACAAACTTATCAGCCATCTCCAGCTTGACCACAGCATCTCTAGTCTGAGCGTGCTTTTTAGTATTGGTTACCGCTTCCTGTATCAAGCGGAATAGGGCCGTTTCCATTGGCAAATCCAAACGTTTTTCTTCACCAAAAAATAGGAATTCTACCCTGAGGCCATATTTTTCCTCATAATCGGTCAAATATCTCTTCAATGCTGGCACCAAACCAAGGTCATCCAGAGCCATCGGCCGCAAATCGAATATTACTCGCCTTACTTCACTAATGTTCTCTTTGATCATTTCCTTTAGTGAGCTTAATTCTGACTTGACCCGTTCCTGATCCTTGTCCCACATACGCTCGATCAGGTCCAGCCTCATGACCAGATTGGCTAAACTCTGCGCTGGCCCATCATGGAGGTCGCGCGCTATCTTTTTCCGCTCTTCCTCCTGTGCCTGAACGATCCACATACCAAGCTGCTGCTTCTTCATGACATCTTCCAGCTTGTCGGTCAGCATCTCGGCATTGCCCTTGAGCATCTTCATCACCGTAGTGACCCGGGCTACCAGACCCTCAGCGGTAGATGCCATATCTTCCACGCGTTTGAGGCCTAACTCCAAATCATTCCGCATTCTAATAAGGCTTTTCTCTTTTTCGCGAAGAATGACCAGTTCGACCTGAAACTCCTGGGCTGATTCATAAGCTTGTTTTATATCATCTTCGGAATAATTCTTAAAGTCCTTGCTGACTTCCATCAATCTAACACGAGCAAGCTTTTCCCGTTTCTCCAGTTCGTCAACTTCAGCGATGGTTAGCTTGGTCTCCTGCTTAACGTTGAACAACTCTGTCGAAAGCCGAGAATATTCCTTGCGCGCGTCATCAGCAATGTCATAAATGTCCTGTCGAGCTAGATCTATATTATGTAGGACATCATCCACAATTTTTTCAAGCGTGGAGACATCCAGGTCGACCCGCCTAGATTCCGCCTTTGCGGTTGAGTCTCTTCTCACGTAACCACTACCTTTTATAGGCTATATATACTAAATATTAAACATTTCTTGTCCAGTACCTTCTTTCTGGGTTGATTTCTAGAAACATTAATTTGTGGAAGCTAACCCAACTATATACCTAGAGCCTGTCGAATATCCTCTTGAATAACTTTGATAGCCGTTTTATCAGCCGCCTCCACGTACACACGAAGCAGTGGCTCAGTGCCAGAAGCCCGGATCAAAAGCCAGCTGCCATCCTCTAGAGTCAGTTTCTTGCCTTCTATTTCACTTGCATTTTCAACCTTTAATCCCGCTACCTGTTTGGGCCTATATTCTTTGAGCCGCGCCAAAACATGTTCCCGGTCTTTAGAGTCATATTTGACATCCAAACGTTCACTTTCCACCTGTCCAAACTCTTTAATGAAGTCATTATAGATAAGACTCATCGAGCCTCCCCGCCGAGCCACCATCTCAGCCACCAGCAAGCAGGCCAGTATCCCGTCTTTTTCTGGAACATGCCCCAGAATAGTCATACCGCCACTTTCCTCACCGCCCAGGATACAGCCCTTTTCCCGTAGGCACTGACCTATGTACTTGAACCCTACGGGTGTTTCTATAACAGTCAGCCCACTTGCCGCGGCCACCCGGTCCAGCATATGCGTCGTAGCCACACTACGGGCCACAGGACCCCGGAATGTGCGGGTAGCCAATATATGCTGCAATACTAGATATAAAACTTTGTTGGGGGGGACAAACTCGCCGGTTTCATCCACGATCCCAAACCGATCGGCATCACCGTCTAGAGCCAGGCCTAAAGCGGCTCCCTCAGCACCAACCCGCTGTTTGAGTTCAGTCAAGATATGATCAGTCGGTTCGGGCATACTCCCCCCAAAGAGAGGATCACGATAATCATGGATAGCAATTATCTCACAACCAGCTTGAGAAAGAATCGATTCCAAGTACCCAATGCCTGCGCCATACATAGGATCGACCACGATCTTCAGCTTTTTACCCTCAAAGACTTTAAAATCAACAATACGACGTAGGTGGTCAAGATACTTGCTATTGATATCCAGCCCTTCGATCAACCCCAATTGGTTGCCTTCCGCCATCGACAGTTCGTAAATCTTAGCCCCTTCGATCACACGGTTGACCTCAGTTTCGATCTCGTCTGTTACATCCGGCAGTGCTGGTCCTGCATACTCAGGAATAAACTTTAAACCATTATAGTCTGCAGGATTATGACTGGCGGTAAACATTATTGCTCCACCTGCGTTAAGTGCCCGTACGGCATAGGCTACCACAGGTGTGGGCAGGCTCTTCTCTGGCAGAAAAACTTTTATACCATTTCCAGCTAGTATACAGCAAGCGGCTTCAGCAAATTCCGGGCTTAGGAAACGATTATCATACCCCAGAACTACACCCCTTTTGTCCAGATTGTGATTTTTCACATAAGCAGCAATTCCCTGAACCACGATCTTGACATTAGCAAAAGTAAACTTGTCCGCTATTATGTCCCGCCAGCCATCAGTGCCAAACTTGATCTGCGTCATGTGTTACCCTCCGTAAAAAATGGTTGTTTTCCGTCGCCTTATATAGATACTGCCATACCAAACTGTTTATTCGAACAGCTTGGTTTAAGATTCATTAATCTCGGATTTCGCTTCTAATCGGAGACTGCCATCAGCTTCCAGACTTGCATAAGCTATATCGCGGGCCGAGTTTAATCCGTATTTCTTTAATTCAAAGATCAACCACTGCTCATCCAGGTGATTTCTCTTTAGATTGTGATAATTTACGATACCGTCTACAATGATCTCTCCACTCGTAACCGGGAAACTAAAGATATCACTGTATTTCGTATCCAACGAACCCCTTCTACGGGACTTGAGCAACACACTCAGATCACCCCCGGGTTCTAGAACAGCAAACTCGACCTCTGAGATATTGTAAACGCTTTTGGCCCGCAGCTGGCTCATTAGGTTATCAAGGCCATAGCGCAGTTTTCCCATATTATGCTCCAGGATCTTGCCATTATGGATAACTACCGTCGGCTCACTTTCTATCAGTTTCCTGGCCGGTGGCTGCCAGGGAATAGTCAGATCCCAGATGTAGGCAATCCTATCTTTAAACCAATCAATAACAAACATATGCAAATACCACTTCCAGAGCAAACTCTTGTTTTAGTCTACCTGGGTGGTGCCTTTTTATGCAGATTTAACTAATCTAATAAATACTCAGTCAACAATAGAGTTAACAGCCCAAACATTCTATGATAATGTCCCGAATGCGCAGCGATGCCCGACCGTCACCGTAGGGGTTGGCTGCGTGAGCCATTTTTTCATACTCGGTTGGAACAGCCAGCAGTTGTCCGGCTGTCTTGCGAATGGTATCCCGGTCAGTTCCCACCAGCTTAACAGTGCCGGCATCGACAGCCTCCGGTCGCTCAGTAGTCTCCCGCAAAACCAGTACCGGCTTGCCCAAAGCCGGAGCCTCCTCCTGCAACCCGCCTGAATCAGTAATAATAAGATGGCTACGAGCCATCAGATTGGCGAAGTCAGCGTATTCCAGGGGGTCGATCAAGCTGACCCGCGGATGCCCATTCAGGACCTCATACGCCAGATCCCTCACTATGGGGTTCATATGCACCGGAAAGACGACAAATGTATCAGGAAACTGTTCAAGAATGTCCAGCAAAGCCAGGTAAATCTGGCGCATCCGTTCGCCCCAGCTTTCCCGGCGATGAGTCGTAACCAGGATCATCTTTTGAGTGAAGTCGAGACCAGCCAGACTACCGGCAAAACGATGATCATCACCAACGGTCTGTAGGAGCGCATCGATCACGGTATTGCCGGTTACAAAAATCTTTTCTGCGGGAACCGATTCAGCCAGCAAGTTATCGCGAGCCCAAGCGGTGGGAGCAAAATGAATATCAGCCAACTGGCCTGTCAAAGCGCGGTTCATTTCCTCGGGAAACGGCGAATACTTGTTGCGGGTACGCAAGCCCGCCTCCACATGTCCTACCGGTATCTGCAGGTAGTATGAAGCCAGCGCCCCAATAAAAGTAGTACTGGTATCGCCGTGTACGAGCACTAAATCAGGCTTTTCCTGCTGCAAAACATTCTTGAAGCCCGCCAATACGCCTGCCGCAATGTCAAACAGGTCTTGCTTATTCTTCATTATATCGAGGTCATATTCAGGCACGATCTTAAAAAGCTCCAGCACCTGATCCAGCATTTCCCGGTGCTGTGCCGTGACACATACCACTGTTTGTAATTGATTGGCTTCGCGCAGAGCACGAACCACTGGTGCCATCTTGATAGCCTCAGGTCGTGTTCCAAAAACTGTCAGCACTTTCTTCATAAGACATCCCCTTCCTGGGATACTATTCAATACAGCTAGGCTTTAGATTCCTATCGCAGTAGCCAACATACCTAGATATTCATGAACCGCAGCATCTGTGGCCGATAGTCCGCCGGCACTTGGTGCCATTTTGTTAGCATATATGCCGACATCAGTGCCGGTACAGTAATCGGTAGGATAAGGCTCCACCTTTATGCCGATCCGTTCAAAGTTGCTCACCGCACGCGGCATGTGATAAGCAGATGTCACCAGGATAGGCCTACCAAACTTATGCCGAAGCAAAATATCTTTTGTGTTATCTGCATTTTCCGCAGTATTGCGGCTGGTATTTTCCATGATGATCATTTTAGAAGACATCCCCAGACTGATCAGTTTGCGCTGGGCTATCTCCGCCTCATTAGCCGTATCGCTAAAAACTTGACCCCCGCAAACGATCACTGGTATTCTGAGTCTCTGATGCAGTTGATAAGCGGTCAAAAGACGGCTGGCAGCTGAGCCAGAAAGCGATCCCACACCATCGACGTCGCGGCTGCCTTGAACGGCCCCCCCGCCTAACATAATGATAACATCACCGCTGGGATTAAGGGGCGGTATATACCTATATTCAATGGAGTGCAGCAAGAAATCGCCTAACAATGGGGTAGAGGCGATGTAAAAAACGAAGGACAAGAAAAGGAGCCAAGCCGCTCCTCTTTTTTCTTTCCTTTTTTTATAAAGCCATAGGCTGAACAGCAGCATAAAAAGAATAATTATCCCTGGCGGCGCAATAAAACTGTATATAATTTTCTTGATATAAAGCATATTACACCCCAATATCCGACACAGCCTAAGTCAACTATCTAGTGGCTCTTTACCCCTACGGCTTTTGACTCACCGAGAAGCTGGTAATTGAGTGAGACAGATATCCCAAAGAGCACCCAGAAAATCACTGAAACACCAATCGTCGAGTCGTTGAACAGGTACTGGATCAGAAAAGCCAACCATGCTGCAAATAGTGCAGCCGACAACGCAGTAGCATCACCGAAGCTGTTTTCCCATAATCGTCTCACTGTTTTGTAGAAATGTAATCCAATCAACACTAGAAAACATATCAATACCGGAATTCCTGAATTAAAAGCTGTGGCAATGTACATATTATGAGGTTTATCCACCCATGTTTCATATGCACCCAGATTAGATACTTTGTCGATATCGTTTTGCGGGAAGTAGTATGCAAGTGTATTGGGACCGTACCCTAAGAAAGGACGTTCTTCTATCAACTTCAAGGTCTTCTTCCAAAGATATAAGCGTCCAGTTCCAGCCGTCCAAGCCGGTTCGGGTATAACAATCTTTGTCATGGTCTCAACAGTCTTTCGATCATCATCAGCCTGCAGCACTTTAGGTTGGCTAGTGTCAGGAAGTGCCGGTGTCAAGTATCCGTACTGCTCGCTAATGGCTCCAAAAGTCTCACTGTATACCGCAGGATTGTAGTTGTTAAGCCCGATAAAGATGATAACCGCTATAACCATAAATGAACCCAAGGTTAATGCTACATTCTTAAGACTCCCATATTTTAATCCTAAAATAATTATAATTGGACTCAATGCTATTATTGTTAGAAAACCACTGCTCGACATCGAAGCAAAGGTCATTGCAACCGCTAATAGGGAAAAAGCAAGGTTAATGATTCTGCTCTTAATATCGGAACTCAACAGAGCTAAAACCAGGAAGTATGATAAAGCAATTGCCGAAAAACCACTCAGATAATTAATATTACTGAATGTAGTGGGAAGTGTTCCCGCCACCACAGACGCTAGCTGCTCTGGCACAACCAGTGCCCTTACCAAACTGTTGTTTAACATATTGCCGCCAAAAAACCAATATATCGCAAGAACCGCATTTACTATAACCACCAGCCCCAATGCGCACGTCAAGTATTTCCGCAAATTATCAGTGAAGGCGAGGTTAGCCGCAGCAAAAAACAAAATATAATAACAAATCAAGGCTAATGTCCCTTCATGCAGGTGAATCGCTCCCATTAAAGATACATATTTAGGGTCAGCAACCAAGCATGATAGTAATGTTAATAAAAAAATTAGAAGTAAGGGAATGTTGATATAGAATGGTCGAATTTCATTTAATCGATTGGCGACTTTGTATGTTAACAGCCCCAATGCTAAGACAGCCAATATAATAAGAAAAATCAATTTCTTGTAGGCAAAAACATCCCCTTGTAGTCCACTATCCAGAAGAGGAGTAAGAAACAGAGGAGCGTAATAGAATAAGACTGTCCCTCGAACAATGATGGGCACTAATCCAATTGCCAATAGAAGTACCCACAACAATACCCGATCAACGCCTTGAATCGCGGAAACATTGTTTATTGAACTAGTTTGATGCTTATTCTTCGATATACCAGTCGGGAATTTTTTACCCATTGTTAATCCGCCACGCTATTTATTCTCTAATCTGCCCAACAATTTCCTGGCGCTTTTTGTATCTTGGGGATTATTATTCAGATTTACAGCTGCTTGAAAATATACTTTAGCTTCCGATATCCTACCAAGTGACTCAAGGATTTGCCCATATTGAATGAGATACCTCTGATTTACCTGCAACACAGGCCTAATTTGCCTGGCCTTATCAAGGTACTTCAGACTTTCCTTATATTTCTTTTGCCCATCCAAAGCTACAGCATATAGGAACGCGATTTCAAAACTATTCTTATACTTATTCAATAACGGCTGAAGCATCGCCTGGGCTTGATCCGGCTGATTACTTTGCAGCATCTGTTTTGCCTGAGCGAAGGCCTGATAATCCGCGTCAATATAAGAATTCTGCAAACTGGTTTGAAAACCAGCGAGCATAAGTCCTAAAAACCCGGTTACCAGAACAATATAATATATTAAATTTCTGGTCTTCCCCGTTATACTAATAAATTTCACCCACCATACATCAACTAGTCTAAACAATTGCAGTGTCTATAATATAGTCCATCAATTTCTAAAAGCCAACCCCCAAAAAAACCATTATTATCTTGTCTCTACGGAATCTTCAACTCTAACTTCAGGACAGTATTCCCCGGGGTGATTCTCAATTCTACTTGTCCATCCTTGGCCTCATAATAACAGTTGTTTATTACAACTCGTCCATTAAAAGGTGATTTGCTTATCTTATCCCATATGTTAATTGTAAGCCATGTCTCTATACCGGGATTAAGAGTTGGTGGAACTGATGTTATTAAATAACGATCATTCAATACTGCATCATTAGCTGTCCATTGCTTAAGATCAGCCTCTATACTGTACTTATTTGATAAAATGCTGTCTTGTCCGTTATTTACCGATCCATATACAACTAATTCCCAGACTCCCGGACGTGGATCCTCCTCATAAACTTCTATATATTGTTGTGATGTTGTTTCTGGATACCCCGCCCCTGCATAACCCGTACTGTTGGTTACATTTCCGGTGGGATCGATTAAATGCATCCGGACACGGCCTGCATAACTGCCAGCACCGTCTCGGGGAATGGTTATCTTTATATGAAGCTTACCAACACCATCCGGAACACGGTAATAATATCTGTGATACATACCCCCTGATATTTCATCGCTAACATTTAATGTCGATCCAGCGGTGGGTAATTGATAAGGTACAATTATTGTTTGCAGCGCCTCCAGATCGATCCCCTTGGTATTTGGATCATCGCCTGTAATATACCCACAATACAATCCTGGCCTGTCAATAACTTCATATCTAAGTTCAACTTTACGTTGCTTATTTGCTGGTATTTGTATGATTCCCTGAGATATTTTGATCCACGGCACGGTGCTGTTGAGGGTGATCATTCTACCCGACGATGCTTGGTTAGTCAATCCAATGGTTGATTTTGCAGGAAGATATTGACGAGCATAGTACCCCTGCCCATTGTTCCCCTGACTTACAACTAATTCTTTTGAGTATTTTTCTTTTAATAATTGCCAGGCTTTTAAAAAGTTGACCGCACCATATCCACTTTCACAAGCTAAATAGCCTGGTAGCGGTTCAGCGCTAGCAGCAATAGAGCGGCGCAATTGGTCCTGGGTCGTCTGTAGACCAGATCTGGCAGCCGAGTCAATCAATAATGCCATGCCTCCGGTTACATAGGGAGCAGAAATGCTGGTTCCCTCATCGAACGAATAATCAGAAAGCCAGCAAGCATTAGTAGTAGCTGCGGATGCTGGTGCAACAACTAACGGCCCTAGACCATTTTCACCAGGTCCAACTGAACTAAACTGCCATAACGTAGACTGCTTAACCTTCCAGCCATAATTCAGAAGCCACATATTAGGGGTCAAATAGCCGCCAACACCTATTGCGTCCTCTGCATTACTAGGATCAGCCATCGTCCCAAGGCCCGGACCAAGATTTCCCGCTGCAATACAGAAGGAGATACCTTTGGTCACTTGAAGTTTAGTTATCAAACTATCAAGCTCTTTGCGCTGGTCATTTTGCAGAGAAGCATATCCCATACTAATATTAATTAATTTTACATCTTTATCAGCTGCCACTCGAATTCCATTCAATAGATCGTTGATATTTGCACCACCGAACCCATCACTGACCTTGACGGCCACGATCTGAGAACCGGGAGCAACACCCTGCATGAGTCCATTGGCGCTTAAAATGCCTGCAACCTTGGTACCATGTCCATTGGCATCAAAACCAAACTTAACCCATATTCCTCTTGGATCGATTGCGGATACTACAAAATTAAACGGCTTATCACTATCGGAGATTATTGTTCCAAATTCCCGCACTACAGAGTAATCTCGAAGTGGTTTTTCATCGACCACGGTTCCATCGGAATCAGTGTCAACGAGAATGGTATCATACTGCCCTGACTGCTTAGTATCAAGTGCTAATACAAGCAAATTTTGATCAGGCATGGACTTAGTTTTGATCGGTAAGCTTGATTTCATTAGATAACCATAGCGAACCCTTCCGCTCAATGATGTCAAACCTTTCATACTAATATTGCCTTCCGGCAATTGAACAATACCAGCCACAATCTGTGCATTGTTCATATCAACTTTTCCGCTGTTTGTTACATCTGCCCATTCGATGATCTTGTCTTTACCATCCGTTGTCTTTAATAAATCAGGATGCCCCGGATCGATACCGGTGTCGATCACGGCGATCTTTACACCTTTACCCGTGGCACCAGTCAGGTTTCGAAGATCGGTAGTATGGGTCTCAAGCAAATTCAGTTGACTTGATGCAGTAACATCAACTCTTGAATCACTCTTTTCACCCGTCTCGGGAACCAGGAATACAGGGCGCTCACTAACTGAAGGATATACTGCAAAGGGGTCATTTGAGATAGATATCTGTAAGGAAGATAGATTTGGAACAGATTGCTGGCAGTATACCAGGTCCCCCTGATCATCAAGATCAAAATAGCAGAAAATCGGCAGGTCAAATGGTGTCTCTGGATGCAGTTGTTTTAGCATGAATCGAGCCGACAGGTCAAAACTATATTCTTTGCCGTTGATGTTCATTACGGCACTACGGACCGGCATGTTTAACTGGGTCAGAGTTCCCATGCCATGATATTTTTGCCCTTTGAATCCCATAATATTTTCAATAATGGTACTCGCCTGAGCACGAGTCAAAACCTCATTTGGCCGAAAACTGTGATCAGGGAAACCGCCCATTATCTGATTATCAACTACCAATGTGACGGCTTCTTTAGCCCAGATCGGTATACTGGAATTATCAATGAAGTCCGTCTCTCCATGTTGAGTCAAGTGCAGCGCTCGGTTGATCATGACTGCCGCTTCCGAGCGGGTTATGGAACGGTTGGGATAGCACCTACCAAGCTTGTCAGGTATTATGAGTCCCATTTCATAACCTAACTGCAGAGTTCCCTTGCCCCAGAATGATGGATCAACATCGCGAAACACACAATACCCGCTCTGAAGAGCAGTGGCTTCATCCTTCTTGTCCAATCCGTTTATGAGCAATGTGGCAAATTCCACCCTGGTGACTGGTGCATCAGGCAAGAAAAGCTGAGATGTGCGTCCGCGGACCAAGCCGCGTATTTCTAGATGGTCAATAGTATTGCGAGCCCAGTGACTATAGATATCGGAGAAAGCCATGGCCGGGACCACATCACCTATGACTATACAAAAAGCAATAATTATTGTTAATAACTTTCGCATTCAAGTATCCTCTTCAAGATATTGAAAGAGATACGTAGCTAAGGATCAGTATCTTTCAAGGTTTGTACATACTAGTTCTTTTTAGAGAAGATTAATCCTGCCGGCAAATGCCGGAAAAGAGTATACACGAAAATTCTTGGGCCAGATTCTGGGCCTCCCACTTGCGGCCTTCCATCATTATAGGAATAACTATACCACGCATCATACCAGCCAGGAAATTAGCAATTATTGCCGGGTCCACCTCTCTGAACTCGCCTGAATCGATCCCTTCCTGGACCAGCATTTCCAACCTGGCTATCCCCTCTTTGCGCATTTCGTACATCCACTTTAACAAATCCTCGTCCATCCCACCCATATCACCAAACGTGACCACAGCAAAATCCCGATGGTCAACTATGAAGCGCAGATGGTTCTCAAAGATCCATATAATCTTATCCTTTGCAGTTGGTGACTGTGCCAGGGGCAAGTCACCAACATTTTCTGTGTAATTCTTCATAACTTTTATGAACATTTCTTTAAAAAGTTCAAGCTTGCTGGAAAAATACTCATAGACCGTACCCTTACCCACATCTGCCAGGAGGGCAATCTCTTCGATTTTTGCCTGGTGATAACCTTTGCGGGAAAAAACTACTTGGGCAGACTCCAAAATACGCCCCTTTTTGTCTAGAACATCTTCGAACATTATATTTCTGCCCCCTGTTCCATGCTATCCTGAATGTTTTTAAGACCTTCTGTCCCTTCAGGATTCTTAAACCGTCGGCTGATCTTACTGCCCCAATCATCAAATATGGTATAAACGACCGGCACCAGGACCAGTGTTATCGCGGTGGAGGCCAACAGACCGCCTATAACCACGGTTGCTAGCGGAGCCTGGCTTTCGCCGCCTTCTCCCAAGCCCAGGGCTAGTGGCACCAGAGCCAGGATAGTAGCCAGTGCAGTCATAAGAACCGGCCTCAGCCTTACCGCCCCCGCCTCGGCTATGGCTTCGTTTCGTTCCATCCCCCGTTCGCGCAATGTTTTGATATAATCGACCAGAACGATGGCATTTGAAACTGCAATACCTACGAGCATAATGCAGCCTATAAAGGCCGGTATACTAAATGAACGGTGGGTAACCGCCAGCCCCACCACCGCTCCAATAAAACAAGTTGGAACAGAAAACATGATAACAAACGGAATAAAGAACGATTCATACTGAATAGCCATAACCGCGTAAACTAGGACTATTGCCAGCAGGAGTGCATAGAAAAGACTAATAAAGCTTTCCATCATATCTTTGGCCTGACCAACGAATTCATAAGAATAACCATTCGGAAAAGGTACACTCTTCAATTTTTCCGTAATCTTAGTGGTAGCTTCACTGGTGCTTAATCCAACCAGATCGCAGGTGACATCTGCAGTTCTGACCTGGTCAAAACGAGATATCGACATGGGGCTGGTAGACATCGTGAATGAAGCTACTTGCTCCAGCGGTATCTGCAATCCCATAGGGGAGGATATAGCAACCTGGGCCAGGTTATCCAGATCAGCTCGGGCTTGTGGTACATAACGCACCCTAACGTCTACTTCATCTCCTTCAACCCGATAACGAGTGGCTACCGTTCCCTGAATAGAACTCTGAATGCCGTTCGCAACTATTGATGGGGTCAATCCAAATCGAACAGCTTTCGCGCGATCGACATTGATCTGCACTTCAGATTTGCCCTCGCTTAAAGATGAAGCCGCCTCGCGCGTACCCGGGACTTTGCGCACTGCATCTAAAACCTGGGTGGATAAGGATTTGAGCAGGTCCATGTTATCGCCTTTTATCCTTATATCTATAGGCTTCTGGCTGCCCATTCCTTCGGACATCGGGTCAACTTCCTGCACAGTGATCTTAGCTCCAGGAATGATACTGACTTTGTCGCGGATCACATCAGCTATCGCGGTGGTAGAACGGCTCCGTTCTGACTTCTTTACCAGCATGACCTTGATCGTGGACGTATCACCTTGTGTAGAACCAATATCGATCATCATATTGCCTGAAGGGCCAACACTAGTAAAGATGGTTTTGGTTTCATTAAAACTCCGTGCAATGGTTTCAACTCTATTTGTTACTTTGTCAGTTTCTGATAAGATAGTTCCTTTATCCATTTCAATGTTGATCCCGATCTGCCCGGCATCCATTTTGGGAATAAACTCAGCACCCACCAAGCCCAAGCCCAACAATCCGAAACTGGCCAGCATCATTAATGTTACAGAGATCACTACGGTTTTGCGGTGATGTAACGACCAATTAATGACTCCTCTATACCACTCGCCCAAACCGTCGATAAAAGCAGTAAACCGGTTAGCCAGCAACTTGAGTCCTGTTCCTTCGACCTTGCCCTCATGGACAATAGCCCCGGTCAGCATCCTTGACGTAAGCAGCGGTACGATGGTCAATGCCACAATGAGCGAACTCAGAATAGCAAAGCTCACAGCCATCGCCAGCGGCTTGAATAGGATAGCAGAAATGCCCTCCACGAAGATGATGGGCAGAAATACTGCGACGGTGGTAAAGGTAGCTGCCATTACGGCATTGCCCACTTCAGACGCGCCTATTATGGCTGCTTTGATCGGCGTTTCCCCATTCTGGCGGTGGCGGAAAATGCTCTCTAGCACTACGATCGAATCGTCGACCATGCGCCCGATTCCGAGAGCGATCCCCCCCATGGATATGAGGTTCATAGTCATATTAGAAAAATACATCAATACGAAGGTGGCTACGATTGACAGCGGGATCGATGTTGCTATGACCAGAGTACTAGGTATGCTGCGCAGGAACAGGAAGATGATAGCCATGGCCAGCAACGCGCCCTCCAGCATTGATGTTTCGATACTGCCAATGGACTGGTTGATAAAATCAGCCTGGTCAAACACCACACCTACTTTTATATGACCGGGCAGTTCTTTCTGTAATGTGGCCAGTTCTTCCTTAACAGCACGCGAGACCTTAACTGAATTGGCATCCGATTGCTTCAAAATGTGAACACCTATGCTGGGATCTAGATCCATGCGGGTTAATTGGTTCACATCCTTGTTGCCATCAGTTATCTCAGCTATATCGGAAAGTTTGATATTGACACCTGTCGGAGTGGTAATAAGCTCATTACGGATCTCATCAACATTTTCGAACTGCTGCAGGGAGCGGACAAAATACTCACGTTTCCCGCTGTTGACGATCCCTCCGGCCTGATTAAAGTTGTCGGTTCGCAGGACGTTGATGACCTGGCTCATACTTAGCCCATAGTTCTGGAGCTTGATAGGGTCGACATCTACTTTGACTTCACGTGTCAGACCACCAGTCAAGGTGACGGAGGCTACCCCTTCGATACGCTCCAACCGCGGCTTGACCTGGTCTTCAGCAATACTCTGAAGCTGCGACAGATTTTGACCGCCACTCATACCGATTTGTAGGACCGGCATCATTGAGGGGTCCATCTTTACAACCATCGGAGCATCGGCATCATCGGGCAAATACTTTTCTATTATCGCCAGTTTTTCGCGCACATTGAGACTGGCGAAATCCATATCAGTGCCCCAGTTAAAACTTACAATGACAATGGAACTGCCAGCTTGTGATATAGACTGGATCTCCTTAACGTTGGTTATAGTGCCCAGAATCTCTTCAATAGGCTCAGACAACTGGCTTTCGATTTCTTCCGGGCCAGCCCCATTATATGAAGTTATGACTGCTGCGATTGGGAATTTCATATCAGGGTAAAGGTCAACAGCCAAACTGGATAAGCTGACCATTCCCAGTATAATAAGCACGCTAACCAGTATCGCTATGGTTACCGGGCGTTTGACAGCAAATTTGGAAAGTCCCATTTTAACGACTTCTTTCCGTAACTTTTACGCTTTCTTCCTGGGAATGGAGGAATGTCTGTCCTTTGATGATCACATCCTCACCTTCTTTGACCCCTTCCAGTACCTCGACATAGTCCTTACCCTCGATCCCGATCTTGAGAGGACGCTCAAACGCAGTGGTTTTGCCTTTGAAATCACCACCAGCTATTTTCACTACATAAACGTCTATATTGGATCCCTTTTCCAGGAGAGCTATCTTGGGGACCTTAACCACATTAAAGCGCTTTTCGATAGGAATCGTTACTTCAGCAAACATTCCTGACTTGAGAACGTTTTCTGGATTGTCGATCTTTATCTCTACCGGGAATCTGCGAGTTATCGGGTCAGCTATCATAGCCACTTTATCAATGACCCCAGGTATGATTTTGCCTCCCTGACTGTCCACTTTAACGGTTACAGGCGTATTTACCTTGATCTGACCTATATCGCTTTCGCCAACATTAGCCACTACTTTAACCGTGTTGGTGTTGCTTACTACAGCAACTGGCAGCTGAGAGGTAGCCATATTGCCTTCGGTTATTTCGATCAGTCCAATGAACCCATCAATCGGTGAATTGATCGTGCAGTTGCTAAGCAGATTACGCGCATCCTGCCGGGCTGATTGGGCCTGGTCCACAGCCGCCGACGCCTGGTCAAACTGCATCTCCACCGTTTCCAATTGCTGTTCAGCAACAGCGCCCTGATCATATAGATCTCTAGTCCTATCCAGGTTCTTTTTAACGTTGTAATAGGTTGAATTAGCCTGGGTCACAGCAGCCTGAGCTGCGGTCAGCTTGGTAGAATAGTCAGTGGTGTCAAGCACCATGATCGTTTCTCCCTTGCTTACCCGGTCACCTTCATGGAGTCTGATCTCCATGACCTTGGCAGCCACTTTAGGATAAATCGTTGCTTCGTTGGAACCCTTGATGGTCGCCGAATACGAAACCAACCGCTCTAGGTCACCACGATGAACGGTCTGGATCCCAACCGTCTGAAGCTGTTCTTTATTGACTTCAACCTCTTTCTCGAACAAACCATTCCACCGTTTTTCTAGAGAGGTTCTGGTCGGTTTGTCATACATCATGTAGAACGCACCAACCACCAGAAACATTGCGATGAGTGCAGGTAACAATCTCTTTAACACAACAATCCCCCCAACATTTTATCTGTAAAAGACAAAAACGGGTGGTTTACCACCCGTATATGATATAAGGAAGAAACTATTTATAAATCACTATCTGACGAGTCTTATCATCCCAGGTCGTACGCCCGCCGAAAGCATCCACTACGAAGCGGGCGGGGAGCATTAGCCGGCCTTTTATCATTTCCGGTGCTGTATCCATGTTGGTGTATCTGCCATTGATGCCTATCGTAGAGTCACCCACACTGAGAATGACAGTCGTTGATCCTTTGCATAAAGTAGCCTTACGGGTAGCAGCATCCCAACTGGAAGAAGCGCCCAGGGCCTGTGCTAAGTAGCCGACTGGAACATAGGTCCGACCGTTTTTGATGTAAGGGGCGGCATCCATTGCTTTGCTGCTGCCATCAACACTGTAATTCCTGGAACCCAGTGTAAAGGTTACACGATAGCCACTGTTCGGGCGCAGATCCAGATTCGTGAAATCGCGCTTTTCCAAACCGGAGTTGGACCAATCCTTAGTATCAAATGCCGTTCTGCCAGTGAGCAGGTAAAAGTCCGCCTTAGTCTTGATCAAGTCGCAACGATGTTGTTCCAGCGTGATCTTCGCTTTCTCGTAATCAACACGGCTGCCCATCAAGTCTGCACCACCTGAAGTAGGGCTAATCAGCGGCAGAGTGCCTATGTTGTACTTAACTTCAGCGATCCTTAGATTGTTCTGGGCGGTAGCCAGACCTATCTTGTCAGCAGCAATCTGCTTCTCTAAAGAATCCAGTCCGAAATAAGCCGATTCCACAGTTGTACGGGCATTCTTCCGTGCAGTTTCATAATCCATTTTGCTCTGGTCAAATTGAATTGCGGCAATGTCTGAGGGTGTAGTCTGTACCCACTGCTGGGCTATTTCCTGATTTTTGACGTTTTGTTCTGCAACCCATACACTTGAAGAGTTTTCAATAGCGCTGGTGGTCTCTTTATCCAGTGAATCCCTTAGTACAGTATCGGCAATAGGTGTACTCAAAATCTCGTAGTTGTCGGCTTTGTTTTTACCCATTGCCTCGTTCAGTGCTGTACAGGCAGTAGTATAGCTTGATTGGGATGCCTTTAGGCCTTCTTCAGCTTGAGCAATGCCCCTTTCCATCGTATCCCAATCAAATTGGGACATCATCCCCACATCTTTACTGATTTTCCTTACAATTTTTTGTTTTTGAAGAGTTGTAAGAGTCAGTTGTGATAAATCCAGACTATCCTTGGCTTTGATTACTGCTATGTATTTAGCAATTATAGAATCCGAGATAACATCTTTCTGTATCCTTTGAGCTTTTTGGGCAGTTTTCAGAGTGATCTCCGACTGCTGATAGCTTTTCACTACTGCTTGGTCAGCCGCTGATATCGGACCGCTTGGGATGAAGTAATAGTTTTGAAGTGCTAACTTGTCTCGCTGCAGCGAGGCCACTTCCACATCCATATCAGCTTTCTTGACTGCCGGGTCAGATGCGAATGCCCAGTCAATAGCCTGCTGGATATTGATCGCGCCAGTTGTTGGAGTACCCGCCAACAACCCCGGTGAACTTCCGACAACCATAAGGACAATCAGCATCGCTGTAAAAACATATGTGCTGAACCGTTTCCTGGTAAACATTTGTATACCCCTCCACTTTCCGACCCGCGGGTCGGTTTCTGTTAAAATTATATTCCTATGGAAGTATATTAGTCAATCAGTAAAGAAAGGTCTGCGGAAAGCTTTTTGCAGTAGTAGTTCATGAATATCTTGCTATTGCTTCCTTATTATAATAACAACATATGATATTCATTTTGTATATTAGTACAAAAAAAGAACCCGGGATTTTCATCCCGGGTTCTTCGGGTTACTAGATTGGTCTAGATGACTACTGGATAACTACCTGCTTAGTGGAAGCAATGTAGCCAACTTGATAGCCAAGACCTTCCGCTACGTAGCGAGCCGGCAGCATTGTGCGGCCACCTACGATTTCAGGAGCTACGTCCATCGCTACATCAGCGCCATTAACCTTAGCGGTCTTGCTGCCGATGGTCAGAACGATAGTCTTTGCATCCTTGGTCAGAGTAGCGGTTTGTGCGGTTGCATCCCATACGATGTTGCTGTCTGCAACACCCAGAGCCTGGCCGAGGAACTTAACAGGTACAAATGTGCGGCCATCTTTGATGTACGGAGCAACGTCCATGATAACCTTAGTTCCGTCAGATTCCATTACATTGGAGCCAATGTAGAAGGAAGCATTTCTGCCAGTCTGAGACGGAGCCGGAGTTACGCAAGTTCCGATGTTGTATTTGCCTTGAGAAGTTACTTCAGGATAGGTTAAATAGGTTTCTGCTGTTGCATCGCCTTTAACCTTGATCTTGAAGTCGCCTTCCGGCACTGTGCGGTCCAGAGTTACAGCAATGTTGCTGACCTTAATCTTGGACGGCTTGGAGGAAGAGATCTTAACGTTTACTGACAGTAATGCGTCAGCCAGGGTCATGGAAGCGCTATCAATAACGATGTCGCCCTCTTCAACAGTTATGGTCGGTCTGCTGTACCAGAGGGATCCTGGCGGCAGTTCCAGTTGGAGCTGCACTGGAGCAATAGTTGAGAGTGAGGAATCAGAGCGCTTTACTGCAACAATACCAGTGGTCTTTTCCAGAGCTTCTTTGAAGTTTTCAGCGATAACCAGATCGTTAGCTTTCTGGTTCTGCATACCGATTTGGAGCTTCGGTGTTGCATCTGCAGTTACTGTAAACAGCGGCTTAACGGTTGCAACCTTGATGGTTCCAGCTGCGCCAGCGGTTCCAGCAATGTCGATCTTGAGGTCGCCTTCAAAGTTAGGAGCTGTGTCAACCAAGAGCTTCTTGAAGGTCAGTTCAGCCGGTTTTCCTGCTGATGTGGATGTTGTAGCAACATTCAGCTTGAGGATGCGTCCGTCTGAAGTATAGTCCATAGTATCAGTTGTCGAGTTAGTAAATGTTACATTACCAGTTGTTTCATTAGTTACGTTGGTAGAAGCTGTAAATGAGTCCGCATTGTCTGCGAAAGTACTCGGGCTAGCTTTTCTCCATCTTGCACCAGCTGGCAGAGTCATGGTTACGGTGCGGTCTTGGAGCAGTGAACCAGGCAGATTTTCCTTAACGGTGAAATCGCCGATGGTTTGCTCAATGCGGCCAGCTTTGATTTCCGGAGTGGTCTTCTCAGCTACGGTTACACCGTAGGTGCCATAGGTACCAAGGGTCAGGTCCTGCTCGGTTACATAAGTACCGGACATTGTGGACCATAGGTGAGCAACTACGTCGCCCTGCTTAGCGTCGACTTCGTTTACACTGATGCCGAGGCCTTTCAGAGTGATGCGGCCAGCCTGGGTACCGGTGTGGGTAATGTCGGCGGTATTAGTGATGATCAGAGTGCGGTTGTCATCGCCAATATCCCATTTCCAGGTTGCCTGAGCTGAACTGAATCCCCATTGCGGTGAGATGTAGGATATACCAGGAGAAGTAGCGGATACAGCAGCCCAGTTAGCAGCTGTTCTTTGTCTCCAGGTAAAACCTGCGGGGAGCTTCAGTTTGATTGTATCAAGTGATGCAACTGAACCATAAGCATTTTCAGCAATTACTATCCAACCCATGGACTGGTCGTTGGAAGGGCTGAAGTTGTAAACGTCTTTTACCATTGCGGTGGTGCTGCCGGTGCCTTGAGCTTTACCGATAACCACTGCATTGGAGGTGAAGCCGGAGTTAGCAGGTGCTACGAAAGTAGCTGTAATGTCGCCGCTGATTCCGGTTTGAACTTGACTTGCGAAGAAATAGATGTACATCCAACCTTTTGTTGAAATGCCATAAGTAGCACTGCAACTGGGGTTCCATGCAATTTCAAGTGTCTGTGCACTGCTCTTCTTTGCAAGCAATACGGAGTTAAATACGGCTGTGCCGTTACCTGCAGTTGCTCCGCCGTTATAAATAGCGTTGGTTACGCCTTCATAAGTAGCAGGTGTATACAGGTAGATGAAGTTGGTAGCGTTGCCCGGAGTAGAATCTGTCGGGAAAATATAGGTACTGAAGTCGGTTGCAGAAATTGCACCAGCAGTACCGTTAAATGATGCAACCGGGCCGAGTGTTACCTGGCTGGGAACGGAGATCGTCATAGCATCACCGGTTGTCAGTGAGCCAGCTGAAATCTCAACTAAAACCCTCGCCAATACTTGGTTAGTCATTGTTGTGTCCAGTTTAAGAACTGGAACGGTCAGTGCTGTGTAGGTTGTTGATGCTGCTGCCGGAGCCGGTGATACGAGTACCGGAGCTACGATAGCTAGCGTCATCATCAGCGCGAGTACGATACTAATTGCTCTTTTTCTTCCTAATGAACGCACTATATATCCTCCTTTTCGAATATAAGAATAATAACTTTTGAGGTAGTCCAAAACTCGCGGTTTTGGGCATCACTCCTTTCGAGAATTAGAAAATATGCTCCTGTCCGTTTAGACGGACTTGTTGCCGTTTAGGTTCCAAAAATTTTTAAGATTTATTTGCCGCGGCAATATTTTTTAATATTTCGAATTTTGCCGGGGCATAAGTGTCCCGGGCATATACCTGCGCGACAATAGCCTGGGCCTCTCCTTGTTTGCCCTGTACCTCATATAAAGCCGCTTGTACTATATTGGTATCATTGATAATGACACTGCCGTCATTGCCTTTTGCCTGCAGAGACTGCTCTGTTTTCTTGTCAATCACTGGCAAATCCGTTTGGCTCGTTTTGTAATCGCCGAGGATAAAATGTGCTTGTGATAAACAAAGCTTCATTTTTAGAGTAATTTCTGGTTTGGCTCCGACCCAGTAGGTACCCTTCGCAGGATCGATCTTGGCTGTTTTCTTTTTCATTAGATCCGGCACACCCAATGCTTCTTTGGCATACTTGTGTGCTTTCTTTATATCCTTCTGGTAAGCGCTGGCTTTAGCCGCCTCAACAAGCTGCTGCGCCAGTGTCTCATAAGCAGTCCCATCAAGGGGAACTTGCTCTATTCTCAACCTGCATATCCTGATATTGCCATCATAGTCAAACATGTTCAAATACACATTGCCGATCTGAACACTTAAGCGGGAATCATACTGAACCAAACTCTCCGCCTCTTGGGCATATTTCTGCGCTAGAGCTCTAGCATTCGGATCCTGGGTGGAACGGTATAGATATGCGTACAAATTTCCCATGTTAATTCTGGGGTCAGCGGACCAGGGGTCGTTCTTCATAGCCTTCTCAAATAACTGAGAAGCAGCATCAATATTGTCATTGATAACTTGCTGCGGTTGACCGTTGGAACTGTTAATCAGCTTTACTGCTGCATCGGCATCACGTTTGGCCGACCACATCGACAGTGAATTAAATATCACCAGCAACGATAGTATGGTCAAAGCTCCAGCGATGATCTTATGCAATCTCGGACGAGCAGGCCTAGTCAATTCCAAGCCATCGCCACCTACCGCTCCCATCGTGCCAACTAGTATCCAAGCAATCAACTGTAAAGCCGGAATAGAAAAGTCAAAATCAAAGGAGGAGTGTAAAAACAGCAGCATCGAAGCCATGCCGATCCCTAAACCTGTTAGTGCTTCCTTTCTATTTCGAAGTCGGTAGATTCTAACTACCTGCATAAGCCAGATCGCCAAATATGCCAGCAAGCCTATGAGCCCTGCCTCAACCCCTACCTGAAGAAAGTGGCTGTGCGTTTCTGTGGTCCAGTATCCGTAATCCTGATACCGCTGGTAAAGTCCCTGCCAACCACCATATCCGGTTCCCAGAACGGGGTGGTCTTCCATAATAGCTACCGCCCATCGGGCAAAATCGACACGGGTTACCAAGCTTTGATTGGTAGAAATATCCTTCAATTCATTCATGCGGTCGACAACATCCTGGGGCATCCACATTTTCCAGGTGGCACCCAGTGCCACTATGGCTACTAACGCCAGAACAGTCCCTGCTATAAGGATTTTCTTAAGGAGATCTTCGTTGATCTCACCGGTTTTCTTCCCGATAAAATCCCAGATGGCTACCAAAGCCATACTAATGATGATTAGCGCAACAACCACCAATACCCCGCCTAGGTATTGCTTTTGCACGACAAAGCTAAGAAATTCTTTCCAGGCAATAGCACCCATGACCATTAGTACAAGAGAAATCAAAAAGGCGATTATACCTTTGCGAATACTGGTCAAGAACCCCATCAATACACAGAGTAACAGTAAACCAAACGCAGTTAATAACAACGCGCCCTTGGAGACCGTACCAAATATGCCCATGGCCAGTATCGCGGCGCCAGCCATATATAATGCGCGATGCCAATACTTTTCAGAGCCTACAAAAAACGCCACGGCCATGGCCAGGAAGGCTGCCATATAGGCACCCCCTGCGTTAGGATACTGCCAAACGGTAAACAAACGGTTTTGATCGAACGCGGCCGGGTAGGGGCTTGAGCCGATTGCATTACTGATCAGGCCACCCAGCGCGGCATCCAGAGTAACCAATACCGTCGCTACAGCACCAATTAGAAGAACATTCGATACAACCCGCTGCTGCCTCTCGGTCTCGGTCAAATTAGCGGACATCCAGTATACGATAAAAAACCCTATGACCAGCATAGCCCCTATTATTGATTTTCTGGGCATGACAGCTGTGGTTATGGCAATAACATATGCCAGTGAATAAAGCAGCATGGCTAAATCTACATATGAACGAACTATTACTAGTTTCTTGCCTATTAATTGGGTCACGAGAGCCACTATCCCAACAAAACCAAAAACAGCAAGTGCCGGAAGCAGGTTCTCATCAAAGAACAAGCCCCGGTAGAACGGCGGGAAGAAAATCACTAACAAGAAAACTAAAAATAAGGTTATTGACCATATATCCTTCTGACCCCATATCGAATCTCGCTGCAAAAGCTGTGAATATTGGGTATTATCAGTAGCAGTCGCACTTCTATTAATCGTCTTAGCCATCTATAACTCCTCTCCCTTTCCAAACATTAATTTATTCATTATTTCGCTAACAATCTCCTGCTTTCGTTATTTTGTAATTAAAGCCACTTTCTTTAAATCTTGCCTAAAACCTTGCGTCTCCCATATTTTACTACAGACAAAAATTTATATATCAAACAGGATGTTTTACTAATCAGCCCTAAGCGAGTAAGTTCCTGATACGTTTCCAACTCACCTTTTTCCATTGTCCATAGATCTGCACTTAGACCTGCCTCACCAAAGGGCGCTTTATATAAATATGTTAACGGCTGATCCAGTCTCCAGGCCTGGTTGCCGGATAATACTATCTGCAGCCATAGAAGGTAATCTTCAGAATATCTCTTGCCAGCCAGGAAGCGACATGGCAGTTCCCGGCACAGCATGACCGATGGGGTGGGGAAATAATTGGAAAGCAATAGCTGCCGCGGCATTATCCGCCGAGCTTGGCAATCGCCAGAAAGTTCCTGAGCCAGGTCATGTTTCTGTCCCCAGACACAGGGATGTCCGGTAAACAGCACCTCAGGGTGCGCAGCCATCCACTGATACTGTATTTCGATTTTCCTAGAATGCCATGTATCATCAGCGTCTAAAAAAGCAATAAAAGGTTCAGCAGCTGTATCCCATCCGGCATTGCGGGCATCTCCTGGGCCCACGTTCTTTGGTAGAAATAGAACTTTGATCCAGTTATCATCATACAACCGCCGGATTTTTTGCATTACCTCCCGGGTATCATCCACACTGGCATCATCGACCAGGATGATCTCAGCAGGCTGTAGTGTCTGTGCTGCCACGGAAGCAACTGCGCGCTCCAAGGTCGAAGCACAATTATAACAAGGGATCACAACACTTACCGGTGCTTTTTTAGTTCCTTCTCCCATGATCACACTCCGGTTCATATTGAGAGCGGATCTCTATCCCGCCAGCGATACCAATCCCAGTCACCACGCAGCTTTTGCAGAAACACACGTTCAGAGTCCTGGGCTAGAATCACCGAGCGGCACAACAATAACGGGTCTCGCTCAGGTCCATTGATATCAAACCGGCTGCAGCCCGCTCTTTGATAACCCACTTCTTTGACCGCATTTCTCACCCGACGGTCAACTGCTCCAAATGGATACCCCATAGTAATTATTGATTGCCCCAGTAAATCCTCTAGGGAATTTTTACTGTCTATTAGTTCGGCCATTAAAGTAAAATCATCACACTCCGAAAGCGGAGTATGCGTTATTCCATGAGCACCTATGGTCGCACCTGGGCAGGAAGCCAACTCTTTAAGTTCGTTGCGACTCATGTACAGAGAGTCTTTCGAAGCCAAAAAGGATGTAGTTACAAATACCGTAAAAGGGATACCATATTTCTGCATGATTGGCGCTGCCGTTGTAAGATTGTCTTTATAACCATCATCAAAGGTCACCGCTAATTCTATCTTATTTGTCTCTCCTGTGCCATCTGTGAAGTTTACCAGATCGACATCGGGATGCTGACTTAAAATTCGCATATGGTCTTCGAACAGTCCTGGTTTGATACTGTATATAAGTAGCGGGTCACTTTTCAAGTCCGTTCCCACAGAATGATACATGAGCACTCTATAGCCAAACTTGGTGCCGCTGAACATTCTAAGGATCGAATTAGCTTCAGAGATCATGCGGACCGTATTCTGACGCCAGCTCATAAACGGCTACCTCGCTTTTTAATAGCCCAATTTGCAGCTTTCCGGAATACCCCTGGCCGGGCCCAATCCCACTCACCCAGGTACTGGACTGCTTCGGCACCAGTGCCCTTTTTAAAATCGTATACTCCCTTATTCTGCAGTGCGTCGATTCCTCCCAGATCATATTCCCGAACCCCCGCTTCCCGACAATGCCCGAGCAAAGCCCAGAAAGCACCATATGAAGCATATAGTTTGCGCGCCTCTACATTGGCTGCTGCTATCAGATCCCAGGCCTTGTTTTCTACTATTGCGCAGCCGCGAACGGCGACTAGTTTACCCTGGTGATGACAACCAAAAAGGACCACGTCGGGAATAAACTCAAACATGACCTTCAATTCTTCCTCTGAATATTGGACCTCTAAATCTTTAAAGGATTCCATTGAGGAATATATAGACAGGAGTTCCTTGACATTTGGCTTAGCCAGATGGCTAATCGACACATCCTGTTTATAGGCTCTTTTGAGATTATGGCGCCAGTTCTTGGTACACCCGGTTAATAGATCTTCCTCACTTTTGTTCAATTCCAACATCATTGACCACCCGCTGGAAAGGGTATGAACAGAAGGCTTCCATCCCTGTTCTAACAGGTTTTGGTGATCACCGTCATTATTCCTGCGATGAGAGCGAAAACGGATATAAAGCCTGCTCAAACCAAGCGAATTCAATATAGTCTGAGGGAGGTACTGCCATGCATCAATATTTCCCACAGGTCCCCCGGCACCCCAGACCAGTCCCACTCCCCCCGTGTACTTTCTATACAATCCCTGGAACATAGCCAGCGGCTCCCCCGTGTCGCCAGTAGCCACCCAGCGTTGGGGCAGCCAGCCCGCTGACTTCTTGTACTCACCCCAGGCCCAGGTTTGAAACAAAGTATAGTCGGGAAATCTGATCAATAATGAATCCCAGGCTTCTCTCTCCATATCGTCGGGCATTAAATCCCATTTTACCATAAAAAGCTTACCCCCCAGACCTGTCTGTAGTACTCAGGGGCTGATGGTGCTATGGCATCAGGTAGTTCCGGCCATGGGAAGCAGTCCAACCCCACCTTTGATAGGTGCTTACGTATGGATGATATCCCATCATTTTTAGCATAAAACGGATAAAGATATGGCACCGTGTTATCCGGCAAATGTTTAAAAACCGGCCGACAATCATGATCCATTAGGAGTTTGTCCACCAGCAAATAAAGCTCACGACGCCGGGACACTTCCATCCCCACATCGGTTGATTCTAAATAATCATGTAGTTTGGCGCACGGTTCAATACTGCCAGGTATTGTTTTTTCGGCATTTGGGTCAGGCGCCGGCAGCTCTTGACCAGTTCTGATCTTTCTTACCCCTCTCACTACCGAGGTGACCCATTGCAGTGGAGCCGGCCCCACTGCTGGTACGATTTTTCTCAAAGCCTGCTTCACCCTGAAGGACGGTGGCTCGCCCATATTATGTATTTCAGTAGATACTATGGGTTTGCTCTCATATCTCAGATTATTAATGACCATTGCGGCTCCGTCGGGCATAGACACAGTCTTACGCAGGCTGAATATACCTATATCACCGCGTGTCCCTAGTAATTGTCCGGATTCATCACGGCTGAAAAGTCCATGCGCATTATCTTCAATGAGTACAGCACCCGCGGTTTCACAGTAATCAGCAAAAGGTCTTAGGTACTGTGGGAAACCAAAATAATTAACAGCAATAACAGCTTTCGCGGCTGGCAGGCTCCCCAAATCACAAGCCAGTGTCAAGTCCTCCATCACCGGATAGAATTCCGGTCTGGCTCCCAACATATTGATGGATGCCAAAAGGTCGCGACAAATAAAACCCGGTACTAGAACTATATCGCCAGGCTCAATACCGGTGATCTTAAGCGCCTCTAACAGAGCGAACCTCCCCAGGCTAAAACACAGTATGTTTGGGTGCCCAACAAGTTCCTCCATAGTCCATTTTTGAGATGTTTGAGGCGGACAGTATACCTGTTTAATTAGCTCCCGCTGCCGTTCAAGTGAAAGATTCAAGGTTATTACCCCTTGCTCTTCATTCTCATAATGGTAGTTGGATTTCCGATCAATACATCAGCTATATAACTGCCAATTCTAGCTGCTATACCAGTACCCAAGCGTTCCATGACCTTGATCCGAGACATACGATGCCTGGATATCTTATAATCCACAAACAACGGATCAGTATTGATCCTATCATAGTACCGGAACAGGTTATGAGCCATTAAGTGAGGCGGTGTGGCATTGATTACGATCAAGGTACCGCCTGGAGATACATGTTTCAGCAAAGCTTTTAGAATATCCCTCATCATGTCCCAATCATCGATCCTGGTGAAAGGATAGAACTCTCTTACATGCACGACATCAAATGTTCTGTTTAAATTAAGTTTTTCGTCAACTGCAATCTGCATGAAAGAGCATTCTTTAAAGCTCTCTTTGGCAAATTCTATCCCATCCAGAGCCAGGTCTATTCCCATGACTTCTGCCTGTGGGTGCGCCTTCTTCAGAGCGTTTGTAATGAAGCCAGCTCCACACCCCACATCGAGGATGCAGTGGGCTTTTGTGCAATCGTTCTTAAAGTTAGCCACATATAATTCGGCTGCCTGGCCACTAAGGCCATGGGCCTGAATCCATTTCTCTGCCATTGGCAGGTTATGCTTCAGAGCATAATAAGCACCAAAATCCCCAAGGTCCTGATTCTCTGAATATTCACCGCGCTCCATCTTTGACTGGATATGAGCCTGCTCTTCAAGCATTTTTTCCGGGGTGAAAAGATCATTATTTGACAATATCAACCCTCCAAAATCCAACCGTTCTTGATTTAAGTCGTTATTCAGCTAGAACTCTCCAATTTGCAGCCAACGATTTGTCCCACTTGGGTACTTGATGATTCAGTATTTGCCTCACCTTCTCTGCACTGCCATAAGAAAACTCCGGTTCACCAGGTCGGCGCTCGCGGGCTCCAAACTTCAGCAGCTCAGGGTCAGCGTTCATTTCATGAGCCAAAACCAGTAAAAATTGTTTAAGTTCGATGGCCTCCCCGCTGCCAACATTGAAGACATCGAAAAGCTGCCTTGGCATGTCTTCAGCTAACGCCAGATAAATCTGTGCCGCATCATCAGCCAATATAAAATCACGTTTCTGGTCACATGGAGAGAGGTCGATTGATCTCCCTTGCCTTAGACTGCTGACTACCTGCGGTAAAAGTTTCTGTGGATTATCAAAAACCCCATAGGGCAAATACAAACGCGCGACCCGGGTTGGGATATTATACCGGAAGGCCAGCTGTCTGGCCATCACCGTCTCCATCAACTTTGAAACCCCATATGGAGTATCCGGCCAGCACACATCATCTTCATGGTTAGGCCCATCACTGCTGCTGTATTCGGCTGAGGAGCCTGTTATGATGATGCTCGAGCCGATCTCTTGCAGCACCGGGTAAATATATGATAGAGGTTTTACATTGACCTCAATAGATTTGCAAAAGTCGTAATCATACGAAGCATAGTTAGTTGCATATCCAGCGTGGTGAACTAATAACTGCGGGCGCTTAGTTCTGAGGATGCTAGCTACCTGCACCTGGGAGGTAAGATCTAGGGTTACTAGACCAACCACGTTTTTTAATGTTTCCAGTCGCTGCTTCTGTACACCATCATATGATTCTAAGGACCTGGAATGAGCAGCAATCACCTTGTATCCAGCCTTATTAAAAGCCAAAGACAGGTGCATTCCCATAAAACTGCTGGCACCTGTCACTAATACAGTATCGGGAGCTTTCACGATCTTCCCCCCAATTAACTTTTATTCAAACGCGCTTTCCAAATCAGTCTAGAAAACCTTAATTTCCATAAAACTTTGTGCAATGACCAGTAAACCTTACTGCTGAGGCTTGAACTCTTTATTTCTTCATCAATTTGACTGATGACTACTCTCTGAGCTGAATTGTAATTCCTGATCAGGTTCCCTGACATATTATCATCATGGATGCGAAAAACACCCAGCATTTGGCGCAAGTACAAAATCCTTCCCAACCGTGAAAGCTTGATCCAGGTATCATAATCCTCAGCCGTCACCACATCCTCCTGCTCCGAAAACCCCTCTACCACACGGTAAGCCTGGGTAGATATGACACTGGCGGAAGGGGAAAGCTTGCTCCCTTTAGTCAACATCTGTTTCGTTAGATTGTTGTCATAAGGCCCATAATGAACCGGTTTTCTATCTGTTCCGTTATCATGGAACTCCCCATGGCACAAGCCAATGGCATCAGGGTTTTGTTCCAACAAAGCTCTGCTTTCAAGAAGTTTATCCGGCATCCACTCGTCATCCGAATCCAAGAATGCCACATATCGGCCTCTAGCTTTAGCAATGCCAAGATTGCGTGATCGGGCTATAACCCCATCGTTATGGATCATTTCCAGCCTGACCCGCGGATCTCTAACGCCAAGTTCGTTGACCCAATCCGCTGTTCCATCTGTAGAATGATTGTCCACGATTATCAGCTCAAAATCGGTCTCCGACTGGCTTAAAATGCTTTCAACAGCCTTCTTCAATAACGGTAGCCTATTATAAGTAATTATCACCGCACTGAAAAACGGTGTTGTTTCTTCTACTGACTGGCTCACCGGTGCTTAATGCTCCAATCGTACGGAATTGAAGGATCGAAAGGATCCATTCGCTCGATCTCATAAGGGTCATGCGGAATAGAAGCACAATTGGCTACAATCGCGGTTTCTGGGCCTACGCCTTTGAACCCATTCCAAACTAGAGGAGGAATGGTAACCAGGCAGTAGTTGTCAGGCCCCAGGAATATTTCCTGCAGTTCCCCGCGCGTGGTGCTCCCCTGTCGGTCATCATACAGCACCAGTTTAATCTTGCCCTGCGGAACCGCATAGCTCAGTATCATCTTTTTATGGATATGCCAACCTTTTATGGCACCTGGATGAACACACGAGAAATAAATCTCGCCAAACCCGGCAAAGCCCTCCATGTCGGCCCGCATCATGTGCATGATCTTGCCACGCTCATCCGGTATTTGCTTAAGCGGTGTAATCTTGACCCCCTCGATCATAACGATGCCCCCATATAATCATTAATTTGCCGTTGTGACACCTGCAATGCTGGCTCATTTCCAGCCACTGATTTATACCAGGATACTGATTCTTGAACTGTTTTTAAAAAATCCCACTGTGGTTTCCAGCCCAAAACATGCCGGACTTTGTCACAGTTTAAGTGCAGTAAATTAGCTTCATGAGGTTGTCTCGAATTGTCAAAACGGACCTCTCCTTTGCCCCATAATGAGACAATCTCCTTGGCCAGATCCCCAACAGTATGAATCGATTCATCGTTGGGGCCGAAATTCCAGGAACCAGAGAACCGCTTAGGCTCCTCAAACAACTCTACAGCTAGTCTCATGTAGCCAAAAAGCGGCTCCAGTACATGCTGCCAGGGTCGAGTGGAATCTGGATTACGCAGAATGATCGGCTGATCTGATTCCAGCGCCCTAATGCAGTCTGGCACGATTCTATCTTGAGCCCAATCTCCACCGCCAATAACATTTCCAGCTCGCACGCTAGCCGCCCCCAATACAGGATTTTCGGCGAAATATGACATCAGGTACGAGTAAAAAACTATCTCGGCGGCTGATTTTGATGCACTGTAAGGATCACGGCCACCCAGCTCATCATTTTCCCGGTAACCCCAAATCCATTCCTGGTTGCGATAGCATTTATCACTGGTAACATAAATCAGCGAACGAACTGACGAGGTAGCCCTCACTGCCTCTAAGATATTAACTGACCCACCGATATTAGTGTCAAAGGTGCGTTTGGGCTCATCATAAGATGTTCGAACCAAAGCTTGGGCTGCCAAGTGAAAAACGAAATCCGGCCGGAATTGGTCAAATAGGTGCTGGATAGCAGAACCGTCACGAATGTCACAGTCCACATGCCGTACTAGTCTGCTCAAGCCCACAGCATTGAAATGATCATTGTCCCGTTCCGGGGGCAGTGCAATGCCGAGAACTTCGGCACCCAACTCAAGTAGGCAAAGAGCCAGCCAGGACCCCTTAAAACCGGTGTCTCCGGTAACAATGACTTTCTTGTCCTTATAAGCAGCCCTTAACTTCTCGATTACCATTTGATCCATGGTGCTTTCCCCTGTTCACAAAGCCCATTAAGCAGGCTGTAATCTCGATACGTATCCATCGGCTGCCAGAACCCGTTATGTTCATAAACCATCATTTGGCCATCTCGAACCAACCTGTTTATCGGATCCTGTTCAAATACCAAATCTTCACGGTCATCTAGATAATCGAATAACTCGCGGCGGCACATGAAGAATCCGCCCGATATGCGTCCCCCGGTTGCCTGGGGTTTTTCATTGAACTCTATAATCTGGCCTCTGGAATCGCTGTTTATCTCACCAAACCGTCCCGGAGGTCTAACCCCGGTAACAGTCAATATTTTACCATGTGACTTATGGAACTCGGCAAGCTTGTCCAGATCGATATCGCCTACACCGTCCCCGTAGGTCAGCATAAAATCATCTTCTCCCGCCACATACTTCTGAATTCGCTTGACACGTGCTCCAGTCATGGCATTCAAACCAGTTTCGGCTAAAGTGACCTGCCAATCTTCTGAATGGCTGCTATGATAGTCAATAACCATCTGAGCCCCGAGTAAAACCGTAAAATCACGGGTATGAGCTTCATAATTTAAGAAGAAATCTTTAATTACCTCGCTTTTGTACCCCAGGCACAGCACAAACTGCGAATGACCGAAGTGAGCATAGTACTTCATAACATGCCAAAGAATAGGGTAACTCCCTACAGGAATCATGGGCTTGGGTATATTATCCGCAACATCCCTGATTCTAGTTCCATATCCCCCACAAAGAATAACTGTTTTCATTCCAAAACTCCTTCCCCGGAAACCCGCTTACCTTTGCTTTCGCCGCCCATTGGTAACCCCAAAAAACTTTTCACAGCCATGGCATTTACGGGTTCAAAGTACACAGCTCGGATAGTACGTCCAATTTGCTGACACTTAATAGCAAAGTCGGCATCGTCTTGAGTAAATCTCTCAATAGCCTCTTTTAATTCTGACTCAGTAAAACAAATGTTCCATATCGACCGGTCAACTTCTTCCGGTATTGGATTATGAGTTAAACCATTAGTACTGCCTATCAATATAACCGGAATTCCTTTTGCCACCGTCTCAAAGCAAGCTCCTGAAGTATTACTGATCAATACATCAGCCTTTTCCACACACTCATAAAAGTCTCCGGCAACAAACTCAAATTTTTCTGGCCAGGGCCCCCTGAATGCTTTCTTGATTTCTTGTGGTTGATTGGTCGGATGCGGCTTGATCCAAATCCTGTAATTAGCCCTTGCTCCCAAATCAGGCAATAATTGTGCCAGAAGACCAATTATTTCGTTCCCCTCTTTGATAGTGATCGGCAATGCTACTAAAATGGTAACACATTCTGGCTCGGGATGGTATTTGCGCTCTTGCCACAGATGCCGAAACCTAAATGCCGGGCTGGTTATGACCTCCTGCTCAGGACAAAATTCGCGTGGATTATCCCTGAATCCCTGACCAATAACAGCTATTATATCTGGTGTGACTCCTGCCTTTTTTTCTATCGAAGAAGGGTATATACATAAATAGTGTTTAGGTCCCACATAACCCTGATAACCGATAACCCTGGTAGTTGGATAATTCTCTCTAAGCCCCAGGTTGATCCCATGATCGATTATCTGGTTTTCTAGCCAATCAATATACGTATCGATTCTGATGCCTTTATCCTTGAAACCTTCAAATTGCTTGTATTTTAGAAGGGAATCGATGGTTGTATAAGAACATATACCAATCCTCAAGTCTTCTCTTATCATGGGTTCGATATCAAAATCCATAAATTTAGTTGCCGCTGCGCTAATCTTATGCATTCGCAGTGGATGCAACAAAGCGTAAATGTAATGCCTTAATCGCAGGTAGTCTTCTCTCACTAAGAAATTGTGTTTAGCTGTTCTAAGATTAGTAAATAATGCCTTGTGCTTTTCCACCTTGTACGGAGTAGCCAAAAAGCAAACCCGCTTCTTGTCATCTTCATCAAGGAACTCGAAAATCTGTGAATAGAACCGTTCTAGATAATCATAAGTAGTAAAACTCTTATCAAGAACAAAGGTCTCAAGGACAATTAATGGCGCCTGCTCATCATTCTTTGCAAGCTTTTTGGTCATTCTGGCCCACCAAGCTTCAACTGCCAGTACTCGGCAAGTATCAAGAAAATTATAATAAGGTCTAACAAAATCGATCAATCTATCTTTGAAACCCTTAGAATATATGATTTTTATCTGGCGGCTTTTAACTATGCTTACAGACGCCAAAACCTTTTTCATTGCTCTAGAATATACAACAATTTCCTCTATTGGGCTGCCCTCTCGCAGGCACTCATCAATCAATACCAAATGACAAAGATTAATAAACAACGGTGTAGCAAATGTATTACGACTGGAAGTAACTGATACCCACCAATCGGCATTTTCTAGGTTTTGCTCACCCAGTTCACTTATCAAACTGGTATAAGGAGTCCTGAGCCTATTAGCAATATCATTAAGTCTCAGGCTCAATTCAAGGTTAAGTTGATTAAGGTCTAGCCTTACCATATCTCTCATTCCAAATCTCTTTAAACCTGTCGATGCTTAACCAGGCATCATGATCGACCAGGTATTGAATTTCTTCCCGTGATAAATCCCACCATTTAGCTTCTAAAAACAACTTGATATCTTCTTCAGAACACCTGTATTTATGCACTCTAGCCGGGCTGCCGAGTACGATTGCATAGGGCGGAACATCTTTTGTCACAACGCTTCCGGCGCCAACAATAGCCCCGTCTCCGATTTTTACCCCTTTCAATACTACCGCATTGGCGCCAATCCATACATCATTACCGATATAAGTTTTGATCTTGTCCGCTTCATAGGGAGTATTGCCTTTTACAAACCCACCGCTGCCTTCAAAAAGGTAAAAAGAATGCGTAGTGACCCACACATTATGTTCCCACAGGCCAATGAACGCCCCATGAGCAATGGATGAGAATCTCCCAATTTCTGTTCCGTTAACTACCGAAAAACTGCTCACATAACTGTAGTCACCCAGCATACTCTCACGGAATTCTACAAACTTCTTAAGACGGCTGTAAAAGCCCAAAATACTCCCGGAAATCTCGCAATTCTCTGATACTATTGACATCTCATCAAACTGGTTCCGAAAGTTGGGGGATGTCCACTGTTCTTTATAATCGGTAAAACAGGCGATCTGCTTCGGCAAAGCTATTTCCCTCCACATTTGTTCTTGAAAATTATGAGGACCACAGGTATTTATCTCGACATTCCACTCTTAGCTGCTCTAAAAGTGCATCAGCTTCTGGTGTTTGTGCTTCAGCCTTACGAATATCCGCCCAACGATCACGCGGCATCTTCACATATAAAACAAAGGTTCTTCTTATTCCTTCAATTTCATGCGCAGGAAATTGTGGCATCTTAAGAAGTGTTGGCTTAAGGGCTGATTCAACTATAGTTCCCGGTTCTATATAGCCTTCTTCTTCGCAAATCTTACGCAATGGAGTACCTGTGAATGGTGTATACGAATATATATTGTAACTATCGGCATCGATTTGCCGATTAACCTCTACTGTATCCATGGCCAGTTCCCTGGTTTCGGTAGGAAATCCCACGATATTGTTTACACTGAATGGCAGCTCTAACTTGTTCAGTATACGAAAGTTTTCAATCATAGTCTTGTTGGTTACCCTGCGTTTGAGCATGTTGCGCCTGAACTCATCATTACCATGCTCAACACCGATCCCCAGCCTGAACAAACCAGCTTTCTGCAGGCGCTTGATTCTTTCTTCCCGAATCGTTTCCGGCCTTACCTGACACCAGAACGGTAAGTCAATATCTGAATACATATCTAAGAACTCATCTAATTCACGCTCATTGTAGGCCATGAACATGTCAGCCCAGAAGTAAAGGGCCTCAGCCTTGAGCCCGTTTTTGTAGTATAAAAGTTCTTCCCTGATTTTATCAAAGGACTTCTTGCGAAAGAAATGACAGCCATTCTCTCTATATAACTGGCGCTGGGAAGGCGAATTACAGTATGTGCAGCTATAAGGACAGCCCCGGTGAGTCTCCACCGGCAGCATCCTCCAGGTCCGCCCCTGCATCGGCCTATACAAACGCGACTCATCAAATAAACTGAAATCGATCAATTCATTACTGTTGACATCTGTCGGTCGTCCAATAGGATTCTTCGTAATTTTACCGTTGGGTTTTTTCACCCACAAATTCTCAACATCATCGTATGATTGCCTTTGTTCCATGCGCATAGCCAATTCCGACAGAGCAACCTCACCTTCGCCGATACATACCATATCTATCTCATCATATGAAATGCATATCTCCGGTGCAAAAGTGGGAAATACGCCGCCCATTATAACCGGAATGTTGAGCTCCTTAACTGACTTAAGCAGTCTAATTGCCAGCGGAAACATGTCTTCGGTCGAAGATACCGCTAATAGTTGCGGCTTAAAGGAAGTCACTTTATTACGAAAATCTTCAAATACATCACTGGTACGAATTTCACTGCGTAAAATCGAATCATCATAAGGCCGGGCATTGAGGTTTTTCTCCTTAACCTTATCACTATCGAAATCCTCTTCTCCTGGTATCACCCAGTTCGTGGTATCGAACAAATCTACTTCGTGCCCCTGGCTTCGTAATAAACCAGTAAATATGCCCATGGATGGCGGCAGCATATTCATTCCATGCAGGTTGGGGTACACAAGTAGTACTCTCATCTAGACATCTCCTTTGTTCAAAACAATTCTTTGAAGTTGGTAACCACTTTTACCTCGGAATGTTCGTAAAAATAATTTGGCCAATCAGCGAACTCAGTATATTGAGATAGAAAAACAAAATCAATTCCATACTGGCAAGCGCAACGATAGTCATACTTACTGTCGCCAAAGAAAACCGCCGGAAAACGAATAGTGCCAATATCTGTTTCTCTTTGTATGATCTTTAATTTGTCATCCGGGCTACCAAAAATGTAATGAAAATAGGTATCCAGCTTTCTCTGGGCAAATACCTGCCTCAACTCGTCCTGCATACCACCTGAAACCACTATTTTGCAGGCCTCAGAAGGCAGACTCTGGAGAAACTCAACCAACATCTCGGTAGTCGGGCAGGACAACAGCTTCTGCCTGACCAGCTCACCATACTGCACTATAGCAGCCTCTAGCTTTGCTTGATAGTTCTCAGCCATTAGTATTTCTGCAAAAAAGTATCTAAATTTCTCAAAACGTGAAATGCCCCCCTCTCTCCGGTGATACTCGGTTAGCATTTCCGCTTTATCCTTACCATAAGGGAGCGCTACTTCATAGAAGGCCTCAGTTTTTATATTATTGGAGTCTAGCAAGACCCCATCACAATCAAAAATATAGGTCTGGTAATTATCCATTAAAGTCTCCAAACTTTGCCTTCAGCACCTGTTCGACAACAGCCACATCGTCAGGAACATCGACCGCATACGTAGCCCCCTGAGTTTCTACCATAAATACCTCTTTGCCAAGCTCCAGGAATCTTAATATCTCTATATCTTCAATCGCCTCTGAAGCGCTCTTGCGTCCGAAATTCCCAAAGCTTAGTAATTCATCTCGAGTAAACGCATATATGCACACTTGTTTCCAAAACTGCTGTGGATCGCGCGGTGTTTTGCCTTTGGGAATGGCCGCCCGGGACATGTAGATCATGACTTTGTTCTCTTTAAATGCTACCTTAGGAAGATTCACATTTTCCGGATCCTCAGCCAGACTTAGGGGGCACATTCCATTGACTACGTATTGCATGTTAGCTTTCTTAGCTTCAATTATCTTGATTATATCATTGGGATCCAAAGTAGGTTCATCGCCCTGTACATTAATGTATATATCGGCATCAATCCTAGCCGCAGCCTCTGCGAGACGATCAGTACCTGTCAGGTGGGTATCCAAAGTCATCAAGCACTGGAAACCATGCTTCTCTACGACCTCCAATATTCTTTGATCCTCGGTCAATACATAAACATTATCTATACCAACCGCCTGTACGGACAACTCAGCCACCCAGATCACCAGCGGTTTGCCATTGATCATTACAAGTGGTTTCCCTGGATAACGTGAAGATTTGTACCTGGCAGGAATAAATATCACGGTTCTCATCTGATCTACTCCTTAGATATAGTTGTCGATTCTTTTATAAAAACTCGAGTAGCTGGTAGGTGTAATAATATGCACACCTTCTTTGCCCTTCCCTACCAAATAATCATCGATCTGTTTAAGAAATCTTTCACACCATCTGTGCAGCTCAATAGCCAGCTTGTCGTCAGTAATCTCGTCTTTGGTATCGTAGAAATAAATACTTCCATTTGAGTCGGCTCCGATGTACCCATCCATACCAGCAGAAAAAACTCGCTTAGCCCCCATAACTATGGCCACACCTAACAACAGGGTAGAAATAGTACGGCAGTTGGTCTGGATGACACCATCAATTATTTCGAATGGCGCATCCACTACATCACGATAACATAAGAGTTCATAATCCCGCTTAGTGTATTCACCAATCATGTTTTCCGGGATATATTGTCCGATCAGAAGATTGGACTCTTTGGAGGCATTGGTGATATACTCAGGAAACCGTTTTTTATTGTTACATGCATGATAGTGCGGAACAAAGAGACCACCCAAATAATTGGCACCCAAGATAATAGGATCATACTTCTTGATGAACTCTTCGATCAACGCCTTATCTGTTTTAAGTGTAGGCCCATTGGCCAGAACAAGAAAGTCCCGTCCCTCATGACGATTAACATAGGAACATTGCGGCCTTCGGTTGCTGCGAATAACCGAAGGTCCCGGTACAACATCCTCTTTTGCCTCGCTTGCCGCTCCATTGCTTAGTTCAGTATAATCCGAGCCTACTAATCCGCTGTTAAGAATTTCATTAAGGACATTTTCAGAATACCCAATAACATCACGCCGTTTGATGATCTCCATGGCCTTCCACATATCTTCCACCGTATATTCCCTTAACCCGATCATCTTCTTAGCGTAATTGGGATGGCACTGAAAAATCCCGGATAGCAGATAAGGCAACTGGTAGCCCCACTTAAATTCCTGGCTTATATCCAAGAAATATTTAGATATACAATTCAGAACTGGCAGTACATTATATTTCGAATCCCTGGTAGTCTGTAGATAAGCAACTAAAGCCTCGGTCGGCAGATTGCCGGAGCCCCGCCCTATACCATATATTGTCGAGTCAACGATATGAACACCACAGTTGATGGCCTCCAGTGTATTGGCAAGTGCCATTTGGAGGCTATTGTGAGGGTGAAAACCTATATAAACCCCATCCAAATCCAGGAATGGCTTTAGCACCTCCGCGATCTGGTTAGGAAACAGGGAGCCATAACTGTCTACCACATAAAAGTAGTCCAAGTCGCTCTTAGATATTATTTGCGCTGTCTTTAACCGGTCCTCGTAATCAAAACTAGTGACTCCCATAGCATTAAGACTAGTCAGATAGCCCTTTTCTTTGAATTCTGATAACTGAATGCATGCTTCTTCGAGGTTATTTTTATGAGCCGCCATTCTGATGAGTTTGACTACACTTCTGTCAGCATCAGGAATATCATTCTTGGTTATACGGCCAAAGTCCACCATTAAGGCAATCTTGGAGCCGTAAATACCTTCAGTGGTTTCTTTTATAAGTTGCTCATCCGAGAATCGCCAGGGACCGAATTGACTGCCATCAAAGTTCCCCGGCAGGTCCCGGTATCCAAGTTCTACCCAGTCGATTCCGGCCTTAGACAAAGCCCTATATACCTCACGGACCACGCCCTTATCAAAAAACCAGTCATTTACATAACCACCATCGCGTATAGTGCAATCAAGCAGTTCAATTTTTGAAGTTTGCATGGACTTTTCTCCCCAAACGTATTTGTCTTACCTAAGGTTCTTAGCCCACTCTACCATTCTCTGTAGACCCTCGTTCAGGGTAATACTAGCTGACCACCCTGTGTCATTCTTGATCTTTTCTCTATTGGCGAATACCCCAAACTGATCACCCGGTGTGCCTTCCACATATTTAACAGGATACTGTCCAGGTTTATATCCAAATGCCCCCAGTTGGGCCTCGATCAACTCTCCAACCGTTGTCTTGCAGCCTGTTCCAACGTTATACTGCTGGCCAAATGTCTTTGGATTGTCGACAATACCGATAAGTGCTTCAACAATATCATCAACGTAAACTAAGTCCCGATATCGATCAGGTGACCCTTTTACAATGACCTCCTCATTCCTGAGAATGTAGGCCATATAAATACTCACCATGCCCTGTCTTAAATTCGCCAGGTTTTGCCCAGGTCCGTAAGCATTGAAGAGCCTAAGTGCTGTAGTATTAACCCCTAGCTTGGAATAAATGCTCATATAGCTCTCAGAAGCCAGTTTCCCAACTCCATAAAAGGAATTAGGTCGGGGCAGCATATTCTCATCGACTGGCTGCACATCCTGATCCCCGTATATAGACATTGAGCTGGTATATATGAACCGTTTGATTCCATTTTTCTTACACCAATCTAGCAGCAGCAACGTACTTAAACAGTTCGTTTTCATATCATAAACCGGATCATCAAAAGAAATCTCACCGGATGATTGTGCAGCTAGGTGAAATACCACATCATATCGTACATCCGGCAGTTCATGTGTTAAATCATCACGTGACAAATCCAAAAAATAGAAACTGGCTCCTTCTGGGACATTTTCTCTTGAGCCTGTTCGAAGATTGTCTATTATGTCTACCCGCCAGCCTTCTTTAAGAAGCCTTCTGGCTAAATGTGATCCGATAAAACCAGCCCCACCGGTTACCAGAGCCAATCTAGAGTCGCTCATAAAGAATCCTCCAAAAAGCATTAGAATCTAAAAGTATTAACTCCACATTACCTTCAATAGAGATATTTTAGCATATTATCGAATATTGTCTGTCCAAATATCCAGAACATTCCCATAAGAAAATTATACAAAAACACCGTTAGATCGCCTAAAAATTGGCGTCTTGTGCGGTGTTTCCTATCAGCAAACCCAAATTATATCTAATTGAAGAGAGATAAATACTTCCCTTCACTGGGTATTTCATCTTTAAATAACTCAAAAAACCCATTAAACCGCGGTTGCATAGCCTCCACATCCCACCTATCGGCATATTTGAGCACTAGAATATCAACAAAAGCTTTAAACAAATGGGTTACTCGTGGATCGATCGTAAAGCACTTGGTGCAGCGATGTCCCTCTGGCAGAGATTTTTGCAGATGATACCTTCGAAGTTGAACTACTTTGTCATTATTGATCAGCTCTTTAGGAGTATTTTCTAAGAAACTACCATAAACCAGGTCACCGTTAAAATCGATACAGCAGGTGCTAACTCTGCCATCGCCAAAAATGAACATCCCACCATTAAGCAGTGTGCAGGGATGGTTAGACCTTATATGATTGTCCATCATGCTATTGTTAAAAAAATAAGTGGTATCAAGTGAACATCCATGCAGAAGTGATAACGTGATATTTTCCATATTAGTGAATTGACTATAGAAACTCATATGATAGGCCAGCTCGGGCAAAACATCACTGCTGACTACAGAGTCAATTTTAACATTAAAATATTTTGAATCCTTATTCACAGCCTTTAACTTGTTTAGATTTTCTATCAAAACCTCAAAGCGCCCGTTTTTTCTTATCATCTCGTAAGTTTCTTTCGATGCGCCGTCTATTGAAAACCTAATGGTATCAATTACATCTGAATACTGACACAAAATATCTAATCGCTTATGCAGAATCTGGCCATTGGTCTGCAGTGAAACAGTTATCCCACCATATTTACGTAAAATCTTTAGATATTCTTCGAGATTAGGATTAAGTAAAGGCTCTCCGATGGTATGAAAAGTACAGTTGTCTTGCTGTATGCTCTTCATGTAGATGACAACCTTTTCAAAAAGTTCAATGGGCATATTCACATTGTTCCGCGTCGAGGCTTGAGTATTACACATAATACAGTTGAGATTGCAGTTTTTATTTATTTCTATCTCACCAATGTGGGCTATACCTTCAAAATGCTCACTGTATTCTATCTGGTTGGCCATGGCTTTTTGATATTCATTCCGAGCAAGAATGCCAGCAGGAACAAACTTCTTCAAATCATACATTACCTGTTCTTTGCCATCTATGACTGCTCTATATGTTTTGTATATCAAGTTGTTTTCCTTTAACCTAGCCTTAATGCTGGACATTTCAACAACTCCTTTAATATCCCCCGAATCTATTCGCCACTGATAACAACTATATTGTCTGAATCAAACATCTCTGAGTCATGAGTAATAACAATGAGAACAAGATTCTTGCTAAGTGCCCTAATAGTGGAATTAACTTCAATCTTGCGCTTTTCATCAAGGCCAGAAGTGACTTCGTCAAGAATTAATATATCTGGGTCGTCCACCAGTACTCGAGCTATCCCTAGACGTCTCTTTTCACCGCCGGATAATGAGCGTCCGGCTTCAGCTATTTCGGCACCCAATCCGCCCATTTCTCTAACAAACTCATCAGCTCCCGCCAGACTTAAACAATTCCACAATATATCGTCATCAATCGTGAGACCCATGGCTAGATTGTCGCGTATGGATCCGTAAAACAGCTGTATGTCTTGGGTCACATATCCCACCCGGGGACGATAGGCCGAAGAATCATACTTTTCTCCACTAACTCCATGATATATGATTTCACCACTTATTGGTTGATAAACCCCTGCAATAAGGTTGGCTACAGTAGTCTTGCCCGCCCCCGAAGGTCCTCTAAGCACCACCGGTTCTCCCAGTTTAGCCCGCAATGACATATTATCTATGACTGTTCGATCCCCATAGCTGTAGCTGGCATCGGACATTTCAACTGTAGTTATCTTTTCTTCGACTCTAAGTTTCTTGATTTCCGGCGCTATCATAAAGAGGTCAGACAATACCTTTAAGCTTCCGGAAAAGTCATTCATCGCACTAACACTTATAAGCGCTGTATTGATCTGGCTTTGAGCTCTAAAACCAATCGCACCAACACGGCCCAGGAGGAACATCATGTCAACCAAATTCTGCCCCTGTATCACGGTCCAGATCCAAAAGCCTAGCAGTAAAACAAATGAAAATATAAAATTAAACGAGTTAATAAAAGCCCTGGGATATCCCATAAGCATCTCGAGCCGGTAATAGCGAGGGATATGAGTTAGCCCCTTATTAATGTGGGAATGCGTTTTGCCCTCCACCTTAATATGAAAAAGACTATTGATGGATTCTGTAACATCAGCTACGAAACCCTGCCTCTCAATAACTGATTGTTCGGATAACCGAATCTGAACTTTAAATACCCACCGTAATATCAGGATCGCTGGTACCCCAACAGCACCAAACAGCAGAGTGACTCCGGGACTGACGATCACAGCCATTACGATAAGTCCTAGAGCAATTATTAGAGAATTGGCAGCTCGTATGACATTGATAAAAAATGCCGTTACTTTATCGGCTTCATTAGTGACAATTCCCACAATATATCCTGTCCGCATGGTTCGCAGTTCTTCCCAATCCCCATGCAAAATGTGAGTAAAAGAACGCTCCTGAATCCGCCTGCGAAGTTTGACCAGCATAACATTGTCTAGAATGCCAGAAAAATAGGATAGAGCTATCCGAAATACCAGCAATACCAATAGTGTAAGGTAGACATTAGTATAATTTATATTTATTGATAGATATTGAAGACATACAACAATATAATGGAGCAAAGTAGTCTGATTCTGCAGGTTAACCTTACCAGTGATGAAGTCAACCATCATGAGAAGACTTATCCCCTCGGTACTCGCACTTACAACGGCCAGAATAACAAATGCCATGAGGAATAAAATCGATTTAACATTTACAATCTCGCAATTGCGCGTGATGACCATTATTTCGCGATACCTAGTCGTTTTGTTTCCCTCCCATCCACCAAGATAAGTTTCCATCTACAGTTTAAGCGAGTAACTCCCGTATTCTATCAATAGCCTTACCGTCTAGGTAAGGATCGATATCAGGGCACATATATTTCCCGAGGTAATTATTCAGCAATTCATCATTCACATCATTTAACCAGTAGTCCACAAGCTCTTGGAACTGTTCATAATTGTGAGCAATTAACATGGGATATCTATCATAGAAGCAGCCTTCCATAACGTTGGTAGAGTCAAGATAAATAGCTTTCTTTCCGGCACATATAGCCTCAATAGTAGGGGTTAGACCATAAGAGGTGACCGTTAGATGCGACATAGCAATTACCTGTGGGGTATCAAGCCCTACCTTCAAGGCTCTGGTACAACGCTCATGAGCAAAGAGACTCTGATACGCATCTATCACATCAGATGCAGCATTCTCAGTTAATGCCTTCTCCAGTAAATCCAGCTCTTTAAATATGACTACAAGATTCTTTCGATCCTCCAATAACTGAAGAATCATCCGGCAGAACTCAATCACTTCCCTGTTCCTCACAACTGACGAGTAATGGATCGGCTGTAATTCTTCTCTTAAAAACTTTCCTATATCGAAGACCCCAATGATCTTGGGGTTATCAACAACAATATTCTGCAGATATTGTCTTTTTAACTGCTCTAACTCCGCGTCTTTCAAAGCTTGCTGAACAAAATCAGACCACAAGGCACCAACACTTCTTGTATTAAAAGTGTGACAAGCGTTGAAGAACTGCTCCATGGTTTTTCCCCAGGTGATTACATAATCATAATGAAGAAAAGAAAACAGCACATCCCCGCAATCGCTAAGTTCTTCAATTCTTGCGTACACATTTACCTGTGCTGCCGAATATGCGAAATAGATCGTATTTGTTTCATGCTGTTTAAGAAGTATATTTCTGATTACGTGTTGGGGTGTGAAATCATTGAAAGTAACAATATTTTTGAGGTTATATACCTGCATAATACTTGTCCATTTTAAATAGGTAACCATAATTCTAGCATTGGACTCTATAAGAATTGTCGATGAAAATACTGACAACAAAATGGATTTCACCCAATAAAGTATAAATTTTTTAATTACTATATCTGCAATAAACTTTGGGGTTGCGGCTGGGAAATCTCTAACGTCCAATAATGAATATCCAGTATCACTAAATCCAGTGAGGTTTGCATATTGATTTTCAATTATGACTACTACATCATCTTTGCTCTCCTCACGATTCTTGACAATGAAATCACTGTTCCTGTGCTTGGAGGCAAACCCGTACCCACCACCTACAATTATAATACCAGTCTTATATGTGTGGCTTTCACTTTGAGCTTTTTTCTTTACTAGGTTGTATGCTAACCAAAGTGGGACCGCAAAAACAAGAGCCAAAGCAGTCATTTTATTAACACTAACTCTAATAAGGGCTCGGAGCTTTACCCAAATCGGAACTTTAATACGAGCCCATATGTCAGCATCTATTCCACAAAAGTCTCTATTAAGACCATAGGTACTAACTTTAGGGATAAACAATATCAGACAATCGCTTTTTATTTTGGCACTAAACTTGTAGGCTGCCCTGGCTATTTTTAACCGTTCTACAATAGCAGCCGCAATCCATTTCTTGTACGAAAAATGGCTTGCTTCATTCTCCAGAAACCTGGCACTGAGCCTGGTTAGCAAACTGTTTCTGTATCTTTTGTCATAATAAGAATCAATGATGCTCAGAACTTCTAGGTTACTCTCAATATAGACCTCTTTAAGATCCACACTACTTAGATATTCCGTTATCCGTTCGATCCTGTCAAAACTTAATATCTTACGACATATCCAGTTATTGCGAAAGGAATCACTGCCAATTTCGAAATATATTATTGAAAATCCAAAGAACAGATATAAAAACAGCCAGGGTATATTATACCAGGCAAGGTTTTCAACAATAATGAATTTGGTGTTTGAATCACTGGAAGATTCAGATTTAGTATTTTTAATGATATCAGCCCTTTCCTTTTATAAAAACCAGATGGCACTTACAATCAAATGAGTGTTTTTTTTCATCATATGGTTCGGCAGGCATTTTCATATTCTTTATACTGTCTTCGCCATAATATAATCGTTTGTAAACCAACTGACAGCCCAACCGCTCAAAAACTTTTGCAAAGTCATAATTAATATTCTCATCGGTGAAGACTACGATATACCTTTTGGATATCCTCACCATATCCTTAAACAAGCTGATGTTATCAGGCGGAATATGAATTAACACAGCGATTGAAAACACGACATCATAACTCTCATCCGCTATGCCCTTGATCTCAACAGCACTATTACCTATGTAAAATTTGCCACACTGGTAAAGACCTGGGAAATTGGCCGGCATTATTTCTTTGATAGCGGTTTCATTTATGTCCATTCCCGCTAAATTGCAGAACCCGTTTTCGTAGAGGTAATTTAGATTTCGTCCAGCATTGCAACCTATTTCGATGAATGAAGCACTTCTATCCATATTTGTAATGAATTCATCAAGTACTGTCCGGGTAATACTGTCTGCTTCTAAATATTTATCCGGGCCATGTTCACTATTCACCTGCTGTCGCTGCCAATAATCGGGTGGCAGTCCGCTTTTTAGGAGCGGTGCATTCATCCCCCGCATAGCAAAAAACCTACGAATTTTGAACTTAAATATATCCAGTGATGTTGTGTCCATAAAACACGCCTCATTTTCTCCACTGATTTCCACATTACAGTCTAGTATTATTTAACAGCAAACTCTTTTACGATTTTGACTACGTATTCTATATCACTGTCGGTCAGGCCTGGAAACATAGGTAGGCTGACCTCCCGTGCATAGAAAGACTCCGTGATCGGAAAGTCACCCGGCTGGTAACCATACTTATTACGATAATAAGGATGTAGGTGAATTGGAACATAATGAACTTGTACTCCAATGCCATTCTCTCGGAGGTGAGTAAAAAATCTGCTTCTAAGATTCATAAGATCATCAATCTTACAAGGACCAGAAATTTCACCTTCGCCAGGTAATAGCACTAATAGCGGATAAAGATGATATGCATTCCTTCCGTTAGCCGGTTTAGGCGGAGTTTTTAGCCAGGCCAGACTGTTAAAAGACTGGTCATAAAAAGAAGCTATCTTATTCCGTCTTTCCAGCCACTTCTCCAATCTTGCCATTTGAGAAATACCTAATGCACACTGAATATCCGTTATCCTATAATTAAACCCCAAATCAAGCATCTCATAATACCAGGGGCCATGATTTTCGGACATCTTACTGGGCTGGCGCACTATACCATGACTTCTAAATAAGCGCAATCTCTCGGCATAATCTTCACGGTTAGTTAAAATCATTCCACCCTCGCCAGTAGTTACGTGTTTCACCGGGTGAAAGCTAAACATCGTCATATCCGCCCGATTACCAATTCTAATGTCCCCGTCCTTAGCACCAAGCGCATGAGCCGCATCTTCAATTATTAGAATGTCTTTATCATGAATAGCTGCATTAACCTTTGATAGGGGAACCGGATATCCAGCATAATCAACGGGAATTATTGCTTTTGTTCTAGGTGATAAGCATTTCTCTACTAAACCACCATCAATACAGTATGTCTCGGGATCAATATCCACAAATACCGGTTTGCCCCCTACATATTCAATACAGTTGGAGGTGGCTGCAAACGACAGCGGGGTGGTTATGACCTCATCCCCCGGTCCAATTCCAGCTGCCAGGGTAGCACCATGCAAGGCCGAAGTTCCACTGTTGTAAACAACACCAAAGCGAGTGCCACAAAACTCGGCAACGATTCTCTCAAACTGTTCCACTGACGGGCCGGTAGTTAGCCAGTCTCCCCGCAAAACATCAACAACTGCTTGTATATCATCTTCTTCAATCAATTGCCGTCCATAGGGTATTGCTTTCAAAGAATCTCCTCCTGAGCTAAGTATCCTTTGGATAATTAAATGAACACTGGTTATTCTTAATCACTACATTTGGGTCTTAATCCATTGTCCCGTTCGAGCCAAGCCTTCCTCCAGGCTTATTTGTGGACTCCAACCTAATAATTCTTTAGCTTTATCATAGTTGCAGAGCAGCTTCATTATTTCACTCTGAGGATGAATGTGTTGAATGTGTTTGATCGAATCTTTATTGCCACATACCAATTGAGCCAAGTCATTAATCGAGATATCTTGTCCCAGGCCAGCATTAACGATATTTCCATCCACGTTGCTGGATAATCCCGATTGAATGATAAAATCGGCGCAATCCTCCACATACAGGAAATCGCGAGTCTGAGTACCATCACCATAGATACTTAGTCCCTGCCCTTCCAAATATAGCTTGATAAATATGGCTATTACTCCGCCCTCACCACTTGATTTCTGGCAGGGGCCATAGGTGTTAAAAGGCCTGATGACAACTGTTGGAAGCCCATATGCATGATAATATGACAATGTCAGAGCCTCCCCCGCCAGCTTACTGGCAGCGTACGGAGAAGCAGGTTTGACTGGATGAGATTCTGTAATTCCATATTCGTCAAGACTCCGATCATAGACCATGCAGGTCGACATAAATACGGTCTTGGCCCTTTGTTTACGCGCTTCTTCTAATATGTTGAAGGTGCCGACAACGTCGTTTTCGAATGTAGTTCGAGGGTCATCGATTGAATCCTGGACATTGATACTAGCTGCTAAATGATAGACAACACTAAATTCTTTATTCATAAAGATCTTTTCTAACGTGCTGGTATTCTTGATGTCCCCTTGAATAAACTCAAATTTTGGGTTGTTATTAAACTCTTCTATGTTTTCTATCCGCCCATTGGACAAATCATCAAGAGCAATTACATCATGCCCCTGGTCGAGCAGCTTCTTGACCACCCAGCGTCCAATAAAGCCAGCCCCGCCGGTAACAAGCATATTCACTTCAAAAACCTCCAGCTATTATTTATCAAAACTTTCACATGCCATGAAAAGAATCCAAGCGCACCAATTCCTTTAGCTGTTCATAGGTCATAATTTCCTGTCCTTGTGAAGTGTACATAGAATTTGCGGCCTTTGTTGCGTCCGGATAATGTGACTCATAGTAACTCAAATCCCTGTGAACCGGCAGTACAATGAACATATCCTCCGTTTCCAGAGCGCGGGTACTTTCCTCCTCAGTAAGCAATTCCTCATACATCTTCTCGCCCGGCCGCAAACCAATAACACGGGTAGGGACCTCTTTGCCTGACAGCTCTATAATTCCTTGTGCTAGATCACCTATCTTAATAACCGGCATTTTGAAGACAAAGGTCTCGCCCCCACGAGCTATATCAACCGACTTTAGAATCAGCTCCACAGCGCGAGAAATGCTCATGACAAATCGGGTCATAGTTGGATCAGTTACGGTCACCGGCCCCCCGCGAGCCACCTGTTCCTTAAACAAAGGAATAACCGATCCCCGGCTGTTTAGTACATTGCCAAATCTCACAGAGAAGAAACGGATGTTTCTAGGGCCTCGATGATAATCAGCTGCAGAAATCAAACGCTCCGCTAACAGCTTGGTAGCCCCCATGGTATTGGTCGGTCCTGCAGCCTTGTCAGAACTGCAGTATAGGACGGTGGATACGCCACCTTCAATAGCACATTCAATTACATTTTGGGTCCCAACAACATTGGTTTTAACGGCTTCAAAGGGATTATATTCACAGGCCGGTACATGTTTTAAAGCGGCCAGATCAAAAACTACATCAACATTTTCCATGGCTCTCTTCAACCGCTCTTTGTCACGAACATCACCTAAGAAGAATCGGATCCTTTTGAAGATGGCCTCGGCATTCTCTCCGTTATTCAGGTCTAATTCACTCTGCAACATAAACTGTTTATGCTCGTCGCGCGAAAAAATCCGGATGCGCTCCGGCCCCAATGTTAAGAGTTTATTAACCAGGAACGTACCTATTGACCCCGTTCCGCCAATAACAAGTATTTTCTTCCCTTCATAGGTAAACATTTATCATATTCTCCCCTCGACAAATACTGAAAAATAACTGTAATTAGTATTGGTCGCTATTATTATACCTTAATGTGCATGATATTTCATGATTCTAAACGAAACGACCACTTATAGGTGTGGTCGTTGGTGATATTTTATTCCTTTTAAGGTCAATTTCCCTATTCAACCATGTCGAATGTCAAAGGCGTCCCCTTTTGTATTTCTATTCTGGCTGTCTTCCCTACAATGTTCGTTAACTCGCGAGGATGCAGGCCATGTGCGGGGCGAATTGATCTGACATTCTGCGTGGTAAATACCTGTCCCGCCCCAATATCTTCCACTGCAAAAAGCGAACGACGAAAGACAATGCTTTTTGCTTCCCGCTCACTAGCTCCATAATTTACTTTTCCCAGAGCCTGCTCGACGACTCTAATCGCTCTTACCATCTCCGCAAATTCTTGCGGTTCCAGGGAAAAAGCGCTATCCGGCCCCGGAATGGATCTTGATAAAGTAAAATGTTTCTCAATTATACAAGCCCCCAGAGCTACTGCTGCAACAGGAACTTCCGTACCCAGTGTGTGATCGGATAGCCCAACCGGCACTTTAAACGAATCCGCCAGATGAGGAATCGTTCTGAGATTCATATCTGCAGGCAAGGCGGGATAAGCACTAGTGCATTTTAATAGGGCTATCTGGTCGGCCCCTGCCCTCTTGGCAGC
>JBLNAX010000102.1:0-21170 GCA_050259595.1 Acidobacteriota bacterium | reverse complement strand
TGTGATAACCGTTTCTGCACTGACCATCGCTGCTGCAGATGCTGTATCCGGTATTTCTACCGGCGATATCGCCGTGTACAATCTCGGAGCTACAATATCCGCGGCAAATTCCGGTGTAGATACAGTCAGCTTCGGGTATGATTATGATGGAGCGGCAACTGCTTATGCTTCATCTCAGATTGCGTTGTTCAAATTTACCGACAATGCTCTGGATAACAAAACTCAGAGCTTCAAGATGTTCACTGTGGAAAATATAAGTGCTGATGCCGACTGGGGCACAGCCGCAAGTGGAACCATTGACATTACCTTTGAAGGTCTGGATACAACTGTCACAGCAGCCAGCTTCGCCTTCGAAGCGGGGCTAGGGCAGGTCGCCAGCCTGGATACTAAGCTGGAGGACATTGACAAGTTCTGGGATGCCAGCGGCAACTTCCTGCTGAAGGATCCGAAGAGTATCACTATTATGCAGGGCGATGGAACTTCAACTAACATAACCCTGTTCAGTACCGATACCATCAAGGATGTACGGGATAAGCTGAACACAGCTATAGCTACTGGACTTGGTCAGGGAGATTATGTAACCGGCGGCGAACAAGACAAGTTCGTAAGCTATGTTACAAGTGCTGATGCCGATGGTCCAGAAGCAGTTGAAGGCACCTTTGTAATCAAGTCTCTGGTTGCTGGTGACAATGGTAAGCTGAGCTTCATCGGTGACGAACCGGTCATAAATGCTCTGAGCTTGACCACTATCCAGGCTGCCACCGAGAACAAATTCACAGTTGATATCACCGATGCTCACACCGGATCCGCAGTAGCTTCCGATGTATCGATTGCTGGTAACAAGCTGGTAGGTACTGTGCATGAGAATGTGGATGTTATCTTCGATGCCAATGCTGGAATTACGACCTCATATAATGAAACAAATAAGGCATGGACATTGGCAGCGGATGCCACAGCATATACCACATATGTTCACTTAGCTGACAATACCCAGGTATTCCAGATCGGAGCCAATGAGAAGCAGGACATGAGTGCCGCCATCGGCCGCATGGACGCTCTGGCTCTGGGTGTAAACAACCTGGTTCTAACCGACCGCGAGAATGCTGGCCGGTCTATTACCAGAGTTGACCAGGCAATCACCAGGGTATCTTCACAAAGGTCTAGCTTAGGTGCTATACAGAACCGCTTAGAGCACACGATCAACAACTTGAACGTAGCTTCTGAAAATCTAACCGCAGCCGAATCTCGCGTAAGAGATGTCGACATGGCGGCAGAAATGATGAACTACACCAAGTGGAACATCCTTGCTCAAGCTGGTACTGCAATGCTGGCTCAGGCCAACCAGCGACCGCAGATGGTTCTGCAATTACTGGGAGGCTAAGATCAACACCACTGCTGGCCGGAGCAATCCGGCCAGCACCCATTAATATGTGGTAAGTAAGGTGCGTTAATGAGTGTATTTACTGAAAATCTAAGTTTATTAAGGAAAAGAAATCCTCGACTGGCTCAGATCATGGAGAATCATTTAGTTAAAAGTGATTATCGTGTGGAGCCAGGCAAGAAGAACCTTCCCACCATTCAAACCATTGTTGACGGCTATCCGGCTTATCTGCATAGTGTATATGATCCGATTAAAGAAGCAGAAACTGCTGTAAATAATATGAATGAAAAGTCATTGGTAAATATTATCTATGGTACTGGCATGGGCTATCACATCCTGGCAGTCTTAAATAGTCAGCACGGCAAAAAGATCAACATCATTATCGAGCCCAACATTGACTTGCTCAGGATATTTATGCAGACTAATGTGGCCACCCAGGTTTTGAGCCGGCCGAATTTCTATCTGGCGGTTGGAACTCTTGAAGATATTCGTGAGCAGATGAAGGAGAATACTTCGTCCAGCGTACACCACAAATTATCCAGCATGGATTTCCTAATACTTCCAGGGTTTGAGCGAGCTTACGGCAAAATCTATCGAAGCATCAGCCAGACCATAACTGAGGACAACCGTTTGAGGTTTTTCCAAACTGGTAATTCAGCGGAAGACACTTTAATAGGACTTAAAAACACTTTCGCCAACCTTCAGTATCTAATCGATAACCCTGGTCTGAATCTATTAGAAGGAAAATATAGGAACGTTCCGGCAATAATTATTGCTGCGGGTCCTTCACTTGATAAAAATGTTCATTTGTTAAAAGAACTAAAGGGGAAAGTATTACTGCTCAGTGCAGATACAATATTAAAGAAGCTGCTGGGGCTTGGTATAATACCAGACATCGTTTTTACTGTCGAAAGGGATGCTATACTTTTTGAGTATTTTTATAAAGAAGTAGACATTCCCGAGAGCTTATGGTTGATGACCCTCAATGTAGTTGATCCTCGAACCATAGCCAAGTTTGGCAAAAAGAGCATTGTCTGTACTCGATCCACCGAACCCTTAAGTCGATGGGTAAATGACCTTATTGGTGATAAGGGGACGATAAGTGCCGGCATTTCTGTAGCCAACATGGCATTCAGTGTTGCTCAGTATATGGGAGCTAATCCCATTGTATTTATAGGACAGGACCTTGCATACTCTACGACCGGACAGTGTCATACCAGTGACACCATTTATGATACTGTTAAGTTGGACGAGGGGATGCTCGAATGGGTCAAAGACTATGAAGGCAACCCGATCCAGACTACCCATCTTTGGAAAAAGTTCCTGATATGGTTTGAACAGGAGATCGCCGCAGCTCAGGATGTTACTTTTTTGGATTGTACTGAGGGGGGAGCGCTGATAAAAGGCACTCAGATAATGAAGCTGGCGGATGCCATAAATAAGTATATGAAGGACACTATCTGTACACCTGTAGATGATGTGATCAAAGAAGCATTAGAATCAACTACCAAGATCAACTATCAACAGGTGCAGGAAAAACTGGAGCAAATGATTGGGGTTTTCGATACATTTATTGATGACATCAAGAACACTATGACCTCAAGCATACCGCGTATCAAAGGCAAGCTTGCCGACGGTTCTGAGAGACAGGAGCTTGATGACGATTTGAATGAATTGGAGAGGGAATTCAACCGTATCCTGACCGGCTTTCATCATCCCCCACGTGATACTATTGGATTCATTGTGCAATCGGTATTTACGATGACTGCGACCAGGTTGAATAAGCTAGGTAATCCTAAAGACCTCAAGGAGTTTGAAGAGCTTTTAAGTGTGTTGATTACTTTTTACACTTATGCTATCGAAATTGCGGATATAACTAAAATGATGATGGAGGATATGACTGATTATCTAAAAACATTGGAAGGCGAACCAGCCTAATAGATTAAGGGCAGGTGCTATAGATGAACCTATCTGAGGGTTTAACACTAGAGATCGAGGGACATCCCACCGAATTTGGGGCATCCCGTGGTTTTGAAGTCTATTTGAAAGGGCCAAGCCAGGGGAATGATGCAGCGACTGGGATATTAATTGTTGTGCATAACCGGGGGGAAGCAGCCGGCCACACTTACTATCAAGAACTGCGAAAGGATTGGGCTGACCAGTTTAACGTGGTGGTCGTGGGAGTGAATTATTTAGGCAGCAAAGCCAGCAGTAAGCCTGATTATAGAGTGGTTTTTACGAAAACATTTATGGATTACCTGGCTTCACAGGTTCCGGAAGACTTGAAGGACAGCATCATTGTTAATGGTGAATATAGCATTTCTTCGGTATTGAGTGCTCTCATTGAACAAGAGGTCCTATCTGTACCTGAATTACTGCCGATGGTCAATGATAACCAAACCCCCGAAGAATATTGGGATTTTGGATTTATCCAGGCGATGGATATTATTTATTCGTTTAGGGTGGTGCAGGAGCTTTGTCAGCAGAATGATATACCATTCAACGATAAAAGAGCTTTCTTGTACGGTTATGGCGATGGCGGTCATATCGTTCAGATGTGCGGCCGACTTGCTCCCAATTCATTTGCCTTGATTATTGATCAAGCAGGGAAGGTAATGGCTTATCCCCGGGATTTGGTGCCGCAAGAATCTGGCATTTTTTCGGTAGAATATTTACCGGGGTATCAGATAAAGACGCTGGTTACTCATCCCGAACTATACAGCCTTGATCCCGATAGTGATTTTTATATCACTCGCGATATGATACAGATAAGAAATCTATCTCGACTAAATCCTTATTCAGAGTGTAAATATATCATGTTGTCTCATGCAGAAGACATACGATCACCGGAATCAAGCAGAAGATATCTAACCGATAAAATGACAAAAGCCGGTATCGAGGTCAATCATGTAGAACTAGAACGGAGTGCAGGTGATTCTTCTTACGATGTTGATATCAAAGAATCATTTCGGAAATACTGCAGTGAGTATATAAAGGTAGGATCGGTAAATAGCGTATCGCGTAAGACAGACACTGATTTTGCACTTGGTACGCTGCTTACTTATGAAACAGCCAATGGGAAATATGTCATTGACTATTCAGGTTTTGTTCCAACGATAAAGTTTTATGGCCCGATAATTAGGCTGACACGTAATGATATCATTTAATCTGACTTCCTTGGAGGTATCTCAGATTGATGCAGAACACGAAGCGAATATTGGTAACCGGGGCTGATGGGTTTATCGGTTCGCATTTAACTGAAGAACTAGTGCGACAAGGCCACGCGGTGCGGGCCTTTGTCTATTATAATTCGTTTAATTCCTGGGGATGGTTGGATGAGTCCCCGCCAGATATCAAAGAAAATCTTGAGATATTCGCCGGAGACGTACGCGACCCACACGGTGTTAAAACCGCCATGCAGGGCTGTGATGTGGTGCTGCACCTGGCCGCCTTGATTGCCATTCCCTATTCATACCACTCACCAGACGCCTATGTTGATACCAATATAAGGGGAACTCTCAATATCCTACAGGCAGCCCGTGAACTGGGAGTCAGCAAGGTGGTGCATACATCTACCAGTGAAGTTTACGGTACAGCGAGGTTCGTGCCGATTACAGAGGAGCACCCGCTGCAGGGCCAGTCACCCTATTCGGCTACAAAAATCGGAGCTGACCAGCTTGCCATGTCTTTCTATGATTCATTTGCCACCCCAGTTGCTATTATAAGACCTTTTAATACTTACGGTCCCCGGCAGTCGGCGCGGGCTGTAATCCCAACCATAATAACTCAGCTAGCCAGCGGTCAGAAAAGGATAAAGTTAGGTGCGGTTCAGCCAACCCGTGATTTCAATTATATTTCGGATACAGTACGGGGCTTTATCGCATCTGCTGAATCGGAAAAATCAATCGGCCAGATTATCAATATTGGCAGTAACTACGAGATATCCATTGGAGAAACAGCGGAAACTATTGCCAAGATAATGAATGTTGATATCGAAATAGAGTCTGATGCCCAAAGACTGAGGCCCGATAAAAGCGAAGTGGAAAGGCTCTGGGCTGACAACACCAAAGCGAAAGCTTTACTTAACTGGGAACCTGTATATGGAGGCCGGGCCGGGTTGGTAAGAGGTTTGACAGAAACCATTGCCTGGCTTAGTGATCCTGCTAACCTACGCCGCTATAAAACCGGTATATATAACTTATGAGTACTTTAGATTATGCATCGATTGTAAATGCAATTAAAACATGTTTGCCGGGGGACCGTGCGAGCTATGAACTGCACGAACCTTTGTTTGGCGGACATGAGTGGGACTATGTCAAGGAATGTATCGACACCGGATGGGTGTCATCAGCTGGCAAATATGTTGATAGATTTGAGAGAGATCTAACTGATTACACCGGGGCCAAGCATTCCATAGCGGTGGTCAATGGTACGGCTGCACTGCATACATGTTTAAAACTGGTCGGGGTTGAACCGGGTGATGAGGTTCTGATCCCGGCTTTGACATTTATAGCCACGGCCAATGCGGTAGCATACTGCGGAGCTGTGCCGCACTTTGCAGATAGTGATGAATACACCCTGGGCCTAGACCCGGTCAAACTTCGGGATTATTTGAAGGAAATAGCTTTATTAAACAAGTACGGTTGTTATGATCGCCTTACCGGGCGTCGTATCAAAGCTGTAATACCTATGCATACCTTTGGCCATCCGGTCGACCTTGACCCGCTTGTAGAACTATGCGAGGAATATAAGATAGAATTGGTCGAGGATGCTGCCGAATCCTTAGGTTCTCTCTACAAAGGACGACATACCGGGAATTGGGGGCGTGTAGGCGCGCTGAGCTTCAACGGCAATAAGATCGTCACTACCGGCGGCGGAGGCGCGATTCTGACTAATGATCCTGAACTGGGGAAATTGGCCAAGCACTTGACTACCACAGCGAAAATGCCCCATGCCTGGGCTTTCAACCATGATAAATTAGGTTATAATTATCGCCTGCCCAACATCAACGCTGCTCTGGGGGTGGCACAGCTTGAGCAGCTGCCATCGTTTATTCAGAATAAAAGAAGGCTGGCTGATGCCTATAAACAGGCCTTAGAGGATATAAAAGGGATAAGCTTTTTTACTGAGCCCGATTTTGGCTGCAGCAACTACTGGCTGAATGTTATGTTGCTGCAGCCGGAGTACGCTTCAGAACGCGATGATTTACTGGAATATGTGCGAGCACTGGGCTTGATGAGCCGTCCGGCCTGGACTCTGATGTCTAAGCTGCCTATGTATGCGGGATGTCCGGCCATGGATCTGTCTGTCGCACAGAGCCTGGAGGCGCGATTGATCAACATCCCCAGCAGTGCATTTCTGGCTGGAAAAGGCGGTGAGTGATATGTCCGCCCGGCGCAAGATCTGTGTGGTGACCGGTACAAGAGCCGATTACGGGTTGTTATATTGGGTCATGAAAGGCATTCAAGATGACCCGGAATTAGATCTGCAGGTTATTGTTACAGGGATGCACCTGTCCCAGGATTTTGGGCTTACATACAAGTTCATTGAAGAAGACGGATTTACCATTGATTACAAGATAGATATGCAGTTATCAGGGGACACGGCAGCCGCGGTTACCCGCTCTATGGGCTTGGCTGTGATAGGTTTTGCTGAGGCTTATCAAGAGCTGGGCCCAGACCTGGTCGTTGTGCTCGGTGACCGTTACGAAATACTGGCTGCCGCCGAGGCGGCTCTTATCGCCAAAATCCCGGTAGCCCATATTGCTGGAGGGGATATCACAGAGGGTGCCTTTGATGACGCCATCCGCCACAGCATAACCAAAATGGCCCATCTCCATTTTGTCACCAATCAGGATTCAGGTCTGCGAGTTAAACAACTGGGAGAAAACCCTGAACATATATTTAATGTGGGCAGTCCGGGGTTGGACTACATAAATCGTGTTGAGCTTGTAAGCCGGGGCGAAGTCGAGAATAGACTAGATTATTCTTTCAGAAATAAAAACATTTTGGTGACCTTCCATCCAGCCACCCTCGACTCAGTACCGCCTGAACAACAGGTCGAACAGCTCTTAGCCGCTCTGGATAGCCTGGGATCCGATACCGGTATTATATTCACCGGCTCCAACGCTGACCCGGAGGGTAGACTAATAATACAGAAGATCGAAGAATTTGTTTCACTTCATCCCCATGCCCGTTACTATACATCATTGGGGCAAACGCTGTACTTGAGCTGTATGGCTCACTTTGATGTGGTGGTAGGCAACAGCTCAAGCGGGCTTTATGAAGCCCCGTCTTTCAAGAAACCCACCGTTAACATCGGCAGCCGCCAGCGTGGACGCCTCAAAGCGGAATCGGTGATCGATTGTGAACCACGCCATGATTTAATTATCCAGGCGATTCGCTTGGCATTCGAAAAAGACTGCTCACAGACCGTGAATCTTTATGGTGATGGCAATAGTGCTCCAAAAATTGTAGCCATTATTAAAGAATACGGTGATTTCAAGGGATTGCTGCAGAAGAAGTTTGTGGAAATAGGTTAAGTTATATTTCTGATTGATATAGAAAGAAGGAGCCGTTAGTGGCTCCTTTAATATTGTTAATAGCCCTGCCCTTTATCTTCCTCTTGTTATACCGCACCTCCAGCGGTATAAACTGTAATGGGCTCTTGTCTTTCGACCTGTTTCGGGGGATTTCTGCTGATCGCTACAGTTTTTTAGGAATTATTTCGATAACAAGAACACGGACTATCTTTATTTTTTGTATGCTCGATCTTTGTCATGAAAGGTGAAGTATCGAATGAGCCATAAAAGCGGTATCTATATAATTGCTGAAGCCGGGGTCAATCATAACGGATCACTGGATACTGCTGTCCGTATGGTTGATGTGGCGGCGGACTCGGGTGCTAATGCGGTAAAATTTCAAACCTTTAAGGCTGAGCGCATTATCAGCCGCAAGGCTCCCAAGGCTGATTACCAGACCCAGCATACAGATCCGGCAGAATCACAGCTAGAAATGGTGAAAAAGTTGGAATTGGATTTTGATGCCCATCAGGTTTTAATAAAACGGTGTCAGGAAAAGGATATCGATTTCCTGTCCACACCCTTTGATATGGAGAGCATAGATATACTGGTTCGAGGACTAAATGTATCCCAGCTAAAGATCGCCTCCGGTGAAATATCAAACGGACCACTGCTGCTCAAAGCCGCTCGCAGCGGCAAACCCATAATACTTTCTACTGGTATGAGTTCTCTGGACGATGTTGAAAAGGCGTTAAAGGTATTGGCCTTCGGTTACATAGCTAATGGGGAGATGCCTTCACTGGACGCCTTTCAAAAGGCGTATGATTCGGAGGCTGGGCACCATACCCTGAGGGCGAAAGTGATCCTTCTGCACTGTACCACCGAGTATCCGGCACCCTTTGATGAGGTCAACCTGCTGGCCATGGATACTCTTAAGTCCCACTTTGATCTGAGAGTGGGGTTTTCCGATCATACCCCCGGCATAGCGGTTCCTATTGCCGCAGCCGCCCGGGGCGCGAAAGTGATAGAAAAGCATTTTACTCTAGATAGACATTTGCCAGGTCCTGACCACCAGGCGTCCCTGGAACCGCAAGAGCTTAAGCAGATGGTGGAAGCTATCCGCCAGGTGGAACAGGCCATAGGTTACCCTTCAAAAGAACCGACAGCATCCGAACTGAAGAATCTTCCAATAGCCAGAAAAAGCTTGGTGGCTGCACAGGCAATACAACAGGGTGAGGTTTTTACCGAGCAAAACATAACTGCGAAGCGGCCTGGAAATGGGTTTTCGCCCATGTTTTACTGGAGCCTGTTGGGGAAGATCGCAGCCCGGGATTACAGCATAGATGAAATGATTACTGATCAACCAATATGAAGTTAGCACCGAGGAGGATGGAGTTATGAGTGAGTGGGAAAAAACTTTGGTCTCAGTAGATACACCGATTTTAGAGGCGATCCAGGTCATTGATGCCAACTCCATGCAGATCGCTATTGTAGTGGATGAAAATCGCCGGCTGATGGGGACGGCTACCGATGGTGATATTCGCCGTGGGATACTCAAAGGGGTGGCACTCGAAACTCCGGTCAGCCAAGTCATGAATCCCAATCCCACGACGGTCGGCCTAAACGAAAGCCGGGAGAGCATTTTGACAATCATGAAAGCCAGGAAGCTCCATCAAATACCGGTAGTTGATGATGACGGCCGGGTGGTTTGCGTGGAGATTCTAGAAAATGTGATTAAAGCTGGCGGTCGGAAAAACCCAGTGGTCCTGATGGTAGGTGGATTGGGGTCACGCCTGGCGCCACTGACTGATGACTGCCCCAAACCTCTGCTTAAGGTAGGAAATAAACCGTTGCTGGAAACGATCATGGGGAACTTCATAGAATATGGTTTCCGCAAGTTCTATTTCTGTGTCAACTACAAGGGAGAAATGATCAAGGAATACTTTGAAGATGGCTCCCGCTGGGATGTCGATATTCAATACATAAATGAGAAGAAGCGTATGGGCACGGCCGGGGCTTTGGGCTTGCTGCCCAAGAGGCCAACATATCCGCTGATAGTTATGAATGGGGATCTGTTGACCAGGGTAAATTTTAAACAACTTTTAGATTTTCATCAGGAGAATCGGTCCCAGGCTACTATGTGTGTCCGGGAATACAATTTCCAGATTCCTTTTGGCGTGGTCAAGATAGACAAGCACGCTCTCATGGGTATTGAAGAGAAGCCGGTCCAGCGCATGTTTGTTAACGCCGGGATCTATGTGTTGAATCCTTGCTGCTTGGATTCGATTCCTAAGAATACATACTATGACATGCCTGACTTGTTCAAAGTCTTGATCGACAAGAAAAAGAAAACATCAGTATTCCCAATTCGTGAATATTGGATGGACATCGGTCGTATTGACGATTATGAGCGGGCTAATGGTGAATTTGTGGAGGCCTTTAAATGAGATCACTGGTTATTGGCTATGGCTCGATCGGAGCCCGCCATGCCCGAGTCCTGCAGGAACTGAACTGCCCAGTCGCGGTAGTCAGTCACCGACTGGTAGAATTTGAACTTGTATACAACGATCTGGCTTCTGCTGTGGCCGGTTTTTCGCCTGATTACGTGATTGTTGCCAATAAGACGAGCGAGCACTATGATACGCTGATCCAACTAGCGGGGCTTGATTATCGGGGCACTGTTCTAGTGGAAAAGCCGCTGTTCGACAACTATAAAGAAATCCCCGCTCATCAGTTTAAAAACCTTTTTATTGGCTATAACTTGAGGTTTCACCCGCTTCTGCAGAGACTGCGGGAGCTTCTGAGTGGCGAAGATATCATTTCGGTACAGGCTTATGTTGGCCAGTATCTGCCGACCTGGCGTCTGGACAATGATTATTCCGAAAGCTACTCGGCCAAGAAAGCCGAAGGCGGAGGGGCATTGCGGGATCTTAGCCATGAGCTGGATTACCTGAACTGGCTTCTAGGTGGGTGGCAAAATGTTGCTGCGTTAGGCGGCAAATACAGTGATCTAAAAGTAGAAACAGATGATGTCTTCAGTATAATGATGACCACTGGCCACTGCCCGATAGTAAGTGTGCAGATGAATTACCTGGACCGGTTGACCCGCCGTGAGGTCCTGATTAATACCAAACAGCATACTTTGAAGCTGGACTTCATCAAGTGTTGTCTCGAAATAGATCAAGAGTGCGAAACCTGTGAAGTGGCCCGTGATGTAACCTATCGTAACCAGCATCTAGCGGTTATTAACAACCAGACTACAGGTTTATGCAGCGCTAAACAAGGTCTGCATGTCATGAAAATCATCCATGCCGTGGAAACCGCAGTAAAAGAAAGAAGGTGGGTAGCTAATGAAGAATAGGCTTTGCACCATCTGTGCCCGGGGTGGCTCCAAAGGGGTCAAAAACAAGAACATCCGGGAACTGCTAGGTAAGCCGCTCATTGCTCACAGCATTACCCATGCTATCGAGTCAGGTCTCTTTGAAGCGATTGCCGTCAGCAGTGATTCTTCATCCATCCTGGATGTTGCCGGGGAATGGGGGGCCGACTACCTGATCAAGCGACCCGATGAAATGGCCACCGACACTGCATACAAATTCCCGGCTATTCAGCACTGTGCCCGGCAAGTGGAAAAAAAGACAGGTCTTCAGTTTGAGACGTTTGTTGATTTGGATGCCACGTCTCCACTGCGTTTAGCTAAGGATATTAGAGGGGCGGTCGATTTACTGGAGAACCGTCATGTTGCCAATGTGATCACCGGAGCTCCCGCACGGCGGTCTCCTTACTTTAATATGGTAGAAGAAAACTCCGAAGGTTACATTCGGCTGTGCAAACCCTTGCCGGAGTTGATCGTCAGGCGCCAGGATGCGCCTAAATGTTATGACATGAATGCTTCGATCTATGTCTGGGGGAGGGACGGCCTCTTTGAGAGAACATCAGTATTCAACGATGACACGCTGATATTTGTAATGCCGGAAGAACGCTCCATAGATGTTGATTCGGAGCTGGACTTCGCTATTATTGATTTTCTGCTTAGAAAGAGGGAGACGGGAGAATGACCGAAAAAGCATATCAGGATCTATTTAGTCTTAAGGGGAAAAACGCTATCGTAACTGGTGGCGCCGGTATTCTAGGCCGGCGTTTTTGTGCTGGTTTGGCCGAGTTTGGGGCTAATGTAGCCGTAGTTGACTTGGATCAAACTACAGCCGTTGAGTATGCCGCTGAGCTGCAAACACTATATGGAGTCAAGACTGTGGGTGTTGCATGTGATGTGGCATCGCCGGCGAATGTTCAGGCCATGGTCGATAAGACCCTGCAGGCGCTTGGATCGATCAATATACTGCACAATAATGCCGCCAGTAAGTCGGCAAACCTGGAGGCATTTTTTGCTCCTTTCGAAGATTACAGCCTAGATGAATGGCGCAAGGTCATGTCGGTCAATATTGACGGCATGTTTCTGGTAGCGCAGGCAGTGGGCCGCCAGATGGTGGCTCAAGGCCAGGGCGGCAGTATCATACAGACTTCATCCATTTACGGGGCGATGGCCCCTGATCCTCGTATTTATGAAGGCTCATTTTATATGGACCGGCAGATCAACACTCCAGCCGTATACTCCGCGTCGAAAGCAGCGGTCATCGGTCTGACCAGATACCTGGCCGCTTACTGGGCACCGCGGGGCATCCGGATCAACACCTTGACACCGGGTGGGGTTGAGAGCGGGCAGAATGAAGAGTTCCAGAAACGCTATTCTGCGAGAATTCCGCTGGGCAGAATGGCTGACCGGGATGAGATGGTAGGTGCTCTAATATACCTGGCGTCTGATGCTTCCAGCTATGTGACTGGCCAAAACATAATGGTAGATGGTGGGTTAAGCGCCTGGTAGCATCTCAAGCCTTGACCATTAAATGTCGATAATTCATTTAAGATCTAGAGAAAAGGGTGAATGGAATGAAATACTGTAAAAACTGTGTTATGCCTGATACCAGACCGGGTATCAGGTTCGATGAAGAAGGAATTTGTCAGGCCTGCCGGGCTGAAGAGCAGAAAGACCGCACCGATTGGAATGCAAGGTTTCAGGAGCTTAAGGATTTATGTGATAAATACCGTGGCAGCAAAGGCGATGGCTACGACTGCGTAATCGCAGTCAGCGGCGGCAAGGACAGCCATACCCAAACCTATGTTATGAAGGAACTGTTGGGCATGAATCCACTACTAATTTCAGTTGAAGACAACTTCCCTATGACTGAAGCTGGAATCAGCAACCTGAAGAACATTTCGGAAGCCTTTGGTTGTGATCTGATTACTATCAAACCCAATATCAAGGTGCAAAAACACTTGATCCGCAAGACCTTCGAAAAGTACGGCAAGCCCACCTGGTATATCGACAGGTTGATTTATACTTTCCCCATTCATATGGCTTTGAAGTTCCAGATTCCACTGGTTATCTATGGCGAAAATATTAACTATGAATATGGTGGGGACCAGCGAGTTGAGACATACTCTGCCAAGGATCAGATACGAAATGGGGTTGCCTCCGATATCCCCTGGGAGGAACTGCTGGATGACGTAGTTACCATGAAAGATCTCAGCCTTTGTGTTTACCCCTCTGATGAAGAGTCAGAGAAGGTCGGTTTGGAGCCTATTTATCTGAGTTATTTCTGGCGTTGGAACAGCTACCAGAATCATTTGCTGGCTAAGAAGCTTGGCTTCCGCACCCTGCATCATGAGTGGCATCGTGAGCACCATGCGGAAGACTTCGACCAGATCGATAGCCGCGCCTATCTAGTGCATTCGTGGATGAAATATCCGAAATTCGGACATGCATCCGCCACTGATTATGCTAGCAAGTTCATTAGGTATGGCTTGATGAGCCGTGAAGAGGGCATCAAGCTGGTTAAGGAACACGATCATAAGCTGGACCAGCTTACTATTCGGGACTTCTGCCAGTTTTTGGGATACACGGTTCGTGAATTCTGGGAAATAGTCGATAAGCATTATAATACAGAGCTTTTCGAAAAGAACTTTTATGGTCAGTGGAGTCTGAAGAATCCGGTCTGGAAATAACAATAGGAGTTTGATATTGTGGCTAACACGATTAGGGAAGTAATTAAAGAACCTCATCCAGATGTAGAACTAGGTTTGGAAAGAGGTGAATTAGAGTATTTCGTGACCCTGCCCGAGAATGGTGTCAACAAAGAAACCGGGGTTATCTTGAGTATACCTGGTTTTGCAGACACTGCTAACTCGGATTATCAGATCAACAAGCTAATGCCATACTTGGCTGACAAATATGATTGCGTTGTTGTTGGAGTAAATTACTTTGGTATCAACAGGTCAGGATATATAAAAAAATTCGACTTCCTCAAAAGTTTCTGCAAAAACTATAATGTTCATGAAGGCCAGTTTTTTGATTCGGAGGGGCTGCCACGTTTTAAATCGTTTGATGAAGCTGCTTATCAGATGTGCACCATTTTGCGGGAACGCAGGGTCAATAAGCTGGACAAAGACTGCAGGCCGATCATTACTCAAGTCAAGGATTATGAATCTTTTGGGTTTTTGCCTGCTGTCGATAATCTAACTGTTTTAGCAACCGTATTAAGCAACTACAACGTAGATCATAGAAAGCTTGTGGCTTATGGAAGCTCTTATGGGGGATTTATCGCCTGGTTAATGGGTAAGTATGCGCCCCATACCTTCTCGGTGATTGTTGACAATTCGGGCTACTCGCAAGCCATTATATCCGAAGTTGCTGCACATGAGCTACTGCCGGTCGAAGGGAATCCCATAATGAGTATTGAAATAGGTAATGTTAACTACAATCTCAATGGTGTTCGCATGCAGCCATGGACCGTTATGAGCGAAGAGTATCCTGGTTATTTTTCTGACAGCTGTCGAAGAATTCGAAGTCTTTTAGAAAATGCCCATAGAGTGCCATCTAAAACCCGGTACTATGTTTTTCACTCGCCTGAAGATTTGATAGCTCCAATAGCTGAAAAGGATGGAGCCATCGGAATCCTGAGCCAATACAATCAAGTGTATTACAAACGTATGGAGCCTCGGGATATAGATGGTCAAGTGTTTAAAAACATGAAGCATGCGATGGACGCTTCCCTGCGAGGTCTCTTTGACATTGTAGCTGCACTGGATGATACGAAGTTTGCAAAGCAGGAGGATTACACTGATTTTAGTTTAAACAGTGTGAATGCTTTTGATTGTGGGAAGAAAACATATAGTTTTAAGTTTAAAGCTGACTATAATTTTGAGGTAACCATCACAGACACAGCAAACCAGAGCCGAATTAATCGTGTTATATAGGTGAATTGATTCTGGAGAGGAGGTCAGATCATGAATTGGACCAGAGAATGGGTAAGAGATCTTAAGAAACGTTTTGTAAAAATGGATGAAAGCATTGACGAAACGGTAACAGCTATGCAAAGTGGTAATGAAGGTTATCAGAAGCTTACTGCAATTGTGGAAGAGATGAGCCAGTTGTTTGAAAGTATGGCCAAAATGAATGAACGAGTGAGTGAAGACGATTCTGCTTTCTTTCAGAAGATGATCGCTCAGACCCAAAGGACTAACCAAGTATTAAATGGCATTGTCAATGCCATGACATCAGGAGATGTAGTACTTATTGCCGATCTCCTGCAGTATGAGCTGAAAGAACGCTTGGGCGAATGGAGTAAGCTTCTAAAGGATGTAGAACACAAGTTCCATTGATAGTTAATAAATTGATTTGTGTAAATAATTCTAAAGTTTTTTCTGCCCGATGACGATATAAATATTGTATAGTTATCGGGTTTTTCCGTGTTAGGAGGATGTTAAGATGGCTATTGACGGGATAAGCCCTTATGCCGTTGGTGGTTTGGCCAGCGGGTTGGATACCAATGGCATCATCGACAAGATGATTGAGGCTAAGAAAAAACAAGCTCAGTATTTGTATGATAAACAATCAAATATTACGCGTCAGAAGGAAGTACTGCGACAGTTCAATCTTCAGCTTCTGCGTTTTCAGAATGCGGCTTTCGATCTAAAAATGGATACCTACTTCAAAGCCAAGAACGTATCTTCGTCAGATTCAAATATATTGACAGCAACTGCCACTAACAGCGCTTCAAATGGCCAGCACACGGTAAAAGTCAATCAATTGGCTGAAGCTGCTCGTCTAATAAGCAATAATTTTAGCCCCCGTGTGTCTAACAACCCGCCCAATACTGCAGGATTAACCGGGATTTCCGGTGCTGCAATCCCAACCCCGGCTTACATATATGGCGCGGTAGCCGAGCATGGAGTGAATGCGGGCACCATTGCTACTGGTATCAATAGTGCAAACAATAAGCTAGCGGTAACCTATGATGGAACAACAGTGAACATCACCCTGGCTGATGCCACAGCGGGTACAACTGCCATGTCGGCAGTTGCTAGCGATATGCAGACCAAGATCAATGATGCCCTAAATCTGTCCCGGGGAACTAATGGGGTGACCTATATGGTCGTTAATCAGTCGGCTACCGCCGGCGTTAGTAATGACTATTTTCGATTTATAAGCAATTTTGACGGTTCACGGCATACCATGAGCATTGACAGTACATCTACCGCCGCGGCTGCTCTTGGAGTAAATACACCGGCTTCGATGACTACCTCTCCCGGATTAGATGTGGTAGGCGGGCAATATGCCATAGCCGTTACTGCGGCTACGGCTTTTACACAAGGGAGCGGCCAGCACATAGATGCCGACCCCGCAATTACGTTTGTCGGGGGAGAGACATTAACTATTAGTTTAAATGGAACAGGTCCAACTGCTGTCGCTCTAACTACAACCGCAGCAGCAGCATATAATCCAAATAATGATACCGAAATGTCACAGTTAGCGGCAAATCTCCAGACTGATATCAATGCTGACCCTTCTTTTGGCACCGGTTCTGTTTCCGTTACATGGAACAACACTACAGAGAGACTGGTCTTCACCGATGGTAAGGCAGGGGCCAGCAATACTATTTCCATTGCTGATGATGCAGTAAGTACCATGTTAAAACTGAATTCTGGAGCCATTCAAGCAGCAACTGCCGGAACTGACGCAACAGTTGTATCAGTTTTTACTCCAGATACCGGCAGCCAGCTCACCACGACTATAACAGATACTACTGCAGCCGGAACTGCTTCTAATATGGCTGTTCTTCTAAAACGAATAAATGGTGAGGATATATCAACTGATGTAGGACATACCCCAGCAGGTGGTACAGGACCTCTTATGAATGGTGTGGCTTTAACAGCTGCATTGGGGCTGACGGCTGGTACAGCTACTATTAACACTACCCGGGGCAACGAACTGAATACCCAGCTGGCTACCTATTCCACTTATGTGGGGGATTCGGACATCGGTACTACTACGATAAATTGTGCACAGACTTTAAATAGTGCCGGTTTTAGAACCGCCCCTTCTACTGCAACAAATGGAACTTTTACGATAAATGGCAAGCAAATAACTATATCGAATTACACAACAACGACTGTAAATGATGTGCTGGCCATGATCAATGGCAGTAGTGCTGGAGTCACAGCTTCGTATGACAGCACTAATGATCGCTTTGTTTTAACTTCGAATAGTAAAGGTGCTAAAACCATCACGGTAGGCTCCAATACTGACACTAGCGACTTTTTGAATCTGATTAGAGTTGGGTATGGCGGAACATATACTCAAGGTATAGAGGACGGAACAGTTAACCCTGCTGTATCGCTACTGTCTTCAACAATGTCGAAGACAGTTACCAGTGGTATATTTTCCATCAATGGGGTCAGTATTTATGTTGATCCTGCAACAGACACTTTAAATGGCATTATTGAAAAGATCAATGACTCAGCCGCTGGTGTTACCGCCAAATTCAATGCCAGTGCCGATACCCTGGAAATAATAAGCAATGGTGACGAGACCGGACATGACAGTATTACCATCGGTTCTTCCACGGATACCAGCAATTTTTGGTGGGCTATGAGCATGGTATACCCGCCTCTGCTAGGTGGTGTCGACGATGTATTGAAGACTGCGATCACTGTAGGATCACCTGGACAAGGTACCAAGGTCACCGTCGATGGTACGGACTATCTTCGCCGTTCAAACACGATCGACGACATCATTGAAGGTGTGACTTTAAATCTAAAATCGACATCCGTGAACCCGGTTACACTTGATATTACGAGTAATATTGATCAGGCATTGGCCAAAATGAAGACTTTTATCGTGGAATACAATAAAACGGTTGAAATGGCTAGCCCTGCGGCTTTGACCAAAGATGAACGTGAAAAACAATTGCCGGAATTGACTGATGCTCAGCGCTCGAATATGACATCAGACGAAATCGATACTTATGAGACCAGACGAGAAGGATTGCTGCGTCGGGAAGTCCTGCGCAAAGATGGTATAGCTCGAACATTTTACAATACTGTTAGACAGACTGCCAGTGCAGTTGTTCCGGGTTTAGAGACAGGCTATAATTCGCTCTCTGCTCTTGGCATCAATACTGGGATGGTGGGAAATGCGGTCGGGGCTAATCCCCACGGCATGTTATTGCTCGAATCTACTGATGAAAAAGAAATAGAAGACGCATTAAAATACAATACGACGTTTATGGATGCGCTGCAAAACGCACCAGATAAAGTATCGACTTTACTGGGGCAGTTGACCGAGTCTACGACATCTACCACGGGGACAAAGGTAGTCTCAACGATGAATATAACACAACAAATGCAGTTTGTGATTGGTGACGGGTCTATCAATGCTACGATCGCTATTAGTGCCGGAGTCTATACTGGCGCCAACATTGCCAACCTGATCAATAGTAAACTCTATACTGCAGGTATCAGAACGATCCAAGCGATTGTTGACTCAGCCAACCATCTGAAGATTAGTGCTACCACCGGAGAATCTGGCAATAACCAGGCGATAATTGATATAACTGATCAATCTAACGGAATGCTGCTTGATAAACTAGGCATACAATCTGGGCTCTATCGTGGAGTAACTGTGCAAACCCTTACCGGTATTGGGCGCAGAGAAGAAACGGAAACAAAGAAGCTTACTATGTCGGGGGGGACGCTCAACACTCGTATAAAAGACGGTGGTCTGCTTGACCAACAGTTAATTATGGTAGATGAAGCAATTACCTCATTTGAAAAGCGGTTAACGATGGAGCAAAGTAGGTTATGGAAGCAGTTTACTACTTTAGAGACCTATATGAGTAACAAAAACGCCCAAAGCACCTGGTTGACCCAGCAAATAGCTAACCTGGGCGGCGGAGGAGGAGGCAGCTCATCAAAATAAATGATTAAATTAAAGGGATGGTGGGTTTGATGAACATGCGAGTAGGGGACGTGGGGGCGAAACCGGTAATCCAGGATATTCAACTTACACGTGAGGATCTTCAGCAACCGACCGTTAGTGAGGTTGCCGTTACGAAACCGGAACCAGAACAGTCGAAACCGGAAATACCGGCAGAGAAGCTGGAATCAATCGTAAATGATCTAAACAAAACAATGGACGTAATGAATCATGCGTTGAGATTCAAGGTGCGTGAGGAATCAAAGGAGCTGCAGGTTCAGGTAATTGATTCGGAGAGCAGAAAGGTTATTAGAGAAATACCACCTGAGGAAATGCTGGACTTAGCCGACAAAATTAAGGAGATGGTTAAATCTTTCAGCCATGTGGTTGGTATGTTCGTTGACGAACTAATTTAATGCATAAAGAGGGGTGTTACACTTTGAGTACTAATTCTCAGGCTTATAGCCAATACAAAACCTCAATGATCGAAACCGCAAGCCCCGCAAAACTTTTGTTAATGTTGTATGATGCGGCTATACGTAATTTGGAGAGATCCAAAAAGGCTATTGATGACAAAGACAATGAAGCCACCCACAAGCATCTAGTAAAAGCGCAGGATATCATTTTAGAGCTAATGTACAGTCTCAATATGGATTTCGAGATTTCGAAGAGCCTTTTCAGCCTTTACGAGTACATGCATCATCAACTTATTCAAGCTAATGTAAAGAAGAATAAAGAGCTTATCGATGAGGTATTGACTTTTATGGTGGAGCTCCGAAATACTTGGGATGAAGCGATCAAAAAGCTTGCTTCCTCGTCAAAACAGGAGGGACCAGCTACACAAGGATTTGATGTGAAGGGGTAAGTTATGATGCTGCTCTCAGACTTGTATGAAGAACAAAAGATTGCTTATCAGGCAATGCTGGAGGTCTCTCATAATCAGTTGGTCTGGGCATCTAAGAAAGACCATGATGATTATTCATTTGCTCAATTTCAGGCTTTACTGGACAAGCGCCAAAACCTTATTAATCAAATTGATCAATTGATTCTAAAAATAAGAGATTTGCAGGTAGAATTGAGACTTGAAGGCGGAAGCACTGCTGCCGAATCCGAGAAAATTCGGCAGTATAACGATTTATTGATGAGTCTGGCTACAAACATAAAGGCCAAAGATGATGAATGCGATATCATAATTAAAAGTAAGTTGGACAAAATGACCAAGAAAATAGGTAATCTGAAAAAGAATCAAACTGCGGCTAAAGCTTATGTCCCGCAGCATTATCAAGATGAAGGGTTCTTTTATGACCACAGGAAATAAATTGCAGAATGGTAATGATATAATCAACCCTAGGAGTAGCATATGCTTGCCTAGGGTTTTAGATTTTTTGTATTGTAAGTGGTAGAAGGTCTGATAAAGAAAACTTAACTAAGAATATAACATATCTCCTTGTACAGGTATGAGTGGAGAGATTAAATATGATTTTTACAGTCGACAACCTAGTGACAAAGCTTAATGCGCAGGCAGACGGATTTCGGGCTATGCTGCAGATTTCCAAAGGTCAATTGGATGAAGTCTGTAGGGGCGATTTCCCCAACAACCTGAAAATGTTCAATGAGCTGTTGGGAAGCCGGCGGCATTTGATGGAACACATGGAAGAACTTGAAACAGAGATCAAGCAAATCGAAGCTTCACTAGCTAAAGAATATTCTTTAGACTACTTCCTGTTAAGCAGTCTAAAAGATAAAATTGATCCAGGGAAGTTTGAACTGGTTTCTCAAGGCTTCAATAACCTAGGCAATATACTTTTGGAAATAACAAAAGTGGATGATGCAATTGAAGAAGAGGCTCGGAAGAAGCTGGCTACAGCACGGAAGCCCAAAAAGATGACCAACAACAAGGCTGCAGCTAGGGCTTACAAAGAATCATCCATGAAAGGCAAGAACCCGCAAGACTA
>JBLNAX010000101.1:0-27322 GCA_050259595.1 Acidobacteriota bacterium | reverse complement strand
GCGGCATCATCGAAGTACTTACTATGGGCCTCTGGTTCTTATGGATGGCTCTGGCCGCGCTGGTTGTCGCCTTGGGAATCAAGCTCGATATTTTGACTAGTTGGGGTCCGGAAGCTATTGCTTTCGGAGTTTTATCAATTCTCCTGATGATATTTACCAGGCCATTGCTTATGCAGGCTCTGCAAACACGTCAGGTAAGAAGCAATGTCGATTCCATGATCGGCAAGGTAGCGGTCGTGATACAGGATATCACTCCGATGGAGACTGGCCAGATCAAGGTTTACGGCGATATATGGACAGCTGTCTCTGAGCAGGAGATCCCAGCGGGTAAACAGGTCGTGATCCGCTCTATTGAAGGCGTTAAGCTGCATGTAGAGCCGGTTCAGGAATAGACAATTTCAGGAGGGATTTATTGTGTGGACTTTTTTAGGTTATGCGTTATTATTTTTGTTACTAATTATTCTATTTCGCTCGTTTAGGATCATTGGGCAGTCTACGGTAGGAATAGTGGAACGTCTAGGCAGTTTCCACACCAAAGCTGAGCAGGGGATCGCCTTTATAGTCCCGATGGTCGATCGCTTTAGGGCTATAATCGATCTGCGGGAACAAGTAGTAGTCTTTCCCCCCCAGCCAGTTATAACCAAAGACAACGTAACCATGCAGATCGATACGGTTATTTATTATCAGGTTACAGATCCTTTCCGGTTCATCTACGAGATTGCCAATCCGATCATGGCTATTGAGAATTTATCGGCAACAACACTCCGCAACATCGTCGGTGACTTGGAATTGGACCATACTCTAACATCACGTGATGTGGTCAACACCAAGTTAAGACTAGTACTTGATGAAGCTACCGACAAATGGGGCATTAAAGTAAACCGCGTGGAGTTAAAGAATATCGTGCCTCCTAATGATATTCAGCAGGCCATGGAGAAACAGATGCGGGCCGAGCGGGAAAAACGCGAAGCCATCTTGCGGGCTGAAGGTCAGAAATCGGCGGCAATTCTATCAGCCGAAGGGGACAAACAAGCCGCTATCCTTCATGCTGAAGCTCAGAAAGAAGTGTCTATCAGGGAAGCTGAAGGGGTCAAGGAATCAACTATCCTGCGGGCGGAAGGTGAAGCCAACGCGTTACTGAAGGTTCAGCAGGCTTTCGCCGACAGTTTGAAGATGATCAAGGAAGCCGGAGCCGATGATAAAGTACTGGCTCTGAAGTCGCTTGAGACCCTAAAAGAACTGGGCTATGGCAATGCCACCAAATTAATCATTCCCAGCGACATGGCCGGCCTGGGCGGCGTATTCGCGGCTTTAAAAGAAGTCATGAAAGATGATGCTCCTGTGACTAAACCGGCAGTACCGCCAACCACACCCAGTGTTTAGTTAAAAACAAGCATAATAACCAGAAGGGATCTGGATTAGACCAGATCCCTTTTTTCGTTGTTTAATAGAAGTCGCCCGAATGGTTCACTATCCTACACTATGCCTGTAATCCTGGATCTTGCGATGCAGCCGCTCCACCTGCAAACAGAAAGCCTCTAGACGGGCTTCGACGACCTGGGTAAAGAGGTTGCCGTCGGTCTCTATGGCCAGGAATGGCAATGACGGATGATCTTCCATGACCCTTCTCACCAGATCCTTATCGACGGCGATCTTGATCTTCTCTTCGTTAATCGTCTCACTGATGATAGCCTCCGCCATGCGGCCCGGCATACACCCGAAAGGACCTATGGAAATTACACCCGACACCTCTTCCACCACTTCGGTAAGCGCCGAGGCTACGGTCAAGATGGTCTCACCAGTCAGGCGCGGATTCACCAGGTGTTTAACGCTCTCCACCATGTGGTCTATGTCGATCATATGGAATTCATAGAAGCCTGATTTGGCCAGAATCTTTTTAATATCACGCTCATAACGGTTCTTAAAGAACCCTGTGATATAGGTCTTCAATTTCTCGCCGGTCGTCTTAGGCAGACTGTATCCTTTGATCAAATTGTAATCACAATAGATCATCCACTCGGCAACAGGCGCCGCCTTTACAATAAAGCCGCGACTGGCCAGTCGTTGTACCAGATCCTGACGGGAAAAATCATCACGGCGAACATAGATCTCGCCGATTAGAGCAATTTTCGGAGCTTCTTCGATCTCTTTTTGTTTCTCAACTTCCCGGAGTTTGCGGGAAGCCTTACGCAGAGCCTTTTTCAAACCATCCCATGGTTCCGTGGCAATGGCCTTTACTATATCCTCACAGACCTCTTTAAAGACCTTCAGGGCCTGTTCCTGGTCCTTGGCCAGCACTAGCATCGCACTAAAAATATCATCAAGCACATCATTGATGATAACTGCCTGCCAGGCACGCAGCGCCACTTTGGTGCCAAAGCCAGCATAGCCATTATCAGACGTTAGAGACAGCAGGGCAACATTTTCTACACCCATCTTCTCCAGGTAGTTCTTCATGAGGATGTTATACTGTCCGAAGCGGCATGGCCCGGAGGTCTCAGGCATGAAATACACTAGAATCTCATCTTTATTCTCACGCTTATCCAAGTATTCAATTAAACTACCTAGGGTCAAAATTAACGGCAGACATTCCTTACATGAGGAAAAACCCTGGCCTAGCTTGTATTCTCGATCTCGTGGAGGTGACAGCGCAGTCGCCTTAACTCCGACATACCCGAAGGTTGCAGCCAGCACCTGAGGCGCCAGCTCGCCCATCGACGGCAGGACTACATGGACATCCGGATCTTGCATGGCGTGCAGCTTGCCGCGGGAGTCCTGAACCATTATTTTATCATTTACTTTAACTATTTCTGCCGGCCGATAGGGTACAGGCTCAGCCTTCGCCACATTTTTAGTCATTTCCAGATAGTTTTGTACAACATCCAGAAACGCTTCTATACGAGTGTCCAGTCCGGCATCCGCTGTGTGGCTGTCTAATTCCAGAGTTAAAGATGGCTTACGCCCCATTATGTTACGGAAGTAGGATACCAGGAACGAATCCGGTCCACAGCTGAAGTTGGTTATATACGTTCCGAACAGTTGGGAATGACGCTCTGCATACTTGGCTGCCTTAAGTATGGTACGACCCAAAGCCCAGTACATATTAGGAGCCGGTTCCTCCGGGCCATATGGCAGAAAATCGCAGGGAATTATGGCATATCCGCGCGATGCGAACTTTTGCGGAATCCCCATATTAGCATGCCGTGTAAACGCATTATAAGGACGACCGAAAAGCACCACCGCCATATCTTCTGGTCGGCTCTCCAAATCCCTCAAAAACTCACGTCCGATTGATTGACAATCATCAAAGAAAGCATTCTGAGCAGCAGTTGCTTGCTCAATAGCTTTGGTTACCAGCCGCTGGTTCATCCCCAACTTCTTACCCAGCTTAAGGAACTCTTCCCGCGCACTTTCGTATCCATAGGTGAAATCAAATACCGGGGAAAGCACAGTTTTCTTACTCAATTCTTCGAAAGCGGTCTGCAGGTAGTATGGCTCACCCTGAACAAAGGGACAGGTAGCCGAGGCTGCCAAATCGTCTGCCGTCGGCATAGCCTTAACGTGGGGCAGAAAGAAAATATCTGGATCTTCTTTTATTAATGCCGATAACGACCCATGCCCAATCTCTACTGGATAGCAAAAGGCCGAACCTTTGCGTTCAATTCCATCATAATCGATTTTCCGACCGGCAATTACCTTGAACCCCAGAGCCGTGAAGAAATTATAGTACAGCGGGTACAGGGTAGCCGTCAGCAGGGAATCGTTGATCCCGATCGTCTTGCCATTGGCTGGCACCAGGCTTTGCGCCCAGTCAGTAGAGTATGTCTTAAAGATCATCTGCTCACGAAGCTGAACCAGGTCCAGTTTCGTGGTATCGACTTCCTTCTTATCATTCAGAAGATTGTAATACTTGTTGCAGGCCCCGCCAAATGGATAAATGCGCCCTTCGATACCTATCCGATTAACCTTGCACTTACGATCACACTTTTCTTTGCCACCCGCACATTGGAATGGTTCTTTATATGTCACTTCACGCTCTGCTAGCTGCTTTAAGTTGAATTGCATTGGCTTAGCTAGTCCAAGATTAAGGCGTTCTTTGAGTTCCAACGCCACTCCAAATGAGCCCATCAGGCCAGGGTCAGGCGGAACCACAATATCTTTGCCGGTCAATGCCGCCATCGCGGCTGGTACAGCTTTGTTGTAGCATACACCACCCTGCATGAAGACCTTGGTCCCCACCGCACGGCTGCCCTTAACTCGATTTACGTAGTTCATGCAGATCGAATAAACCAATCCCGCAGCAATATCCGGCACGCTGATCCCTTCCTGGATCGCAGTTTTGATATCACTGCCGATAAAGGCCGCACACTGGTCACTAAAGTTAGGTGCACCTGTGCCCTGATATGCAAAGTCACCGATATCAGCAACATCTATGCCTAGTGATTCATAAGCCGACTCCTCCAAGAAGGAACCGGTCCCGGCAGAACAGGCTTCGTTCATAGCATAGTCCGAGGGTACCCGGTTGGTAATGTATGTATACTTGGCATCCTGGCCCCCGATCTCGAATATCGTGTCGACATCTGGGTCAAAGTAGACTGCGGCCGCGGCGTGAGCAATGATTTCGTTTATCACCGCCGGTGTGAGGGCATGCAGCCCGGCGATCTGCCGCCCCGAGCCAGTTACACCCAGACCGATTATTTCCACCTTATCACCCAGCTGCTGATAAAGCTCGCTGTAGCATTCACGGGAAGCTCCAATCGGATCACCATTGGTACGCAGATAGCAGCTCCCCAGAATAGCATTGTCAGAAGTTCTCATTACGACTGCTTTGGTGGTGGTCGATCCTACATCCAGACCTAAGATACAGACATCACCCGCTTCAGCTGGCTGCCGCAATGATTCCTTAAAGGTGACCTTGGGCAAATAATCCTTCAGCGGCGGCAGGAGTGAGAAAGAAAACGGACGCATGTCAAAGAGCTCTTCGAAGTCATGCACTGGCTGTGTATCATTGTCCAGCGCCCATAGGGCGGCACCCAGTGCCTCGAAACACTTAGCATGTTCAGGAACCGAAATATCATCGATCTTACGGTTCAGAAAATCGAGCATGACTGTATTATCAGAAGTTCCGCCTACCACCAGAACCCGATGGTACTCGGCCTTATTGAGCAGTTCCAGGATCTTGGCAGCCATCATTTCACATAGTCCAGCTACTATGCTTTCCTTGGGGGCTCCTTTGTTCAGGGCATGAGTACAGTCGCTCTTACAGAAAACCGAACAGCGCCCTGATACCTTATACGGGTTTTCAAGATCAGCTAGTTCGATGGCATCCTCCACCGACAGATTCATGCGTTTGAGCTGCTGGAGGAAGAATTCGCCGGTTCCAGATGCGCATTTATTGCCGGTATACACATCTATGATCTTGCCTTTGCGCTCCAGCTCGTAGACCATAAAGGTCTCTCCACCAGCACTAACGATGATGTTGGCATCACCGGTCTGGCCTTTCTCATACTGGTAGGCATATTCGATAGCCTCCGGCTCAGATATGGATGATGCGTTCAGTGTGGTCCGCAGCCGCCGGCCGGTAACCGCAAATCTGTCGACCGATTTTAACAGGTCCTGGCCAATGAGATTGCGGATCGTATCGCGCGGATTACCTTCATGCGACATCGAATCGGTTTGGAGCACTTTAATGCCATCTGCATTCTGCTCGACTAGAACATAACTGATATTGGATGCTCCTGTACAGAGCCCGAGCGTTTTCAAAACATATTCCTCCCAGTTATCTACATTTCATAAAATGTAGTTGAAACTCAACAAAATTTTCCTGCAAATAAGTCAGATTGTCAACCTGAGCCATGGACTAAGAATTGTATTCAGCACCTGCGGATTTTGCATCGCGCCCAAAATCATGGTAAAATCCAGCATATACTGCTATCAGCTTAGAATTTCAGAGTTTATTGGGAGAATAAAGACTTGCGAAATTATTTCTATCCAATCTTTATAGTTATCATAATACTCTATGGCCTCTTGACCTACTACATTGGAATTCGAGGCGCTCAAGCCTTTGCTCCATTGGCTCCGTTTTTTAAAAGCCGCATTTATTTCATTGCGCTGTACCTGCTGTCCCTCAGCTATCTGGTAGGACGTCTCGGAGCCAGCTACCTGCCAGGGGTCATAAGTGAATTGTTAACAGTTGTCGGTTCCTGGTGGTGGGCAGCTTTTTTCTACCTGTTTCTTACATTGGCAATAATTGACCTGGTTCGGCTATTTAACCACTGGCTAGGCTTCATTCCCGCAACCCTCACTAACAATCCCCACTATGGAGGATTAGCCGTTGTTGCATTTGTCATTTTTCTGGTTGCCGGTGGAGCCTGGAATGCGCATCACCCCAGAATCACCAGCTATTCCTTAACGATCAACAAACAGTCGCCTCTTAAGGAACTGCATATCGTAGCGGTATCAGACATTCACCTGGGTACAATCATCCACAATTATCGTTTAAGCCAATTAGTCGAAACGATCAATCAGCAGGACCCAGATTTGATACTGTTTGGTGGTGACACCATCGACGAGAGTGTACAGGCGTTTATCGAGCAAAATATGGAGGAGACTCTGAAGAAACTGCATCCCCAATATGGTTCTTATGCCGTCTTCGGTAATCACGAGTATATAAGCCGTTATACCGATACAACAGCTAAATATCTGCATGATGCCGGCATCACAGTGCTGCGCGATCAGACCATCAAAGTAGCTGACAGCTTCTACATTGCAGGTCGGGATGAGCACAGCCGGGGACGGATCAGCGGTAATCGCCGCCGAGGGTTAGACGATATGCTAAATGATGCGGACCACGCATTGCCCATCATGGTAATGAGCCACCAGCCTACCGATTTTGGCGAAGCAGAAGCCGCCGGGGCTGATCTGCAGTTCTCGGGCCACACCCATCATGGCCAGCTGTGGCCGATAAATTACATTACCAGTGCCATCTTTGAGACAGACTACGGTTACCTTAAGAAAGGTCCTCTGAATGTAATCGTTTCCTCCGGTTATGGCACCTGGGGGCCGCCCATCCGCATCGGCAACCGACCGGAAATAGTTGATATTAAGATCACATTTGATCATAAGTAAAAGCAATCAAAAACTAGCCTCGATATTATTGACACAACCATCAAGCGTATGACGGGAGTGCAGATCAAGGCGTAAGGAAAACCCGTTCAATCAACGCACCTCAAGTACGCCTCAATCACGGGTTTTCTGAAATAAGATTCTCTTCTGTCATATGCCTGCTAAAGTGATGTAACTTTTTTCATCTCTGCTATAATCAGCTTGGCCTTTTCGAAACGAGCTTGCTGAACTTCATTTTCAATCAACAGTGGAGGCACCTGTACTGGCCGGCCATTACGGTCTATCCCTACCATTACGAAGTAACCTTCCAACCCGTGTTTAGTCTCGCCGCGGCTCAGGTTCTCGATCTCTACTGAGACATAGACCTGCATCGAGGTCTTACCGGTATAAATTATCTCCGCTTTGCAGATTATCAGATCCCCTACAAATATCGGCTCACGAAAGGTCAGTTGGGTCACACTGGCGGTTACCACCTGACATAGTGAATGCCTTTGCGCCGCCACCCCGGCTGCACTATCCATAAGCTTCATTACTTCGCCGCCATGCATATTACCTGCTGCATTGGCCATCGAAGGCAGCACGATTTGGGCCATCGTCACAGTTGAGAATGATGCTGGTTTTGCTTCCATATGCTGCTTGCCCTCCTTCAATCAATCTATATCTATAATAAATTATAACCTGGCTTGGTTTAGTTTCTGTTACCAAAACGTTAATTTCCTATTTCCATTCCACATTTAATGTCTGCTTCTCCAGAATATATTCCGAGGTTATCCTGCCGCCGAAAAGCAGTTCCGGCGCGCACAAAACCGCACGTCCGGCCAGAAACTTGCCCCCTGAATTGCGGAAGGGGTCCACCCCCATCAGTTGACTGGCGTCTGGATAGCGGCGGTTAAGACTATCTAAGGCCTGTTTTTGCCCAGTATAGAAATAAATATATGTAGCCTTCCCTGGCCCGTTCATTCCCCGCATCATAAGTCCGCCCCGTACTGGATCATAGAACACAGATTCCGCCGGTACTCCCCACAGTTTGAGATATTGTACCGCATCCAGCATCCAGCCCACGGGCGGCTGTCCAATACACGCCGGAGCAGGACCGGAAATCGTTCGCGTCTTGCCATCGATACCGGTGACGACAGCTTTCTTATCATTTTCCCTTAACACCAGCTTTTTCGTCACCTGCTGTGGTGTCGCCAACGGCTTGACCCATGTCACCACCGTAATACTTTTCTCCTTGGGGTCGCCATAGCAAAGCCCGCCCAGGGCCTGTATCGTAGAGCGAAAGGGCATCATGGCCTTGCCGCCGATTATCTGCACCGGAGCCTCCAGTTTTCCGGCGGTTTTGGGACTGTTGATATAGAAGTCGCTTTTCCCTACCGTAAAGTACACAACATCTTTAACAGATACTTTGTTCTGGACATAGGGACGGCTGATGGCGATCACTGTTCCGGCAGGGCTCTGACTAACCACGAAGTCATTCTCCGTCAGTCCTACCGCATAAACTGCACAGCGCAGAGAAATCATAGTGGTTCCCTTAACCACGCAGGGAGCCGCATCGGCGGCCTGACCCACACCGTTTACCAGGCAGCTGCGTTTGCCCATAAAGAACTTGGCAACCTGGACATTGGATGGCGCTCCGAAAAGGCTAACTTGGGAAACTAAAACCAAACAAATTGCTGTGGCTAAAGCAGCAATAATCCTTAACTTTTTCATATTAACGACCTCCTTCTGATTCAATATTTATCGATTTTGATCTATAAACTCTATGATCCGTGATGCTATCAATGCAGAGGAATCAGGATGCGACAGCCTGGCCATGGCCAGCTGATCGAACATTTTCGTTTCACTAGCGCCGAAGATCCTCTTTAGAGCAGCCAGCACTTCTGACACATTTCTGGTCATAACAGCTACCCCGGCTTGTTCCAGGAATCGAGCATTGTCCTCTTCCTGCCCGGGAATCGGCTCATTTATTATAAGCGGTAAACGGCAGGCAATAGCCTCACTGCAGGTGAGGCCACCTGGCTTGGAAACCAACACATCGGCTGCAGCCATTAGCGCCGGTATTTCTTTGGTAAAACCATATACATTAACCTTATGCTTGGACTGACTGATCATTCCATCCAAAGATTCCTTGAGTTCCGCATTGTTGCCGGTTACAAACACCAACTGTACATATTTTTCAATGCTGTTCAATCCCAACAGCAGGTCGCTCATAGGTCCCATGCCCAAACCACCGCCCATGATCAATATCACAGGCGTGTTCATATCCAAGCTCATTTTCTGTCTAGCCGCAGTACGGTCAATCGGCTGCTCGAAGCGGGCTGAGATAGGCACTCCTGTGACAGCTATTCGATCAGCCGACACACCCCAGATCATGATGTAGTCCCGCAACTGCTCGGAAGCGACAAAATACAGTTCTAAATCGGGGTACAGCCAGGAACCGTGACATATAAAATCTGTAATGACCGCACCTAGAGCAAAAGCGTGGCCTGAATTTTTTCTTAATGCACGCAGGGTGGGCAGGGGCAGTGGATGGGTCGCAATGACCATCTGCGGGTTAAAGGATTCTATTTCATTTTTGAGGTCAACTGGGCCTATAGCATAAGCTGCGCGAAACAGCATATTGGCTCCGCCCGGCTTGTCAAATTGGCGGTATAATGACCCATAGAGTCCCGGCAGTCGTTCTAAAACCCCCAGGTAAAAATGGCTGGAAAATCCGCTCTTTTTGCCTGACTGCTCAGCCGAGTTGTTTATCACTGTGACCTGGGCATCAGGTTGTAGACGTTTTAAGGCATCAGCCACGTTGTTCGCGGCATGAATGTGGCCGGCACCGAATGGCTCAGCAACCAGCAGGATTCTGTAATCGCTCATAAGCAACCCCCTGGAAACATTTGCTTTACTTACAAAAGTTTTTCTCCATAAGAATATTAAAAACCTGCTAAAAATTAAACAACCCGCACGCTGGCGGGTGTTCAGGCTGGTGACAAAAGCGAATAACTGCGTTATTTCAAAAACCCCGTTCAATCAACGTACCTCAGTACGCCTCAATCACAAGGTTTTCTGATGCCTTGATCTTCACTCCTGTCATTAGCCTGCCAGTTTCTTGACTTTGAATTAATTATGTCTTAAAAGAGCATTTATTAAAAGTTTGCTCACCTGGTTTATGGCATCAGGAAAGGTCAATTGGTTTTCCAGCAGAAAGCTCGGATTGATCACAGACTGTATTGCGGATAAGACCACAGCGCTTACGATTCGAGGATCAATTTCACCAACGACTCCTTCTGGATTTTTGGCCAGAACAGCATTAACAATGGAACGTATTTTCTCAGTTCGAAAATCATCGATTTTTTTCCAAAAATGCGGATAGTAACGCTGCAAATCATACAAACCTTGTTGTCCAAAAATAAACGGACCGCGCGTAAATACAAATGTCATCATAGAAGATACTATGGCTACCGGATCTTCGATCTCGCCCACTGTTCTCCGAGCATGATCAGCTACATCCAGCATAAAAGCATCCAAAGTTGCCTCGATAACCTCGTCTTTGCTGCGAAAATAGCGATAAAGAGTCCGTTTGCTAATGCCTGCCTTCGCGGCCAGTTCATCAACCGTCATGTTGTAGAATCCGCGTGTGGTTGCCAATTCCTGACAAGCAGCAACTATTCTCTCACGAATATCCACCAAGCCACCCCCTTCAGACTACGCTATCTTCTTCTTAAATCGCAGACTGGCAATGGTCATAAAAATCACCGAGAACAGCAGTAAAACACCCACTTGTTTGACCAGGTAAGAAAATCCTATACCTTTCAGGATAATACCTCGGATTATATCCAGATAAAATGTCAGCGGAATGACATTACTGATGTAGTAGATGATTTTCGGCATGCCCGCACGCGGGAACATGAACCCGGATAACAGAATACTAGGAAGTATCACAAAGAAGGACATCTGAAAAGCCTGCATCTGGTTCTTGGCCACTGTTGATATCATAATGCCTAATCCTAGAGAAGCCACGATAAAGAACAAGCTCAGAATATAAAGCTCGACCAAGCTGCCCTTAATGGGAAGTCCGAAGAAAATAACCCCTACCACTAAGGCCACCGTCATCTCGATATAACCCAGAGCTATATAAGGAATAGTCTTACCTACCATTAGTTCGTATGATTTCATTGGTGTGACCAAGAGCTGTTCTAATGTCCCACGTTCACGTTCGCGCACGATCGAAACCGCCGTCAACATCATCATAGTCAGGGTCAGAATGATACCGCAGATGGCTGGAACCATATAATAAGCAGTAATACCATCCGGGTTGTACCAGGGCCGTACTTCAATATTATAAGGAATAGTCCGCACCCGCATTTTGCTGAACAACACTTCCTGCGACTTGATCAGTCCTATTGAATTCGCGGTAGCGATAGCCTGATTGGAGACCATACTATCGGAGGCATCTACCAGCACCTGGACCGAAGCCGATGCCCCGCGCTTTAGATCACGTGCAAAATCAGGCGGGAAAACGATCCCCACCTTAGCATCACCTTTATCGATCATGCGGTTGACATCACTGTAACTCCCGGCAACATATTGGATATCAAAGTACCCGGAAGCAGTGAATGATTCGAGCATGTCACGGCTTTCCTGAGAAAGCGACTGGTCGAAGACTACCGTAGGAATATGTTTTACTTCAGTCTGAATGGCATAGCCGAACAGCAGGATCTGTATAAGGGGAATCATTAATACGATCGCCAATGTCATGCGATCACGCTTGATCTGCAGGAATTCTTTTTTCATGATGGCCATGATCCTACTCATCGCAAGCTACCTCCTGTTCTTCTTGGCCAGCGCAATAAATACATCTTCCAGACTGGGTATGATCGGACTCGGATCGACTCCTGTCAGCACATGAAGAGCTTCGATGTTATCCGGGCTATCCAGCAAAACATGCAGTAATGGGCCATGAATACTGCACTCACGAACATAAGGCTGAGCCTCGATCTCTGACATCCGCTCGATTCCATTGTCCAGTTCGAGTTCCACCAGGCAGCCATCCAGCGACCCAGTTTTAAGATTGTCTGGAGTATCGAAAGCAATAAGCCGTCCAGCCGAGATAAAGGCGATCCTGTTGCATCTTTCAGCTTCGTCCATAAAGTGGGTTGTCACAATTACTGTTGTCCCCTCACTAGCCAGCTGCTGAATAATGTTGAAGAACTCACGCCGCACGATGGGGCTTACGCCGCTGGTCGGCTCATCGAGGAATACCAGCGGAGGGCGCGCTATTATCGCACACCCTAAAGCCAATCGCTGTTTCCAGCCCACACTAAGATTGGCAACCAATTCGTTCTCCCGGCCTGCTAGCTGAGCCATATCCAACATTTCTTTGATTCTCTTTTTGCGCTCACCATTTGGAACACTGTACATTCCTGCATAAAAATCGAGGTTCTCTATAACAGTTAAATCATCGTAAAGGCTGAACTTCTGTGACATATAGCCGATCTTGCGCTTTATCAGCTCAGATTCTCGGGCTAGATCATAACCGAGTACAGTCGCCTTCCCATAGGACGGTTCTAATATTCCGCTCAGCATTCGTATTGTGGTTGATTTCCCAGCCCCGTTAGGCCCCAGAAACCCGCATATTTCACCTGGCTGAATGTTGAGACTTACTCTGTCGACAGCCGTAAAATCTCCAAAAATCTTGGTCAGTTCCTCAGTATGAACAGCATACTGCATCAGACCACCTCCCGATCGGCAAAAGCCACGAACAGGTCTTCCATAGTGGGTGTGATCTGACTGATCGACTGTATTTCCACTTTCTGCTCACTTAAGCATCTCTTAATTCTATCTTGAGCAAGTGCCGCATCGTTCACGACCACATGAAATTTATCACCATAAAAGGACGACTCCAGAATCCCATTTACTCCCCTAAACAGGTTGGGATTTTTGGATGCCACCCGCACTTCCAATACCAAATGTGAAAAATCGCGTTTCAACTGTATGGGTGAATCGACCTTTTTTATCCGACCTTGGCTGATAAAAGCCACTTTACTGCACAGCTCAGCTTCATCCATATATGGAGTGGATACCATAATGGTCATCCCGTCTTTGTTTAGCTTGTAGAGAATTCGCCAGAACTCCTTGCGCGATTCGGGGTCGACACCATAAGTCGGTTCATCCAAAATTAGAAGGCCAGGCCGGGTGATCAGGGCACAGGTCAAGGCTAATTTTTGTTTCATTCCGCCTGAAAGTGCATCGGCAAAGCGTGTCTTATAATCAATAAGATTGGTCAAGGCCAGCACCTCATCAGACCTCTGGTCGATGATCTTTTTAGAAAGCCTATACATTGCACCAAAGAAATAAATATTCTCCATGACCGTCAGGTCACCATAAAGGCTAAAACGCTGTGGCATATAGCCCAGGTCCTGCCGAAAGGCATCCAGTTCTTCAAGAGAGCGCCCCATAAGCAACACCTGACCCTTATCAGGTGTGATAAGACCGCAAATCATGCGCAGCAAGGTGGTCTTGCCTGCTCCATCAGGCCCTACCAAGCCAAAGATCTCTTGTTTCTGCACATGAAGACTTACTTTGTCCACTGCCACCAGGCGGTCAAAATGCTTACTAAGCCCGATTGTTTTGATCATTGGGTATCCCCCCTATCAAAAAACCACATCCGCTGGCATTCCTGGCTTCAAAATACCATTATAGTTGCTGATCTTGATCTTCACGGCAAAGACCACATTGGCTCGCTCTTTTTCGGTCTGGATCATTTTCGGAGTGAATTCGCCCTTGGAAGAGATCCATGATATCTTACCTTCAAATAATTGATCTGAACCACTTACTGTGAAATGGACGGTCTGGCCAAGCTTAATAGCGGGCTTGTCATCGGTAGGAATGTATACCTTGATCCACATGTCATTTAGATCGGAGATCGTAGCCACCGGGGATCCCATTTGTACAAATTCGCCATTCTCGAAATTCCGGGTCAAAACCTCGCCACTGATCGAAGAATACATTTTAAGATCCGCGATCTGCGCGTCAGCCGCTTTCACCACCGCTTTGCTCCGTTCTACTTCAGCTTTAGCAGCAGCGATCGATTGGGGCCGACTGCCTGACTGCAGCAATCTAAGCTGGGCCTCGGCGGCCTGCAGCTTGTTTTTATCTAATTCAGCAGCTACCTGATAGCGTTCCAGTTCGTTCTTGGAAATGGCTCCCTGGTCATATAGGCCTTGTTCCCTGGCCAGATCTTCTGAGGATTTGTCGTAGCTGGCCCGGGCAATATTTACATTGGCTGCTGCCTGTTCGATCTCTTGGGCTCTCGCACCGGAGATCAAGTCCGCCAGTTGGGCTTCTGCCCGTAGCAGAGCCATTGCCGCCTGTTCCCGCTGGGCTACCAGGTCATTACGGGTTATTTCGGCTATCAGCTGCCCTTTTTTGACTGTATCGCCTTCGTTGACATAGACTCCCTTCAGAGCGCCAGGGGTTTTGGCACTGGCATCAGCCTCGGTGGCCTCGATGGTGCCGCTGGCCTTGATTTCCCCACCGTCCTTATTTAAGTACTTCTGATATCCCCAATAACCTCCGCTGGCCAATGATAAAAGCGCAATTATAATGACTGCTCTTTTAACTATGCTCATTGGAACATTCCTCCCCCGAATGTAATTGTTGAATGAGCCGGATAAGTATACTTTAGAAACCGTTTTAGTTTACCTAGTTACATAATAGCATCGATGATTAGTAATTACCAGCAGAAATTCATCATCCTTGCGTGGGCAAGAAACCGGTAGGGACTGTTTTGGTTCAATGCGAATGGTCATCGAGGGTAAACAGTTTGAATATGTGTTCCAAGCCAACAATCTTGTCGGTCTTGAAGCCATCAAATTACGGGACAGACAGCATGTATTTGGGTATTCCAAAACGCTAGGATTATGAACACAATAAGCCTGTTGAAACACAGGATGTCGAAGGGTTTTCCAGTGCAATACTGTTGAGGTGCCAGAAAAGACTGCTAGTTATCCCTAATTCAAAACTCCCGGCAATGTAAAATATATGGTCGCCCCCTGGCCAACCGTTCCTTCCGCCCATATGCTGCCGCCATGGCGCCGAATGACGCGCTGTACCGTGGACAAACCCACACCAGTGCCTGGATAATCGGTGTTTTTATGAAGTCTCTTGAACGGGACAAACATACTGCTAGCATACTCCATATCAAAGCCCGCGCCGTTATCACGCACAAAGTATATGGGTACATTGTTGGAGTCAAGCATGAATCCTACCTCGATATTGGTGTATTTACATTTGGACGTGAATTTCCAGGCATTACCCATTAAATTTTCGAGGGCAACATTCATCCATCGCGGATCTGCATATACTACCAGGTCATCCGCGATCGTGATCGTAGCCTGCCGAGAGGGATCCTGTTCCTGCAGAACTCTGGCAATATTGCGCGCCAGCGCACTAAGGTCCGTCTGACAAAGATTGAGCTCATCGCGTGTTACCTGGGAGAGGCTTAACATCGAATCAATCATTTGGTTCATCTCATTAGTTGCATCTATTATACGGCGCGTATAATGGAGAGACTGTTCAGTTAAACATTCACCGGACTCATCAATCAGCATATCCAGAAAGCTAGCTATTCTCCGCACCGGGGCCTGCAGGTCATGCGAAATGGAATAGCTAAAGGCTTTCAGATCAGAATTGGCAGCCTCTAACTGGGCAGTACGCTGTTGAACTCTCTGTTCCAGCTGCACGGTCATGTTCCGCAATTCTGCTTCAGCTTTTCTGCGTTCGGTCACATCCTTGCCAAAAACCGAAAGCTCAATTATTTCACCATCTTTAAATATTGGGTTTATTGTAAGCTCCAGCATCCTGCTGTTAGCGAGACTTATATAATCAGTTCTGTAGCCCATGTTCTGAATTGCCTTTGAATAAAAATCCACCCATATTTTAGCGTAATCATCAGGAAGCATATCATATGGAGTCATGCCTTTCTTGATATCTAATCCGACACCAGTCTTGAAGTTATTAATCAAAGCTTTGTTAAATAAAACCAGCCCGAAGTTCATATCCACCGACCATATCAAATCCTCAGTACTATCGGCAACAGCCATATAATTATCAAGAAGTCGTTTAAGCTCCTTCTGACTTGTTCTAAGCTTCTCTTCCATAATTTTTCTATTTGATAAATCCCGCATTATACCAACTATTCTGGCAGGGCGGCCATCTTCATCCCTTTGGGTTGCTTTGCCTTCACTGAGATACCATTTCCAGTCGCCCGATTTGGTTCTAAGACGGTGCTCTGTCCTGTATATAGGAGTTCTCCCTTCATAATAAGCCTTAAAGTCATTAATACATGCAGTACGATCTTCTTCATAGATTAAGGATTCCATGCTATCAAAAGCCATCCTTTTTTCTTCAAATTCATAACCAAACATGACAGCGCATTCGGGACTGAGCAATATTTGATTATTAACAAGATCGACATCCCAAATTCCCATACCAGTAGCCTCAATAGCCAAGCGCAGTCGTTCCTGGCTAATGTATAATGCTTCCTGGACTTTCGACCGTTCAGAGAGTTCTTTCCTTGCTTTGGCTATAGCCGATTGAATAGAACTAACAGCAAGATACTGTAAAACCAGCATTAAAGCCAAATAAAAAGTGTTGGCGATCCAAAGTGAAGCCGCAGAACGCTGAATGGCTGTTGTGCTCACAAGTCCTATTTGCTGGCCATAAGCAATACATAATTCTGTTAAACTACATAAAATCACAGAGGCAATTCCAACTCGGCCTCCGAACAACAATGCTGTAATTAGCACGATTAGCAAGTATACCGCAATTGCTGGGGTACGGAGCCCATCACCAGTTAAACATGATCCGGTTACAATTGCCCATAATGCGATAACGATGAATACCGCTGAAAAGCGCACATAACCGCGCCGATTCAATAGAATCACTGGCAAATACGCAGAAGCAATAAGACCCATTATTATGTAATACCGAGCAGCATGCTCCTGCAGCATGAAAGCCTGTATGCCCTGGAACAGAATTGATATGAAGACAATAGACCAGGAAAAAACATGCACAATGTAGGCTCTGCGTGTTTGCTCTTCATTCGCAAATACTGGTGGTGTAAGAATAGAACGCATCGGCACCCTCCATATGAAGACCAAATACAACTTCATTGCTTTCCACACAACATCGTTAATTGATCCTGATAGCAACGTTACAACTGCGGTCGAAGGGTAAACGCAGATCGATTTAGGAGTATGTGTTTTAGTTTTAAATTCGATAATGTCGCTTAAAAACCTTTATTTTCATGTCAATCAAGCCAAGTCAACTTTAGGTTAATTCATGTTATACCTTTGTGTTATATGTTTTTTCGCTTTTAAGCACTTTTATCACCCAAAATATTAAAGCCACGGTCATCACCGCAGCCTTCACTGACATGTTCTAGCAACCCGCATTTTCAACGCTTATGTATTACTATCGCAATACTATTATTTCACTCTCAGTCACCAGAACATCTAATCCAACATCGCGTTCGGTGGGCATCACATTGTCTGCCAGTTGAAAATCATAAGCCACCCCACATTTCAGAGCACCACTCCGCAGCCGTGGCAAAAAACCATCGTAATAACCTTTGCCATAACCCAAACGGTAACCATGATTATCGAAAACCAACCCCGGAACGATAACTGCGTCGATCTTCTCCACCGGAAAGGATTTGCCCAGTGGTTCCGGAATTCCGAACGAACCCGACTCGGTCTGGTTCCATCCTTTAAACTCTACAGCCTGCAGCCGGTCCTTATGTACACGCGGGAGTACTACCGTCGTGCCCTCGCACCAATGACTCTCCCAGAAATAGGTGACATTGACCTCATTGCGCACTGGAGCATAAGCCATCAATACCCGGGCCTGCTTGAGACCGGGCAAGTTTTCAAGATTACGACAAATACGGAGGCTCCGTTCCGAAGCCTCCGCCGCATCCATCGCATCACGCTTTTTCAGCATCTGCTGTCTCAGTTCCTTGCGCTTAACCAAGCGGAACCTCCTTGATCAAACCATCTACTCTATTTACATAGTGATCAAGCATGGCATCCATGACCTCTTCCTTAAGCTGGCCATGCAGCGAAGGAGTCTCAAAGAAGCGTTTGGGGAATCTCATGCCGCGGAAGTCATATCCCATTTTTTGTTTGACTTCTAGCTTAAGTCGGTAAATCCTTCTGCCCAGTTCTTTTAGTTCGTCCTCGGCCCACTTGATTCCAATGGAATTCAGTGCACGAGCTACCGTTGGGATATCATAAACATTGCGGGCAAACAAGCATATCACCAGGCTGTTGACCACACAGCGCCCGATTTCCTCTTCAAAGATGTAATTGACGAATTCATCTATCTTTGAAGGATCTTTGCTCTGGTCATATGAATAGCCGCCATTGTCCAGGTGCGAATGGCGAGCGCCCACTGCCTGACCCAGAGCAGCCCCATATCCGGTATGATAGCCGGTCATCTCATGCTTGCCAAAGCACATAGCGAAGTCCAGCCCGCCGTACTTAGCCGCTGCCGCTTCAGTTCCTCTGGCCATGGTCCGGTACAGCTCGTTCTTGCCCTTCATAAGGTTCTCGATCAGCTTCAGATAGCCGTCCAGATAACCAAATTCCAGTTTAGTACCGAGCTCCTCCTCGCTCAAAATACCTTTTTCATAGGCCTCTGTAGCCCAGCCCATAAGCACTCCAGCCGACATGACATCCAGCCCATAGGCCTCGATCTTGTCCAGCAGAGCAAAGAAATCGTTCTTGTTATTAGTGCCGATAAACGTGCCCAGAGCAAATATCAGTTCATGGTCATAGGGCAGATTGATGGTCTCGTATTCATGGCTCTTATCGAACAAACGCCGATACTGTCCAATATGGATACAGCCGATCGGACAGCCGATACAGGCCATTTTACGTACCAGGCGTTCTTCGGCGAATGATTCTCCCGAAAACTCTTCGGCATTATCTACACTGCTGGCCTGCAGGTTGCGAGCCGGAAGCGCGTTAGCCGCGTTAAGTTTCAAAACATTACTGGGAGTGCCCAGGTCATGGTACTTCTCCATGGTCTCGGTCTGGGTGACCTTTTTATAGATGTCACTGTAGACCTGGCGGTATTCTTTCCACATTTCGCGTGGTATATCGTAATTCTTATCACCAGAGATGACCATAGCTTTGAGGTTCTTACTGCCAAATACCGCACCTGCACCCAGCCGCCCAAAGTGACGGTAGGTGTCAACATTGAGTCCGGCAAACAAAATGCCTTTTTCACCGGCTGTCCCGGTCCGGACAATGGAACGGAAGCCTCGGCCTAGCTCTACTTCACGCAGGTAACGTCCCGCTTCTTCAGTCGTGGTTCCCCACAAAGGATCGGCTTTCTTAATGCTCACCTGCCGCGGGTGTACCGACAGGTACACCGGCCGTGCGGCTTTGCCCGTAATCACGATCGCATCATATCCAGCATACAGCATGGCCATGGCCAGGCGGCCTCCGGCATAGCTCTCGCCCAGTTCCCCGGTAAGCGGCGAACGGAACATACAAACGGTCTTGGTGACCACCGGAAAAATCGTGGACATAGGTCCAATAGCGAAAACGATCGGCTGATCTGGATCTAATGCATCCCGATCATAGTGTATTTCCTCGTCCAGAAGCTTGGTGGCGATGCCCACTCCGCCCAGGTAGGCCATCAAATCAGACCGGTCCTTGATCTCAAAGGTTCCAGTTGACAGATCTATTTTTAATACTCTCACAAAATCTTTGGTCAGCATCTATTCCACCTCCGCCAATACCAGTACTTCATGCGGGCAGAACTTGGTGCAGATCCCGCAGTGATTGCACATCACGATCTTTTCGGTGGCAGGATTGATCAATATATACCCCACCGGACAGGCGGTGATACAGTCGCCGCAACCGGTGCACTTTTCGTCAGTCAACTTGACCCCTCCCCCTTTGCGTGGAGTCAACGCCTGGTAGCGGCAAGCCTCTACACAAGGCGGGTTTTCACAAGCCCTACATATATCTGCAGCTAATTTGCTTTGCAGACCGCCCCTGGTCCTGATCCGCACGGCAGCATACTGCGGCGAAAAGCTTCTCTGTACATCACGTGAACAGGCCAGCATACAGGAGTAACAACCGATACATTTGCCCATTCCCGGAGCCGTCAATAATTTTGCCATTTATATCACTCCTCTCCCTTTATAACAACATCATTTTGCAGTGGTTTTTTCGCCAACCACAAGTACAGGATTCCACCAATAACGATCCCGCCGGCAGCAATCACCTGAGCAATCGTCAAGCCCTGCCAAACCACGAGATTCTCGCGCAAAAACTCGATCATGAATCGAATGGTCGAATACAGCACAAGATAAACTGCAAATATCTGCCCATCAAACCGGCGCCGCTTATACAGCCAGTATAAAAGCGCGAACAGACCAAAGGATATTATCGAACTATATATTTGGGTTGGATGCCGGGGCAGCAGATCCAGATTGGGGAATACGACCGCCCATGGCAGGTCGGTCGGCTTACCGAAACAGCAGCCGTTCAGAAAGCATCCGATCCGAGTAAAAGCATATCCCAGTGCCACAAAAGGCGCGAACAGATCTGTTACCTTCCAGAAAGACATTTTCTTATATTTCACATAAAGCAACGTGACTGGAATGCCCAGTATCAAAGATCCGTAGAAGACGAGGCCCTGGCTGCGCGGGTCAAAGATCTCCAGCAAATGCTGGCTGAAATAAGTCCAGTCATAAAAGAAAACATAGAATAGGCGAGCACCTAACAGCCCGGAAATGATAGCCACAATAGCCAGGTCAAGAAGATTGTCTTCTTTGAACCCCTCCTGCTTCCCGAGCCTTAGAAACAGCACTAGACTAAGCGCAAACCCAATTGCCAACATAAAACCGTAAGAGTGGATCGACAACTTCCCAATTTGAAACAGTATCGGGTGCAACCTTACAACCTCCTAGGCTAGCGAATTATCCACAAGGGTACAAGGCGTTATTCTGATATTCGACAATTCGCATCGACATATTTTAGTATCCTAAAGTGGTCTGAAAGCGTGGATAATCAGTTATCAACAGAGTTATCCACATTATCCACAGGTGTTGTTCACAAAAAAATCAAAACTCGGATATGCGTTTAAGTCCCAATTTGCCAGGTTTCCATCCACAAAATGGTAGTATCCGGCACACCCTACCATGGCGGCATTATCCGTGCACAAACTTGGCGAAGGGATAAAGACATCGATTGCATTTTCTTTAGCTTTTTCTACCAATTTCTCTCTCAATAGACTGTTTGCAGCAACCCCACCTGCCACCATTATCGTCTTGACCTGTTTTCTTCGGGCTGCATTGACGGTTTTCTCCACCAGCACTTCGACAAGAGCCTGCTGGAACTCAGCCACCAGGTCATAGACTGCATCTTCGCGTTCTTCTTTCTTGATCTTGTTCCACAGGTTCATAGTGGCGGTTTTTAATCCGCTAAAGCTGAACTCAAAATCATTCCTGTCCAGAAACACTCGGGGCAGCTTATATACGCCTGGCGTGCCCCTCTGAGCCGCCTTTTGGATCGCCGGGCCACCAGGGTATCCCAAGCCCAAGAAACGCGCCACCTTGTCAAAAGCTTCCCCTGCGGCATCATCCCTTGTCTCTCCCATGATATCAAACTCATGGCGGCTATTCATATGTAAAAGGCTGGTGTGGCCGCCCGAGACTACCAAACATACAGCGGGGAACGACGGCTGCGATTCCGCAAGGAAATTGGCGTAGATGTGTGCAACCAGGTGATTTACCGCCACCAACGGTTTATTCAGCCCAAAAGCATACGCCTTAGCAAACGAGACTCCTACCAGCAGGGCACCGATCAAACCGGGGCCGTTGGTTACCGCGATAGCATCAAGCTCAGACGGCTGCAAGCCAGCTTCTATGATCGCATCATCGACCAGCCGAGCTATGACTTCGATATGCTTGCGTGAAGCCACCTCGGGGACCACTCCGCCAAACCGACGATGCACATCTATCTGGGATGCGACCAGGTTGGACAATATTGTCCCACCGTTTTCAATTACTGATACCGCGGTTTCGTCGCAGGAAGTTTCAATTCCAAGGATTCTGACCTTGTTCTTCGTCACAATCTACCTCGTTAAATTACATTATATTTTTAAGAAGAAACCTCAGTATAGGCTTCTGCTTTCTTGACTTCCCCGCCCCATAGAATATCCTTAGCCATGATCAGGGCGTCTTCATTGTTGTCACTGTAATAGCCCTTGCGCACACCTATCTGGGCAAAACCATATCGTGCATACAAAGCCAGGGCTGCCACATTAGACGGACGCACCTCAAGGGTTATTCTCTTGGTTCCGCGCGCCCGAGCTACTTCTTCTAACTTCATGAGCAGCAGTTCGCCGAGCTGGCGTCCTCGGCGCTGCGGATGTACCGCCACATTGGTGATATGTGCTTCGTCAAAAACACACCACACTCCGGCATATCCCACAATAACAAAACCTTCTTCAGCAACCATATAGGTCGCGAAAGGGTTTTTCAACTCACCTGCATATGAATCGCGGGACCAGGGGATGGGAAAAGATACGTTTTCAATGGAGAGAATCTGGTCCAGATCCTTGTACTTCATGTCCCGAATCTTGATTTCCAACTAAGTCGCCCCTTTTACGAATCACCCAGTTTCAGGCTGATGACATAAGTGAATCTCTGCGTTGTCGCGAAAATCCCGTTCAATCAACGTACGCTAAGTACGCCTCAATCACGAGCTTTTCACACGCCTTGATCTTCACTCCCGTCATTCGCCTGGTGCTCTGTAGACAAGCTAAGTTTGTACTCAGCTTCCGACAACCGCACATAAACTGGAGTTATATCATAAATATCGTCAATTTCGCCACATTCCATGCGTTTTATCGCTAAACGAGCAGCACTTGCTGCAGATGGATAAGCCAACACCCGAGGAGCACATTTGGCCAGAGCCCCGAGCTCAGTTTCCAGCAGCTCACCGTATACTGGCAAGCCATCACCCGTAAACACCATATGAGTGGCAGCTTCCCTCTCTATAATATCACGGCTCCTGATAATCAGGTCCTCCGGTGACAAAGCCATATAATCGGTTATTCGTTCAGGGAATTCCGTACCGCCCCGGTAAAAAGCAGTATAGACCTCGCTCTTTCTGGCATTCAAAATAGGACACATTAACGGTGCCGCCCAACAGTAATTATAAGCTAGAGCGTCAAGTGTGGAAATACCTATTATCGGCTTGGCAGAAGCCATTGCTAATCCTTTGGCTGTGGCCAGCCCGATCCTGAGCCCGGTAAATGAACCCGGGCCAGTCGTGACGGCCAGGGCATCCACCTCACCCAGCCTTATACCAGCCAAATCCAGCATAGATTCGACCATCCGCAGTATTGTGCGCGAATGATTGAATCCGAGGTTAGCCTTGATCTCAAATAATATTTTGCTTTCATCCGCTAGGGCAACACCCGCCACCGGAGTCGCCGTGTCGATCGCCAGTAACACCAAAGCAAATCTACCTTCCAAAGTTTTTCTTGTTTATCTATAGGTTTATTTTCTCTATCATCTCCGCTTTGACCGATGGTCCCTGCAGTGTCAAATGACGCGGCAGGTCATAATCATCATCCTGCAATTCTATGCTGACAGTCAATACTTTTTCAGGATCACCCTGTTCGTGCGGCCACTCGATCAGAGTCACTCCATCACCGTAATAGCTATCTTCCAGATCCTCACCAGGTTCTTCATTTTCCAACCGGTACAGATCGATATGGTAGATGGGCATTCTACCTTGATAAATATTCATCAATGTAAATGTCGGGCTGGTTACCCTACCTGAGTATCCCAGACCACGCGACACACCTTTGACCAAGGTGGTCTTGCCAGCACCCAAAACCCCGATCAAGTGGATCTGGTCCCCCGGTTCCATTATGCTGGCTAGCTTTTCTCCGAAACGCTCCATAGCATCGGTCTCGTCTATCACAAATTGACGGCTTATCAAGCAATGATTCCCCTTTTTTTGGCCTCGTCTCTAATCAGCTTGAAGTCTTCCCAAACCGGCCTTTTCAAATGTTCATTGCGCAAAAGCGCCGCCGGGTGGTATGTTGGCATGATCATTACATCGTGGCGGGTGTACCACTTGCCCCGCACCTGTGTGATCTTTGCTTTATTATCCACTATTGTCTGGGTAGCCAGGGCTCCCAGGCAAACAATGATCTCCGGTTTGATCAAACGGATCTGTGCCTCCAGGTATCCACGACAGACCGCGATCTCCTGTGGAACCGGCAGCCGATTGCCCGGCGGACGGCATTTTACTACATTAGTTATGTAAACTTTAGACCGCATAAATCCAGCCGCTTCCAAGATCTTGTCCAGAAGTTGTCCAGCCTTACCGACAAACGGCAGGCCTATCTCGTCTTCGCTCTGGCCAGGCCCCTCACCGACCAGCATGATCCTGGTCTGATTGTCCCCATCTCCGAAGACTACCTGACTGCAGCCCGCTCGCAAAGGGCATGCGCTACAGCTTTCATTCAGTTTGCGCAGCTGGTCCCAATCATTTATTTCGTGATATCCCTCGCCATTTTTTAGCCCTGGTAAAAAAGTTTCTATAACTGGCTCAACCTTGGTAATTTCCTCATACTTAGGCGGTGGGCTTTCTCCAAATAAACTAAACTCCTCAGCCATGATTCCCCTCCCTGGGATTATATAAAACTTAATGCTGATAATTTACCTAACAAAGGTCGGTGCTAACAGTAGTATAACCTATTACCAGGGGTTCTGGTAGATTGGAAGGGAGGCTGCCGTTTGGCAACTAGCTTCGCGGCTGTAAAATTAGTCAATCTTCCCAAGGAATAAAACGATGGAATCCGCTGTTACTCACTAGATTGTTCTTGTGGTATGATTTGGATAAAGTCATGGAGGGAGCGAGGAAAGTGTCACCAGAATTATCTCCAATTTATGTCATTGTCTTTACTGGAATAATTCTTTTCCAGACCTCCTTAGGCCCAATAATATCGATAATTATCTTTCGGAATATAAAGGGCACCTATCCCTGGCAGACTTACCCCAAGCTCTTTTTAACTGACATACTCTTATGGATTCTTTTGCATATAACGGTCGTTTCTTTATTGCTAGCCAACCTTGGTTCATTTGGCGGAGCAGCAATAATCACCGCATTATGCTACATTACAGCCAGGATCTTTTTCGTCGATCCGGCACAACTCACTAGCAAATCGATTCTACTTCATCTACTACTAATGACCATTATTACCGCAATTATTGGATGGGTTATTAAATAGTCATCAATAACAATCCCAAGAAATAATAAACCCGGCTTATATTGGCCGGTGTTTAGGCATTTATATTGAACGGACCTTGTCTGGGTCCCGTCTTTTTCGCTCCCCTCCAGAAACAAGGGCAATGATACTTGGAGTATATCATTGCTATTGTACTGAAAAGAAAACTTCCTTACTGTGCGTCGTTGTTAGTCAGATCTTCGTCGATATGTTCTAGGCCGATTTCTCTGAGCACAGCATCAATTAGTTCAGGACTCAATAAACTTCACCTCCCATTAGTATTCGTATATATTAGAATACACAACAAAACATTCCTTGTCAATATTTAGTCTGAATTTTCACTATGACCCGGACCTTAGTTGAGGTGACGTTAATGTCCCGCAGCAGGCCCGCAGTCCCACTGTCAGGCCTGCTAAAAAACATCAGCTATTTTAGTCCACTTCAAATGAACAAGAAACCACTGCCATGATTTCTTTATCAAGTGAACTGGTATCGTTGGTCCCTCCATCAGACATATCACCAGACTCCGAATAAAGGGGCATGATCTGGAAGACTCCCTGACGAGCCGAACGGAGTTTGCCAATATCACTTTCAGCGTTTTCCCCGATTCTCTCAGCTCTTTGTCGAGCATCGGCAGTAGCCTTGGCCAGCATGTCTATCTTCTTTTCCGCCAGCTTGGTGTAATAATAATTAGGTGGATTGGACTGGAATTCAACTCCCTCGTTGATCAGCTCAGTAGCCTCACGCGAAATGACCGTGATCTCATCAACTCTGTCCGAACTTATTTCCACCTGCTGCATCAGTCTATAGCTGTCGATCTGGTTTGAATATTGACCATTGGGCAGCTGTACATAATTGGTGGTGGTATTGATGGAGTTAAAGACTATGTCTTTTTCCGCAATACCCTTTTTCTTCAGGTAAGCAGCGACTTTTACCTGGTCAGCACGCAGCTGCGCGTAAGCATCAGCCAGCTTGGGTGACTGGGCCGAGAAAGAACCACTCCAAAAGACGAGGTCTGACTTGATCTGTTCCTTAGCCGAACCAGTTACTGTAATTACATTGTCTACCCCTTTAGCCTTAACGATCCCATTAGATACCACAGATGAGGAAACCACTAGAGATACAGCCAGTATCGCCGCCACCGCGACCCAAACCCAACCCTTTTGCGAGACATCATTCAACAATACCATCCCCCTAATTTAATTTTGATCCGCTCTTCCTGATTTACGGTCAAATTTAAATACGTTTGATAGTATATATTCTTACAAAATGTATTAAGTCCGCCAAAATATTTTCCACTGAAGAAATGACCCTAACGCCAAGATTTTGAAGTACGCCAAACAGTCCGTTATGGTGCCGCTTCGCGCCTAGTCCTCCCCCAGCACTTTGTAGAAATCGTCAAAGGCTCCATTCATCTGCCAGTAGCCCACTCCAGCTCTGTCGTTTTTGATTATCCCGCACTTCTCACCAAGGCTCTGGGCATTCTCGAAATAAACCCGATGATAGTCGCCATTACTAGCTCGATAATCACTGTATGGAGTGCGGCTCTGGGAATCAATCTTGGTATTGAGAGTGCCTCTGGCCAGCATGTTATTCAGGCTGTTCTGGCTAAACGTAGATTTTGTACCTTTAGTAAGGTTCCAATCGTATCCATAAGTTCCAATGCCCATCAACACCTTGTCAGGATCGGCCTGGGAAGTGGCATATGCGGCTACTCGCTCAAACCAATCTGTAGGCGCAGACGGTCCTACACTATCGAAGTTATAATCATAAGCCATGACTACCATCAAATCTACGACCTGCCCGATCTGATAATAATCCGTACCCGGCGCGTCATTGTATTTGGTCTTAGCCTGGACGGCCACAGAGACCTCCA
>JBLNAX010000100.1:0-55697 GCA_050259595.1 Acidobacteriota bacterium | reverse complement strand
GCTAGAGTCTTGATAGATGATCTATCACTGGAAAAATGAACGTTGGCGGTGAGCATTGCATAAGCATCCCGTACCACTGTGTTTTCCGGATCATATATCTCGAAATTCTTAGTTCGCATATACTTGAGCTCCTTTACTTGATGGAATGCTGGGGAATGATACCGATCACTCTTAGCCCCAGCCCATCTTCAATATCACCAGCGTAACGCACAGTAGAGTCAAATTCGGACATGACATAAACGATCCCAAAACCCAGCATAAAACCCATCACTATTCCGATAAATATCTTCTGTATCGAATGGCTGGGCAGAGGATTATCCGGCACCAGTGCCTTGTCAACGATATCCACATTGTTGCTGTTGGTCAATTCGTTTACTTTCTCTGCGAATACCTCACTTACTGTATTACATATTAACGCCGCCGTCTGCGGGTCGTTCCACACTACGTTTATGTTTAGAAGGTTGGACTCTTTTGTATTACCTACACTTACCACAGAGTTCAGAGTGGCCTCGCTCAATCCAGGTATATTAAGCCTGTTTACTGCCTCGGACATGACCAGCCGGCTCTGTATTATCGAGCCGTAGGTTATTATCAACTGCTGGCTGAAATAAATATCACTGGAATCCAGTGCCTGTCCCGTCATTTCCATTTTATCGCGGTTCATTACAAACAGGGTGCTGTTCGCCTGGTACATGGGCGCAGAAGTTATTACAACATACAGCCCCGCCAGGATGCCGCCGGCCACCGCAAGCAAAGCTACCAGCCAGGTTCTTCGCAGCAAGGTATCCCACATTCGTTTGATGTCCATGACCTCTCCCCTTCAATATTGTTATTGTCAATAAGACATTTTTACCTTTTGCCCCGGGCTGAGACCGCTTAATATCTCCACCTGCTGGTCGTTTGCCAGGCCGCGCTCAACTTCAACCGCCGTTATATTATTGCCCTGTATGACTCCTGCTTTGTATTTATCATTCTCCTGGCGTAAGCATGACTTGGGAATAATCATGGTATCATTTTTTGATATTGTCACTTCCGCCCTGGCCATTTTGTTGTATTCAATTGCAGGAATTTCAGATTTGAATTTTAAATAGATCATGTTGGGGTTCGATACACGACTGCCCTCGGTCAATTGGTCGCCGGGCTGCGGGATGTATATCCCGGCTTGGTAACTTTTGTTTTCGATCTCCAGCCCCACCTGTTCATCACCGTTCAGATAACGGGCATCAACAAACGGCATACGGAACACCGCGTTGCTTGAATCGGATATACGGACCAGCACCTGCCCTGCACCAACCATCTCGAGGGGTTCTATGGATTCCACAAATATGACTTTGCCGCTCACCGGCGACTTTAATACTCTGCTGGCGTAAGCCTGCTGCAGCTTGGTTAGAGTCAGCTTGTCACGTTCATATTCCAGTTTTGATAGATCTTTGTTCCATTTTGCGTTTTGACAAGCACTGACGGCCTGGTCATACTGCAGCTTTAATTGACTTATGCTCAAGGTCTCGTTAAGACTGCCTGTTAGTTTTTGTTTTTCCTTTATTGAATCTTTGTTTTTATTGATCTTATCAAAAGTATCCAGGCTGGCTTTCGCTTGTTCCATATTTATTTGGGCGATGCGGATGTTGTCATCCAGCTGCTTGAGCCGGATTGGCCATTGTTCCATAATAAGCTGGTAGTTCATTGCTAACTGATTATATCTCGTAGATTCCATACCCGAAGGATCTAAGCTCTGGTACTCCTTCTTCTGCTTTTCGTATTCATTTGCCGCTAATTGCTTGGCGCTTAAGGCATTATTGTAATTGCTTTTTGACTGTTCATACTGGTTGGAGAGGCTTCCCCGGTTAAGGTTGTTTTGTATGTTTTCGTTGATATCTGCGGTGTCTTCGGCTTTCTCATTTGTTTCCTGTTTCTTTATCGCCGCCTCCAGTGTGGCCTTGGCTTGTTTCATGTTGTAGTCAGCATTGCGCAGGCTGTCGTTCATCTGGGCCATCTTGGTCGGCCAGCCCGCTACAATAAAGCGCTGGTCCGCCAGTCTATCAATAACGCTTTTCGGATCTATCTCGGCAATGAGCTGCCCGGCCTTAACATAGTCATTCTGTTTGACATATAACTTCTGCAGGGGGCCTGATATGTCCTGATAGGATAGATTGGTCGTCTGAGCCGGGAGCAAGAAACCGCTGCCGGATATCTTTAAACTTATGCTGCCCAGCACTACCTCAGCCGAATCCACGGGTTTGCCGTTCAAGGAAAACGTCTGGTCATTGGAATCCAGCCCTGAACACCCATTGGTCATGAATAAGACTGAAATTATCAATATCAATAGCGTAAAACTACGATCTATTTTTCGAAACACTTTTAACTATGCCTCCTATTTTTGGATTAATAAACTGTTTCGACATTTTTTAAGCAAAACCTTCCTAATTCAAGAGCCGAAACAAAAAGCACTGTCGCCCAAAAAGTGGATGACAGCGCTATTTAAAACAAGCCATTGTGAATATACTACTAGTTAAATAAACCTCCAAACATATCTTCAAGTCCACCATCACAGCATCCCGGCGAACCCAAAGCAAATGTTTCCTCTGTGGTCATTGTGACAAAAACCATACTGGGTTTAACATATTCTCTCAACATTTTCACCTCCTGAAAGCGAATTTATAAAGAACGCTCCTATTTAGACTATTGGATAGTTTATTATAATCCGCCTGTATTACTTGTAACAAGAACTAAGAATGGGTTATTTTGTCGACACTCCTATACATGATTTTAGAGGTGTAGCTTGAGACTATTGCCTCACATCGCCGATGACATGGCATCTTGCATATGTAATGCCAGTATTTTGGGTTTGAATTGCGCTCTACCTCTCCATTCAATGTAAATGCCTAAATTAAGGCCTTGTACCAAGGCAGTCACTATATATGCATTATTCTCTATTATAAAGATATCTTTATAACATCCCCGGTGACCTTATAGTGATTTGGTAACCAAGATGACTATCCGGTTCTTGTGAAAAGAATTCCGTATCTCAAGATAACAACACATTAATATGATAGAATTTAATATTGAGATATAAATCAAACATAAGTGGAACAACAAATCTACACAATAATTGGAGGAATAACATGCCGAAACGAGAGGACATCAACAGAATTCTGATCATCGGTTCTGGCCCTATTGTGATCGGACAGGCTTGTGAATTTGATTATTCAGGAACCCAAGCCTGCAAAGCTCTTCGTAAGCTCGGATACGAGATCGTACTGGTCAATTCAAATCCTGCCACAATTATGACCGACCCCGGAATCGCTGATGTAACTTATATTGAACCCCTAAACGTAAACAGCCTGACTAACATAATAGCCAAAGAAAGACCCGATGCTCTGCTGCCAAATCTGGGCGGTCAATCGGCTCTTAATCTTAGCTCGGAACTGCATAAGGCGGGTGTTTTGGATAAATACGGAGTCAAAATAATAGGCGTACAGATAGACGCTATAGAACGCGGCGAAGACCGTATAGCTTTTAAGGAAACAATGAACCGTCTGGGCATCGAAATGCCCCAGAGCAAACCGGCTTACAGTGTTGAGGAAGCCGAACAGATCGCGCAGGAACTTGGCTTCCCAGTCGTAATTCGCCCAGCCTACACTATGGGCGGCACTGGCGGCGGTCTAGTTTATAATCTTGAAGAGTTGAAGACTGTGGCCAGCCGTGGTATTTCTGCCAGTATCGTAGGCCAGATCCTAGTCGAAGAATCGGTCCTGGGCTGGGAAGAGCTGGAGCTGGAAGTCGTTAGAGATATCAAGAATCAGAAAATCACAGTATGCTTTATTGAAAATATCGATGCCATGGGCGTCCATACCGGCGACTCTTTCTGCGCGGCTCCCATGCTGACTATTAGCCCCGAACTGCAGCAGAGACTGCAGAAACACTCTTACGATGTGGTGGATGCGATCGAAGTAGTAGGCGGTACCAATGTCCAGTTTGCCCACGATCCCAAGACCGGGCGGGTCGTTATCATCGAGATCAATCCCCGCACCTCTCGTTCTTCGGCTCTGGCTTCTAAGGCCACCGGCTTCCCCATTGCCATGGTTTCAACCATGCTAGCTGCCGGCCTGACCCTGGATGAGATCCCTTACTGGCGAGATGGAACCCTAGATAAGTACACACCTTCAGGTGATTATGTGGTCATCAAGTTCTCCCGCTGGGCTTTTGAAAAGTTCCCGGGCTCGATCGACAAACTGGGCACCCAAATGCGGGCTGTTGGTGAAGTCATGAGCATCGGCAAGAACTACAAAGAAGCCTTCCAGAAAGCCATCCGTTCACTGGAGATCGGCCGACATGGGCTAGGCTTCGCCAAGGATTTCCATGATCGCTCACTGGATGAATTACTATCGATGCTGGCTGAGCCGTCAAGTGAACGCCAGTTCATATTATATGAAGCACTGCGCAAAGGCGCTGACATAGACCATCTCTACAAGCTGACTTACCTTAAGCCATGGTTCCTGCAGCAGATGAAGGAACTTGTGGAACTGGAAGAACAAATCCTTAAATATAAAGGTTCAAAGCTTCCGGACGAACTTCTGATACAGGCCAAGAAAGACGGATTTGCTGACCGTTATCTAGCCAAGCTTTTGGATCTGCCCGAATCGGAGGTCCGCCAGAGCCGTACGGCTCTGGGGGTCGTAGAAGGCTGGGAAGCTGTACCGGTAAGCGGTGTAGAAAACGCGGCTTACTATTTCTCCACCTACAATGTGCCTGATTCAACTACCAGCAGTGACCGGCCTAAAGTCATGATCCTGGGCGGCGGTCCCAACCGCATTGGCCAAGGCATCGAGTTTGACTACTGTTGTGTGCATGCCGCCTTTGCCCTGCGCGACCTGGGCTATGAAACAGTTATCGTAAACTGCAATCCAGAGACGGTTTCAACAGACTATGATACATCGGATAAACTGTACTTCGAACCACTGACCGTGGAAGATGTATTAAGCATTTATGAGAAAGAGAAACCGCTCGGGGTCATAGTGCAGTTCGGTGGCCAGACTCCTTTGAATATTGCCGCTGAGTTGGCCAAAGCCGGGGTCAATATTCTCGGCACCACACCGGAAACTATCGACCTGGCGGAGGATCGTGACCGCTTCCGCAAGATCATGGATAAGCTGGATATCCCCATGCCAGAATCGGGCATGGCGGTCAACATCGACGAAGCACTGGCCATTGCCAATCGCATCGGCTATCCTCTGATGGTCCGTCCTTCCTATGTACTGGGCGGGCGCGGCATGGAGGTCGTTCATGATGAAGATATGCTGCGCCGGTATGTCTCGGCTGCTGTCGGTGTCACCCCGGAGCGACCCATTCTTATAGACAGGTTCCTCAGCAACGCTATCGAGGCAGAAGCAGATGCTATCGCTGATGGCACAGACGCATTTGTCCCAACAGTCATGGAGCATATAGAGCTGGCCGGCATTCACTCGGGTGACTCGGCCTGTGTTATACCGCCGATCAGCATCTCAGACAAGAACATAGCCACCATTGTGGAGTATACCAAGAAAATCGCTAAAGAACTGAATGTAATCGGTCTTATGAATATGCAGTATGCCATTGCCGATGATAAAGTCTATGTTCTGGAAGCCAATCCCCGAGCTTCACGAACTGTACCGCTGGTATCGAAGGTCTGCAATATCCAGATGGCCCGCATCGCCACTGAAATCATGATGGCGGCTAATGACGGCAAAACGTACTCAATAAATAATCTAGTCAATAAAACCATCCCGCACTTTGGAGTGAAAGAAGCAGTATTTCCATTTAATATGTTCCAGGAAGTTGACCCGATACTCGGGCCAGAGATGCGCTCCACTGGTGAAGTATTAGGCATGGCTGACTCATTCGGTCTGGCTTACTTCAAAGCCCAAGAGGCCACTCAATCGCTGCTGCCAACATCGGGAACAGTACTGATCAGTGTTAATGACCAGGATAAACCAGCCGCCCTGGAGACTGCTCGGGAATTCCTAAAAATCGGCTTTAACATCAAGGCCACCGGAGGCACCTATAAATTCCTGCGGGAAAATGGGATCGAGTGTGAATCCATCAAGAAACTCTACGAAGGCCGTCCCAACATCGTGGATGGTATAACTAACAAAGAGCTGCATCTGATCATCAATACCCCGTTTGGCAAACGCAGCAAAGATGACGATTCCTATATCCGCAAAACAGCCATCAAACACAAAGTGCCTTATATCACCACTGTGGCAGCCGCCATGGCCAGCGCCATGGGGATCGCTGCCTATCTGGAAAACGATAAACCGGAATCTAATATTAAATCCCTTCAGGAATATCACGGGGATATTAAGTAAAACAGGATTAACAAGCTCAAGCGAAAAAGCCCCTTTGCAGTTCGTGAACTGTGAGGGGCTTTGCTTATGTACAGGTTCAGAACTGCAGCATCACACGAATTCGCAACAGTTCATCCGGTCAATACGATATGTTTTGCTGGAACCATAGAGGGGATTTTACTTTAATATATGACAAAACAACCGCGCTATTGAGCTATGTTTGATATTCCACCTGGCATTTCGGTTATACTATAACTACGGACTGAACATACTTGCCCGAGTCAGTTTTAACCGCCGCAGAGGGGATCATATGAGCGAAGAAGGGAGCGCCTTGTCAATGAAAAGAACGATCTTAGCACTACCGTTGGCAATAATGATGTGCGTTTTCGCGTTGACTGGTCCAATGTGCTTGTATGCTCAACCAGTGAACAGCCTTATTCGAACAATAAGTACCACTACAAGCGGCACTGCCACCAACAAGACAGGTCCCACTGCTAAAGCTAGTGCCTATTTCAACACGTTTTATGTTGCGCCTTATGGTAACGATCGGAATCCAGGAACCAAAGATCGCCCTTTCAAAACCATCCAAAAGGCAGCGGATAGTGTTACGGCTGGCAGCACTGTCCTTATCAGACAAGGCACCTACAACGAAATCGTTACCCTTAAGACCTCAGGAAACAAAGGAAATTACATTACCTATAGAAATTATCCTGGAGAAACTGCAACACTGAATGGAAAAGGGCTCTGGGATTATGACTGGGATGGAGTGATAAGAACCAACTGTCAGAATTATATTATTATAGAAGGGTTAAAGATCATAAATTCCTGCTTTTTTGGAATATCGACATCCAGTTGGAGACAGTACGAAGCTGGCAAGGGATCCAGTCATCTAATAATAAGAAACTGCTACACTTACAATACAAAGTCCTCCGGCATATGCATATCTGGGGGCTACGATGTGACTGTTGAAGGGAATACCATTGAACGGGCATGTCAAGGCGGCTTACAGGAATGCATAACCTTCAGCACTGTCAACACTTTTATTGCTAGAAAAAATAAAATATCTAATGGAGCAAAAGAGGGTATCGACGCTAATGAAGGCTGTATTAACGGCCAAATCTGCTACAATAACATAACTAAAGTTCACAGTGTTGGCATCTATATCGACTCCTACAGTAAACACCAGAATAACATCGAAGTATATGGAAACAGAATAAGCAGCACTAATACCGGTATTGCCGCTGCATCAGAAAAGGGCGGACTGTTGGAGAATGTTAAGATTCATCATAACGTGGTTTATAACTGCAACTGGGGACTGGCAGCCGCTGATTGGGGACATCCAAACCCTCATCCCTTAAAAAACATCTATTTCACCAACAATACGATGTACAACATCAAGACTGCGTATGTAGAGATTAGCAATACCAAAGCCGTAAATGTTGTAGTAACCAACAATATTTTTGGCAGGAATTCCGATCCATACACACGCAATTTTTATGTACAAACTGGCCAAAAAAACTTCACCATCGACCACAACTTATATTTTAAACTGGACAGTACCAGCCCCAAGGGAAAAAACTATCTTGTGGGTGATCCTGGATTTGTAAATCCGAGTGCTAGTGATTTCCGGCTAAAAAGCAAATCGAAAGCCATCAAAGCAGGAATCGGTTCAGTCAACTTGGGTGCTTTCTAGTACCAAAGCTTGCAGTTTTAGAAATCCCATCGGAACGGCTTAAGGCCCCCAACCCTCACCAATGTCTCATGCATTTCATTGCAGATTGAATCCAACAGTTCGGGTGTTTTGGCTTCACAGCGCGCCACCAGGACAGGCTGTGTGTTAGAAGCCCTGACTAATCCCCATCCACCATCAAACAATACCCTGGCGCCATCAACATCGATTATGGGGTAAATTTTACGGAAGTGACCGACCATCCTGTCTACAATCTCAAACTTGACCTCGTCATCACAGGAAACGCGGGTCTCCGCCGTGGAGTAATACTTTGGAATTTCCGCAACCAGTTCAGACAACGGACGGCCTGTTTCGGATAGTATACGAAGCAGGCGCCCACTGGCATAAAATGCATCATCAAAGCCAAAGTACTCATCGGCAAAAAACATGTGTCCCGACATCTCACCGGTAAAAGGAGCATGCAGTTCCTTCATTTTCGCCTTGATGAGAGAGTGACCGGTTTTATACATAAAAGGGTTCCCCCCCATGCGCTCAATCTCATCAACAAGAGCCTGAGAACATTTGACCTCGACAATGGCTGTAGAACCCGGCTGTCTTTCTAGAATCTCCCGCCAATATAAAGCCATCAAGGTGTCACCCCATATTATTTCGCCTTTGTCATCCACGACCCCCAGGCGGTCGGCATCACCGTCATAGGCGATTCCAAGGTCGCAATTTTGCTTAAGCACCTCATTTTTCAATGTCTCCAAGTTTTCTGACTTAACCGGGTCTGGATGATGATTAGGGAATGTGGGATCAGATTCACAAAACAAAGAGAGCACTTCGCAGTTCCAATTAACCATGATTTCCCGGGCAAAGAGGCTGGCTGTCCCATTGCCGCAGTCAACCGCCACCTTTAACCTCCGGTCCAGATTTATTTTATCCTTTAACATGGTGAAATAGGGCCCTGAAATGTCGGCACTAGCCGCAGAGCCCTGACCGGACAAGTACTGTTCGGATTCCATTAAGAATCGCAGTTCCTGAATGTCGTCACCATAGATGGTTCCTTTGCCCAGAGCAATTTTGAAACCATTTTCGTCGGGCGGGTTATGGCTTCCGGTAACCATTACACCAGCCCCGAGATTATAAAACACCGGCGCATAGTACAACATTGGCGTAACAATGGTGCCAATATCCAAGACTCGGCACCCGGTTGCTATCAACCCATCGATCAAGGCTTGTTTTAACCTGGGAGAACTTAGTCGGTTATCGGCCCCTATCGCTAATTCCTGAATTCCCTTTTGTTGTATCCAGGTACCTATCGCCGAGCCCAAATGGGTAACCACGTCTGATGTCAAATCGGAATCGGCTTTGCCGCGAATGTCATATTGCCGGAAAATAGACGCGTTTAAGTTTTTCATACTATTCACTCCGCTCACACGAAACTATCATATCCGATTTACTGCATACCAGTCATAAGTATTCTTGAGGCCCATTTCCAGAGTGAACTTAGGTCTCCAACCTAGTGAAAATAGCCTGCTGACGTCAAGTCTCCTTAGTGGAGTTCCATCGGGTTTGGTCCTATCATACTCAATCTTACCCTCATAATCCGAAACGTTCTTAATAAGCTCTGCCAGCCCGCTAATACTAATGTCTTCACCCATTCCGATATTTATGATTTCTGATGAATTATAGTTGTTCATTAGAAAGATGCAAGCATCGGCCAGGTCATCCACATACAAAAAATCGCGAGTAGGTGTGCCTGTCCCCCATACAACTATTGACTCGGAATTGCTTTTTTTCGCTTCATATACTTTGCGAATCAAGGCCGGAAGAACATGAGCTGTTTCCAGATCAAAGTTATCTCCAGGGCCATATAGGTTGGTTGGCATTACACTTATATAATTAGTCCCATACTGTCTATTATAAGATTGACACATACTGATTCCTGCAATCTTGGCAATTGCGTACGGCTCGTTTGTCGGTTCTAAAGCCCCGGTCAACAAATACTCTTCTTTTATTGGCTGGGGACATACTTTGGGATAAATACATGCGCTCCCTAAGAATAACAGCTTCTTAACACCACTTTGATAAGCGGCATCGATAACATTGGTCTGAATAAGGATATTATCTCGTATGAAGTCCGCAGGATAATTGTTGTTGGCCAGGATACCGCCTACTTTGGCTGCAGCCAAAAAGACATAATCGGGTTTTTCGTTCATAAAGAATTTAGTAACATCGATTTGGTCTGTAAGGTCCAGTTCACCAAGCTCTCTTACAACGAGATTGTTATATCCCAGGTCTAATAAAGTTCGATAAATAGAAGAGCCAACAAGACCTAAATGACCCGCAACGAATATCTTGCTAGCTTTATCCATTGCTATACCCCCTGAGTCCTATTTCGTGTCCGGCGTCACGCAATGTCTTTTCCTGTTTGGCCAATTCCAAATCATGTTCAACCATCATCTTAACAAGCTGCTTAAAATCAACTTCGGGTTCCCATCCCAGTTTCTTTTTCGCTTTATCTGGGTCACCTAAAAGATAATCCACTTCAGTAGGCCTGAAGTAGCGAGGATCAATTTCTACATACTGATTCCAGTCAAGGTCCAACTGAGAGAATGCCTCTTCCAGGAATTCACTGACTGAATATGATTGCCCAGTGGCCACCACATAATCATCAGGTTCGGGCTGCTGAAGCATCCTCCACATCGCGTCCACATAATCTCCCGCAAATCCCCAGTCGCGCTTGGCATCCAAATTGCCCAAATAGAGCTTGTCCTGCAGACCCATCTTGATTCGCCCTAGAGCACGGGTTATTTTGCGTGTAACAAAGGTTTCACCACGTCTTGGAGACTCGTGGTTAAAGAGTATTCCGTTGCAGATGAATAATTTATATGCTTCACGGTAGTTAACACAGTACCAATAGGCTGCCACCTTGGCTGCCGAATAAGGACTCCGCGGATAAAATGGAGTCTTTTCGGATTGTGGCGGCGGAGAGGCTCCAAACATTTCAGAAGATCCGGCCTGGTACAGTCTGACTTCTCTTGAAGTAATTTTTATGTAGTCTCGCAGAGCTTCTAGCAAGCGCAATGTGCCAGTCCCAACCACATCTGCTGTATATTCAGGTTGTTCGAACGAAACCTTTACATGCGATTGAGCTCCCAGATTATAAACTTCATCAGGTTTGGTAGCTTCAAGGGTTCTGCGCAAGCCAGTAGCATCTGAAAGATCACCATAATGTAAATACAGTCTAGCTCCCGCTTCATGCGGGTCTTGATATATATGATCTATCCTATCCGTATTGAAAGTCGAGGCACGACGAATAATCCCATGCACCTCATATCCTTTTTCAAGCAGCAGTTCAGCCAGATAAGATCCATCCTGTCCTGTAATTCCCGTGATTAGTGCCCGTTTGCGCATTTTACTTCCCCTTTCCATAATTCATTTGAAGCTTTAAACTAAACGATTGGCAGTGGCTCGTACTATCTGCAAGAGTTGGATACGCCGGATTTGAACCGGGTCAGGGGTCACTTCAAACCGTCTCCTTGACTCTTTATCGGAGACTTCACACCGGCAGCGATAAGGGTTTGGCCTTTATGAGAAGGTGCCAATCGGATACCTCATGCACCATAATAAGTGCCGTTTGACCCAAAACCTGTGATAGGGAAGAGTAATCAGACATTTCCGAATCCAAAAGCTTTTTGATCGTACGCTCGATCTTAGACTTCATTCCACGGGAACGCATGGCCAGTCGAGGAAACTCGCCCTGCGAGCGAACCCCGGCAAATGCTGCACCCAGAGTAGGAAAAACGATAGCACAAATTTTCGCTGCTGTTTCAATATCCTTGGCTAAATCAACAGTAGTTATAGCCGGTATATAGCCTCCAATAGCTCTCAATACAAAAGCACCTAGACCTAATATGAAAAAGAGCATACTTAGTGCTGACATGCGTTGATCTATTCTCGTACAGATTATCTCATTGGTATCGTGGAATCCATATTGCGGAGCAAGCTCGGATTTGATCAAGAATGTCCTACAGGCTTCCAGATGGGAGTGATCGATCCTGGCGCTAACCATTCCCGCCTCCCGGACCACGGCTCGAAAAAGCCAATTGACCCACGAGGCATAGGCATAATCATCGTCTTCCTTGGTTCCATAGTCTGATCTATGCGGGACCGCCTCAGGAAAATGCACAGAAGGTATGCTGTGCCCCAAAAGATATAGAAAACGCACGGTTCTGATCAGCTCAGCGAGCAACCTATAATCAACGAAACGTTGATGCCAGCCCCGCCGGTTTTCCTTGATTATCAAACCGACTGTGATCAACATAAACAATACCTGAACAAAGAGAAAACCCTTCCATTGCAGGCTGGCTACGTTATCTACCATTGCCCATTGGGGGTTGGGCAGTACTGCGCTAGCCGCCACAGAAATCACAGCCAAGGTCAAAAATATGTACTTCGTTAAGTAGGTACTCCTATACAAGCCGGAATAGTATACTGCCAACCGGTCAGCCCACGCATAAGTCTCACTGAAAAAACGGTTTGCATTATGGGTGGCCATCTGGGGCAATCCCGGCGCTTTATCCCAATCATCGTTCCATTCGCGTTCGGTTGATCCAACAAAATCCTCCATCCTGATATTAGGCACACTGAGCTTGTTATTGCCGATCAGATTTTTGAATAATGAGTAGGGAAATCCCCAGTTGATGAGCGGCTTAGTTTCGCGAAAATATACCTCTGATAGTGTATCAGTGTTTAGCGGGTTCAAAATACCGGTCAGCCTTTGCTGCAGGTTCTCCTGCCATTCTTGATGAACATCAAACTTGTCCATTAAGACTATATCAAATGGTTCTGTGGCGCTGATCCAGATAACAGGAATGCCCATACTATGTGATTTCTCAATAGTATCCCAGGTGCCGCCCTTCCCGCCAGGCTCCCGACCTCTCCATACTGCGATCAATAGGTCGCTCTGATGGAGCATGACTTCAGCAGCGGCTTGATAAGATTCACCGGTATCTCGTCCAAGCTCCGTTCCATCGAGCTCTAATATGGCATTAGCTTGATTAAGGAGCTCACGAAAATCCTTTATTGATTGATCTTTTCTGAAGTCCTTCTCATATTCTTGTTGGGGAAAGGGCAGCGGGCATTGCAGTTCATAATCTAACTCCAAGGCTTTGGCCGCGACCAGGCGATCAACACCTTCGGCTAACGGCGATATCACCCGTAAGTTGGGAGGCAGATCATTAAAGGGTGATGCAGGCGAATTGTACTCTTTATATACTATCTTTTGGACTTCCCGCAGCACCATTTCAACTTTGCTCTTCAAGAGCACCTGGCCCTCTTCAGTCAGGTCAAGATTACGATGCCCCGTTACACCGAGATTTACAGCTATTCTAGGACGCCGCGGACTTTTTGCCAAAGAAGTCACCTCTCTAGACGTTTGGACTCGATATTCTGTATCCCAGAGCCACCATAACTTTCAATGTCTCCAAAGCGGTATTCCTATCATACTCCTTCTCGGAATCGGGAAGCTCCTCATAAGGAACCAGACAAGGATGTTTCTTATTGTTGTCATCACGCAACAGCCCAAACTCCCATCCGTCGGCGATCCTCTGTTTAGCCCATATTTCGTGAGTGTTTTTGGCCAACAGCTCAGTCAATTCAAGCACCTCATTACTTAACACTACCGAGGAAGTATCGATCGGTCCTGGTTTATATGTCATTGGGCATGCTACCTCCTTCAATTATTAAGTGGTTATATGTAACTATCCTTGGAGGTTTGACCTCAGTTCTTCAATACGACTCCGTAAGTCGCGGATCACTTGCACTCTTGACTCTTCTGCCTTCCAGCCGGCTTTTTGAATCAGTTCATTGAATTCTTGATCGAATAGATCTATTTTAGTTCTCATACTCGGGGCATGGCGAGTAAAAATCGTCTGACGATATCCTTGGGCAATACCCGAAGACACCGCCTCCGCAATAAACCAGTCGCCTACTATAGTGATGCTCTCTTCCCGATCCATATTGCTATTTATTGCGACCTGCACTTTGTCATCTGGCATCGATTCCATAAATTCCAGCAGCGTCTGCAAGCGTACCAGTTCCGCCGATTCACTATATCTGCTGTGGTGGATCAAGGGATCTATTATCAATCGGCACCCTTGGCTAATGGCATGCTTTTCAAGAGCGATCCTCTCGTTGCGCTGGCAGCGGCAATGATACTGGCTTTTCATAAAGCCTGTATCGTATCGTGCTTTCCATACCGGATCGGTTATAACCTTATCAGGTATATGAAAGGAGCTTAACCCACCTTTTTGCCTCACCAAACCGTATTCGTTTAAACTAAGAACATGGTTAGCGAACCGCTCCATCATGATGGCCCGATCCTCAGCTAACTCAGCACATTGAAAAAGAGCCAATGATGGCTCCATATAACGATTGACAAGGTTATCAAATATGTTCCAGGAAAGCTGTTCCCGGGCTCCCTCCAAATCGCTCTTAAGAGATATAGCATGTATCTGCTGCAGCATTTCCCCCGGCAAGGTTTCCAGAGTCACAGGCAGAACAGGGATATTCAATGCCATGGCATATCCGATTTCCTGGTGCACCCAGCCTCGCTGGCTTGATTCCTTGGTAATGACCGGCAGGAACACATGAGCATGGGCAATAAAATCTTGGATCTGCTCATGAAACCCTGATCCATAAGCAAAGTTCTTATCCCACATGGGGGTCAGCCCATTCTCTATCAATATTTCAACTAGCTGCTCCACTAGCTGCCGATCAGTATGTGAATAGCTAATGAAAACACGGTAATTATTCAACTGATCACCCCCATTGAAAATGTTTATGTATGTCTAAATCTTAGCATATAATCCCAGTCAGCTATCTCTTTATTCGAGATCGCCCTAATGCTACAGTTTCAGTACCTATTTTTCAATCCATTTCCCTTTCACAGATCCAGGGAAATTGATGTGTCTTACCTTACCCAGATTGGCCTTGGCATTCAGACTATCTTTGACTTCCACTTTGTTATTATTCGCCCAAACATGACAGACCGGCTTGTCCTGAGCCAGGACCCGGTTTACTACCGAGGCGGTTCCGCCCAACGCCTGGTCCTCCTGCCCATCCCAAACCGTGATCAAGACATCACAGTTATCAGCACAGAACCATCCTGCATCGCGATAGGCCTCATTGCGCCGACCCTTTCGAGACATTACGATGACTTCCCGGGCTATATGATCGACCCAGTGTCGGAGTTCCTGAAGGTAGTCTGCTATATCAGGACTGGGATCATCGTTTGGCCCAAAAACATTTGCGTAATCTTCGACCGGCAAAGGAAGTACTGCTACTAGTCGACTTCCCTCAAGCTTTAACAACTCCTGAGTCAGCAAACGATCGGCTCCTTCTGCTAGTGGCGAGAAGACCGTAAAAACCCGCTCGGGATACTGTTTTATGACAAATCCTATAGCTTTCAATATACCTTTATTCAAGTCTTCTAGTTTGTTAAGATCCAAATTGACATGTCCCGCCACAGCTATCCGCAATGAATCAAGATGGCCGATGCGCGTGAGCATTCCAAACTCTTCGGCATTGACATGCATATCGACAATATGGTCAGGCGGCAGACTGGATAGTTCATATTTTTTCTTACTTGAGAGAGAACTCATCTTGACTAATGTCTCCATGGACCGGGCCCCGTGGCGGTAGCGGCTGATCTGCAAAAAGGCATTAATAATTCCCCTGTTGATCTGGAACTTGCCGGCTTTCTTAGTCTGCGGTGCGTTGGTTTCCAGATATGTATTGAATAGAAATGCCCGTCGAATCACGTGCATACAATCTTCAACCGGGTTCGGATTACCATTAGGTCCGCGGACATCTATGTAAGCTTTTAGGCGGCTTACATAGTCGGGCTTTTTGGCCTCCAGGTCAGCCTGGCTTGAGCCCGCCACAAATGCGGCGAACGAAGGCCTGGTAGCCCCAGCAAACACATATATTCCACCTCCCAGCGGGTGAACTCTACCCTGTTCGGTGAATTCTCCATCCTGCATGGGTGCTAGAAAATAGCGCAGCCATCCAAGTGGCCTGCCTTCACATGGTGTATCAAATTCATCCCAGAAAACTAGCGGCATTTTGCCTTTTAGATGTAAGTCACGAATCTGGTGAAAGGCATTGGCCAGCTCCTGAGGTGATTCGAACTGGGACATATTAAAAGTCAGCTGCGCATCTTTGTCAATACCCAGACCTTTGGCTATTTCTTTGATGGCAAACGATTTGCCGGCTCCAGGAGGGCCAAAGACTGCCACACACAACGGTTTATCGGGATTCTTCAACTCTAAATATTCACGAAATGCATTATTGACGCTGCGTACGCCCTCAATCTCATTACGATCTGCACTGCGCCAGTTGCCAACAGACTCGATCGGCGCAGATGGCAAAGCCGTTTGCGGCCCCTCCAGGACAATCTTGCGTGCTACGTCGCATACCACATCGGCAGCAGTTCTATCTTTTTCATTATTAGACGAGTGGTTTATAGATTCTTCAAGAATGGTCCACCGTCCACGCTTCTTCTTATCCAGCACTAAATCATTACTGTCGATATAAAGCCCCAGATTCCAAGTCTTGTTGGGGTCTTTGGGCAAAGCGTTCCGATCCTTGACTTCCCAATACTTGCGGACTATGTCGTCTATCGGAAAATGAAGATGCCGGTGTCCTTGATCATCAATTACCTTATATCCGATGAAATGCAAATGTCTAGCCAGTCCAACTCCGATCCTAACTGCGTCTATACAATCCAGTGATGGGGATTCGGACCAGGCCATGGCCAGCGCACTCATAACGCAAGTGTTGCTGCCCATCATACGGCCAGGGAAATGCCGGGCAAAATCATCTTCCTGTCCATTTTGATCAAATATTAACACATTTTTATTATCATCCACAATAACTGCCCCACTGGCTCCTATAGAAACAATGACCTGGTTGAAAATCAGCTTACCGGCTTTATCAACAAACGGGCACTCCTGGCTATGAACCGCTGCAACGATCTCTTCCATGATTTTTTCCCATGAAAGTGAGGTTCCGATTCTTACCTCAGCAGCCCGCAAATCATAAACAGAAGTCAGAATGGTGGTGTTCTTGGCATATCCCAAATCAGTAATTCTCTTGATCAGTGGATTAATCCGTTCTTGATCACTGAATTGTGCCAGTTTCAAAATGATATGCTGCAGCTTACCTTTGTTTTTCTCATTATCTAATACTTCAGGCCAGCCTTCCTCACACTCGCGAAATCCCAGCCCACTATCTTCGATGATCAGGAGATCGGCTTTCCCCTTTAACTTATTGCCCGTGTAGTCCCAATTACCAGATTCAAATTCACGCAGCTCAGATAAGCGAAAAGCCACCTCTTTATCCTTTATATAGGCTTTCCACATGGTCCAGGAAGTGTTGATCGGTGCGTTTTTAGGCTCATTCAACAGTCGTGGATCCAGGTGCTTTCCTTCAACCCTAGCTAAGTTATCGGGAATCATTTTTTCCAGCAGCTCTAAGAGCAGAGCTGAACCGCCCGGCTGAGAGCTTAGACTGACATGTGGCACAGACTGGTCTGACAACCAGAAGTAAGCCCCTCCGCTCGCAACAAAATCATCTTTTTGAATGCTCATCCAATCGACGGTCGGATCTCCACATACCTGGATTACCTTTGCCACTTAACTTCCTCCAATCTGAGAATCCCATTATCCTTAAACACTCTAACAAGTAGTTATGTCACTTTTTGTATTTTATCATTAATGTCCATGGTATGGCAGTGAAACTGCTTGTAATACTCCCTTTAAGCTCACAATTAGAAAGCTCTTTGACCAAAGAACAGGAATTTACTATAACCTAGCAGAAAAGCAAGTAAATAAATCATTACTATTGGTAGGAGTCATATTTATGAGCAACAAATCGAACAAGAACAAATACAAAAACGTACCTAAACCGGAAGACATTGAAAAGCGATCAGGCAGCTGGATCGGAATTGTTATTGCATTGTTCTTCGTTTTTATTGTGTTTGTAGGCGGAAATTCAAATGCCTCTATCGGCTTCGGGAGATTCTGGGTTGATTGCATCATGCTCACAGTATTAGGCGTAGGTATCGGCTTTTTTGTATTCATTTCGCCGAATAAAGAATACGGAAAGTACGGAGAATGGTTTTACTCTATTTTAGGGTTATTCTGGATGATCCTCTTCATCGTGATAGCCAAGGATTACTGGCTTGATATCCCGCATTTGGCTAAGCACGATTATGTGCATATCGCAGGACCAGCAAAAAATGTACAAATCAAATTTGGCGGCAGAGGCAGCACTAAGTACACACACTTCGTCATCGATGGTAGGGCATTTTCTATAATGGAACATAGTTATAAGATCAAAGAAGGAGAGCATTATAAAATCGATTACTTGCCTCATACCGAGCACATAATGAGTATTGCGGTACAGTGAACCGTGCCAAACCAATAAAGGGTTAAGCGGCCAAAAGACGTCTTTATTCCAAGTTTTAACAAACCCTGCTTAAGGATGATGAATCAAAGTTGTTGAAAGTTTACAGCTTTAATAAATGATTTTGCATTCTATTTTAAAGCATTGTAAAGTTGACAAAACGAATCACTTATAACTTACATGGAAAGGAGATCAAGACATGGATATGAAGATTGAAACAATTCCAACATATAAAGTTGCATATATAAGGCAGGTCGGGCCTTATGGAACCGGCAACATGCGAACAATGGAAAAAATAAAAAACTGGGCTAAGTCTAACAATCTGCTTCATGATAAATCAATAATATTGGGAATTGCTCACGATAATCCCGAGACAACAAAACCTGAGGACTGTCGTTATGATACTTGTATAGTTGTTTCAGATGATTATTGTGTTAATGACGGGTATTTTAGTCAAGGAAATATTGTTGGGGGCTGCTATGCTGTTTTCAAGATCAGTCATACCGCAGAAACAGTTCAAAAAGCATGGCTTGAAATTTTCCCAGAACTACTAAAGCAAGGATATCAATTCGATGAAACAAGACCTGTGTATGAGAGGTATATAGTCGAAATGGTTAATAACCATTATTGCGAACTTTGTGTCCCAATTAAATAAAATGTATTCTAGGAAAATTCATTTTTGAGTGTGGTCTGAAAATTTTGCATGGCCATCAAGCCACTTCGAGATCCTTCTCCGGTGAGACCCGCACCTGCACTAGCCCCCGGCAGATTCCCGGCAGCATCTCATTCGTGCCCACAGTTGCGGGATTGATCATTGCTGCAGAAGTGGTCTAGGATTTGATTGGGCATAAGATCTAACTAAACTCTCCCCACACCGTTACCCTATATGTATACTGCGTTATCTCTACATAAAAGCCTGATTTCTGGTCGCGGGAAACAACAATAATGTCGTGGTCAAAATCTTTAAGTGCAATTATCAGGATTATCTCGAAGCATATGGGGAGCTCCAGGCGGACGGCGCCTGTTTGCTGGCTGCCATCATAAAAGAAGTACTTCCGTTCTTTGCCAATATGTATGAGGTAAAGATCCCTAATTCTCTTAGCCAGCTCCGATACAAAGGGAAAATCTTCGCCTTTAATTTCCTCAGTTTTTTGGTAACAGGCAGAAATGATTTTATCGGAGGATTCTTGCTCAAGGAAGTCAGCCAGTGTTACGTCAAGATCGTATTTCTGCTTATATTTATTAATCGTCTCCTGCCGTTTCTGTTTGAGAGTGTCGGGGGCTATATCCCCCAGCATCAGTTGCGTTTTTCCCATACTACCCCTGCCTTCTTCTCGGCCTGCCCGGTGCTTTGCGGGTCGGTTTGACGCCGGTGATCTCCTTGATCATATCGCGGATGCGAGCCGCTTTTTCGAAGTCGAATTCATCAGCTGCTTTGCGCATATCTTTTTCCAGCTCCACTATCATTCGCTTTTTCTCATCCCGGGGCAGGTCGGCAAAGAACGGATTATATACAGCCGGGTCTTCGGAAATCGTAGCTTCGACCCGATTGCGTACGCTTTTTTCTATAGTGCGCGGTGTGATCCCATGCTGTTCATTATAGTCTACCTGCACCCCGCGGCGACGGTTGGTCTCATCAATAGCTTTAGTCATAGAAGGTGTCATCTTGTCAGCATACATCAGCACTTTGCCATCCACATTACGGGCGGCACGGCCGATGGTTTGGATCAATGACCGTTCGGAACGCAGGAAGCCTTCTTTATCAGCATCCAAGATCGCCACTAAGCTGACTTCCGGCAGGTCCAGACCCTCACGCAGCAGATTGATGCCGACCAGCACATCAAATTCGCCCAACCTCAGGTCGCGCAGGATGTCCAGCCGCTGTAGGGCCTCCACATCGCTGTGCATATAACGCACCCGGATGCCTGATTTGTCCAGGTAATCGGTCAGATCCTCGGCCATTCTTTTGGTCAGGGTGGTGATCAAGACTCTCTGCTGCCGCTCTACTACCTGCTTGATCTCGCCCAATAGATCATCGATCTGGTTTTTAGTAGGCCGGACCTGGATCTCCGGGTCGATGAGTCCGGTCGGGCGGATGAGCTGTTCGGCGATCTGGTCGCTGACTTCTAGTTCATAAGGTCCTGGCGTAGCACTGGTGAAGATGACCTGGCCCACTTTATCCAGAAACTCATTAAACCTCAGCGGCCTGTTGTCTAGGGCCGAGGGCAGACGGAAGCCAAAATCGATCAAGTTTGATTTGCGTGAACGGTCCCCCTCGAACATACCGTGTAACTGGGGGACGCCTACGTGAGACTCGTCCAAAATAACAATAAAATCCTTGGGGAAGAAGTCGATCAATGTATAGGGCGGCTCGCCCGGCTCACGGCCGGTTATATAGCGCGAGTAGTTCTCGATGCCTTTACAGAAGCCTATTTCCCGCAGCATTTCCAGGTCATAGCGGGTGCGCTGCTCGATGCGCTGAGCCTCGATCAGCTTGCTCTGGGAGGTGAACAACTGCACCTGTTTATTAAGTTCGTTTTCTATATCCTCAGCCGCCGCCAGCATTTTGTCACGGCTCGTAACATAGTGGCTGGCCGGGAATATGACCGCATGATTGCGCCGTCCTTCGATCTCACCGGTCAAGGTATTGAATTCCATGATCCTCTCGATTTCATCGCCAAAAAACTCCACCCGGATCGCGCTTTCGGTCGATTGGACAGGAACAACTTCCACAATATCGCCCCGGGCCCGGAACTTGCCGCGGGAGAAGTCTATATCATTGCGCTGGTACTGGATCTCCACCAAGCGGCGGGTCAACTGGTCGCGAGACATCTTGGCACCCGGCCTGAGCGATATCACCATGCCCGAATACTCTTCCGGAGAACCCAGGCCGTAAATGCAGGAAACACTGGCTACTATAATAACGTCCCTCCGCTCGAAAAGGGAAGAGGTCGCTGAGTGGCGCAGCTTATCTATCTCGTCGTTGATCGATGAATCTTTTTCGATATACGTATCGGTCTGCGGCACATAGGCCTCAGGCTGGTAATAATCATAGTAGCTGATGAAATACTCCACCGAGTTTTCCGGGAAGAACTCCTTGAACTCTGTATAGAGCTGTCCGGCCAGGGTCTTGTTCGGCGCGATGATCAGGGCCGGGCGCTGCACCCGATTGATCACCTGGGCCATGGCGTATGTTTTACCAGACCCGGTGACTCCAAGTAATGTTTGAAACCGCAGGTCTTTATTCAGCCCCTCGACCAACTTTTCTATGGCCTGGGGTTGGTCACCGGTTGGGGTATATTCGGATTTTAGTTTAAACTGATCCATATCAACCTCGCACAATTGTTAGTCCATAAACTATTATACCGCAACCGGAGTCCCGCTTACTTCATGGTCAATATTTCTTGGACCAGCTCCTCACAACAGATGTCCACCTGTTCAAATGCCATCGCTTTGGTAACAAGACGGCTCAGTCTTTGCTCAGCCTCACACATCTGATCAAGCTTTTGTATCGCATCAAATAAGAGTTGGTTGAACCGCCGCTCCGCCTCATACAGACTGGTGGTCGTGGTATCAATGCCCGAATCATTATCCGGGAGCATTTCGACTATGATGTCACCTGGCTTGTTTGACGTTCGCAAAACCTCGGCATCGACGACTACCGTGCGTCGTTCCTCAATAATGATCATTTCCACTTCATCCGGGTTTAGTTTGCTGTGATAGTAGTTTACACTAAAACCCCTGGCCAGAGCGGCGTTGGCAATATCATGTATGACCTTTGACTTATCGCCCGCTCCTGCCCCTGTAAGCAGGTAGCGATTCTGGCAGTTAGCACATATTTCTTCATAGTAGTCAACGATCCCCTGCGAAGTCACAGCACTGGCAAAATAGTGATCAGCCCGAGCTGTTCCCTGCAATATTTCACTGCTTAGTTTTTGTGCGATTTCGGAAAGGCTGGGCTGGCTTAAAACATTATAATTGCCCGCCTCCTGCTTAGCCATTCCAGCCAGGTTCAGGCTTTCAGTCACCTGCCTGCTCAGTTCTGCAGAGATGTTATGCAGATCTTCGATTTCGGCTAGATGTCCATGGTTTTCCCGCAAATAAGTCCCTAGATCAAGACACTGTATCTCTATACTTTCATCGAATGTCACGCCGTCGCTTAACAAATTCCCATCAATAACTGCCATCTTTAACTGGGGGATGAAAATCCCATCCAGATAGGCCGGGTCCCTGGGAGATAGCCAAAACTGTGTTTCATAGCCTCGATTGCGGAAGTTGAGCCCTGTTTTGCGCATAAAAGTCGATTTCCCCGAACCCGGACAGCCTTCCAGCAGCACGATGCGCTTCAGGTTGCTGATCAACCGAGGCAGGAACGAAACATACCCACGGGCGGTATAACAGCTGGCAAAAACATATTCAATATTCTTTTTCATTTAAAATCACCCCGTCATTAAAATATGCGGAGTGTTTACAATTGGTGTACTAACCTATGAAACGTTTGATTTTTAATAGAATTGTGGCAAAAGGACGACTGGTGCGAAGTTCATAGTGTAATGGGCTGTAAATCTCGGGGACTGAGACGATCCCCAAATTATGTCGAGGTCCAGGGAGCAATGATATCACCCGGCGCTGATCATCCCGAATAAAAACTAGGGTCAACGTTTCACCCCAACCCAGGTTAAGCAATTCCTGCTCCACATCTATGCGCGAATCGACTTTGACTCCATTCATGGATAAGATAAGGTCCCGGCTCTGTAAGCCTGCCTGTTCAGCAGGAGAACCTTTGATGACATCCAGAACCATTACGCCGCCAGTGGTTTGCATATATATTGGGGTTTGACTGCTTTCAGCTTTTATTCCCAAACGGATCACTATCTCATGCCCCACCGGTCCAAATAAAGCAGGCACAATCAAAAATGCGGGGTGATATGATGCCCAAATAGAGAGCGCCAGAAGCATGATGCTGAATATTGCCAGGTAAAATGCCGAAGCACGTGTCCTCTGCCTAGGTGTGCTGGTTGTAGTGACCTCGCCATAGCCCAATATAGCTAATACCGGCCATAGATAGTCTGCAAGATGGGCGAAATGGCTATAATCGTAATTTATCAACGGCCACCACCCAAGATGACTCATAGGACCCGAAACTGGTCCGGCGGCGGTCAAGGCGATCAACGGGATCGGCCAAAACTTCTGCAGGTTGAAGCCACCTACAGTTCCTACTCCGGGACGTTCTGAGTATACCGGCATGGGATCCAGATGTCCGGTTAGCAGGATAAGTATACTCTCAACTATGTGCAGGATAGCCACTAAGCCCATCACCTGAGCAACTTTGAGATGAGGAAAGCCAAAAAGGATATTGGTTATTGATAGGATCCCACCTGCATATGCAAAGCATATAAAGCGCGGGTGGATCAACATCAGACAGAGTGCCAGTAAGAAAACCAGCAGAAAATTGGAGCCACCTAGATCAATACCACACACTACGAGCAGAATACTTCCCACATAGCCAGCAACAAGTCCAGCCAAAGCGGAGATGATCGTAGGGCGCAGGAACAGGCCCGCCGGTGAAGTTGACGGGCCACTGGTCAATTGCTGCATCCTCCGGTACTGCCACAGTACCAGAACAACAGCCAATAAATACATGATCCAAAAAGAGGCCGAACCCTCTCGAAAATAAGCTTTTCCTACTTCAGTCAGCAGTTCAATCATTACTCATGGGAATCTCCCGTTTTAATGATAACGCTTCCACGCCCTGTTCAGAGTTCTTTACGGGGTCTCTCTTTGCGCGAGTCCAGCCTTCACTAGCTCCACAGCCTTGTCGAGCTGAACATCCTTTTTGCTATTAATGGGATTGGTAACTGTATAATCAGGAACTATACCGATTTTGTTGATATCCGTGCCATTAGGCGTATAGTACTTTTGCGTGGTCAGCTTGAGAGCATCACCGCCCCGCAGCGGCATGATCGACTGCACAAGCCCCTTGCCATATGTCTTCTCGCCCACTAAAACTGCCGCCTTGTTGTCTTTCAAAGCTCCAGCCAAAATCTCCGAGGCACTGGCCGACCCACCGTTGACCAGAACAACGATCGGCATACTCAGTCCACCCGCATCTGCCTCATAGACTTCCTTATTACCTTTGTTATCAGCTACACTTACGATAATGCCTTTTTCCAGAATACCATCTGCAATATCTCGTGCTGCCCAAAAACTTCCGCCCGGATCATCGCGTAGGTCGATTATCAAACCGTCCGCCCCCTGGTCCAGAAGGGCATTTACCTGTTTAAAGAACTCATCCTTGCTGTTTTCCTGAAATTTCGTAAGCTGAACATATGCTATTTTCGGGTCAGTACTGATGAGCTTAGCTTCAACAGACGGAACGTTGATTATGGCCCGAATCATTTTAAACTCGTGTTCCTGTTTATCGCTATCCCGAAAAACGCCTACTCTAACCTGAGTTTCCGGATCACCACGCATAAGAGTGGCAGCTTTGTCGGTAGTCATGTTCTTGGTCGTATCGCCATTGATTTTGATAATGTAATCACCAGCCTGCATCCCGGCTCGGAAAGCAGGTGTATCCTTAAATACACGCACCACTTTCAACTGATGAGTGACTTTGTCACTGGTGAATTCCAAGCCGATTCCTCCGAACTTACCGTTTATAGATACCTTTAATTCCTTATAATCAGTCGGTGACAAATACGTAGAATAAGGGTCATCTAGAGTTCCTACGACCCCTTTCATAGCACCTTGCACAAACTCTTCCGTGGTTGGGTTCTTAAATGCATCTCTCTTGATATAACCGATAAGATTGATCATGCTGCCGAAGCCCAGAGGATTAAAGAAAAACAATAGGGGGACAGACAGCAACGTTAAAATGCCAATGAGGGCAAAGAATCCGACTATAGCCTTTAGGAGCTTATCGGTACCCGAGCTTCCTCTGTCGTTATTGACTCTCACGTCGTCCTCCGGTACTACCAACTTTAGATGGTTGCTACTATCGTCGTTGAAGTTTTCGTCCAATATGTCACCGCCGTTCATCTATGTATATGTCTATTATTTGGCCACAATATATATGTTATAACAATGGGTAGTCATTAACAAGAAAAGAAAGCACCCTGCAACCAGTTCCCTTTTGCTTGGTTTGCCCGCAAGGGGTAGACCGCATACACAAAAAACAAAGCTCAGAATCCGACAGCCGAAAGACGGAAGCAAAGATCAAGGCATAATAAAACCCCGCGATTGGCCGCTGCTCATCTGCCGCTAACGCCAGATTCGATTCCATCGGCATTTGGCGATACAGTTCGCCGTCAAACGGGGTCCTGAAATAACGCAAATATCAATAATAACAAGCCTGAGCCAAGATATTTATCCTGCCCAGGCCAGATGCTTAGATATAGCCATGAGGGTTGACCGGTGTACCATTACGGCGGACCTCAAAGTGCAGGTGTGGTCCTGTGCTCCATCCGGTAGACCCAACCTTGCCGATTTGCTGGCCTTTGACCACATTGGCCCCTGATCCTACCGAGAATGAAGACTGATGGGCATATAGAGTCGATGTTCCTTTACCGTGGTCAATGATGATCACGTTGCCATAGCCACCCATGTAGCCCCGATAGATGACAGTTCCCGAATCGGCTGCGACGATCTTGGCTCCGTACGGAGCTCCAATGTCGACACCGGTATGCATTCGATACTGGTGTAAAATCGGGTGAAAACGCATGCCATAATCTGAAGTTATATTGTAACGTCCCGGGCACGGCCACCCCATATGCCCTGTCCCAAGGGCTTTGCCGGAACTGCTCTGCAGCCGCTGGATTATCTTCTCGATCTGCTGCGAGTCTTCTTCTAATTCACGGAGAGCTTTTTCATACAGCTTGCGCTGTTTCTCAATGCTCTCCAGAGTCACTTTCTTCTCATCGGTCTTCTGTTCGAGCACCTGCTGCTTTTCTTTCTTCTCGCTCTTAATATTCTGCAGATTTTGCTTGGTTACTTGCAGATCGACCTTTTTCTTTTTTAGAGTATTGCGTTCCGCGGTAATCATATTGATCAGACTGCGATCCTGCAGGAAAATCTCATTCAAATAATCCCACCTGGTCAGAAGATCAGTGAAACTGGATGAGCTTAGCAGCACCTCTAGATATGAGACATCACCGGCTTGATAGACCCGAACCAGACGGCTCTTAAGTACTTGAGTCCTCACCGCCAGGTGATTTTCTGATTTGGATATGTCTTTAGCAGTCAATTCTATATGATTCTGCACCTGGTTTTCTTTATTGGTGAGCGTTTTGATCTCTTTTTGGGTCTTATTCACCTCGTTCTCCAGCCGATGAAGCTCTTTTAGAACCCCTTTTTCCTGTTTTTTGGTACGGCTGATCAAAGCTCGCTGTGCCGCGATCTTTTGTTCGATAGCACGCAGCTGCTTTTGCTTGTCATCTAATTCCGAGGCGCCAGCGGGCATAATATTCAAAGTTAGAAATATTGCTGCTAACAAGACTGCAATACATCTTTTAAAATTCATAAATCCTCCCGAGGCTGTCAGCCCAATGTTCGTTAACTCCTAACAGCCCCTAATAGCTAAACATCCAAAAACTTGTTGACCGAAATAAATGTCCCCAGAATTCCTAGCAAAGTCCCAGCGACCACCAACCCCAGATACAGGTCGAGAATCACCTTGCCCCCGCCCAGAAGCGGAATAAATGCCACGGCTTGCCGCAAGCTTTCGACCAGGTAGTTGTACCCTATAGCCAGAGACAGTACCGCAAAAGCAGTGCCAGTTAAGGCCAGTATTATGCCTTCAATAAAAAACGGCAGCCTTATGAACCAGTCGGTGGCTCCTACCAGTTTCATGATATATATTTCTTTGCGGCGTGAGAAGATCGTCAGCCTAATGGTGGTCGCTACTAAAAACACTGCAGCAAATGCCAGAAAAACGACGATGGCTAGACTGATCAGCCGGGCCCAATCAGATACTTTGACAAGCTTGGCTACAAATGCCTGGCCAAAACGTATTTTCGTGACTCCTTCCATCTTGCTCACCAGATCAGCAATTTTGGCTACCTGCCGGGGGTCTTTAGCCTTGATTTTGATGCTGTCGGGCAACGGGTTGTCTCCTCCCAGACTCTCAGAAAGACTGTAATCGCCGCCCAGTCTTGTTTCCAGACTTTTCAGGGCCTCATCCTTAGAAACCATTTGCACACTTCTTACACTCGGCAGATCATTGATGCTGGATAATAGGGTCTCGCGGCTGTAATTGGAAATATTGTTGTCTAGGAAGGCTACTATCTCGACGTTGGACTCAAGTCTGCCTACGAAATATCCGGTGTTGAAATACAATAATAAGGCAATTCCCAGTATGAAAATACAAACGGCCACTGTGGTAGCAGTGGCTATGCTTAATATGCGATTGCGGGCCAGGGAGATGGAAGCTTCTCGGAAGAAATAGGGCACGGTCCGAGGCTTCATGCTATCGATTCTCCCGTCACGTCGGATAACAACCGACCTTTTTCCAAATATATAACACGTTTACGAAGCTTCCTAACTATTTCAACTGCATGTGTTGCCATGATAACTGTGGTTCCTTTCTTGTTGATCTCGGTCAACAGATCCATGATCTCCCAGGAAGTGTCCACGTCCAAATTACCGGTCGGCTCATCACAAATAACGATGAGTGGCCGGTTAACAATCGCCCTAGCTATGCCAACTCTTTGCTGTTCGCCGCCGGAAAGCTGCGAGGGGAATGATTGGTCTTTGCCTTTCAGGCCTACGAGATTGATCACTTCACTGACTCGTTGGTGAATGTCGCGGGGACTGGACTCCAGGACCTGCATGGCAAATGCCACATTTTCTGCTACAGTCCGATTTTCAAGCAGTTTAAAATCTTGAAATACCACCCCGATATTGCGGCGCAAAAGCGGAATCTCCTTGCGTTTCATACGCACCACGCTACGGGAAGCCACAAATATCTGTCCTCTAGTGGGGAGTTCTTCTCTCATGAGCAATTTGATGAAAGTCGATTTGCCAGCGCCGCTTTGCCCCATTAAGAAGACGAATTCACCACGATCGATTTTTAAAGATATATCGTTCAAAGCCTTAACACCATTGGAGTAGGTCTTTGAAACATTGTACATTTGTACTAACATTTATCCACCTCGATTCACACTGATAGTAAGAAGACTCGGCTATAGCCACTGAGCTCTCTTACCTAAAATAAAAAAACCACCTTTTTGTAAGGTGGTTCTACATCTATTCGAGAAATTCCTCTATTTTTTGGCCTTTCGTGCTATGGTTTTTTCTGCCTTCTCCACTATTTCGGCGGTTGTAAGCCCGTATAATTCGACTACTTTGTCGGGTGGACCCGACTGACCAAATATATCCTGTACCCCTACTCGTTCAACCGGGACAGGGTATTCCTGACAAATCAGTTCTGAAACTGCACCACCCAAACCGCCAATAATATTGTGCTCCTCAGCGGTTACCAGGCACCCGGTGGTTTTCGCTACTTCCAGGATCGTCTCACGGTCTAGAGGCTTTATTGTATGAACATCGAGTACTGTAGCTTCAATACCCCGTTCTTTCAGCACTGCAGCTGCCTCCAGGGCTTTATGCACCATATATCCGCAGGCCAAAATACCTACATCGCTTCCTTCGTGCAGCTTATTGGCTTTACCTATTCGATAATCAAAGTCCTCCCCATAAATAACCGGTACCTTGGGACGACCCAATCGAAGGTATACCGGCCCTGGCTCATTGTACATAGCTCTCAATGCCTTCGCGGTGCTGGGTCCGTCCGCTGGGACGATGACTCGCATGTTAGGCAGTGCACGCATTATAGCAATGTCTTCAATGGATTGATGAGAGCCGCCATCCTCTCCGACAGTCAGCCCGGCATGAGTAGCACATATCTTAACATTTAATCCGGCATAAGCCACCGAATTTCTGATCTGTTCAAAAGCACGGCCAGTGGCAAAAACAGCAAAACTGCTGGCAAAAACCACCTTGCCCGTGGTTGACAATCCAGCAGCAGTTGCTATCAAATTCTGCTCGGCGATCCCCATATTGAAAAACCGGTCAGGAAAGGCTTTGGCAAAATCTATCGTTTTAGTAGACTTTGATAGATCGGCATCTAGAACAACCACGTTCTGGTGTTCCTCTCCTAACTTCTTCAAAGCCTGTCCATAAGCATCCCGGGTTGCAATCAGCTCCATTTTGCTCCTCCTATGACTACCCTAACTCTTTTAAAGCCTGCTCGCCCTGTTCTTTGCTGGGTGCAGCACCATGCCAATCAGCTGAATTTTCCATAAAAGATACGCCTTTACCCTTAACTGTAGCGGCAACGATTGCCGTGGGCTTACCGCGATTGGTCCGCGCCTGGTTGAGTGCCTCCAATATTGCCGGTATATCATGTCCGTCGATTTCGATCACATGCCAGCCAAAGGCCCGGAATTTATCAGCCACCGGCTCCGGTGACATTACCTTTTCTATTGGACCATCTATCTGCAGTCCATTGTGATCGATTATGGCGGTTAGATTCTCCAATCCATAATGTGCCGCAGCCATGACCGCTTCCCAGACCAAACCTTCCTGAAGTTCGCCGTCACCGACCAGCACATACACCCGTGAATCAAGCTGGTCCAAACGCAGTCCCAGCGCCATACCCACCGACCAGCCAATACCCTGGCCAAGAGACCCTGTGGAGGCTTCCACGCCGGGCAATTTGCGCATGTCAGGATGCCCCTGTAAAGGACTGCCTAATTGGCGCAGTGAAATGAGCTTTTCTTTAGGAAAATATCCACTCTCAGCCAGAGCAGAATATAGCACCGGAGCCGCATGTCCCTTGGATAGTATGAAGCGGTCCCGTGCCTCCCAGGCCGGTTTTTCAGGATCGTGGCGCATTTCCCAGAAATATAAGCAAGCCACGATATCTGCCGCAGACAGCGACCCACCCGGATGGCCTGAGCCAGCCTCCGTCAGCATTTTAACGATGTTCTGCCGCATAGATCTGGCATTGACCTTTATCTTTTCAATTACCTGTTCGTTGATCTCGCGCATATAACCCGGAAAACCGGGCCACCCCCTTTACTCCTCATCCTTCAGCAAATTCTCCGCCGCAGCATGTAGATAGGCCGATATGAAAGAGTTAATATCTCCGTTGAGTACCGCTTCCACATTCCCTACTTCAAAGCCGGTACGGTGATCCTTGACCATGCTGAAAGGATTCAATACATAAGTACGGATCTGGTTTCCCCAGGCGATTTCCTTGTGCTCGCCTTTTAATTTTTGAATATTATCAGTATGTTCCTGTTGTTTTAATTCATGAAGCTTAGCCTTCAAGAATTTCATAGCTGCCAGTTTGTTTGAATGCTGAGAACGTTCATTCTGGCATTGCACAACGATCCCCGTCGGCAAATGGGTTATCCGCACTGCCGAATCAGTCTTGTTCACATGCTGACCGCCCGCTCCACCGGAGCGGAAAGTATCGATTTTCAAGTCTTCGGGATCGATGCTGACCTCTACCTCATCGGAAAGCTCGGGAAGCACCTGCACTTGAGCAAAGCTAGTATGTCGCCGCCCTGACGAATCAAAGGGCGAGACGCGTATCAGCCGATGCACTCCGACCTCACATTTAATATTGCCATAAGCATATTTCCCTTTAACTAAAAAGGTGGCGCTTTTTAACCCGGCTTCATCACCAGGAATCTCATCCCAGATTTCGTAACCGTTCATATTGTCTTCCGCCCAACGAGAATACATACGCAAAAGAATCTCGGTCCAGTCCTGGGCATCTGTTCCGCCTGCTCCCGAATGCAGCGAAACTATGGCATTATTGCGGTCATACTCGCCGGCAAACAGAATGCTCAGTTCAAAAGCGTCGAACTCTTTCTTTATGACACCCAGTTCCTGTGAAGCTTCCTGGTAGAGCTCCTCTTCGTTTTCTGTAGCGGCTAGCTCCAATAGAGACTTCAGATCATGGGTCTCATTGACCAGGTGTTGGAAGGTGTCAATGGTTTCGCGTACTTCGCTGATCCTGCGGAGAATCTTTTGAGCTTCTTGGTTATCGTCCCAGAATCCGGGCTGACCTGTTTTCTCCTCCAGCGCCGCAACTTCCTGGTTAAGGCTATCTACGTCAAAGAGACCTCCCTATTTCGACGAGTCTCTGCTCGATATACCCGGCAATGGACCGGGGGTCTTCAATCATGGCATACTCCTCCTAATGCGGGTGGCTTTGGCCTAATTACCACATTTTAAACCTTTTTTAGTATTAGGGCAATTGTTTGGGGGGTTCAAAATAGTCATATTTCTGTTTTAGGATAACGATATCGACACGCCTGTTCATGGCCCGGTTGGCAACGCTGTTGTTAGGTATCAGCGGCCGGTATTCGCCATATCCGGTAGCAGAAATACGCAGCGGCGAGATGTGGTTTTGATTGATCAGTTCATGAGCCACATTGGTAGCCCGCAATACTGATAATTCCCAGTTGGATGGAAATCTAACAGTGTGTATCGGTAGATTGTCAGTGTGCCCTTCAAGTCTGATTTGATTGGGTATCCCGGTCAGACTCTGACCAACAGTATAAATGATCTGTTTCGCATGCGGGGTCAAGTCAGCTGAAGCATCAGGAAACAGCAGTGTGTCCTTAAGACTGATGACCAGGCCTCGCTCCTGCTCTATCACAACGATCTTGGAGCTTAGTCCGGCTTCCTTGTTGACCACTTTCTCGATTATCTTTTTGATTTCTTCCATCTGTTTCTGTTCAGCTGTCTGCGCACCTGTACCAGCATTTGTACTTGGTGGTGGCTTGGTTGGCTGGGCCGGGGTCTTTTGTCCACTCTGACCTTTTATGATCGAAGGGCCCGGACTGTCCAGGATAGCGGGTGCTTTGCCCCCGGAAAAAACAGCATTCAGCGACTGGGCTACCTGCTGCATTTTTTTAGCATTGACCGTGCTTATGGAGTACATGACCACAAAGAAAATCATCAGCAGAGTGATCAGGTCGGAATACGTAAGAAGCCATCGTTCACTGTTTTCCTTTTCAGCTTCCTGCTTCTTTCTTCTGGACATTACATCTCAGCTCCAGCAACCTCAGATTTGGACTCGGTTTCTCTTTCCTCAGGCGGCAGGAAGGTCATGAGTTTTTCCTTGATAACACGCGGGTTTTCTCCTGCCTGTATTGAAAGAATACCTTCCAGTATCATTTCCATCAGAACCATATCACGTGCCGCTTTGACCTTGATTTTGTTAGCGAATGGAAGCCATAAAATGTTGGCGGTGAAAACGCCATAAAGCGTAGCAACGAATGCTACGGCAATTGCCGGGCCGAGCTCGTCGGGATTAGACAGGTTGCCCAGCACGTTGATCAGACCCATAACCGTACCTATGATACCCATGGTTGGCGAGTAGCCACCGGCTGCGTTAAAGATCTCAATACCGACCTTTTCTCGAGACTCAAAAGCGGCTATCTCCATCTCCAGCATGTTTCTGGTAAGTTCAGGGTCAGTACCATCTATGACCAGCTGCAACCCGCGCTGCAGGAACTCGTTGTCGATCTCAGACAGTTGACTCTCCAGGCTTAGCAGACCTTCGCGACGGGCTTTGTCAGCTGTCTCTACCAGCACGTCCACGCTGGTGGCATAGTCGATCTTGCGTTCTGTAAATATGGTCTTTAAGAATCGTGGCACTGTCTTAAGTTCTTCTAGACTAAAGCTAATAACAACAGCGCCTAGAGTACCACCATATACGATCATGCCTGCAGTAAGAACTAAGAGTGCCCCTAGCTTACCACCCTCTTCCAGGTAGCCGCCCAACAGTCCTCCAAAACCTAATAACAAGCCTATAAGTGTCGTAAGGTCCATCAGCTACCCTCTCTTCCGCAGCATTTTTTGTATTTCTTGCCACTACCGCATGGGCAAAGGTCGTTTCGCCCAACCTTTTCACCGGCCTTGACTGGCTGGCGTGGAGAATCGTCACTTCGGTTCTCTACCATGACCCGCTCCTGCGGCTGGACCACCAGCCTGACGCGGTACATGATCCGAGTCACATCTTCCTTGATGCTGTGGATCATACCCTGGAATGCTTCAAAAGCCTCAAACTTGTACTCGATCAAGGGCTCGCGCTGGCCGTAGGCCCGCAGATTGATGCCCTGGCGAAGCTGGTCCATAGCATCGATATGATCCATCCACTTTTCGTCGATGACCCTGAGCAGCACTGCCTTTTCCAGTTCTCTCATGGTTTCGACACCAAGCTCCTCTTCCCTGCTGAGATAGATTTCTTCGGCCTTTTCCTGCAGGAACTCGCGGACCTTGCCCTTGGTCATGCCCATAAGCATGTCCGGGGTCAGAGCCTCGATGGGAGCAAAGTTTTGATCAATATAAGCAATTAATCCGGGGAGGTCCCATTCATCGGCATATTTTCTTTCCCCGGCGAACATCTCAACAGTTGCTTCCGCTACATCGTCGATCATAGCCGTTACGGTTTCGCGGAGGTCGTCTTCTTTTAAGACTTTCTTGCGCTCGGCATAGATCACCTCACGCTGCTTGTTGATTACGTCATCATATTCTAATACGTTTTTACGGATCTCAAAGTTACGCGCTTCCACTTTTTTCTGAGCATTTTCTATAGCTCGGGAAATCAAACCATGTTCTATAGGCATAGAATCGTCCATCCCCAGACGGTCGAGCATCCCTTGAATATTTTCGGCCCCGAAAAGCCTCATCAGATCATCTTCAATAGACACATAGAATCTCGACTCACCCGGGTCGCCTTGACGTCCGGAACGTCCGCGCAGCTGGTTGTCTATACGACGCGCCTCATGACGCTCAGTACCCAATACATAAAGACCGCCTACCCCTGTTACTCCTTCGCCAAGAACTATGTCAGTTCCTCTTCCAGCCATGTTGGTAGCTATTGTCACTGTCTCTCTCTGGCCAGCCTGGGCAATGATCTGCGCCTCTTTTTCATGCTGCTTGGCATTTAATACCTGGTGCGGAACTCCCCGCTTACTCAGCAGTTCACTCAGCACCTCGGACTTTTCGATAGAAATGGTGCCAACCAGTACCGGCTGGCCATTTTTATAGCGCTCCACGATGTCTTCCACAACCGCTTTGAACTTGCCGATTTCTGTGCGGTAGATCACATCCTGGGTATCTTTTCTAGTCATAGGCATATTGGTGGGAATCACCACCACGTCCATGCCATAGATCTTGCGGAACTCTTCTTCCTCGGTAGCGGCTGTACCAGTCATGCCAGCCAGCTTTTTGTACATCCGGAAATAATTCTGGAAGGTGATAGTAGCCAGTGTCTGGCTTTCCCTTTCGATCTTGACACCTTCCTTGGCTTCAATCGCCTGGTGCAGTCCGTCACTGTAGCGGCGCCCGAACATCAAGCGGCCAGTGAACTCATCAACAATGATCACCTGGTCGTCTTTGACCACGTAATCGCGGTCCCGCTTCATCAAGCAGTGAGCTTTTAAGCCCTGATTAACATGGTGAGCCAGTTCCATATGATCATCATCAGCCAGATTATCCACGCCGAATTGTTTCTCGACCCTGGATACACCGGCTTCAGTAAGTGTTACCAGGTGCTGTTTCTCATCGACTTTGTAATCTTCTTCGTTCTGCAATTTAGGTATAAATCGTGCGATCTTAAAATATAGATCGGTCGGCTTGTCGGCTTCACCTGAGATTATCAGCGGTGTTCTTGCTTCGTCTATGAGGATCGAGTCAACTTCGTCCACTATTGCGTAGTTAAGTTCGCGTTGGACCATATGGTCCAGACTGACCACCATGTTATCCCGCAGGTAGTCGAACCCGTACTCATTGTTGGTTCCATAAGTTATGTCAGCTGCATAAGCAGCACGGCGCTCATCATAGTCCAATCCGTGTACAATAAGCCCCACTGACAAACCGAGCATCTCGTAGACCGGTGCCATCCATTGCGAGTCACGGGTAGCCAGGTAATCATTGACGGTTACCACATGCACCCCGCGCCCTGAAAGGGCGTTGAGGTAAGCGGGCAGGGTCGCCACCAGCGTCTTACCTTCACCAGTTTTCATCTCGGAGATCCGGCCTTGATGCAGAACCATGCCGCCGATCAGCTGAACATCAAAATGACGCATACCCAGCGTCCGGCGTGAAGCTTCGCGCACTACAGCGAATGCTTCAGGCAGCAGATCATCCAGAATCTCGCCTTCTTCCAGGCGGCTTCTGAACTCTACCGTCTTAGCACTCAGCTCAGCATCAGTCAGAGCCTGTATTTCAGGTTCCAGACTGTTAATAATATCGACGATTTTAGAAAGCTTCTTTACTTCCCTTTTGTTGTCATCCAAAAGGTTTTTAATAAATCCTAATACCATAACATCATCCCTCACCAAACAAAAGGGAACCTCAAAGGTTCCCTAATTATCATATATCTCTTTTATCTTACACCTTGCTGTCAATTACTTCAACTAATCGAAGCTGGGCTCGATCAAGCCGTAGTTGCCATCTTTTCTGCGGTATACGACATTGACCTCGTCAGAACCGGCGTTGAAGAATACGAAAAAGCTGTGGCCCAGAAGGTTCATCTGCATGACAGCTTCTTCAGCATCCATAGGCTTCAATGCGAACTGCTTGGTGCGTACTATCTTAAACGGTTCACCATTGTCCGGAGCCTTCTCCAACTCCACAACCAGACTCTTCTTGAGACCTGCACCACGGTAGCGCCGAAATATTTTGGTTTTATACTTATCTATTTGTTTTTCCAGCTTCTCCACCACTAGGTCGATGGAGGAGTACATGTCGTTGCTTTCTTCCTCCCCTCGAAGTATCACACCGTTTAACGGAATGGTAACCTCTACTTTCTGGCTGTCACCCTCAACAGAAAGGGCTACTTGTGCTTCTTTTACATCGTCTATAAATCTTTCTAGTTTGGACAGTCTTTTCTCTGCATACTCCTTCAAGGCATCGGTTAGTTCTATGTTTCTGCCGCGAATTTCGAACTTCATCAGACCACCCCTTTCTCTCTAGTAACTTAATATATTCTTTCTCCAATTCCAGAATCCTTCATACCATGCAATAGTTTGCCTCAAATTCCTGTACAATTTCTCACAACCTTATTCTTCCCTAAACCAGCATTCAACCGAAATACTTGCCAATAAAAAAGAGCGGTCATTGACCACCCTTAATTGAATAATAGTTCTAAGGTCCTAGTGTTCATTCTTTAATAATATAGCCGGCTGGCGCATTGGTCCATGGCAGAGTCCTCACTCTCAAGTGCGGTTTATCTGATAAGAATTCATCAACAGCCTTAGTTTCTCCAGGCCATTCGGGTATGGAGTATTCATCAAACAATGCTACTCCACCACGAGCTAGCCTAGGCCATAAACATTCCAAGGCGACTTTGGTAGGCTTATATAGATCACAATCAAAATGGATCAATGAAAACCTTATTCCCGGGTTGTCTTCCACAAATTTAGGGATAGTCTGCTCGATGTCCCCAACTACCAACTTAACCCTGGGTTTCCAGGGTATAAATCGATCGGCATCAAATATTTTAATTGCTTCACAAAGCTGCTCATAGTATTTTTCAGGCGAAAAGCCTCCGGTGAATTTCTCTACCCTCTGGTCTTCTCTCCCATCTTCAGGTCCAAGACCGGCGAACCCTGTCCAATTGTCGAAGCCGTATACGGTTTTAGTTCGATCCCCGATGGTATACGATTCTAACAAATTAGCCCAGGTCATTAAGCTAGAGCCCCGGAAGACACCTAAATCTGCAATATCGCCCGGCACTTCTAGCGTCATTCTAAACAATTCTACATGGGCCAAGAACCTTTTAAGCCACTGCCTTCGCACAAGAACAGGAAAAAGTTTCAGTGCATCCAGCGGAGTGATATTAAACTTGCCCAAATGTTCTTCCAACAAATCCTCAATCGAATTATCAATCCCGGTTTTTAGGAGACCATCGAATTCTCTCACTATTTATACCCCCTAACTAAAGTCCAAAAATCTCGTATGCATTTAACGGCTTCTGCCTATCAACATAGGGAACAATGAATTTATCTACGAAATCCATATCTTCTCCGCACAAACATTTTAAATGACGACCATCGAACCACTCTAAAGCCAAAAAATCATTACGCATTTCCGTTAAGCTTTTTTCCTTAATATTCCCCATAGTGTACTGAATGAAGTTGCATGGAAGCACCTCTCCACTAGCGGTTATTGATATGAACTCGGTCACAGCAGGGCAAAATCCACAAAAAATATCCCGGTTCAGAAGTTTCTGCCCATTGGGCAAGATAGGACTATGCTGATACAACTCCCAAAGATATTTCGTATCCTCATCAGTAACGAGTAAATCTTTTCTCCCATCCCATTTCCCTACGGGCATTGCGATTTGAACATCCATCCGAATTTGCTTCTCTACTGCAAATCTATATGCCGCATTAAATCCTTCGCTGTAAAGAAATTGATGAGTTGTAACCGTCGAAATACCAGTAAGAAGCCCGCACTTTAGGGTGTTTTCGATCGCTTCCATGACTTTATCGTAAGATCCTGCAATACGATTCAAGTTGTGTTCATCTGCTATACCTGAGTCCAAACTATAAGAAATCTTATCCACCTTAAGATCCCGCAACCACTTAATGCGATCTCTTGTCATACCCCAACCATTGCTTACGATGTTAATATAAGTGGCATCAGGATGGCAGTTCTTAAGTATAATTTCCAATCGATCCGGGTCAACGATAGGTTCCCCGCCCTGAAAAACATAGTGAAAAACCCCCATTGAATAAGCTTCATCTAAAGCCATCTTAAGTATAGCCGGATCAACCATTTCAACCGAGGAAAAGGTTTGAGCATAACAATGACTGCAGGACATATTGCAGCGCGAGGTAGTATCTAATGCAATAGTCCTTAACTCTCCTCTTTTATGAGTCCTTTGCCTAACATGTAATTGAGGCTTATCCGCGTACATATCACACCTCTATCAGAGAAATAATAACAATTGGTCTTCCTCTTAGGAGCGGTGAGCTTCCGTACTGGGTTTCTAACGTCCTCCTAACCCAGATAACGGAACCAGTCTTTGGTGGCTTCAGCGATCGTATCCGGAGTCCAAAGAGGAGCATCCCGCCAGAGCTCAATATGTTCCATAACCCTGTTCACGCCTTCTTCAAAGGTAACATGTGGCTCCCATCCTATCATCTTTATTATCTTCGAGATATCCGCGAAGGTGCAGTCCGGCTCTCCAGGGCGTTTCGGTATGTAGCTGACATCGCCTTTTAGGAGTTCAACGAGCCGGTTTACCGAATAGGTGCCGCCACTGCCGACATTGAAAACCTCATTTACAACACCCGATTCTGCCGCGCTGACAAAAGCATCGGCTACATCGGTTACATAGGTAAAATCTCGGGTCTGGGTTCCATCACCTACTACTGTATAAGGTTGACCAGCTAATTTCTGCTTAAGAAAAACCCCAAATACCGCACCATATGCTCCTGTAGTGCGATGTCTCGGGCCGTAAACATTAAACAAACGCAGTGAGACAACTGGCAATTTGTACACCTGCCCCCAATGCATAGCCATCTGTTCACCCAAGAACTTTGTTAGTGCATATGGATACTGTGGCCGTATCTCGGCACTTTCAGGGGTCGGATAGCTATCCGGTATCCCATAGCATGATGATGAAGCTGTATATAAAAAGCGTTTAGCCTCTGATTTCCTAGCACATTCCAGGACCGAGAAGGTACCGTTTACATTTGAATGGTAGTATTCTTCTGGCTTTTGAATCGAAGGCACGATGTCCGCCAGAGCCGCTAGATGAAACACCCAATCCACGTCATTAAACAAGGGCATTATTTCGGCTTGGATAGCTACGTCGGTTTCTACAAATTGAAGCTTTTTATTGGATTTGTGGTGATCTAAATTATGCAGCTGCCCGGTAGCCAGATTGTCCAGCACCAGCACATCATGACCATCTGCCAGAAGGCGGTCAACCAGATGCGATCCGATAAATCCTGCGCCACCGGTTACTAGTGTTCTCATAAAAACCCCTTATAATAATTATCTCATTCCGCCATCTACCGGGACGACACATCCAGAAAAGAAACTGGCTTGCTGGGAGCATAAGAAAGTTATTATCCCTGTTATTTCTTCAGTTGTTCCCAGCCTCTGTATGGCCATCCTCTCATAGCAAAACTTTGAGTACCTTTCTGGGTCTTCGCGGGCAATCCGATCCCAGTGACCATCCTCAGCTAAAAACGGTCCCGGCATTATTCCGGAAACCACAACCCCACTGGGAGCCAATTCCCGGCCCAGTCCCTTAATATACGCATTCAGACCCGCTTTAGCAGTCGCATAGGGCAGAGAGCTGTCTACCATGACAGCCGACAATGAGGAAACATGAACTATTCTGCCCCATCCCTTTTCAACCATAGCGGGTAAAAACAGTTTATTTAAATCAATTGCAATACCAAGATTAAACTGCCAAACCTGCTGATAGTCACTGGAATTGCCCAGAGGTTCTCTTATACCTAGTGTTCCACCTAGGTTATGCACAATAATATCCGGGCTGCCGGTTCTGCTCAGTAGTTCTTGATGCAAGATTTGACCGGAACCCTGGCTCATTAAATCCAGTGGTATGGCAACGTGACCCATAGCACTACCACCTAACTCTGCAATGACCGTGTCAAGCATGTCTTTATCACGAGCCACTAGAGCAACTTTTACGCCTTCAGCCGCCAGTGCCGATGCCACAGCCCTGCCAAGCCCACGGGTAGCGCCTGTTACTAATGCATATTTGCCCTGGATGCCAAGTTCCACTTAACACTCCCCCATTACGAGGTTTATCCTACCGTTTACCGACCCCGACTCCTATCAAATAGTGAGCCATCGGATAGAAACCCGTATGAACCACTTCATCATTTGCTGAGAACATAAATACATTATGAAAATATTTATCCATTGAATCCCTCAAGCGGTCCCACGTATACATATTTACGTGACCGGCTTTTGATTGGGGAGATGCATATTTGTCAGCTTCCTGATTAGGTGTTCCGATAATACAGATACCGTGCTCTTTAAGGTTCTTGCATATTGACTCGAAGAAAAGTGACTCATTCTCCGGATATATGTGTTCAATGACATCAAGAGAAACCGCTCCATCAAATTGCCCAATCTCAGCTCCCAGAAAATCAAGACAGCGGAATTCAACCTTCTCTACATCAAAAGCCTTTTTGGCATCCTGCACAGCAGCTTCATCAACGTCCACGCCCACTACGCGGCGGGCAAACTCCGCTAACAGCACCGTGCCAAATCCTTCGCTGCAGCCTATCTCCAGGACCTCCCGCCCTTCGCCCAGCATCTTGGCCGCAAATTTATAACGGCTAAGTGCAAACAGCATCCGGCGCGGGGTATGCCGCAAATGAAAACTACAGAAAGGTCCGAGTGTAATTCTCTCCTCTCCCACAATATCTCTAACGCTTTGCCACTTTTCAAGCTCACTCATACTTCAGAGCCCCCTTATTTTCTGTAGAAAAACCCTCAGTTCTTTATTCGAAAAAAATGAAAGAGTAATCCCCGCTATAACCCCATTCCTTAAAAAGCCATGCCCATTCGTCCGGTGTAAAGAAGCACTCGCAGGTTAACTGCCAATACATAAGGTTGACTTTCTCTCGTTCAGTACGATAGGACTCAACCACAATGTAAGAAGATCCCCGCGCTACCCTTTCGATTTCCTGAACCGCTTTCTTTAGATCAAATAAGTAAAGATTGTGCAAGGTCGTTATCGAGTAAACATAATCAAATGAGGCATCAGGAAAAGGCAGTTCCTGGGCCAGGCCCTCCACGAGAAATGTCCTTACTTCAGGTTTCGAATTAGTAATTGCGTAAGACGAGATATCCACACCAGCCACTTCGATTCCTGGCACTGCCTGGGCTAATTCGTATAGTAGAAAGCCCTTGCCACAACCGACATCAAGAACTCGTCGCCCTGGCTTCAAGGCGTAGTGGGCAGCCATGTCTTCAGCAACTACCCGCCAACGGCCATCATAACGATAACCCCCGTAACCGTATCTACGGTCTCCGTCCCAATAATCAAAGTCAAAGCGTTTTGCTGTTTCCGCACATTCCGCCTTATCATATTCCATGACGCGAGCTAGATAATCCCGCTTTGTTTTTGTATGAAGTCTGTTGATAAAGTCAATGTAAGCCATTAGCTAACCACCATTCACTTTAATGACGCCTTTTTATTGAGCGCATTGATAATGGATCGTTCAATATCTACCGGAGATAGCCCGTTTATTTCCTTCAATAGATCATGATTCCCATAGCCCTGGCAAAAGCAGTCATTCAAGCCCATTCTATCAAATGCCACCCGCCCCAGTGAACATTCAGCCAGAATCTCGGCCACTGCGCCGCCCAGACCGCCGATTATGCTGTGTTCCTCCACAGTTATAACAGCCCCCGTTTCATAGGCGGCTTTTATTATCAATTCACGGTCGATAGGTTTAATGGTGTGTATATTGATCACTCTGGCGGAGATCCCCTGTGAAGCAAGGCTGTCCACGGCCAGCAAAGCATTATGAACCACTGATCCAGTTCCAATAATCGCCACATCGCTCCCATCCCGCAAGACAACCCCGCGCCCGATTTCAAAACTATAATCGTTATCATAAATCTCTGGCTCTTTGGTTGTTCCCAGACGCAAATATACAGGCCCCTTATGCTGAACGGCGGCAATTGTAGCCTGTGCAGCTTCCCGCGGGCTGGCTGGAGAAATGACTGTCATATTAGGCAGGACGCGCATTATCGCAATATCCTCAATCGCATGGTGAGTAGGGCCTAGAGTGCTGTACACAAAGCCAGCTCCGATTCCCACCAGTTTGACATTTTGATCCTGCAGGCACACATCATTGCGAATCTGTTCATAGGCTCTCATCGTCAAAAAGGGAATGATCGTATACGCAAATGGTACTTTCCCACAGCTGGCAAGTCCTGCAGCAGCCCCAATCATATTGGCCTCGGAGATCCCAAAATTAATGAACTGATCAGGAAAATCACGGCGGAAGTCATCATACACAATGGCTCCATTATCAGCCACTAGGGCCAATACTTGCTTGTTTTCTTTAGCCAAAGAATATAATGCTGAAAGGTAAGAATTTCTCATAACTCTTGCCACTCCTCATTTGAAAAGCCGAGTTCTCGCTTCAATATTTCCAGTTCCTGCTCATTCGGTAAGCGGAAATGCCATAAGGGCTCGTTCTCCATAAAGGAAACCCCCTTGCCCTTGATTGTATGTGCAAGCACCACCCGAGGTCTGGCATCCAATGTTCGTCTATCCCCCAGAATATTTATCAACTCATTAACGTTATGCCCATCGACTTCAACTACATCCCAGCCAAATGCCTTCCACTTATCAATCAGAGGCGTAATTCCTATAATCTTGTCCAAATGATCCATAGCCTGCAGTCCGTTATAGTCAATAATAGCCGTCAAGTTGCCTAAACTATGTTGCGCAGCAAACATAGCCGCTTCCCAAATCGATCCTTCCTGACATTCTCCATCACCAACCAGAGCAAAAACGCGCCAGTCTTGGCCATCCATTTTACCCGCCAGAGCAATACCTTCTGCAAATACTAATCCATGCCCCAAAGCTCCTGTGGAAGCCTCTACTCCAGGTATTTCGTGCATTTTAGGATGCCCCCCCAAAATGGATCCTGGCTGGCAGTAGGTATCCAATAATGCAGGGTTTAAAAAACCCGCATAGGCTAAAGCCGTATACAATGCTGCACTGGCATGCCCTTTACTTAGTATAAAGCGGTCCCTTTGCCTCCATTGAGGGTCTTTAGTGTCATATCTTAAAACGTTACCAAAATACAAGGCGGTAAGAATCTCCACGGACGAGAAACAACCTCCCAAATGAGCTCCTCCGCCCTTCCAAGCGGTTCGGAAAATCCGGCGCCGCATTTCAGCAGCTATGTCCTTAAGGCCGTCCGATTCTATGATGTTCACATCCTTAGATGAAATTTATGTGGTTCGAATCCAAAGACAAGAAGGTGTTTAAAAGAATGTTTCTTTCATCATATACACAATGATGCCGACATTCCTTTTCTGCATCAAAGCCTTGGAACTTTTCGCTCGTTTTTGGATCCATCCACAAATCCTTAAATGACCTGTTCTGTAGATCGCCGATAACCCCATTGGCCAAGTAGGCTTTGTCGTGACAAAAATACACTTTACTATCGGCGGCAATAACAGTGACAATATCTTTGATCACACATTTTGAATAAGTTCGATGAAATACCGCACACAGTTTGAAATCTTCTTCATATAGATTGATCACTGAAAAACCTGGCCGTACAAAGTCTTCTTTAACGCGATTGATCTGTTCAATTACATTCTCTCTAATATCTTTGTGATACTCTGTGACATCATTGGTCATGCGAGCGGTAAACTTAATGTGGTTGACCCCCAGGTCCTGCAGGATCCGTCCTGCCTCATAGACCTGGTCAGCATTCTCCTGGTTTACAACAAAGTTGATGCCCAGTTCACAGTTGGATGGTTTTATCTTAGCAAAACGGTTTATATTGGAACACACCTCATCAAAAGACTTTGATGGAATGTCTCTAATCCTGGCATACGTATCACCATTCCCAGCATCGAGAGATATTCTGACCCATTTGGCCTGGGTCAACACCTCGGCAGCCTCGTTTTTCAGCAGTTGGCCATTTGTAATAATAGAAATATCCAAACCTCGTTCCAGCAGAAGTTTCATAGCTGGAACTATTTTCGGATAGACAAGAGGCTCACCGCCACCACTGAAAGTGATCGCTTTTACTCCCGTATCACCCAGATCATTGATGATTTCCTGCATTTTTACCCAGGGAATCTGATCCCGAGCATTAATCCCCTCGAGGTCTAAGTATTGCCCATGAGCGTAATGACAATAGTTGCATCGATGATTGCAGGCATTGGTTGGTTTTATCCGCACATAGATCGGAGCAGTCAATTCGCCGCGTTTGATCGCGTTTAGCTTTTCAGGGTGGGCGAAAATCTTTAATTGGCTGTAAGGGGTGGCAGATAAGCTCATAAATGGTCTCCTATTAATTGTTTAAACGAAGTTAACGTGTTCACCCGGGTTTACCAGCTGGTGCAAATAACGATTGATCTCGTCCAACCGGCATAATTCCCGGCAGTTGGCCAAATCCATCTCAGAAACCTGTCTTCGGACTTCAGCTCGACGGGGTCCCTCCCATATTTCCGAGAAACTATTCTCATTCAAGTTTCCATAACAGAAGCGATCGTCCCCGATAAACGCCAGACAGGCACTAACATCGCCATTGGCTCCTATATACGCCCAGAAAGGCAGGCCCCGGCACTGATCATATTCCCGCGGCTGCTGTAATTTCGACATGGAACTTGAACGAAAAATTATCTGGAAATCAGGCGTTGCTAATTCACTTAGCTGTTTTCCCAATTCGGCGCTGTCCTGATAAATCGGGACAGCATCTGTGTTGTTTATGCTCATTGGGTGCTGTGAAAATGGCTTAATAGTTAAATAATCAACCCCGATATCCCTGGCTGTTCGCGCCAACTGGGTTACTTCGTTGATGTTCTCCGGAATAAGCAGCATTTGTATGCCTATGGTTGTTTTCATTTGCTTAGCTTTCGAAAACTCTACCGCTCCAGCAATGTTTGATATTACCCGGTCATAATCATCGGCTTTACCTTTGTGAACCTTATAATGGGTAGTGGACGACCCGGCATTGACACTGAATCGAACCCAGGTTAATGATGATAAACATTCCTGAGCAACATCTTTAGTAAAAAGCACCCCATTGGACGACATGGCAGCATCCATTCCAAGATGCTTGATGTGTTTGATCATTTCAGGAGTAAATTTGTTTACCAGCGGTTCCCCCTCGCCGGAGACAATTATGCTTTTTACTCCTTTTTGAGCCAGCTCTTCCAGGCAGGGAAGAATTACAGATTTATCCAATAGAACCGGTTTGTATTCCCTATAATCAAACGCGCAGAATAAGCAGCGATGATTGCAGCTCTGGGATGGGCAAATTTCTACCGTCAAGGGATAAACGCATTTGCCGTTTAACCAGTCAGATACGCGTTCTGGATGAAATATCAACTTGTGTGAATCCATATAAAATCGGTCATTTGCCATTACACAAAGTCCTTTTCATAGCCAACATTTCCTTATAGGCATACGCTTATACAGATATTATCGGCTATCTGTTAGTACTTCTTTAAAGATTGCTTGGTCGATGATTTGAAATTATGTACGGGAGGAGGCTTCGTAAGTTGGCAAGACTACAAGTGGAGGTTAACAAACTAACATACAGGGTTTATAAATTCAAAGAGGTTTTGTGTTAGACAAAGCAACCTTATAGCTTTGTCTAACACACATTACCCAAACTATACTAAGATCTTGCTCAAAAAAGACTTCGTTCTCTCATTCTGAGGGTTATCGAACAACAAAGCTGGGCTGCCCTCTTCGATCATGCGCCCTTCGTCCATAAATATTACTCGATGCCCCACTTCCTTGGCAAATCCCATTTCGTGGGTGACCACGATCATGGTCATTCCTTCGTGGGCAAGATCCTTCATAACCGCCAGCACCTCGCCAACCATCTCCGGGTCGAGCGCCGACGTGGGTTCATCAAACAGCATGACTTTGGGCTTCATGGCCAGCGCCCTTGCAATAGCCACCCGCTGCTTCTGTCCGCCGGATAGCTTGGCGGGAAAAACTTCGGCTTTATCTGTTAAGCCGACCTTCTTTAATAACTCAAATGCTGTTTCCTGGGCCTCAGCCTTGTTCACGCCCAACACCTTGATGGGAGCCAGGGTGATGTTTTCAAGTACGGTTTTATGCGGAAACAGGTTAAACAGCTGAAACACCATGCCCATCTGCTCACGAACTATGGTCAGATCCGTTTTCGGATCGGTTACTTCAATGCCATCTACAACGATAGTGCCTGAATCGACCTTCTCCAACTGGTTCAAGCACCGTAAGAAAGTGCTTTTGCCCGAGCCGCTGGGGCCGATTATACACAGAACCTCCCGAGGACTGACGCGGCAATTTACGTCTTTCAATACCCGTAAATGCCCAAATGACTTATTGAGACCGGTAACGGCTATCATGTTGTTTTCAGCCTCCTCTCAGCCCAAATGCCTAAACGCGTGATGGGCAAAGTCATGGCAAAATATATCAGGGCAACCGCGGAATATACTATAAACGGTTGGTACGTATCTGAAACTGCTGATTTACCCATTAACATCAATTCTTGGATCGAAATCACGCTAACTAAGGACGTATCCTTTAGCATTGCAACAAATTCATTGATCAAAGGCGGGATCATTATTTTGAAAGCCTGGGGAAGTATAATGTGCTGCATAGCCTGAGATTCACTCATCCCCAGCGATTTTGCGGCTTCCATCTGTCCTTTATCGATCGAGAGGATACCTCCACGCACGATCTCGGCTATGTAAGCCCCGCTATTGATACCGCATACAATGATACCAGTAATAAGTGGATCGGCACTCTTGCCAGCTATCAGCGGTGCAATTCCAAAGTATATCCAAAAGATCTGGACTAACAACGGTGTCCCTCGAAAGAATTCTATATATACAGTGGCTGGAAAAGATATTATCTTGTGTCTCGAAAGCCTAAACATTCCCATAAATAGACCGATGATCAAACCTACGAAAACAGAACCTATGGTAACTTCAATCGTAACCAGTGCACCCCATAGCAAAGATGGTGTGTACTGTTCAAGAATAGAACGTGTCAGAGTTATCTTTTCTGTCAGATTGACACTGCCTAATATAGTAATTCCTTCAAACATGTTTAACAAGAAAACCTCCTGACGAAAGGAAGTGCGCGAGATCAGCTCCCGCGCACTTTAGAATTCTACTATATTGGTAAGTTATCCTCCAATGTGCTTCTTGTAAATCCTGTCATACTCACCGCTGGCTTTTACTTTCTTAAGCCCATCGTTGATCAAATCAAGTATTTCCTTGTTACCTTTGTTTATGGCAATTCCGTATTTTTCATCAGTAAATGTCTTGCCGACCATTTTGATTTCCGGATGGCCTTTGGAAATGTAGTTCAGTGTAACCGGCTGATCGACGATAGCTACGTCAGCACCTTTGTTCTTAAGCTCAAGGAAAGCTTCATTGACTGATTCATATTTCTTGATTGTGGTCTTGGGGTCCATTGCCACAACCTTTTTCGCCTGATCCTCACCGGTAGTTCCTAATTGGACTGCAATAGTCAATCCCTTTAGGTCCTCCAGCTTTGTAAGCGGTCGGCTATCATCACTTCTCATGGAAATGATCTGTCCTGAGTCTATGTAGGGTTCACTAAAATCAATAGATTCCCTTCGCTTGTCAGTGATTGTCATGGCAGAGATTGCCGCATCAACATTTCCCGCTTTAAGAGCAGGAATAAGACCTGTAAATGGCAGGTTGCTGATCTCAACTTCATACCCTTCAGCTTGCGCGATCGCTCTGATCAAATCCATATCAAAGCCAACGAATTTACCATCCTTATCCTGAATCTCAAATGGTGGATAGGCGGCTTCCGAACCAACTTTCAGTATTTTCTTTGCCGCTTTGTCAGCATCACCAGTTGTTGTCTTTTCCGTACTTCCACACCCGATCGAGAACGCCATCAGTCCGAGAATAAGTACTCCGATTAATGCAAGTCTCCCGAATTTCTTCAACAGTCTCGTCCTCCCTATGGTATGATTTCTCGTCCATTATAACCTAAAACGCCCGCCACTGTCAGTAACTTCCCGCATGGTGGATACCCATTCTAGATAGTGATTTTACAATAAAATATCACCATACTGCCTGGTATCATCTATGATTGGAAATTCATCTATCATTCTTTGCTGGTATAAAGCTTCTACCTCTTCAAAGCTTAGACCTTTGCCTGAATAAAACTTGAAAAACCTATCTTTATGGATATGGATATCCGTATTTACATAAACATTGATATTGCTTAGACTTCTCAGGTATTCACTGGCCAGTGCCGGCACTCCCTCGATAAGCACTATTCCCGTCGATGGTATTCTCAAATCCAAAGGTATTCTCCGGTTCCCGCGGCTCATCGTCTCGTAAGAAGAAACGACTACATTCCCACCGTTCAACAACACAGCAATATCCGCCTCCAGTTGGGGCATGCAATAGCGATCGAGAACGTTCATCTCAGGTGTTCTTTCAGCAGCCGGAACGATCCAGTTATCCAGCTTTACTGTCATTGCCGGAATCGCATTTAGGCGAGCCTGGCGCAGCAAATAATTGACCAGCGTCGACTTACCGGAACGCGATTGCCCGCCAACCACCACGATCATTCTCTGTTCAGGGAATTTATTGAAGCCAGAAAAGACTTTCTGCTCTATATACTCGTATTTGGATGGGGAATGAATAATGAAGTCAACCGCCTGACCCAAGTCATCAAAGATAAAATCAGGTCTGATACCACTATACCAATCATATTCCTGCATACTGTAGCCGCTGCGAGCCAGCATGGTAGTCAACCCTGCCCTATATCCCAGTTCGATATCGCTGGCTCGATCACCAATGAGATAGCTATAGGGCAGGTCGATGTCATACTTGTCACAAGCTGTTATGATTAAGCCGGGTTCAGGCTTTCTGCAGGAACAACTGATCAAATATGGAGGCGACTCTGGTCCCTCCCGAGGGGGAAAGTGTGGGCAGTAGTAAATGTCGGTTATCAAGTCTTCGCGGGGCAGCAATGTGCTGAGCAGGTACCGGTGAAGGTCATTTAATGTTTCTTCAGTCATCATTCCTCGGGCTACTGCGGATTGGTTAGTCAAAACGATCCTTAAATAATTGTTCTGTTCTAACAATGATAGTGCCTTCACCACATTGGGCAGAAGCGTAAGCTGGTCTATGTGAGTCACATACCCGACTTCCCTGGTAATAACACCGTCACGATCCAGGAAAACCGCAGGTCGAGGGCTATTATGGTTATCCATTGGATCTTACCAATATAAGGTCTAGTATCGTATGCAGAATTATTTGGTGCCCCAATTCAACCAGACCATAGTGATCGGAAGGAAGATAGAAGTTCATATCACCTAGTTCCCTTAGTGGGTTGTCAGACGAAAAGCCTGAAAGAGTGATTACGTTACAGCCCATTTCAATAGCTGCTTTGGCGGCATTCAGTATATTCGGAGATTTGCCGGAACTGCTTATAGCGACCAGAACATCATCGGCATCTGCAAACATTCTCAGAGGTTTTTCGAAAACCATCTCGTATCCATAATCATTGCCAATACAGGTTAGCAGTGGACCATCGTTAAAGGAAATGGCCCTAATACCGCCATTCTTCCAGTAGTCTATTGCAGAATGCTCGGCGATCGCGGCGCTGCCCCCGTTACCAATGAATATTATTTTCCTGCCCAGTTTGGTTTGCATGGTGAACAATTCTATAGCTCGCTCAATACCCATATCGTATTCTAAATATGACTGGCTAGATTTGGTTTCAACCTTTTTCATCAAATCATAGAGCTTATCTAGGTGATCAATAGCATTGTACACCACGATAGCCTCCTTTATCCTAGATTACGGAGCCATATATCAGAAATTTAACATGGTCGCTGCAAATTTTAACAGATCAGATTTGGCAACTGATTTTGAATTACCTATCACATTGGCGGCTAACGCCCCGGCTATGTTGCCAAGAAATGATCCCAGGCAAGCAGGCTGACCGGTATAAGCACATAGCGAAGACAGGGCATAAAAGGCATCTCCCGCACCGACCGTATCTTGAACGTTTAATGTTAAGGCGGGGAACTGTTCGATGCTTAGATCGCTGTCAATACTCATACATCCCTTTGAGCCAAGCGTAGCCCAAATAGTTTTAGCCTGCAGCCTTATCATTAACCGAGACAACAATTCTTCGACAGGACTTGTCTTATCACTAAGCGCCAGCCTTAATTCAACTTCATCCAATGTAAATGTGTCGGCTTGGGTATACTTTGTTATTAGGTTCGTCCCATAATTAGATGAGTTAGTCTGGCAATTCAAAGCCGTATAACGAGATTTGTTCCGAATGATATCCATTGCTTGCTGGTCAAATAATCCATGCCCATAGTCAGATACCACAACCAAGTCATAAGCTTGGGTTAATTTATCCAGCTTATCATAAAAAACCTGCCGAACAGATGGCTCTATTGCTGATTCACCTTCTGCCAGATAGTTTATCGAGAACACTTTTTCATATTCATTCCTTATACCTCGGCGTTCCAGGTACTTTCTTTTAACTACAGTTCTGACAGCGTCATCATAAACCAATTCTAAGTTAGTAGTCCTACCCATACTGTCAAACAACAAACGGTGGAATTCCAGTTCCTTCCCCATGATTCCGCACACCGTTACATTATCTGAAAAATTAGCCATATGCCGTGCAACGGCCAGGGATCCCCCCAGGTAGTGTTCTTCCCGGCTATAGCGAGCTGATAAACCCCGGTCTTTAGTCATTAGGCCCTGTATTTCACAAAAAACATACTGGTCAATAATTATATCACCAACAACCAGGACATTTACTGACCGCATTTGCTCCACCGCTGTGCGCACATCGTCAAAGGAATAGTGTTTGGAAAACTCCTGGATAAACTCTCTGATGCCGGGCGGGAAAACTGGGAAATTGTTGTTTAACAGTTTTGTGGAACTGAATACATCTCCATCAGTAAAATGCACTTCCCCCCCATACGATTGAACCCTAGATATTTCATGCTCTATAGCTCCGGTTACATCATTCTCCAACTCCGAGTATTCTTTTCCTTTGACGTATAAATCAGGCTGAATAGCATCAATTACCATATCAGCGGTGGGGAATTCCGACAAAACAACATAATCAATACAGGCCAATGCGGCTAGAGACTGCATCCGCTGATCATCAGAAAAATGTGGCCGTCCCGGTCCCTTATTAACGAAGGGAGCTGCGGTCACCGATACCACCAGGATATCACCCAGGCTTTTCGCCTGCTTGAGATGTTCAATGTGTCCCGGATGCAGGAGATCAAAAACTCCGTGACAATGAGTAATTGTAAGCCCCTTCGCTTTGATCTCCTGCCGGAGTTGTTTAAAAGTATTAATATTGACTATTTTTTCTTTATCTAATGCCTGAAGTTCCTTCTTCATATAACCCCCAACATCATGGTATTCTTAGGTTGGCCCTAAGATAGATATCGAAAATATGCAGCATGAACTACAATAAAACGTTTATTATCTACATTACCGTATCATCAAATTTTAAAGCAGATAAAGCTTATAAACGATACTTAGTGAGAAAGGACTGCACAAAAAGATATTCAATCCAGCCAGCAGTATTATCCGCTAATCAGGAGGTATCATGTCTCAAACACATTTTAAGGTCCGTATGGAAATCATGGATGATCAATTGTTTTTACATGCAGAAGTTAATGGGACCAATAATACGTATCAAACGACTTTGGAAGATTCGACCGTATTACTTCTAACTTTATGGATGATTAATTCATGCAGGAACCATTTTTGCGAAATGCCCTTCGATATTGTGGAAACTGGCACAGATCAAGAACTGGAACCGAAAGCCAACAAGGCCTTTCACGTCTTTGCGTCGGCAGCAAAAGTCACCAACAATGTTATCAGAGAGTGTAAAGGGTTAAAAGACTTTGCCCGTGAACACACAAATGTTTTGTATTTCAATCTGGACAATAACAGTTCATACCAAAAGTTTTTTACACTGCTTCAAGAATTGGATGCAAGCAAGTTGTTGTACCAAAATATGGCATCTGGTTTTGATTCGGCCACCCGCACCTGGCGCGAAGCTGGCCCCCCATTATCCTTGGATGATTTGATCCGCGTTGTTGCCAAATACAAAATAAAGAAAATAATAAGTGTCAGCACATTCGTATCAGAAAAATATTTAGCGCAAGGTCTATTTTTCCCTGCCTTTGTTGAATATTTGGGGCTGGAACATATTTGTCTTGATAACGATCCTTTTGACGATGTTCCTGGCGGTTATTTGCGCAAGGCCGTAACTTTCTGTCCTTCATCACCCCGTTATTCTCTAGCCTCAATACTTCAAAAAGAATGGGATGACCAATACTCAATCCCAAATGTTAATTACATACCCATGCCGCAGCGCTATGAATATGTTAAGCAACAGACGCTCAACCCCGATTATTCACTATTAGTCCTGAGTAACTCCCGTATTGGTAATGTGATAAATGTACTGCCAACTATCTTATACATTCTGGACAACCTGGATGAGAAGCTGTTTTTTTCTGAACTCCATACTTGGTATTATGCAATGCGCCGACTGTTACTAGCAGATAAGTCTATTAACGACTTTCATCGGATCAACATTGCCCAGTCGATTTGGTCAATTTTTTATGCGGTTGCCCAGTTTGTTAAGTATGAAGTCATCGACAGCATTGATTCCAACCACCCAATTAAAATATATGGTGACCATGGTTGGTCTGTAGTCTTCCCGGAATACTATCAGAACAAGTATTTAGATCCCCCGCAAAAAGAGCACTTACTTAAGTCCGGGAATTATCTGTATTTATTACTTAATCACAGTTTCAACTATCTGGATACCAGCGCAGCGATATATGAAGCAATATGTGTGGGTGTCCCATTTGTGTCCCATAGATCCCTGGTCAAGTCCGATTCTTTTCAGGGTTTCGAATCTATTGAGTACCATAATGCTGACCGTCTAAACCATCTAATAAACAATGCGGCCATATTAACAAACACCAGCGAGTTTGAAACAGCCAAGACAAAATATCTCGAAGTTTTAAACTCCAGCATTACGGATATGGCCGAACAAATAGTGTTTAACAAACATAGCCGTAACAACCTGTTTACCGCTAGTCTTGAGGAGCATCAGGCCTTACTGGATACTATAACTGACGATTTTATACTATCGCATAATAATTTCTTAGAAGAATGTAGGCAATACTTCTGGCAGTTACAGAGCATTCCATACGATATAACCACTTCAAGGTTCTACAATCGGACGTATTATCAGCGATTGACCGAGTATAAGAAGAAGCTTCCAATATAGCACAGATAAGAAAATCCTCGTTCTACTGTGACCATTATTTACCTGCATCAGCATGGATATTGTCGAACAAACACGTCAAGCGAAGCGTTTAGCCCTGTGTTTTCTGTGGATAACCTTGTTGATAAGCTATAAATCAAGCATTTTTCTGTGGATAACTTTATCCGACATGTCCCTGGCTAGCAAAATCATTGTAAAACTTTGGTGCAACATAGGGAAATGATAATAACTTCAACTATTTATGGTAGGTCCGAGCAACCCGGAAAAAATCATCTTTCATGAATAGTTTTTTTATGCCCACCAGTTTTGAATCGAGGTGACTGCGCCATTCAGGCTCAATGATTTCAGGTAATATCAGAACAGAATTATGATCAAGAACATCCAACCCCTTGACTTCAATGCCTTCAATAACCTCGCCCAGTTTTGATGGGTCATAATCAATTATCGACTCAACCTTAATATCATACAGCCTTAACAGACTAACAACATCCTGAGCCTGGATGCCAGAGATTGCCAGGTTTTTACCGGCTATCTGATCTTTTATAATATTGCTCAATTGTTCAAGCCAGTTTTCTATATCTTTTAGGGCATTTGCTCCTCCCCGGTAATAGCCTTGGAATGGCATAACAAATTCATGGTTAGAATTCTTTCTCATGAGTCCCAGCAGTACAGTTGAAACATGGCTCACTGCCTCGCATTCCTCGCTATCTCCAATTTCTTCAAGCCGAATAACTTGATCATTAGTAGTTAGTCCAAAAATATCAAGGATGGAATAATTGTTGGCACTTGCCAGGTCTCGGAAAAAGCATGGTTGAAAATTATAAAAGCCATGATTGATATAGCCTTGAAAGGGTGGACAAAATAATATCAGCGAGCCTTCATGCCCTAAGTCATGAATGTTTTTGTATACTTGATAAACATTGAAAACATGTTCAGAAGTGCCGAAATCAGTTATCAAATCATATTTCCCTTTGTGTTCTAGAGGAATTGGATAATTCAGATCCCATGAATAGTTATTAGTTAAATAGTATTTGTATACATATGCAAAATTGGTATCGATCGATTTATATTGGTCAAACCCAAGCAAGTAATAAATTTGTTCAGGGCCGATCTGACTGCCAGAGACAAAAGCTTTCATTCTGTCTGGATCGAAACTCGACCAGTGGTCTTTAACAGCGTCTAACGCATCCAAACTAATCCCTTGAGCTCCTAATTCAATAACCGAATCAAACCCAGTAAAAGACCCTTGATTGTGTAATCCAATCAGATAGTCCAATGCAAATTTGCCATATCCCAAAGGAACAACTCCCCCCAGATCTATATCTCGTTACAACAAACCAAGGCTATTCAATGTGGTGTATATGTTTACCGCCACTACAAGTGGCTGGCAGTTAAAGGAGCCTACCTTTTTGTTCGCCCTTAAAAGGCACCTAATGGATCATGTTTGATCCTTTGGAACCAAGTTTGTGTATGTTATGGCAAGCTTGATACATGCTCTAATACTATGTTATTCTATAATCCTGCCGGTCTCAGGATTACTCTTCCCGGATTGCCAATGATCGTGTCCCCAATACCAACATCCCTGATTACTACCGCTCCAGCACCTATAACAGCCCCAGCGCCTATACTAACCCCTTGTATAATGGTTGCATTGGTTCCAATGTGAGCGCCCTCACCAACCTTCACCCCGCCACTCAAAGTAGCACCGGGGGCTATATGTACATGATTGCCGATAACGCAATCATGCTCGATTATCGAACCTGTATTGATAATAGCATTATTACCTATACGGGCTCCTGGATTGATGATAGCACCCGCCATAACCGCTATCCCCTGACCCAGCCATGCACTGCCGGATATAACTGACCGGCGATGCAGCGCGTTGGTAAGTGTGTACCCGATATCCGTAAGTAAATTAAATAAGCGTTTGCGATTCTTGCTGTCACCAAGACTGCCAAGCCCTACAATGGCATGATTGATACCAGAGTCAAATAAGGCCTGTAAAGAACTGTCTGAGCCAATGATCTCATAACCATCGACTTTGGTTCCAACTTTAGATTGGGCATCAATAAAGCCAACGAATTCCGGCGGTGCTTCAGAACTAAGCAGAACATCCAAAACCACTCTCGCATGGCCACTAGCCCCAAGAATAATCGTCTTG
>JBLNAX010000099.1:0-47716 GCA_050259595.1 Acidobacteriota bacterium | reverse complement strand
CTTTTCCGCAGGATGCACAAACAGCTGGGTACATCTGGCGATTGCCGCCCATACCGCCGCCACTGCCACCACGGCCACCTCTGGATTGAGCTTTGCGTGCTGAACGGCACTCTGGGCAACGGCCAGGGTCATTGGTTAATCCTTTTTCCGCGTAGAATTGCTGCTCAGAAGCAGTGAATGTGAAATCGCGGCCACATTCTTTACAGTTGAGAATCCGGTCTGAATGCATTAAAAAACCTCCTCGTTTTTGCCCGTGCTAAGGATGGCCTCTACTTCCCTAGCCTTTGGCAATCGAGAAGGGTATCACTATGCATCCGAAAGCATATCGAGCTAACAATATAATAATCTATAATGTTTCAAAATGCAACCTGATGTACAGTTTATCAAGGTTTAATCAGATATTTTCTAGTCAGCGCTTCTTTTGACAGAATCGTGAACCCTTTCGGATTGGTCATAGTACTCTAAGTAATCAGCCAACGCATCGATCAATTTCTGAGAATACCTGTTGTCCTCAAAGTTCGCCTCATACCCCCATACAATGATCACCAGGTTTTGTTTTTGCACAAGTATTTGGTGAGACCAAGTATTACCGTTCTTTACAAGACTCGTGTAACAATACTGGTCATAAGCTCCCCGCTTCTTGTAGGTCTGTAAGGGCAGTAAAAGTGACTTAAACCTGGCCTTATCTGCCTCGAATTCCCGGCTAGCTTTTTCTTTATTGCTGAAAATCATAATTACGGCTGTATCCGGCGAGTTGCCACTGAACCTATCACTGCTATAACTTAAGGAAGCTGAAGTCAATAACTCATTCGTCGCAGGCATCTCATTTACTCTATAATACAAACCCTCGTATGTAAAAGGATGAAGCCCACTGATCTCCTTCCGGATCTTGACTGCGGCAATGCCGCCCATAGATATTGACTGCCGAGGATGTTCCGAATCATACTCGACTTCCTTCATCGCCTGCTTGCCTCCATAAAGGGATACTCCAATCAATACCGTCAAAATCAAAACAAGCAAGGGTTTGATCCTGGACAAGACCGGATGATCATCGATCAACTGCCAGATCCCCGGCGGATAGGGCGGCAGTATTTGGTCTGCGGGCAGATTAAAAGGGGGACTGCAATTAGGGCAGGTCCTCCCCTGGTATATGGTTCTGCACCCGCCACATCGCATTCTACATCATTCTCCCACGAAGCATTACAGATAATCATTATTCCAGCGGCTATTGCTCAAACAGGGACTCAATTTCTGTCATCAGCTGAGGAAGCACAATCTCTGGAACGACTGCTTTATTTCTGAGCCTTATCAGCGGGACTATTTTCTCATCCTCGCCCAGTAAGAATGTTTCCCTGGTTAATGTATTAATATTTTCTGCATAGCGCTGCAAGGTTGCCTTACTTACGCCGGTAATGACTATTAAAACGCGGTTATATCCCCATGTGAACATTAGTTGATTGGTATTGTTGACCGCTGAACGGCTGGTATTTATCACCATGTGAATAAACTGCTGGGCAAAGCTGCCACCGAACTTGCTTTCTATATCGTTGATGTTGTTAATGGATAGAGATATCAACCCTAACTGACCACCGGTTTGTTTGACTTCTGCCAGCAAGCTAGGCATCTTAACATTAAAATATCTTTTGTTAAACAGCATCGTTTCTTCATCGATAAAGGAATTCTTTATGTATTCCTGAAGTTTGTCTTTTTCAATACGGGCAACTGACAGGTCGCTAAAAACCTCGAAAACCCCTATAACATTGTTACTTGCATCCCGCATCGGAAATATTTTCACAGCGACTGGCACCCGATGCCCATTCTTATGATGTAAATAGAGTTCATCATGCCTGTATTTGCCATCTAGAATCGAAAAAGAAGCCGGACACATATTACAGCACAAACAGACCCCATCGACGTTGACATGTGCCAAAACCGTATCCATACAGCTGACTCCTATCACTTCCGAAGCCTTATAACCGGTTATTTTCTCAGCTGCCTGATTCCAGTAAGTTATAACACGATTCGGATCTAAGAAATACACGCCCTCTTCAAGTTCATTAAGTATTTCTAAATATACATTTTCACCACTCATTAAAAACCTCCTGGCCAGGGTTATCTATTTAATTCGTCACAGTTTGATACTCACCTCCTGTCCCATCGACCTGCCTTTGGAAGAATCACAATAAATGTATGCGCATTACCCTGCTCAACCAGGACAGAATAATTAATAAAACACCTGATCGTGAGGATAAATGATGCAAAGCGTGATCGAACTGCAATCCGTGACGAAGATATATCACACCGGCGATGAGGATACCGCCGCTCTGAGGGGCATTGACCTTACAATTAAGACTGGTGAGTTTGTAGCTATAACAGGCCCATCAGGATCAGGTAAGTCCACTTTGATGCACATCCTGGGGCTGCTTGACCAGCCTACCAGCGGTAAATACTGGCTGGACGGGAAAGATGTAAGCGATTTAGGAGCTAATCAGCAGGCTTCGCTGCGCAACAGAAAAATCGGTTTTGTGTTTCAGCAGTTTAATCTACTGCCTCGGGCCACAGTATTGGAAAATGTCCTGCTGCCCACTATCTATGGCCGCTCAAAGGATAATGTAGCCCGCGCCAAACAGATTATCGCCGAGGTAGGTCTAAGCGACCGTATCAAACACAAGAGCAACCAGCTTTCCGGCGGCCAGCTGCAGAGAGTTGCTATCGCCCGAGCCTTGATCATGGACCCCTCCATCATCCTGGCTGATGAACCTACCGGCAATCTAGATACCAAACGCTCGCTGGAAATCATGGACCTTTTCCACAGCATTAATCAAAAAGGGGCCACCGTAGTGTTGATTACCCACGAAGCTGATGTCGCTCGGTATGCTAATCGGGTCATACGGCTGCTGGACGGCGAGATCGTGGCTTCCGAGGAGCAGGCAGCATGAAGCTACTTACTCTGCTTAAACAGTCTCTCAATGCCATTTACATCAACAAAGGACGCAGCTTTCTAACTGTACTGGGAATCGTTATCGGCATCGGCTCGGTGATCGCACTTATTTCATTAGGAACTGGTGTAAAGGCCAGCATCTCGGACCGCATCAAGACGTTAGGTGCAAAGAACATTACGATCATTCCCAGTACCGGCTTCGGCCCGGCTCCCTCAAAATCCAACCGTTTTGGCCAGGAAAGCCCCCACGGTGGTGCAGGGCTTAATCTTACTGCCTCTACGTTAACAGAGCGTGATCTTAAATCACTGCAGGATAGGAAAAAACATCCCAACATCAAGCTTATATCAGGGCAGATATCAGGCTCGGCGATCCTGAAAACCGCCAATGGCGACCAGCGCTATACTGTACTGGGCACTTCTGAAAGCTACCCGTTGATTCAGAACATATCGATCAACAAGGGGGCTTTTTTCACCCGCCAACAAATAAATAAGAAATCTGAAGTTGCCATCTTGGGCAGTCAGATAGCCAGCGATCTATATGGCAAAGCAGACCCCATAGGCAAAAATCTCACTCTGCAGAGCAACAACTATCGCATAATCGGAGTCTTAAAGCCAGCCAACGAAAGCGGCTTGGGTAATCCTAACATTCAGGCCTACATTCCCTACACAGCCGCCATCTCGACCTACAAAGCCCAGAACTTCACCACAATCATAGTCCAGGCCAAGAATGACAGTGTGGTCAACCAGGCCAAACACGACATTAGAAACACTCTGCTAAACAATCACAAGATAACCAATAAAAGTCTAGCCGACTTCAATGTCTTCTCGGCTTCCGACTTGCTCTCCGCAGTGAGCAATATCACTTCGCTCCTCACTTCTTTGTTAGCCGGCATTGCTGCTATATCGTTGCTGGTCGGCGGCATCGGGATCATGAACATCATGCTGGTATCTGTAACCGAAAGGACCCGAGAGATCGGGCTCAGAAAGGCGGTAGGCGCCAAGACTCATGACATTTTGCTGCAGTTCATGATGGAAGCATTAGTTCTTACACTGGTAGGCGGTGTACTGGGAATCGGTCTCGGCTACCTGTTAGGCAAAGCCAGTATTCCGGCACTGGGCTTCACCCCCATTATAACCAAGGATTCTATAGTCTTAGCGGTCGGCGTATCCAGCATCGTTGGCTTGTTATTCGGGGTCTATCCGGCCATCAAAGCCGCCCGGCTCAATCCCATAGACGCTTTACGGTACGAGTAGGATCTAGAAGTATAAATATTTCGCACAGGTATTCTGCCCAACAAAAAAAGGACCCTTTCGAGCCCTTTTGTTCGACAGTCTCACTGGCAAGTACTAATAACTTAATTGCCCTATCTGTCGCGATTGCCACCGCCGCTGTATGAACGATGATGTCCCCGGGCAAATCCCTTGCTGCGGCCTTCTGCCGGGCCGCGATGACCATTATCCCGGGGCTGATTGTTCTGACGTCTGGGTGTATAAGATTTCTCCATCGTCAATTCCACCGGTGTCAGGTCAGGAACCTTGGTCAGACAACGCAAAGCCGCTGAAATAAGGCTCACCGAGTCGTGATCTTCTAAAAGCTTCTCGGCCAATCCTCTGAAGGCCGATAAGTCCTGATCGTCTGCCGTGTGTATTAGCTTTTCGGCTGCCAATCGCTGCTGGCCACGAACTACCTCCATGATCGAAGGGATCGGCCGCCGTGCGATCTTACGTTTGGTCAATTCCTCTATAGTCTTAAGATAACCAATTTCACGAGGTGTTACGAACGTGATAGCCTGTCCGGCTTTACCTGCTCGGCCAGTACGCCCAATTCGATGCACATAGCTCTCTGGATCCTGAGGGATATCGAAATTGTAAACATGGGTGACCCCGCTAATGTCAAGCCCCCTTGCGGCCACATCAGTAGCCACTAGAATTTCGACCTGCCCTTCACGGAACTGCCTCATTACAGAATCCCGTCGCGCCTGACTGAGATCGCTATGAATAGCCTCAGCCATATAGCCACGTTTGGACAGTCCTTCGGAGATCTCATCTACCCGGCGCTTGGTCCTGGCGAAAACAATAGCCATCTCCGGCGACTGAGTATCCAAAACCCGGCATAGGATCTCAAACTTCTGATTTTCCCAGGTTTCAAAGTAGCTCTGCTGAATCGTTGGGACTGTGACTTCCTTAGGCTGAATACTGATCAGGGTCGGGTTTTTTAAGAATTTATTAGCCAGCCCTTGAATCTGGGGCGGAATCGTAGCAGAAAACAGCATAGTCTGCCGATCTTTCGGCACCTGCTCCAGAATCGTTTCAATATCCTCAATAAAGCCCATGTTAAGCATTTCATCAGCTTCATCCAACACCACGATATGGGTGTTGTCAAACCGTAATGTGCCGCGGCGCATATGGTCCATGATGCGGCCTGGGGTTCCCACAACGATCTGCGGCCGTTTAACAAGTGCCCGAATCTGGCGGTCAATGTCCTGTCCCCCGTATATAGGCAGGGTATAGTACCCCTTAAACTGCGCAATTTTGTTGGTTTCCTCAGCCACCTGAATGGCCAATTCGCGTGTCGGTGTCAGAACTAGCGCCTGCACACCCCTGATCTCGTCTGACAGTCTCTCCACTATCGGAATCGCAAAAGCAACGGTTTTGCCCGTGCCAGTCTGCGCACGACCGATAACATCCCGGCCTTCCTTAGCTAACGGAATGGTTTGTCCTTGAATCGGCGTAGGCTCCTCAAAGCCCATTTTGCTAATGGCGCTCAGTACGTGTTCACTCAGCCCCAGCTGGTCAAAAGATATCAAAATTTCACTCCCCTTTTCTCACAACTATTGTAGTCCATATTAGGCCCTACAACAAGTGTCGAAAGGTTCAACCCATTTTGCCATTATTGTGTAACTCAGGTAATAAAGGCCCTTTAGAGCCCTTACAGAAAGTAATATTTATTTTTAAAGACTATTCCCCAGGGCTGCTTTCATTTTTGTTCTGCCCAAAATCAGGTCGTTTAACCTGCTTATTCTGCGCGCCCCCCGTAAACGGTTGGGAAGGCTGCTGAGGTGTTTGCTGATGATCAAAGCCCGGTTGAGGTGTTGGTGTTACTGGCACAATTGACTTTGATTGTATTCCTGGTTTCTTGGCTGGCTCGGGTGTTTGTCGGGGAGCCTGCGGTGACGGCTGAGCCGGAGCTGCCTGTTCTGGTTCGCCCAGTTCGGCCGGAGTCTGTGGATTAGCCGCAGGTGGCACATATATAAGGCTGTAGTCTGGCGCTATTGGTTTGGTTAGATCCATGTGCCCAGCCAGGCTGTCCACTTTCTTGCCCTCGATCAGAAACTGCACCTTATCTATGCCGCCCAAGCGGGCCAGCGAGTCTACCACCGAGTAAACAGTCATTCGCTCACCGGCCGAGCCGCCCTGCAGCTGGGTACTGATCTCCTTTGAAAAGTCGGTGTAAGCTATTCTGTTTGTTACCCGCAGTGCCCTTAGTTTGGTCTTACTTGGAATAGTCTGCACCCCGCCACTTATAACAGGTCCACGTATCAGTTCCTTGACCAGCGCCGTCGGCATCTCATCGGCTGGAGCAGTTATTTTGCGGGTTTCATGCACCAGCTTGTCCGCCTGTTTATTAGAAAAGTACAGGGCAACTGTCTGAGTAAACAGTTCTTTAGGGGCTTCTTTCATAGAAGCAGCACCGGGATTCACGATCGGTTTTTTGGCTGGTGTTGGTTTCTTGCTGGCTGTCCCGCAGCCCGACATAACGATGATCATAGCCATAATGAGCAGTATCGAAGCCCAACTGATTCTGCTTTTCTTCATCACTTGCATCCTCCTGATTTAATAGTATCCATTCGGTTAAATATAGTATGTCCGCAAATCAGGAGGTTCATTGAGCAAATGCTCGAATTATTAAATCCTTAATGATCAAAGTGTATTTATCGTTTCTGAGTTACCTTTAGCGGCAGAATCTTGCCTTTTCGGCGAACTCGTTTTCACTTCCTTAAGCCCACCAGCCGCTGCCGCGCTTCTTCTGAATGCTGATGCACCTGCTCCAGTTTGTCACAGCCGAAATTTTCGCAAACCGAGCAATCATTCAACCCTTTTTCAGTACCGCAAGCCCTGATCTCACATGTTTTGCAGTAACCGATAGTCACTTTGGAGCGGCATCCCTGGCAGTTGATATCTGCGGCTTGGAATGTGTGTTCATAAGTCTTGCTCCATTCAGCAGCGATCTTCTTTCTCTGTTCTTCATCATTGTTAATGGTAGCCACATAGGCTGGGCATTCATTGCACAGCAGCCCACAGTAGGACATCATCTTATCCAACACAGTCACCTCATTTACTCGCATTCTTCAATTATCATAATAACAACAAAATCCTGACAACGGTGTGTCAGGTTTAGAAAAGAAAATTTGCTTTAATCTCCTGTATAAGGGATTCAATTACCCCCGTATTTATCCCAAAGCCCCTCATCATAAGGCAGTTCCCGGTTTTGACAGCCTTCACGGGGACATAGTAAGCAGTTGACGAAGTAGTCTTTGGCGACAAACTGGATTCCAGAAACCGATTTAAACGGCCGCAAGAGATATTGATCGGTAAGCCTCATTCCTATTGCCTCGGCTCCTTTATCCAATAGCTCGATAAGCGGCTTTTGCTGTTCGATCGGCCAGGCTGCCAGCGAACCCGGATTCATCCTAGAGAGTTTGGCACCTTGAACCAGTCCCTGTAGGTGGCTCTGCAAAGCGCTCACTGCGGCATCCAGAGCCATTGTCATTACCATATCCGCCCAGGATGACTCCAGCATATCATTGATGCCACCTGCCCAATCTTCAAGTTCCTCGCCGCAGGTGGCAAGGAATGGGTAAATGGACTGGGCATTCGCTAAATTGATACGTAGCAGACGGCTGGTAAATGTCACACCATCAATGATAATGCAGTCCTCACCTAACCGTTCAACCACAGCTGCCATATATACGGCTTTGGGTCGGACTAACTCACGTGCCTGCCGAAACACCCTGGCTGCATCCTCAAACATTCCGCTGTCAGGATGCAGCTTCAGGGCACCAAAAAAATCCTTTTCATCGGCTGCAAATGCTATTTTATCAAGTATGATCGTTTCCATTGTCGATGTCCTCACATTAAGTCTATTTATCTTCACAACAAATCTGTTTTAGTATTGCAGGCATCCCATATCTAGTTCTCCGCCCGTTTGTGGAAGATTTACCCTCAATTATACTACTAAACAGGTATTCCTGAGTGAATATCCTACCTTAACACGGTTAAAATACCCGTATTGAAGGAGGATGGATAATGGATATTTCGCAGGATATGACCATAGGGGAAGCGCTTCAAGCCAACCCTAAAACCGCCGATATCTTCCACCAGATGGGCATGAAGTGCCTGGGGTGTCCGTCAGCATCAGCTGAGACTATTGCCCAGGCCGCTAAAATACATGGCATGGATGTACACGAGTTATTAGAGAAGCTGCAGGCCGCAGGAATGGGTGAAATGTCGGCTGAAAACAAAGCTATGGCCCAGCCACACAGGGCAGTTCTCCAGCGTGACAAGCAAACTTATGCTATCGTACCTCACATCCCCGGGGGCATTACCGACCCCCAAACCCTGCGCAAAATCGCGGATGTGGCCGAGAAGTATAATGCCGCCGCCTTAAAGGTCACTTCTTCTCAAAGAATAGCCATCGTAGGCTTGAATCCAAACGACATCGATAATGCGTGGAGTGAGCTGGGAATGGACCCGGGTGCTGCTGCGGGTCTTTGTTTACGCAGTGTTAAGATTTGCCCGGGAACCACGTTCTGCAAACGCGGACAGCAGGATTCGGTAAGTCTGGGCTTAGAAATCGATAAAAGGTATCATGGCCGGGCACTCCCTGGCAAGTTTAAGATAGCCGTCAGCGGATGCATGAACTCCTGCTCGGAGCCAGCTGTCCGTGACATCGGTGTCATGGGAACTCCTAGAGGGTTTAATGTCATGGTGGGTGGCAATGCCGGCCTGCATCCCCGTCTAGGAGACTTGTTGATCGAGCACCGCGAACCTGATGAAGTGCTGACTCTGGTTGATAGAATACTTGATTACTATGAGAAGAACGCCAAACGCAACGAAAGAATCGGACGTATGATCGACCGTATTGGGCTGGATACACTGAAATCGGCAGTCCTGGAGGGACAAGCAGAGTTGACCCATTAGATTAGGAACAAGCCCGGGAAATCGCCCGGGCTTTACTATACAACCGCCTACAATATGTTTTCCCAGGTCAGGGCTTCTTTTCTGGGAATATGCTTTATCATGACTCTGAGTTCAGCCAGCTGGCCCATAGACAATGGATAATTGCGGTTAGCCACATACTGCCTGGTTCTGGCCATAGCAAACTGGATATTGTCCATTTCCTCATGATCAAGAAAAACCGGCCACCACTTGGATTTTTGACCCCAGGTGCTTTCCAATCGTTCTGCACTCTGTTGAGCTTTATCCCATTTGTCGGACTTGATCGCGGACGATACATGGTCGATTTGTTGGCTGATTTCTTGAGCTGAAGTATCTAATGAACGGTTGGTCCAGACGCCTCCCGCGACCACCAAGGCCAAAGCCACCAGCAGAGTACCAAGAATTTTCATGATCTTTAAGCTCCTTTGGCTTTCTTATCTGCTTTAGATTTCAACTGATAGTAGATCCTGCCCTGGGTATCCAGACTAGCAAACAGTACATCGCGCAGGTCATTGATGCCGAATTTACGTAGTTCGCCCCGCAGCCAATCTACCCCCAGCTCATTCCTCTTGAGATTCTGATGGATAACATGGCCATCGATCACCAATGTGGTAGGCAATCCCTCATATTGGGTCGGTATGCTCAAGTCTTCAGGTTCCACCGGCCTTTTCTGCGACTTGGGGATAACGCTCACCTGCCCGCTGGTTTCCAGTATGGCAAACTCTACATCACCGATGTTCGGGACATTTTTTAACCTTAGCTGCTCGATCAAGTCATTTATGTTATAGCGTTGACGCTCTAATTCACTTTCCACTATCTTCGAGTTTTCAATAAGAATGCTGGGCCGGCCGCAGATTATTCCCCGGGCCCGTTCACTTTTTAGTGAGACATATGCCAAAGCAACCTGGGCTACGAACAGAACAAAGATCGGTATTATCCCTCTCAAAAGCGGGATATTGGTACTTTCCATGGGAATAGCCGCTAGTTCAGAAATCATAATGACGATTACCAGCTCATAAGGCTGCAGCTGCCCAATTTGTCTTTTGCCCATCATCCTTAAGAAAAGAACGACCGAAGCAAATAGGATCAGAGTGCGTAGAACCACCAAAAGCATCGGGTCACCTCATTCGTTTAAATCGATATTTAATATGATTGACATTGATTTCTAGTTTTATGTGAGATATTCTCCAAGAAAACAATAAAGGCCCCCAATCTAAGGGCCTTGAAAGATATTTTGTTCTACTTATTGAGCAGGGCGGTTATGATAAGCTGCAAAATGAGTATCAGCGGCATTCCGATTTGAAATTTTAGATGGCGTGTCTTGTGTCTAAAAAGATACATGGCCAGCAGTCCACCCAGACTGCCTCCGAAAATAGCTAACAGCAGCAGATCCCGCTCCCGAATACGGCGGCCGCCAGACCTAGCCTGCAGTTTGTCCCAGCCGAATATCACCATTGTTGTTACGTTTATTACTATGAGATATATTACTGATACTTCCATGGTCTCCTCATGACTTCAGACGCATTTATCTATTCAAATACCAAAACGATGCATTCAAGACCGTGGCAAAACAGACCCACAGTAAATACGGGATCAACAAATATGCAGCGATCTTGTCTAATTTGGCAAACTGAATGATCGTTAGGACCAGAAAGCCTAAAATCAGAATTATATCGATCAATGCCACTCCCCGCAGCTGCAGGTTGAAGAACAATGGTGTCCAGATCACATTGAAAAATAGCTGAGTTCCGAAAAGGATCAATGCATATTTGACTTCTGATTTCTCCCAACCAACTCTGTAAATTCGGAATGCTGAGTATGCCATCATGATGTAAAGAACCGTCCAGACCGGCCCAAATACCCACCCGGGTGGCGCGAAAAAGGGTTTCTTCAAGGTCATATAAATATACTGCATTCTATCCCTCCTCTTCTAAGATTTATTCTCCTAAAACAAGTGTTTTCCTTTAGACTGTATATTTTGACGCCAAGCCTTATTTCAAGACTGATTTGCCCTATAACCTCAATAGCTATAAAATATTTACAAACTGAGATATGATGGTAAGAATAATAGTTATCGTACTATTATAGATCATTGGATGTGAAGTAATGAGCGAAGCGGCTGTTCAATTAGTAAATCTGACAAAAAAATATCGGAGTAAGCTCGCCGTGTCCGATTTAAATCTAGATATTGCCAAGGGCGAAGTATTCGGTTTGTTAGGCCCCAATGGTGCCGGTAAAACAACAACGATAAAAATGATAGTGGGGCTTATTTCAATCACCGCCGGAGATGTGCTGATATTCGGGCATAGTATAAAACACGAATTCACCAAGGCTATAGCACATGTGGGTGCGATCGTGGAGAATCCCGAAATGTACGATTTCTTGACCGGTTATCAAAACCTTGAGCAATTCGCCAATATGCATCCAGATATAACATTAGACCGTATTGATGAAATGGCAGATGCTGTAGGCCTTGAAAACCGTATTCACGATAAAGTCCAGACCTATTCATTAGGAATGCGCCAGCGGCTGGGAATAGCCCAGGCCGTGCTGCACCGCCCCTCAGTGCTTATTCTGGACGAGCCCACTAACGGATTAGACCCTGCAGGAATCAAAGGACTGCGTGAATTCTTACGGAACCTTGCCCAAAACCATGGGGTCGCCGTCATCGTATCCAGCCACCTGCTGGCCGAAATGGAACTGATGTGTGATAGGTTCGCCATTATCCAGCAGGGCAAACTGGTTTCTGTACAAAGCATGGAGAAGATGTCGAACGGTTTTATGCCCTACATCTTTGAAGTGGACCAGCCTAGCCATGCTGTTCGCTTGATTAAGGAGCAGTTTCCGCACCTTGCTATGCCGGATCGAACTGCCCATCCGACCGTCACTACGGATCGCGAGACTATCGCTGATATTACTGCCTGCCTGGTACAGGCCGGCTTAAGAGTTTACACTATACAAAGCAGAAGCAAAACACTGGAAGAACGCTTCATGGAAGCAACAGAGGATAATCGAATTGTTTAAGCTGATAATGAATGAAAACGTGAAGATCTATCGCCGCCGCAGCGCCCTTATCATGGTTGGGGCCTTGATCGCACTGACCGTCATTGTTTCGACGATAATTCGCTTCAACATGGGAATCCCTGATACATCATCGGTGTGGGACCAAGTCAAGAGCCTGCTAGGACTATCTTTCTTCATTAAGATATTTACCATCGTGGTCGCCGGCAGTATTGTGGCCAATGAATACACCTGGGGCACTATCAAACTCCTACTGATCAGACCGATAAGCCGCAGTCGAATACTATTATCCAAGTATATGGCAGTTGTCATTTTCAGCTTGCTGCTTATGGCCATCCTGTTTGTGACTGCTCTGATCAGCAACACAGCGTTATATGGATTAGACCGTGTGTTTAGTGCCAGCTCACATTCTGTACTCTTGACTTTTGAATTGTATTTGCTCAATTATGCCGAAATCTTTGTCTACGGCACCCTGGCTTTCATGCTGTCCGTACTCTCTAGAACCAGTGCTTTTGCTATAGGTTTTACCCTGGTTACTATGATAATGGGTCCGCTGCTAAGATACTACGTGTCCGATTTTCCCTGGGCCAAGTACGTTTTATTTACAAATACCGATCTCACCGTCTACGCCGCTGCAAGCTCAGCTTATCCTGGCGGTCTCAGCCTAACTTTTTCACTAACGATACTGGCTGTATACTGCTTGATTTTCAACGCGGCAGCTTGGCTGGCCTTTAACAAACAGGAAATATCTTAACCCAATCAAACAATCACTTAAGCTTTGAAGTAGGCAACCCCTCTGAAAAATACAATCTTGTCCCCATTATCATTAGTTACAGTCATATGATAATGCCCTGTTCTTCTAGTCCGGCTCATCTCCACGGCCGTAGCTGTCAGGCGCTCGCCTATTTTAGCGGGAGCCAGGTAGTCGATGTTCACGGTCAATGCGACCGCTGGAACTCCGTGCGAATTACATGCCAGAGCAAATGCGGTATCGGCTAAAGTGAAGACAGCTCCCCCGTGACCGGTACCGTGGAAATTGGCCATACTTTCCGTCACAGTCATCGATAACCGTGAAAAACCCGGCTTAAGCTCCAACAGTTCAATACCCAGTAATTTGCGGAAGAGGTCCCCGGTCTCGAATTTACTCTTTAACTCCTCAATATGGCTCATTATCATACCTCTCTCAAAAAAATACATTTACCATTATATCCTAATCCACAGTTCAAGGTAATATTTTGTTGCCCTCACGTATAGCCCGCATACCGGCATCGAGATACTAAGAAAAATATGTTTTGAGGTTGGGATATGATGAATCGGAAATTTGCAGTAGTAATCATCGCCTGTTTATTAGCTGTATGTGGAACCCTAAGCTGTGGCACCCCCGGGAAAAAACCTATTAATCTTAATAGTGGGGCATCCTGGCGTTTCCCTGGCGAGTTCGAAAAACAACAGGCTATCTGGTTGATATGGCCCTCATCAGTTTATGAGCAGGAGGGTCGAAAGGTCAGCCCGGCTATGACCAATATAATTCACTCTCTTGCCCGTTACATCAAGGTCAATGTAATGGTCAACGGCGAAGCCCAGATGGAGGCTATCAAAACCCTTCTAAAAAACAGCGGTTACAACGGAACCAATGTCAAATACTATGTCGTCAACCATCAGTCCATATGGGCCCGGGATGTCGGCCCCATCTTTGTTAAAGGCAGTGACAACCGTCTGCGGGTAGTTAATTTCGGCTTCAACAACTACAGCCGGGGGGGCGATTCCGAATATATAAGAAATGAAGGTCAGGTGGACCGGCGCACCGCTGAATTGCTAGGCCTGCCCGTGATCGACTCTCGTCTAATATCTGAAGGCGGAGCTATCGAGTCCAATGGCAAAGGCACTCTTATGGTGACCGAATCGGTGGTGCTCAAGCGCAATCCGGGAATGAGCAAGCTGGAGATAGAAAACGAATACAAGCGGGTACTAGGGATCAAGAAAGTCGTTTGGTTGAAAAAGGGACTCGCTGAGGATGACGCCATAACCAGCGGGCATATCAATGAGATCGCTCGTTTTACTGATGCCCACACGGTGCTCCTGGTACAGGTTCCAGCCAGCGATAGGAATGCTAATGCCACCGCCCAGGACTCCTACCAACGCATGGAGGAAAACTACCGTATTTTGACTAGTGCCACCGATCAGGATGGCAAGCCGTTTCGCATCATCAGGGTGCCTATGCCGCCGACGTTTTACAGCCAAGCCGGGAATACCGGCGACGTCCCAGTCCGCAGCTATGTGAACTATGCAGTCACCAATGGGGCGGTAGTTATGCCGCTTTACTGGCGGCCAGGACGTCCCGAAGCTGTCCGAACGACCGATAACCAGGTCAAGCAGATAATTGGCAGCTCTTATCCTGGCCGGAAAATCATCGGTGTCGATGCCGAAAGCATCAACCTCTGGGGTGGCGGCATCCACTGTGTGACCCAGCACATGCCAGCGATTTAGATCGAACACAAACTAATCACAACGATTGCTTTTAACCCCCTCGCCCCTTGCGGCATGGGGGTTATTACGTCATTGACAGGAGAACCTTGCCAAGGTAAACTATATATCGTAATGATATATAGTGTGGTGATATAGTTTTGCTAGAACAGATAATCTTAGGTTCCCTGACGATTCGGGAGATGAGCGGCTACGAGATCAAGAAACTGATGAGTTACAGTACTGCCTTTTTCTCTAATGTGAGCTTTGGCAGCATTTATCCAACCCTTAAGAGATTTGAGGACTCCGGCCTTGTTATCTCCAAAGAAGTGATCGAAAATGGCCGATTCAAGAAAGTATACGAAATCACCGAGGAAGGCCGCCGCAACTTCCATGACTGGCTCGAAGAACCACTCAAGCCCTTCATCTTCAAATACGAGATGCTGGTGCGTATCTTTTTCGCTGGCAATATGCCCAAAGACAAGTTCACCGGACTAATCAAACAGCACATCGAACAGATTAGGGAGATTGACTCTACCCTGGAACAGATTGATCAGGGTCCAGGACAAACCGGAGATAAGTACCAGCAGTTGACGCTGCGCTTTGGACGTGATTTCTATGCTTTTATCATCCAATGGTATGAGCAGTTATTGGATGAAATCCGTGGAAGCATTAGAATAGAGCAGATTGCAGAAAATTCTCAGGCGTATGACAGGAGTGAAGACCAAGGCGTGAGGAAAGCCCGTGATTGAGGCGTACTTAGGTACGTTGATTGAACGGGGTTTGTGAAACAACGCAGAGATTCGCTTTTGTCATCAGCCTGAATAGAAGGAGTGATAGTGGTGTCGGATTATGATGTTATAGTGATCGGCGCCGGGAATGGCGGGCTAACGGCAGCCTGTGCCCTAGCCCAGTCGGGCTTGAAGACTCTGCTGTTGGAACGTCATAATGTACCCGGTGGCTGCGCGACCAGCTTCTGCCGCGGTCGCTTTGAGTTCGAAGTAGCACTACACCAGCTTAGCGGGCTGGGCTCAGCCGAAAAACCCGGCCCCTTAAGGGCTGTACTCGACCGCTTAGGGATCATGGACCATTTGCAGTGGGTAGAGATGGAGAATCTCTATCGCATCGTAGTGCCGGGCGAATTGGACATCATCTTGAAAGCCGACCGCGATTCAGTGGTTGCCACCTTACAGGAGCGATTCCCAGCGGAAAGAGACCAGATAGCGGCCTTCTTTGAACTTGTTTACAAATTCTTTTATGAGCTCATCGCAATATACTTCCATCGTGATCCGGAAGCCTCGCCCGACAAGTATCCAGCCTATTTCAAATATGCCTTAAAGGACTCGCAATCGGTATTGGATGAGTATTTTGTCGATCCTCTGCTCAAACTTGCAGTAGGTGTTTACTGGCCGTATATGGGCCTTCCGCCCACCAGCATGCCCTTTTCTGATCTTGCCGCATTGCTTTTTGCTTACATAGAATTCAAACCTTATCATTTAAAGGGTGGATCTCAGAGCATGTCCACAGCTATCATGGATAAATTCCTTGAATCCGGCGGCCAAGCCCGATTCAACTGCGGGGTCAGCAAGATCCTGGTGGACAACGGCCAGATCACGGGAGTTGTTACTGAAACCGGAGAGACGGTAAATACCCGGTACATAGTATCGAATGCCTCGACGATCGCCGTTTATACGGAATTGATAGATCCTGAGCACGTGCCTGTCGAACAGCTAAACGCGCTAGGTGCCAGCACTATTGGCCCGTCCTCCTTAACCCTGTATATAGGGCTGGACTGTGAACCGCAGGAAGTCGGCATTACCGAAACCACGAACTTTATCTGCGCAACCTCGGATATGGATAACGCCTACGCCCAATTCCGTAAACTGGATACCACAGATGATTCTATCCTGCTCTCCTGCTACAGTGTGTCTGACCCAGATGCGTCGCCGCCTGGGACTTCGCAGATCGCTATAGTGGATCTCAAGTACGGAGAAGCATGGCTTACTGTTCCTCCACACGAATACTATGAGAAGAAATATGAATATGCGGAGAACCTGCTGGCCAGAGTGGAGCAGGTATTTCCGGGATTCCGAGACCATATAGAGGAACTGGAAGTTGCTACACCTCTTACTCATATACGTTTCCTGGCTACTCCCGGTGGCGCGATATATGGCTTCGACCAATATGCCAAAGACTCCAACATGTTTGCTTCACCGCGCTCCGCGATCAAGGGCTTATATTTCGCAGGTGCCTGGGCTGGAGCTGGGGGCTTTCAGCCCTCGCTAACATCCGGAAGCACGGCTGCCCGCGCCATTACCAGGGACATCAAGAAAGCGGAGGTGAAATAAATGAGTACCGATTTCAGAACCATGATCGAAGGCTATGCGGAAATCGCCCAAGAACTGGAGATCTGCCGTAAATACGGCATTGACTACAGCACCCAAAAGGGCATTTGGCGGGAATCTGTGGAACGTCTCCATCCTAAGCGCCTGAAGCTCAAAATATCAGAAATATTGAGTGAAACGCCCCATGCCTCCACCATTCGATTAGTGGCTACCAGCGGCGTTCTGCCGCCATTTCAAGCTGGGCAGTATATAAATCTGTTTGTAGAAATAGATGGCATTCGCACCAGCAGACCATACAGCATCTCATCTAACCCTGCCCAGACTGCTTATTACGACATAACCATTAGGCGGGTGGCCAATGGTTTTGTTTCCGATTATCTGCTGGATCGTGTCAAAGCAGGTGATATCCTCGAATCCACCGGACCGTCTGGCCACTTTTATCACAACCCGCTTTTCCACGGCAACGACCTGGTATTCATAGCAGGAGGCAGCGGCATTACTCCCATAATGAGCATGATTCGTGAGTTTACTGACCGTGGACTGGATCGGAATATCCATCTTATCTACGGCTGCCGTAAGCCGCAGGATGCGATGTTCGATAGGGAACTAACCGAAAGGGCCAGTAGAAACAGCAATCTCGTCTATGATCTGGTTGTCTCCGAACCAGAAGCCGGATATGAAGGCTTGACCGGCTTAATCAATGCAGGAATGATCAAACTACTTACCGGCGGAGTCGACAATAAGACGTTTTACCTGTGCGGACCACTGGAGATGTATAGCTTTTGTGTGCCCGAACTGCTAAAACTGGGGGTTAAACAACGCCGGATAAGACGCGAAGTTTTCGGTTCCCCCACCCAGATCCAGCAGGAACCAGCCTGGCCAAAGGAAGTGGCACCTGATGCCATCTTTTCAGTCAAGATCGACTCTCGCGAATTTCCGGCGCGCTCTTCTGAATCTTTATTGACCGCCATGGAGCGAGCTGGAATACTGTTGGAAAACTGCTGTCGTTCCGGAGAATGCAGTATGTGCCGGGTCAAGCTCCTATCGGGCCAGGTATTTCAGGCACCGGGGGCTCTGGTGCGCAAATCCGACCGTGATGCGGGCTACATCCACTCCTGTGTGGCATATCCTATCAGCGACCTGGAAGTGCTGGCATAGATTAATAACGAATAAACTTGTCATAATCCAAGGCCGTTATTCTTGTGGATAACAGCCTTGGATTTTTTATATACTTTGGATCGCTATGGTAGGTGCCTACCCTACAGCTCATCTGAATGTGCTTGTAACCAATCATGGAGTACCGGATATACCTTATGCTTGGCTAATCGCCCAAAAACCAAGCCCTGGTGATCTAACGGGAACTCCTTATAATCCTTATCTCTGCTGCTCACTAAATCAACCAGTGCTTTTGCTTGGTGTTTAGGGACTATATTATCATTAGCCCCTGCCAGAACCAGCAGATTGGCATTTATATCGCTCAACTTTACTTTTTTGCCCCGTAGTTTGATCTTATTAGCTATCAGCTTGTTGGATTGGTAGAAGTCCCGCACCCACTGCTGAAATGCCTCACCGGGAAAATGTATCCCGTCCCGCTTCCACTTGTAGAAGGCTAGCCAGGGATAAGCAGAATTGTGTTCGGCTACGACCCTCGAAAAACTTGCATATTGGCCGATATAATTCTTCACCGGATCCAGTAGACTGGCTCCGAATGCCACCAGAGTCCTGGGCATCAAAGGAAAGGCTTTGGTCACCTTGTCAGCATCGAACCAGCGCGCATCCAAAAGCACGTCTGCTGCCCCGGAATCACAAAAATCGACCGGAGCGCCCATACATACCATATTTCGTACGGGGGATGATTTAAACAAGGGCAGGTACATGGCAGCGATGGTTCCCCCCATGCAGTAACCAATGGCCGATATCTCCGGCGACTGCGCCGTTTGCGCCACCATTTCCACAGCAGGGGCAACATAGTCAAAAACTAGATCATCGAATGTTGTCTCACGATCATCCCAGGTAAATTCACCCCAATCCAGAAGGTAAACATCATACCCTTGCTGGGTCAGGTATTCGATCATACTGAACCCCGGTATCATGTCCAGAATGTAAGGTCTGTTGATCAATGCGTAAAGGAATAGAATGGGGGTCCTATACTTGCGGGGAACCGCGCCCTGATACCTGTATAGTTTGGCCTCTTTGTTCTGCCAGATCACTTCTTTGGGAGTACAGCCGGTCGGTGGGTAAGCAAGGCTCGACGTCATCTCGGTCTTGCCGAAGGCGGCATTCATCCAGGCTATGTTCGCAAGCAGCATCTCTTGCATAATTTGATAGCCATTAACAGTTTGCTGTTCCGCCCCAATATCAGGCGAATCTTTAAGTTTCACAACTTGCCCTTCCTCTCTCTCAACAAACACATATCTTTCTATATCTAAACAAAATTTTCTATAATTATAACCGATTTGGCACTATTGCAACCTATTTTGTGTCAGTAAATCGGCATTTGTTTTCCCACCAATCTCTAATCCGCGCCAAGCATCCTGACTATGCCCATAAGCACTTGATATATGACATAGAAAACCCCTAACAGCATCAATCGGGCCAACCCAGGTTCTTTGTGAGCGACTATAGCTCCGCTGGATCGATCCCAGTATGTTGGTTCTGGACGCCTGCTCGTCATTTTGAACAGCCAGTATACTTGAGTTAGAGCACCCAAGACGACGTTTCCAAACCCGACACCTAAGACAAAAACCAGGAAACTCCTTTTTAAAGCAGCACCAAATGTGAGTAGATGGCCCGAATTGTCCAATACTCTAATCTGCCAGATCCATTTGCCGGGGGTCATTCCCCATGTAGCCAGGCAACCTGCTTCGACTGGTATCCATAATAAAAAGGTTGGCAGCAGGGCAAATCCCAATGGTAATGTATAAAGTGTATTAATGCCCAATATAAGTAGGAATATTTGCAGAATGATAACCACGATCCCCATTATCGCGTAGTCGAAGCTGCGTGCCCAAAGCCGTTCGAACGGTCGGGCTTGGATAGGCGGGGATTCCGGTATCGATGGCCGGTCAATGGCAGTTCCCTCGGTTGGTTCATTACCCATGACGGGTTTAGCTACCGTAGCCGCTTTCTTTTTGGAACCCTCGGACATTTTGCCCAAGATCAAGATCAGTCCCCCAATTATAAACGGGAACCCGAACACTGCCACCATGATCATTATATCGGTCATCTTCTCACCTCCCAAAACAAGTAACCCTTTATATTAGGTATCTACATTGTGTTAAGTATAGCAAAAAGAGGTTTTTCTGGTTACAGCAATTTTATCAGGCTATTCTATCCTCTAAATACTCAATCACTCTTCCGGTTCGGGCTTCACCAGCAATGCAGTGAATCAACCCCGGCTTGGGCAGGTTATTATAGGCCTTCCACAATTGTTCAATATTTTCTTCCGGTATCTGCTGCCCCGGCACTCAAAAACTTGACTGCAAAACCTGAGTCTCATCTTCTCCCAGAACCGTTCCCGGCAGGAAGCGGTTCTGGATGCGGCATCAGCCTTTGACCGCCACTTTGCGCAATTCCGCCAGAAGGTTGTCTTCCACCTCGATGACGCCCGAGGCCAGGCGCTCCCTGGCAAGGCGGCTTTCGCGCTCGCCGGGCATGAAGATCTCTTCCACGCCGGGCAGCTTCTTGGTGGACTTCACCTTGGCGATAATTTCACCCACATGTTCTTTCAGCTGTTCGCGGCCTGCTAAAAGGTCAGGGTCGATGGCGAAGATTAGATGCCCCCAGTTGCCGCGGCTGTCGCCCAGGCCACAGAATGCCGCACCCGCCAGCGGGCCGGCCAGGATTTCCGCCACCAGCGCCAAGCCGGAACCCTTGTAGCTACGGTCAAAGGAGCGGATCGCCCCGGCGATAGCCTTCTGCGGGTCCGTGGTGGGTTTGCCCTCGGCGTCATAGGCCATGTCGTCCGGTATGGACCGGCCGGCGGTAACGGCCTCCACCAGCCCGAAATAGGATGTCGCGGCGGTGGACATGTCGAGGATGATCGGGTCCGGGTCGGCCGGAATGGCCACGGCAAGCGGGTTGGTGCCGAAAACCGGCTCGTAGGAGCCGTACACGGCCACGCGCTGCGGCGAGCGACCAAAGGCAAAGCCGATCAGACCCGCCTGCGCCAGGCGCGAGGCATAATAGCCGATGGCACCCGAAGAGGTGTTGGTGTTGAACGTTCCAGCCAAGGCAAACCCGGTTTTGGCAGCCTTTTCCTTCACGATCGCCACAGCCTTACCCACTACCAGCATAGCGTGGTTCTTGTTGCCGTTGATCTGCGCGGAAATGGGGGTTTCTTTCACGATCTCGATCTGGCCTGCATTCGGGTCCTTGGGGATACCCTTGTCGATCAGCTTGACCACGCCCTGGTTGTTGTCCCTGAGTTGTGCAAACAGCATGCAATCGCTGATGATCTCTATTTCCTCATCCCGGTAACCGTAGTTGGCCACCGCTTTCCGGGTAAGTTCTTCGAGTTCCCTAATCGATATCTGCATAGTTCCGTCTCCCCTCATGTCATATCAAATTATTGTCTTCGCTATACTAAGTTCATGACCTTCATTTTTGAACAAACATAACTGAACTTTCTCGTTCTGATATCCTGTCCTGCAAATACTCAATCACTCGTCCCGTTCTATCCTCGCCGGCACTGCAGTGAACAAGTACCGGCTTGGGCAAAGTATTATAGATTTTCCACAGCCTTGCAAGGTTCTGGCCCAGTTCCGCCTGACCGCCGCGATAATAAGCAGGGTCCTTGATCGGGCAGTGATAAACACTGAACCCGCAGTTCGAATAATATTCGATGAGGCCTGCGTCAAGGCTATCGTACAGGCCCAAATGCTTGCTGTCCAGCAGGCATATGATCGATTTAATGCTCATATCTCTGACCTTAGCCAGCCATGTGTCAACTATTTCCTTCGGTACTGGCTCCTCGCCTAGTTCACGCCCCGGCCGGGCTGAAGCCGCTAATATCTTGGGTATAACCCATTCAAGACACCTCACTACTCAACCACCTTTATCCTCATCTTGTGATTATTTCTTGACACGTATCAGTAAACAGCCGGAAAATTCGTCAACTTTTCGCTTACCGTTTGCAACTTTGCCATTCAGCGAATATGGAATAAGTTTGGCTGCAATAAACTGGTTATCCTGAACCAAGAGGCACTTTTCAGCCTCAGGTTTGACTGAGCTGTTATATTCTGCTAATTCATCGGGATATTTGCGCGAAAACTCATTTAGGTCAAAGGTACAGAGCACCTTGGAGCCGGAAATCACTCTAATATTGGAGTCTTTCTGCAGATCCATGTCGACATTGAGCCGGTTCTCTAGGTTAAAGGACTCTTTCCAATTGCTGATATTCACTAGATAATCATATTCGCCCACCTTGATCACACCCTGGCTCGAGAAATAGCAGCTCCAATAGTAGTTCCTATTGTTACTGTACCTGTCACCTGAATCAGAATTTCTGTTCCACTCCCATTTGTTCGGCCAGCGGTATTCAAACCCGAATGCTTCTGGCATTTTGGCTAGTGTAAAATCTTGCGGCAAACAGGTAACATCATCAAAGCTGTGATTTTCTGAAAAATATGCAATAATAGTCGACATTTTTATCTGATCCTCAACCGATACATCGGAGAAATTAGGTCTGACCAGACCATTGCTGTCGATCATATCGTATTTGTTTAGTATGGCCTCTAGGCGATAGTTCTGGCTGAAGATAGACATGGAAAAGCAGCTTAAGGGTCCGAATGAAGATACTAATATAATGACTGCTATCGAAGCTACAAAAGCCGGGTAACGGACTCTTTTACTTATGTTCAGATATAACATGATGCCCAAAACCCATGAGCCAGCTGCCAGCACCTGATATCTTGATTCAGTGATTCCGTAGATATTGACCCGCATACCTACAGAGACGAACATCAAGATGATCAGAGGAATGATCGCTCGCGGGATCCATTTTGAAAAATTGCGCACCCAGGCACTCTCCACCATTAACGAAGAGATCAAGAAAACAGTAATGGTAGTGATGATCGAATACCAGAGGACCAGATTCCCCACTACTCCATTTGGCCACTCAAAGGTGATAAGGATTTTACCAAAGTAAGCATAAAGCAGCATCGTGTACAGCACTATCAGCGGCATGATTATGTAAAACATCAGGATTCTGAATGCTTTAGGGTACTCACCCGGCTCGATCTCCTGCGAATTAGTAGGAACCCCTGACAAAAAGAAGATAGGAGCAAAAACCCCCACAACGATCAGCCAAGCGTCAATATATAGACTCTCAGCCATATCTACTTGTAATAAAACATCAATGGAGCCCAATATAGCTGCCAAGCCCAAGTAAAGTACGATAGACAGTAGGATCGTAGTAATGCCACGCATGGTTATTTGAACACAGTAAGCTGGGAAGCCCTCCCGCCGGGAAAAATACGGAGCAACCAGGAAAGCCAGATAGAAGAACAAATTCAAAGCCGCATATCGGATATACATCTCAGTGTTCTCATTCTTGATCATATAATAACAAAGAACCAAGACCCCTGCTGCCGTTACATAACCAATTATACGAAAACTCCAAGAGCTTTCTGAATATCGTTCAAATAGGAACTGCAAAAGCAGAGCAATGGGTACAGCCAAAGCGATGGTCATGGTCAAACGGCCTAGCAACTGTTCATTGTCATTTAAATGAATCTGTCCAATAACCAAGCCTGTGGTTAATATACAGCAGAGAATGGCCTGGTAAAACCGTCGAACAGCTTGTAACTTCCCGGACAACAATTCGCCCATCCAGTTTTTCAAATCCACTTGATCTCGACCCCCATTTTCCTCATCATTCTTAATAATTTATACATATCCCAACAATATTCCTTGCAGGCTTTCACTTAATATATACGGGCGGATAACAAGGATATAAAACTAGAAGGAATTCACCGGAAATGATTGATTGCTACAATGGTAAAATAATAGTTTATAATTAACTAACTGATCCGCAAAAAAGGGGGATTTTCAAATGAGCTTATTATCGATTGATCAGGATAAATGCAAACGAGACGGGATTTGCGCGTCCGAATGTCCCATAAAGATTATTGAAATAAAGGAAAAAGGGGCTTTCCCCAGCGCAGTATCCAGCGCTGATGAACGCTGCATAACCTGCGGCCATTGCGTTTCAGTCTGCCCACACGGAGCACTAGCTCTAAAAACCGTTAAACCTGATGACTGTCTGCCTATAGACCAGAAGCTTATTCCCAGTCCAGAACAGTTGGAGCATTATTTCAAGTCGCGCCGTTCTATCCGCACTTTCAAGGATAAGCCGATCGACCGTCCGCTGATTGAGAAGATTATCGATATAGCTCGTTATGCACCTTCCGGGCACAATACACAGCCGGTACACTGGCTGGTAATAGATGATAAGACTCAGATACACCGTCTTTCCGGCTTGGTCATCGAATGGATGCGCTATATAATCTCTAACATGCCGGAAATTGCCAGCGCACTGCACATGGAAGACCTGGTACAAAAGTGGGATCAGGGAATCGACCGTGTTTGCCGGGACGCCCCGTGCATCATTATGGCGCATGCTCCATCCGGGGTTTCTACCTCACAGGGTTCGTGCACCATAGCATTGACCCACCTTGAAATGGCCGCCTACGCCTATCACCTGGGGGCCTGCTGGGCCGGATATTTAGGAGCTGCTGCCGGAAGTTTCCCGCCTTTGATTCAGGAATTGGCTCTTCCCGAAGGTCATCAAGCATTCGGGGCTATGATGATCGGGCACCCCAAATTCGCCTATCATAGGATACCGCCTCGGGTCGAGCCGCGTATAACCTGGCGTTGATCGCGATTCACATTTCAATGAATCCAAAAAGCCCTTGTACAAGGGCTTTTTTATTTGTGCATATAGACAAATATATCTTTAAAGATATTTCCAAGGTTACACCTGTAAACTTGTTTCAAGATTAATTGATGCAGGGGGTTTGCACGTGAAATTCAACAAAGCTAAGGTCAATACGGCACTCGACATTCTTTTGTTTGTTGTACTGCTAGGCATCTATTTTGTTAAAGGCGGTATGCATGAAGCACTGGGTTATACCCTGGGTGCACTTATGGTGCTGCATGTAACCCTGCACTGGAAGCAGTTCAAGGCCATGTATTGCCATTTAATACCCAGGCCAGTCTATCAAAAGCTGGTTGCCGGGTTGATCGGAGTGCTGGTAGTGGCAGTTCTCGTAGGCTCCAGCTATCTGCCCAATGACCGGGAAAGCAGGCCTAACTCTGATGGCCGACCAGACCATTATCAAACCGATCAGTGGAATCCTGATAATAGTTTTGATTGATCCTAATCGATTAGGCGCTTCTTCAGTCCTCTTATGGCCAGTGTACCGGTGATAAGGATGAACAGTGCACAGTACAGCAGGTCCCAATACAGCGATGTTCCTAGCTGGCCAGGAACACAGAAAGCACGTGCCATACGCACTGTATGGGTCAGCGGCAGAGCCTCGGCAAACCATTGCAGGTAACGCGGCAAGCTATTGATGGGAAACACCGCCCCGGAGAAGAAGAACATCGGCGATAGTAGACCGGTAAAGTAGAAATTGAAATGATTTATGTTCCTTACCATGGCCGTAACCCACATCGAAAGAGTGCCAAACATAACACCGCAGATGAAGCCTACCAATACCGCCAATATGCTCAAAGGATAGCTAATGATGCCCGCTATCCAAGTCACGATCAGCACCGCGAATGCGAACAAAGCTCCTTTAGTACCGGCAAATATGATTTCGCCAATGATCAGATCATTCGGTGAAATCGGCGCTCCCAGCATCCCATCATATACTTTATCAAATTCCAGCCGGATGAAAGTTCCGTATGTGCACTCATAACTAGCCGTCCACATGGAACTAGTCACAATGATACCGCTAGCCAGAAACAGGATGTAGCTCATGCCGCCTAGTGTTTGTATATAGGAGCCAAAGCCTATACCCAGGCCTAACAGCAGGATCAGCGGCTCCAGAAAAGGCGGAAAGGCATTGCTCCAGAAGTTCGAATCATAGACCCTTTCGTGCCGAAACCAAACGCTGAAGATTCTTTTGCCCAGTGAAGGAGGGTTATGATTGTTATTGAAGTTCATTTAGACTCCTCCCGGTTACCTTCAAGAATAAGTCCTCCAAATTGGATTGGCGCACATGATAGTTTTTGATATTCAGACCTTCGGCGAACTGCCCTAGCCGTTCATAGTCATTGCTATACACGAACACGTTGTCCTCGAACAACTCGCAGCGAATGCCCTCTTGGCCAGAAACACCTGCCGCCAAGCCTTTGTCGACCCCGAATATTTCTACCACAAAGCTCTCTAGGTTAGAGGAGAGAAGGGTACGAGGGTGGCCTTCCATGATCTTTTTACCCTTATCCATGATAATGATGCGGTCGCATATTTGAAACGCCTCTTCCATGTAATGAGTGGTCAGAAGCACCGTCACTCCCATATCCTTCAGTTCCCGCAGCTTGCTCCAGATCAAGTGCCTAACCTGGGGATCAAGTCCGGTAGTAGGTTCGTCCAGGATCAGCAGCTTGGGATTGTTGAGCAAAGCCCTAGCAATTGTCAATCGCCGCTGCATGCCTCCGGATAATTCCCGTATCCGGACCGTTGCTTTTTCCTGCAGCTCCATGAACTCCAACAGTTCTGTAATTCTTTGTCTGGCAGCTTTAGTAGCCAGACCGTAAAACTTCGAATAGATCAATAGATTATCAGTTACATTAAGCTCCGAATCCAGGTTGTCCTGCTGGGGCACTATCCCGGAAAATGCCTTAATGGCCAGCGCATTATCGCGCGGATGGCAGCCAAAAACATCGATTATCGTATCCTGGCACCGGTCTGGTTCGGCCTTGCCGTAGATGACCTTCATGGTAGTCGTTTTCCCCGCCCCGTTAGGGCCCAGCAGCCCGAAACATTCGGTTTTCTCAACTTCAAAGTCGAGGTTATCCACTGCCTTAAGATCACCATATGACTTGTTAAGATTACGTATTTTTATTGCTAAATCGCTCATACCTGGCCTCCAGTTATTTCTCTGTTTTGCCGGGATAACTTGTTAAGTATTGTATCAAAAACTGTAATTTTATGCGAAGTTAAAGGGCTGAAATCTCAGCCCTTAATCGTTTTATACTTTTATTCCTACAGCTTTTTAGGCGTTTTCCTCAACAAACTTGGCAACATCGGCCAGCATCTGCTTACGCTCGTCATCAGAAGAACGCGGCACATTGTAAAGGTTCATATACTTGGCATCGGATATGCCACATGTACTGCAATAACCGCCAATAAGCTGGGCTTTGACAAGCTCGACCAGAGGACCACCGTATTCCTTAGCGGCACCGGATGTAGTGATAGCTAGGGCCCGTTTATTCTTTAAAAGCCCTTCGATCCCGGTCGCAGTGTACCGGAAAGCGAAACCATTTTGGAAGACCCTATCGATGTAACCCCTCATCATTGAGGTTACCGAAGCCCACCATATCGGGCTGATGAAGATGATCTGTTCTGCCCACGCTACATCCGCCTGTTCTTTGGCGATCTCCTCAGGTGTTTTCCCAGAAAACAGCTGCTCTAAGTCAGTCGCACTCAGAACCGGATCAAAGTTCATAGCATACAGGTCTTTAACCCGTATTTCCGCATTCTTTTTGGCCAGTTGTTCCTTTACCACATCTAGAATTGCAGCATTAAAACTCTTAGGACTGGGGTGGGAAAATATGATCAATGTTTTCATTCTTTACACTCCTTTAATTATCCAACTTATCAAAATTCTCATTAACCTTTTCTAAAAGCATCTCTAATTGTTCTGCTTCCTTGTCAGTCAGGTTATGATAGAGCCGCTGCAGCATCCCTTCGGAGATGGCCGTGAATACATGCTCCACCTCATAGGCCTTGTCGGTCAGACATACGTTGATGACACGACTGTCCTTTTCATCAGGAATCTTAGCCACATACCCCACATCTGTCAATTTGTTCACCAGGTAAGTAACAGTGGACTTGTCCCGCCTAATCAGGTCGGCAATCTCTTTCATTGAGAGTTTGCCCTGATGACGGTACAATACTCCTAAAATGCCCCCCTGAGAGACGACAATACCATCCAGTCCCCGAGCCTTCATCTCAGTTTCAATGTACCTGTTGACTTTGCGTCGAATCCGGCCGATCAGGATGTTGGCATTGTTCTTTCGCAAAAACACCCCTGCTTTCAAATAATTAATCCGTCTAGACTAGTTTGATATCAAACTAACAACATTATAGTTGGATATCAAACTAAATGTCAAATCATATCTCACTAATTTTGCGATTATCGATCATCCAGCGCTCTTGAAAGGCCCGGCGGGCCGCCCAGCCTACTTCTTTTATGTACCAGGCATTAACTGATGAGCCGATCGCTGCCCCTATCGCGGGAATAGCCTGCAGCCCCTTACGCTCGGTCAGATTGATGCCTAACTGCTTAGCTAAGGATCTTACCGAAGATGTTATAGCCTCCGAACCAGCCTTTTTTGAAGCCGCCACCCCTGCCATTTTCTTTAGGGTCTGTCCAGCAATATTGGCTTCAACCTGGCTTAGAAGTGCCAAAGCCGCCGTTTTTTCCTCGATCGAATTGGCCCCGCCTACCGCCATGATGCCGTAGACGAACTGGCGGTCTTCCTCACTCTTCATCCCATATCCATAACAGAGGCCGATTTTGTGAATAGTCCGCAGGGCCAGGGTGATTATTCCCGGTATATCGGCGACGATGCCCGGCAGGCCGATAGCCCCGGTAATTCCGCCTTCCGTGGCAGCCATTCCGATAGCCCAGTTATGGACATCATTGGCCAGTTTATCACTCAATTCGAGATCCTTGTTGCGAAGTTCCCAGACATTCTTAAGGCCAGAATCCCTCACAATATCCTTCTTATCGGCCAGAAGCCTGGCCATGATATTGCTGATGTTCAATGCGGCTTCGATGGCGGCGGTGGGGACCATCTTGTCCAGCACCCAGTTAAAAGGCGCCACCACCTTGCCCATTATCATACTCACAACGCCTGGCTCCTCTTTTTTCCACTGCTTTATCTCTCTGACCTGCTTCATCTCATAATTGTTCAGCAGTACAAGTTCGGTGTTCTCCATTAATCACACCTCCCGGCTTGATAACTCAATGATTCGGCATAGAACCTAATCCTTCCTCCATCATGGAATTTATAAGCTCATTATGCAAATTTCATTATTATTTGAAAATTAGCTTTCGAATATTTTTTATGTATAATATTTATAGTTGGATTATGTTACGGGGTAATAACCCAAAATTTTTGGAAAGAGAGTGATAGTCAATGGCGTCAACCAATTTTCTGTTTGACACACGGGAACTTAAGTTCGTCCTCAAAGAGTGGCTGGACATGGAGAAGCTGCTGGCCTGTGACGAGTACAAGGATTACTATTCTGTAGATGATGTAGACTCGTTTCTCGATGTGGCGTTCAAGGTCGCCCGCGACGTTCTCGCTCCGGCAAATGGGGATGCAGACAACATCGGAGTCAAGTTTGACAATGGCAACGTAACACTACCGGAATCCCTGAGGAAGGGCTATCAGACGGTATGTGAAGCCGGAATGGGACCTTCTATCTTCGATCGTCATGCTGAAGCTCATGCACCACGCGTATTCGCTGCACCACAGATCGAGATGCTGACTGCGGCTGCTCCCTGCATGGTTACATACTGGGGCGCTGGCGGCGCTGCAGCCGAAGTTATAGATATATTTGGCAATGAAGAACTAAAAGCCCGGGTCCTGCCCAAGATGTTCTCTGCGGAATGGGGCGGCACCATGAACCTGACCGAACCCGGCGCAGGTTCTGACGTAGGCGCATTGACTACCAAAGCCTGGCCTACAGATACCCCCGGTTATTACAAAATCAAAGGCACTAAGTGCTTTATCACCGCCGGACAAACCGACCTGTGGGATAATATCATCCACCTGGTTCTGGCCCGCATCGAGGGGGCACGTCCCGGAACTGCCGGTATTTCTCTATTTGCAGTACCCAGAGACAGAATCAATGCTGATGGCACCGTAGGCGGCTCTAATGACGTGACCTGTGTTGGCATCGAACATAAGATGGGCCTAAAAGGTTCAGCGACCTGTACTCTGGCTTATGGTGAAAACGATGACTGCTATGGCTGGATCATCGGCGAAGCGCCCGGAGAAGATGGCAAAGGCCAGGGCATGTCGCAAATGTTCCATATGATGAATGAAGCTCGCTTGAGTACCGGTATGATGGCATTGTCATGTACCGCTGAAGCTTACTTTAACGCTCGCGATTATGCCAAGACCAGAATTCAGGGCAATAAGATCACTGACCCTAAAGGCCCGCGCGTAGCCATTATCGAGCACGAAGATATCAAGCGCATGCTGCTGCACCAGAAAGCCTGTTCCGAAGCCATGAGAGCACTGCTGTATAAAACATATTATTACACCGATATGTCCCTTTCCGCGGCGACTCCCGAGGAAAGAGAACTGTATGATGATGTATTCATGATCAACAACCCGCTGTGCAAAGCTTATCCCACTGAGATGGCCTGGGGATTGATCGGCGAAGCTATCCAGTGCTACGGCGGTTACGGCTACATGGAAGAGTACCCGGTGGCCCAGCTGGCCAGGGACGTGAAGATCTTCTCCATCTGGGAAGGCACCACCTACATTCAATCCATGGACTTCGTAGCCCGTAAGCTGAACATGAAAAAGGGCAAGCCTTTCATGAAGTGGCTCATGGATATCAGCCAATTTATAGAAGCCAATAAGACCAATGCTGGCTTCGAAGGCGAGTTCAAGATGCTAGGCGAAGCTTTCGCTGCTTTCTCGGAGATCCTCATGCTGATGCAGAGTAAGCTAAAAGAAGGCAAGATCAGCTACCTGCCGCTGTGGGCAACTCGCGTTATGTTTGCAGCTTCTATGGTTTACTGCGGCATGCTGATGCTGGAGCAGGGCCTGATCGCCCAGAAGAAGCTGGCCGAACTGGGCGATGACCACTTTGACGCCAACTTCTATCAAGGCAAGATCGCCAGTGTCCGCTTCTACCTGATGAACGAAGTACCGGGCATATTCACTATCAAGAAATCTTTCGAAGCCGCCGATGCTTCGGCTATTGACCTGAAAGCCGAGTATCTCGGATAGTCAACGAATAACAGGTCTGCGTTATAAAAGGGGAACACCGCGTTTGGTGTTCCCCTTTATTTCTTAAGGCTATCTCCTGCCGGAAAGACAGTCTGATGATGCCAAACGATCCCAACATTCCTCAATAGAATGGCCTAAATTACAGTATAAGATCATTTACCGGTTCAACCTTAAAACCCAAATATCATTATCAACCTGACTTTGATCTTTATTGCATCCGCTATTATCAGTGCTTTTACTGGGGATATTCCGACGACATCAGCTAAGAAGTGGAATACCTTATCTTTCAGTATATCCAGAGTGAGACCAGGCATTCCGGACAACTGCATAAGAGCCTGATACATGGCATCGGATGCAGCTTTTATCTTGGCGGCGGTGGCTGGGTCTACCAAGCCCAATAGGTATGCTAATTCTTTTCCGCCGTATTTGATCCGTTCAGCTTCGATTTTGACGGCCTGATTTACCGTTAGCTTATAACGGATACTATTCACTTGTACTGATGAACCTGTCTGAAGGCCCAAACCATCGGCTGCTAAACAACATGGGGCAAGAGACAATAAAATCGCAAGAATAATTAGGCTGCCAATCAACATCCTTGTATGTACCATAACTTGGGACACAATACAACCTCCTTCAAATCTGGTATTGATGTAAACCTAGATCTGACCTGATACCTTCGGGCTCATTTGACCTATCCAAGGGCGTCCGGCAGGTCGTTGGTATATTTTGTCTTATTTTATTATAATTGCTTATTGTTGTATTATCAAGGAAAACGCACCTTATATCATTATGACTCACCTTACTAAAAACAAAACCCTTTCAGATAAGTATCTAAAAGGGTTTTTAGCTCGATATGTCGTTTATATTTTTGGCTATTTGCCGGTAAAATTCGGCTTTCTCTTTTCGAAGAAAGCCGCGGGGCCTTCCTTGAAATCTTCCGTCCCAAACAGGAAACAAGAACCCATCTGTTCGAACTGCTGGCCCACAAAGCTGCTGGCTTCAGTCGAGATATTGACTGCTTTCTTAGCTACACCAATAGCGAGCGGCGGTTTGCTGGCAATCTTCTCCGCCAGATTCTTAGAAAAAGTCATTAGTTCATCATCGGGGACTACGAAGTCCACCATGCCTATACGCAGAGCCTCATCAGCATTGATAAGATCCCCAGTCATTATAAGCCGTTTGGCCTGACTCGGGCCTACCTGCTTGGTCAGGCGCTGGGTCGCTCCCATGTCCGGGGAAAACCCGAAATTGATCTCCGGCAGCATGAAAGTGGCACTCTGTCCTGCAACTCTCATATCGGTCGAAAGTGCGTGCTCGATCCCGCCGCCGATGCACATGCCGTGCATCGCCGTAATAATGGGCTGCGGCATCCGCTCCCAACGATTGTAGTATTCCTGAAGCTTTTGGATATAGCGGATAGCAAACTGTGGGGTTCCTGACTGCAGCACTGAAATATCGATGCCCGCTGAGAACAGCTTGCCTTTCGCGGCTAAGATGACCACCCGGACATCCATATCCTCAAATAATTGATCCTGAACATAGAACAGTTCATCCAGCGTACTGAGAGTAAAGCAGTTCAGAGCCTTAGGCCGGTTGATGTAAACATAGGCCAGATGCCCTTCTTTTTCAAAGATCAGATCCTTCAATTCCACTATCGTCCCACCTCCGAAAATTTTGAACATTGAATCTACGCGTCCGTAATACTCTAATAAAAAGAATACCAGAAAAGCATAAACTTTTGTACTGGTATTCTAATAGTCTAATATAATTTGCATCGTCCAGATCGGACCTATTTCGAGTTGATCAGCACTTAGATATAAACACCCATTATCTTTAAAAACCTGATTTGCTTCCACTTATAACTGGCCAGTGGATAATAGTCCTGATCATCTGAATGAGCCGCTATCAGGATGTTTTGCAGGTTAATCGGATTGTTTACCGCCACGATGACCGGTGTATGCTGAAAATCATTATGGCCGACAAACGAAAGCTGGACTATATCTCCTGGCTGCACCTGTTCCATCGTCGTCTCCTGAGCGAACGGCCCCCTGCTGATGTTCGCAGTCAAGAACCTATACAACTCATCCACACCGGTCCAAGCTGGAGCCCGGTCGTTAAGACTAATATAGTACCAGCCTGCTTCCTTCGTATAATTCATGACCCCACTGCCAGCATATAAGCACTGTGAGGCGAAGTTGGTGCAGTCCCCTCCTAGGTCCGAGAAGTCATAGTATTTAGGATTTCTGCCATAAGCCCACTGGTGAGCATACTGCACCGCACCTATGCGGTCATAGGGCCTCACTACCGGGGCTTTCGATTTGCTCAGCCAATACATATCCAGTCAACCTCCTCGGAATGGCTTTTTATGCCACACTCTTAGAATTACTGATATGCATGCAGAACTGGCTAAGTTACAAAGACAATCAATGAACTAAAAAAGGACCAGTTTCCCGGTCCTCTCAGATTGTAGACAAAGTTGCAGGCGTATGACGAGAGTGAAGATCAAGCCGCTGCTCATCTGTCGCAGACGCCCGATTCGATTCCATCGGCATTTGGCGATACAGTTCGCCGTCAGGCGTTAGGAAAGCCCGTGATTGAGGCGTACCAGACGTACGATGATTGAATGGGAATTCCTAAACAACGAAGAAATTCGCTTTTGTCATCAGCCTACATTTGTGGAGGCGGAGTAGGCTGAATCGTCTGCATAGGATCAGCTAACCCTGTGTTTCTATTTTTTGCGCCCTGCACTCCCAGGATGATACAGATTATGAACAGTATATAGTAAAGAAGGCAGGGATATGGGAAAGTGGGGATAAGCACCTTCTGAAGTCCCTGAACTAAGAAGGGCAGAGTCATCGCATATACAGCAACCGTAACTGATTCAGTATATGATAACTCAGCACTGCTTATAGCCGACACGATCAAAGCCACCAGACCCATCAATGTGAAGACCTGTAGCATTTTAATTAGCCAAATAACAAAAGGTCCAAGGATTATATAGACGATCCCGAAAGTCTTTATCAAAGGCAATACCTTAAAAAGGTCATCTTTGTTAAATTCCACCTGTAAGTCGGACAAGCTGATTTGTTGTACTTGACCGTTTTGTTTCACAACCATTTGATCTTTAGTGAACAGGACGCCCTCCGGATGATCGTTAAGAATACTTTGATTACTCCTGCCCGAGGTGTCGATCACTATCAAGTTCTGGGGTGTTTCTGCGATGGTGATGGGCATTTCGGCATCGACTTGAAGCACACCATTCGATAGAGAAAAGTCAGGTATGTTTTGATCTATCAGCTGCGAAACTGCGCTGACCATGCCATTACTGCCATAGACCTGATAAATATGTACGGGAATTGTTACAAGCAATACCAACAATATGAGATAACCCATGGCCTTGCCTAAGCCCAGCTTGACCAATTCACCATAAGCGGCGGGATTGATGATCGATTTGACCAGCCGACTGAATATACCCATACTCAACCTCCTGTTCTCGAAATGCACATTCTAATTATACAACAGGGGCATTTTTATTGGAAATGGCGAACAATAATTGATCTAGTCCCCCATTTTCCTGTCAATTCTGCTTCTTTGTAAAAGCCATAATGAAGTAGCTGGTTGTTTCCATACTGTCATTGCGCATTATGATCCCCGAATTGGTATTAGCCAGCAATTGAAAGTCATTAATACCCCGTTTCTCAGCCAATCTAAAGGCACAGGCCAGCGAAGCCGGCGAATCCAGGTAATCGTTCCCCAGGTGGAAGAGTGTCGTATAGTCATGATTACGCATGTACCGCAGTGTTGCTGTGTCCTTAATTTCGGCTTCCCGCCGGATAAGGTAATGAGAAAAGTCTACCGAGGCCAATAATACGGCATCCTTGTCCAAATAGGGTTCCAGCGTCCGCAGCAAGGAGTCTACTTCCTTCAAACTAACGTTCTGATGCAGGATTATGGGCACCACTGTGGTCTGCGGCAGGAAGTGCCTGATCAGCGGCACCAGGCTGCCTATGGAATGTTCCTTTGACAACACCTTCTCGTCCCTGCTTGCTAACCCTTTATTAATTAGCGTTTTTACTACGTCGGCTTGGGTCATTACCATGCCATCGGGCGTCTGCCAATTGTAAAGACCGGTAATCACCTTAGCACCCATGTTATGGTGGTTGGGGCCGATGATTATAACAGTCCTTGGTTTTTGAGCGGATAGTTGCTTCAGGAGACGGGCAGTCAGTCCGCCCGCCAGCAGGTGATGGGGGACTACTCCACTGACTATTCTTCCTTTCACGCCCACTCTTCCAGCCTGCAACGGAGAAGAAATTGCATTCCCTAACTGCCGCGGGGTTACAAAGCTGGCATGAGCAGGATATACCTCTATGATCATGCCGGTCTGGGCCTTCGGCGCAAATCCCGCCGAAATAGCCATTACCAGCATCAGTGACATTAAAGCCCCAACTTTCCTCATCGGATGATCACTTTCTGCTTAACTCCCCTGGTATAGATCCGAGATGCCTGCATATGGCTCAACAAAGGGGCTTCGGCTGTGAATTCTCCGGGTGAAATAACCCTGGTTGCGTATCTAACATGATAATTGTTTTTGTTCATAATCAGCGAAATTCTTTGGCCGTCTACCTCGCAGGGATAGTTATACCATAAAATCTTGCTCCCTGTGTCATCCTCCGATGATGACGGTTCCTTCTGAACATATACCAGACCTGCCGGCAGGATATCCTCGACTTCATAATCCCCGCCTGGCGCCCTATTTCCTATGCTACAGGTTAACTCCACCCAAACAATGTCTGACCGGCTGAAGCTGGTTCCCTGTGTTTTGGCAGTAAAGTATCGGCGCGAAATCTTTAGATCCTGATCTATTCCTTGCATATCATCCGCAAATGGCAGCACGTATTGAGCCAGTACCCCGACCTTCCCCCTCACTTGACTGAACTTCAGATTCTTCAGATTCTGAGGCGATACAGTCATGCTGAATGTCTCACCCGCATCAAGGGTTTTGCTGACCTGCTCACCGTTGAGCTGGTAGGCAAAGCTTACCGGCTGCGGATTCATGTAACGCAGCCCACACTTCAAGATTTCCAACTGTTCCAGAGAGTTAACAATATCCTGTCCCGGATTATCCAATAAATATTGATAGAGCTTGTTCTTTTCGGGTTGGTTGAGGTGTGCGGCCAAAACCGCCATTTGGGTAGTAGCGGCAATATAGTCATCCTGATCCCGGCCCACCTTGATCCGCATAGAAGACCCTAAATCCTGGCCTACCTCGCCCAGCAGTTCCCGGAACACCTTATTCGCTCCCGAACCATCACCTATTTCAAGCAGAGCCAGCGCCAGGTTAATCCTAACTGCCGGAGCCAGATTATCAGCCTTTTGCGCTTCTTGAATCTTCAGCAGCACAGGTTCATGCAGAGACGCTAGGCCAAGCAAAGTCAGGCTTTTGTCCTGTATTTTGTCATCTTCCAAAACGTTCTCGAAATATCCCTTAAGTGCCCGCTTATCAAAGTAATCGGGAGCATTGGCGGCTATCAGGGCTGAGAGGGCCAAGTCACTGTCGGCATAAGGCAGAATGCTGATGCCCCCATCCTGCTGCTGATAATCGAGCAATGACTCGTCATCCTGTTCATGAGTATGCAGCTTCTCGGAGGGGAAGTATTGGGTCAGCAGTTTGCGGGCCTCCAACTGCGCCAACCTATGCTCAATACGCCCACCATAAAGCCAGCTTAAACGGTACAATCCTTCGATATACTGATTCTTTTCATAATCACTGAAGATCAGGTTTGTCGGTTCTACCGGTGAACCGGGCAGAGTCAGACCATCCTTGAGCAGCATTGGCTTTTCCGTGGTACGCTCCAAGAATGAGCTAGCAACTGTTATCGGCTTGGTCAGAGTATCGGAGAAACCCTGGCATTTTCCTGTGACTGTAAGCTTATACTGGCCTTTTGAGAGTCTGGGAAGTGTCCAATCGATGGGACTAAACGGCATCCCTTTGGCATTGCGGACCACTGCCTTGCCCCGAGCGTCGATCAGCCGCATGGTATAAGAAATTGGCTGGCCAGCGGCTATTTTAGTGCCATAGCCACGCAGGATTATAACTGGTGAATCTCCGGCAAGATAAGTGGAGTTATTGGTCATTTCCACGAAAAAGGGCAGGCGCACCGGAATCAGACTGGTTCCACTGCCCGCTAGAATATCCGAGTTTATGGCATGATAGGTTAAGCGCCAGGAAGTGAGATTGTCCGGTAGTTTAAACTCGGTCGAAGCCTGACCGTCTGAATCGGTTTCGAGTGAGGTAAACAGCACCGTATCCCTAAAATCCTGCCTTTCCGAACCACCATCACCGCCCTGTTCGGCTCCCATGAACTCTTTATTGTAATGTGATCTCCATGAATTGAGATTCATTGAGTAAAAGTCTTCGTATAAATCCCCCAGCAGGTCGATCCGCTGATCAGCAATATTGTATAGAGCTTCATCTACAAGATTCAAGTTTACCGAAGCATCTTCAACCGGCTTTCCGTCCTTGTCCGTTACTTGAACTGTGAGATTAACCTTATCACCAGGCCGGTATTCCTTCTTGTCGGTGTTTATTTTTACGTTAAGAGCCTTGCTTTCTTCGGCAAAAAATACTGTGGTTTCTCCAGTCTCCAGATAAGTCTGCCCATCAAAGAATACCCCGTAGACGCATACATTGGGAGGATCCCACTCGCCGAACTTGAATGAATAATGGGGGGAACCACTGACTGCATAGGATTCTACAGAAGTCTGACCTTTGAAGAATAGAAAGCCTCCCGTATTTGCCTTTATTTCATTACCGTTCTCGGTAAAAGTGAGATTGACCGTTTCACCAACAGTATAATGTTTGTTCTGTCCCTGCTCGCTTAAAGCATATGTTACGTAATCACTATATGACACATAATTCAGGCTGCTGTTTATGTACTCGCGGCTCCTATATTCACGGCCCGCATCATCTTTAACAGAGAAATCTACATAATAATCGTACTTAGGATCAACACTGACGTTATAAGCAGCGGTCCCATCAGCCCCGGTAGACAGACCAAACTGCCCCACTTGTTTATCGAAGTAGTTATACTGATATGTCTTTTCCACCTGCTTAGAGACAAAGTTATAATGCTCACCGGTTTCGGTTACCGTATAATCCTGTTTGATTAGTTTGCCGGCGATCACTTTGTTAGCGGCGGGTCCGGTAATATACTCTTCTTTGTTATAGCTGTAGTTGTCGATAGTGGCTTTACTGATGTCTATATTGCTTGCTCGGATTTTGACTGTAAAATTATTAGCTTTCGAATATACCTCCGAAGTCAGGCACACTTTACTGGGAAAAACCAGAACTGGAGCTGAGGCGCTAACATTTCCTACTTCCGGTGAACCCGCGGTTACGTCAAAGCTCTCAAGACTCATAGAACTAGTGTCGGATGCGTTTTGCTGTGCTGTCCACTGTACTGTTGCCTGTCCCTTGGCATCCAGGCTGTTGCCGCCGTTAATGTTGCCAGCTGTACAATCATAGCTAATGGGAAGGTCTGGGACCGGTGTGCCTTCGAAGAAAGAGGCATTAACCTTGAAGTTGACCTTTTCACCTGCGTACACTGCTCGTTTATCAGACTCGATGGTTATTTTGTAAGACGGCTTCTTATAGGTTGCCACTTCAAACATGCGCGAAAGCAACTGGGTGTCACCCGCCTTTACCTCTAACCTATAAACATCAGGCTTCAATAAAGGCAGCTTGCACTTACCTGTGAATGTATTGCCCTTAACCTCAATTCTCCTTTTCACTATGGGTGCTGAATCATCATTATAGCCATAATTGCAGGTCAGCAGTTCAACAGTAACATCTTTAATCTTATCCACGCCCGGTTTCTTGGGTGACAACACACCCCAATAATTGACCGTATCTCCTGGCAGGTAAAGCTCCCGGTCTATGTATAAATAACGCCAGTAATTCTTAGCTGGGTTCTCGTCCAAGTAATCCGAAGCGAGGGGGGCCAGGACTTCTTTGTTGCCGCTAGTGATCAAGGCGTAGTCAGGTTCGGCGCCAAGCAGATTCTCTTTGACCAGTAAAACGCCGTTTTTGTCAGCAGTCCGTTCAAATTTCCGGCTCGCTATCACAACTTTCATAGCTTGAGCCGGTTTTTTGGTTACCAGGTCATTCGCCCAGAATAGAGTGCCGCCTTCGTTTTGGGTCACATAAACCGATAGATCTGTGCTTTGGAACCATACCTGCTGCGTATTATTTCCGGTTCCGATTTGAGCTAGGTAGTATCCTGCCTTAAGGGGGGTGGGAAGAGCAATATAGTATGTATCCTGATTGTCATTAATGAACTTGGTATCATATCCGGCTAGCTTCTGCAGCCCTTTGACGTCCTCGCGATATCGTGAACGAGCATAAGAACACCAATACGGGATTTTGTCCATTTTAGCCAATGCTTTTTGATATGTATTGCGGTCTTTGTACCCGTACAAATCAATGTGCACCGCCGGAGCAGGCTTGCTTTTATCGAAATATACCGTGAAATATGGTGCTTGCTTGGTGGCAAATTGGGTAAAGCGATCATCGAGCTGAAACTGAAAGGGTTTGACTTCATCCTTTGCGAGCGGCTGGGTCTCAAATTTTATTTGATAGTCCTCGGAAATTGATTCGCTGCTGTCAACCAGCGGCAGCCCTTTTTTAAGGACGACAGTGTATACGGTGCCTGGATTAAGCCGCTGGGGAACAAAAACCACAGTCCGTTTATGTTTTTCAAATCTCCCATCCACATGTGGAACTATCGAAAAGTAGTCCTTTATTTTGCTCATATCCAGATTATCATGCGTGAAGTTAAACTCAATACCTGTATTCACTGGAACTTGACCCGTTTCATCGCCCGGCATCGAGCTTATTACTGCAAAATTGCTCTTGGTCTGAAAAGCCCAGCTAAGTTCCTCGCGGCCTTTCCCCGATGGATCAAATGCTATCGAATAGACCTTATTAGCTGCTAGTTTAACATCAGGAATAATGGTGAACTCCTGGCCGCCAGCCCCTGATTCGAGGCTGTATTCAAAGGGAGGAGTGATTTTCAGGTATTCCTTTACCGTCTTCTGGCTTATCGGTTTTTCGCACTTAATTAGAAAGGCTGTGCCGGTATTAGTGCCCAGCGAGTCCTGCTGCAAGGCAGTTATCGTAATCCCCCCAGCTTCAGCTGGACCTCCGGGAGTAAAATAGTATACTCCACATACAACAAGCAGAATGGCTATTACTAGAGCGGATAAGGCGAGTATCTTATGTTCCTTTAACCTGGTCAACATACTCTTATTCTCGGGCTCCGCAGATTCCACATTGTCTTGTACAACTCCCGGCAGATCCTTATCCATACCCACACCATCCTTTTTGTTTAATAGCACAAAGGTAACGTCTATATAGGACTACACAATAATACGTCAGGGTTCCAGAAATCTTTCCAGGCTATTTTTACAATACCATTTACTGTCGTTTTTTCCCACCACGAAACAGAATGACTTGACAAAATTATTCCGCATCGTGCAATCAATCGATCATGAGATACCGAACATCGCAAAGGCCAATATATCAACATTTATCAACAATCCTTGTTTATTCTCTGAAGTGTTACTTTCTGGCATGTGAAAAAATTGCGTTTGACTGGCCATGAAGCCTTCATATTTGGCTCAATAATGCTACCATATGGTTAGTTTGCATTCGGGTTAATATCAGAATTGAAGGGAGGGTCCCAAACCAGGCAACAAAAGCCTTTCTCTCCATAAATAACTGCATTGACAATGGTTCCAAATTAAAAGAATAGATTAGAGAAGGATGGATGGAATAATGTCAAATTCACAACCTCAGGGTGGGCCTGGCAAAGGCTTGCTCATTATCTTTTTACTGCTCATAATTGTTGCTGCCGTGGCCTTTATACCGTCAATAAATCATAATGTAGCCTCGGGAATGAAAATAATCGAGAACACTACTGCACCTACCGGAGATATTGCAACCATTTACGACACCTTAAAATACGGTCGTTCTATTCATATTCTGGCCATGCTGCTGGTCGGTTTCGGATTCCTCATGGTCTTTGTCAGAAAACACGGCTATAGCTCCATAACCGCTACTTTCCTGGTTGTAAGTGTCGCCCTTCCCATGTATATGCTGCTCAAGAGTTTCGGAGGTGAGCATTATTCACTGGCGACCATTAATATCAATACTTTCTTGATGGCCGAATTTGCGGCCGCCAGCCTATTGATCGCTATTGGCGCTCCTTTGGGCAGGCTCAAGATGGAACAATACTTCCTAATGGCTTTGATCTTTGTTCCGGCATACATATTGAATGAATGGCTGATCCTCGACAGCGGCTATTTCAAGGGATTCCTTGACACCGGCGGTTCAGTGATAATCCACGCTTTTGGCGCTTATTTTGGACTGGGTGTGGTGGCCAATACACTGGCTAGATTCAGCGATGCACCGGCTTGCGAAAATGATGCCACCAGCAATCAATTTGCCCTGCTGGGCAGCATGATCCTCTGGCTCTTCTGGCCATCGTTCACCAGCGCCATCGTAGCTCCAGAAAGAGTGGTTCTGACCGCTATCAACACCGTATTCGCGCTGTGCGGAGCCACGATCGCCACTTTCATTTTCTCCAAGATCATTCGCGGGAAGATAGAAATTGCCGACATCGCAAACGCCGCTCTGGCCGGAGGAGTTGCCATCGGTTCGGCCTGCAATATGACCAACCCCGGAATGGCACTACTGATAGGAGTAGCTGCAGGCACACTGAGCACGATCGGTTATGCGATTATTGCTCCTAAAGTGGAACAGCTGATAAAAGGCACAGATACTTGCGGCGTGCATAACCTGCATGGAATGCCTGGCATATTAGGTGGTTTAGCTGCAATCACAGTCACCGGAGCAGCAGGTGTGCAGGTCCTGGCTATTGTGGTCACAGTTGTGATTGCCTTTATTTGCGGCAAGATCACTGGCTTGATCATCGATCTGCTGGGGACCAAAGCAGTTCCCTACAGTGATGAGGAAGAATTCATACTAGGCGAGTAATTGAGTATTGAACCACAAAGGGTTCCCTTACAGGGGAACCCTTTATTCTTGCCCTTTATTGCCGTCTCTGTGACGGTGCCATTCTTTACTCCATTTACGCCTTCTGTGGCCATGCATACAGCGCACTGCCAGCCTAGCCAGTGGCAGCTTGATAGCCGTTAGCAGGGACCATTTAATATATCCCATACGCAGCCCGTATTCCACAAAAGATGAAAACGTTCTGGCCCACGCAAAGAAACTGCCTTTAGTATTTTTCTCTATCTTCCGATGATCAAAATAGATGACATGCAGCCTCTCACCTGGATATACCGGTGTCTCGGCCGTTAAGCCGGTGTCATAGGCACCGAGCTTCTTGTAAGTGGGCATGAGAAAGGCCCGGGCAGCAGCAAACGCATAGCGGATTCCATTCTCTGCCCCAATACGCGAGGTATGGTTCATGAGGTTCATATATAGGTCTCCGCCTCGATATTCAGGGTCAACATTTAAATGTCCAACCTCATAAAAACCCTCTCGGAAGAACTTATCCGGTATTTGGGCAAATCGAGAGATCTCCGATCGTTGCATATCTTGTTCTACAAACAGTACCCGCCCGCATGCGGCCACCCGTTCGCCGACCCGTAGGATTATTTGGCGTGAGTGTTGGTCAAAATCATCCTCCATGTCATCAGGCGATGTATCCGGATCTATTCTTTCCTCGTATAGTGAGACATTGTGCCGCAGCCGCAATACTTCTGTAAACTCTTCCAGTGTATCTGCATAGCTGACCTTAATGGCACAGTCATACCCATCAACCGGCATATGTGCACCTCTAAGCTGTGCAGGTGTTGCGGAAGGAGAAAAACATAATATGTATTCGGAAGCCGAGCGGAGAAACTCATAATAGGGGCGGTCGTATATGAATGTCAAATGCATACAGGATAGTTCATGGTCAATGATTATGTCATTGATATAACCTTCAACGGTATATGAGTTAAGATGCTTGAGATCTACCTGCAGTCGCATTCTAAAGCCCGGAATCAGTACGTTGTTGCTTAGCGAAGTGGAAAGGACCATCGAATAAGCTCCAACAGCCTCCACATCCCCGACCAGTTTATATGAATATAGGAAGGGAAAATCGGCATACCACGAGGGCTGGTAACGGAAGGGAACGACAAATGCGCCGAATAGAATAGCATCCTCAGCATCGAAAGTGGATTCCTGTACCTCGGTAAAGACCACGGAAACAAGTTGAAATTTCGAGCCGCCCCGGATTATCTGATCAACATCGACAACCCGCATGGCCGCTGGCTGATGCGTAGAGCCACGAATTCCCAATTGCAGGGTTCCAATATCAGCTTTATTGATGCAACCATCCTGAGCTTTTAACAGGATCTGAGCAGTAGACGAATTCATGCTCTCAATGCTTCCACGCGCCTCCAAGCTGCCCCAGCAAAGCCGCACCGGCGGAAGTTCTCTTTGATAGAATTTACGTGAATTCAGTTTAAACTGCTCGTCCATGGCCAGGGCACCTTCATTCCGCAGTATTCATTCTAGTCTTAGTCCAGTGGCAAGTAATCCTCTCGCACCGGGGCAAATACTTCAACAGCCACTGAATCCTCTACTATCCTCGCTTTGTGACTGACTCCTCCGGGTATAGACCAGCTGTCGCCCGGTTTGACATCGTAATCAACATCGCCAATTGTAAGGACTATCGACCCTGACACCAGATAACCGGTCTGCTCCTGCGGATGATCATGCGGGGGCAGATCCGAATCTTTGGCTAGAACAAACTCTGTCATCAGCGTGTTTTCCCCATAGACTAAAGTCTTGCGCTTAATACCCGGACAAACATCGATATATCCTTGTGGGCTTTTCTTACTGAACACTTGATATTCCCCGTTCCTATTCTGTGGTATAGTTCCGGTAATCCATCTGCCTCTGTATCTTCTCTCTGACCTCAACACCGGCGATCTTTTCACAGAGATATAGTCCCAGATCAATAGCCGATGTCACTCCACCGGCGGTTATTATGCGGCCATCCTCCACAATGCGGTTGGTCGACAGCTGTGCCCCGAAATTCTCTATGAACTTATAATGATTAGGGTGCGTAGTAGCCTTCTTACTCTGCAGCATGCCGGCCGCTCCTAGAATCAGCACCCCACCGCACAGGGCAGCCACTATTGTGTTGGTTGATATTGATTTGATCCAGGCCAGATAATCGTCATTATTCATTAGCTGGGCTATTCCACTGCCTCCTGGAACTACTATGTAATCATATCCAGCCAGGTCAACGGGTGTTGAATCGGCTTTGATCTCCAGACCTTCAAAAGACCTGACGATAGGATTTATAGCACACACTTCATAGCTCAAATCTTCGATAAAGCCCATCGTCTTGAGACGGGTCACCGGATCGTAAACCCCGATAAAATCAAGTGTGGTCATATCATCATAGATAATAAAGGCAATTTTCATTGTCCATACTCCTGGATTTTAAATAATCATGACACAACTGGTTATGCCTTTATTACCTGTTCCCTACCGGGCACACCCGGCGGCATTCCCAGCAAGCATATATCTTGAAGCCCCGCGGCAGTGTAGCACTCATCTGGGGACGGCACAGCTTCTGGATTACTGTTGTGCCATCAAGAGCTCCAGCTGGACAAGCATCCAGGCAAATGCGGCATTCTTCTGGACATAATCCGCCTTCCAGCAGAGAATCAGGTTCGATTTCTAGGTTCGTTATGATTGAAGTCAAGTAGACCCGATTGCCATACTGCGGGGTCACCAGCAGCGTGTTCTTGCCCAGAATTCCCAGTCCGGCAGCAACTGCCGCATGACGGTGTGATAGGTCCCCCCGGCCATGCAGGTTTTCCTCATCCCAACTGGTATAGGGATCATCAGTGGGCACTGGATAAGCTCTGAAGCCCAGTTCTTCAATGTAATTGGCGATTTCCAAAGCAATTGAATCCAGACGGGCTACTAAACCACCAAAAACATTGGTATAGGAAGTCAACCGGCGTTTATTTATCAGAACTTCTTTAGGAAATGCTTTGGCCAGCACTATAACCGTTTTAGCCTGCGGCATAATATCAGTCGGATGGAATCCATTGGGGGCATCCGCAAATCGGTCAACCGACGCCACGCCTACTAAATCAGCGCCCAAATTCCTGGCGTTGTCCTTGATTTGATTTCGTAAGCTGCCGGACATCCTCTTGCTCCCCTTCCAATCCAATCCGCATTCTAAGATTTATGTTCAGTTAACCTTCCTCGCAGAATTAGAAATAAACATAAGCTAGCACCAACCATACCCAATAATAAACTTATGGTAATCACACTCATCAGAAGACTACTGGCTTTGTTCGCAGATACTGTATTATCAGCATTACGACTTTTAGCCTGAATCGCTTTGATCTCCTGCAGCACATCGAAAGCATATTGATTATGACTTACTTGAGTCTGATAACTCACGAATAGCGTCATGGCCTGTTGGTTTTGGTTTGCTTCTAACAGGGCGATAATCTTGTCTCGTGTGGCTTTATCTTTGTCGAGGTTGTTCTCAAGGGCTTGAAATTTATCTTTTTCTTCACTGCTGTGTATACCACCTTGATATCTTTGCAGGTCCTGTGCAATATTACGGTCCATCGCTCGGATGAACTCTATAGACTTCTTATGTGCAGCATCGTCCTTTGTCAGAAACATGTCCCTTAGTTCCAACTGCTGGTCAAGATATAGGATCTCTGCCTGGTCGATGGCAGCAAGCGGGACTACATTCGATTGATAAAGCATTTGGTTTTGCTCTTCCAGCATGCTGATGTACCTTACACCCGCATATCCCGTGAAACCCAACACCCCAGCCAATATCCAAATAATCACCACTGTCGCGACGATCACTATAGACTTCCTCAAGCCGCCCACCTCCTGACACAAGACGTTTAAACCCAGCTAAGCCCTTATTGACTTTTCCATATAGACCACATCAAAAGGCAAGGTCGGCACCGACTTGCGGTCATACACCTTGTAACCCATTTGCTCGTAATAACTCTGCAGCCGGAAGGAACTGGCAATGATCGATATACCAGCCTGAGTCGCTCCCAGATCACGAAGCTCCTGTTCTACACGGTGAATAAGAATCTCTCCATAACCATGGCCACGGTACTGTGGCAGGATGCCAAAACGTTTTATATATCCGTTTTGCGGTCGGTCAGGCATGATCTGATAACCGATAGTTCCTACCGCCTCATCACCAAGATAAGCAAGAATGGCGTGATCACCGGTCCCGAGCCTCAATCGCACCCTATCGGCAGTCTCAAACCCAGCATAGGTAGGATAGCGCATGGGGTCGATCTTCATGATTTCGGTCTGTTCCCTGTACGCCTCCTGAACAATACTGGCGATCAATTCGGCATGTTCTCTACCCGCAGTTTTTAATTCTAGCACCCCTAAACTCCCCCTAAATCTATAGACTATTTCAGCTAAAGCACATAATCAACATCTATTGTTTTCTACTAATGATAGATTCGTTTATTTATAACCACATTATATCTTATTATGTTTATGGCATGCATAAACAAACCAAAAGACCCCGAAGGGTCTTTTGGGTATGACTAATTACAGGTACAGCTTTCTCAAACTAGATTCTAGAAATCATCATCTTCATCGAGTGGGATCACGTCCTCAGGGCGAACCAGATGAGTCTTTTTCTCGACCGGATGACTGATAGTTCTCGATTGGAGCTGCTTAGTACCAATTGAATGACTCATGACTGGCTTTCTTCTATTGGCGGATATTACAGCATGATGCGCCTTACCCAAGTTTTGTTGCGAACTGCCGTTGACCAGTGCAGAGAATTGTTCCACTATATCGTTTAACGTTACTGCCTGAGCACTGAGTTCTTGAGCAGCAGCGGCGCTTTCCTCGGCGTTGGCAGCCGACTGCTGGGTAACCTTCTCCATCTGTGATACAGCGGTATTTACCTGCATTATTCCTTGTGATTGTTCCTGACTGGCGGCCGCCACTTCTGAAACCAGCTCGTTTACCTTCACAATTCCGGTAGATATTTCTGTCAAAGCTCCGTTTACCCGAGTTGCCACCTCGACCCCTTTATCTGATAGTTCGATGTTCTTCTCAATAATTGCCGCCGTGTCCTTAGCCGCCTGAGCACTGCGCTGAGCCAGATTACGGACTTCTTCGGCCACCACCGCAAACCCCTTACCGGCATCCCCGGCGCGGGCTGCTTCGACAGCCGCGTTCAAGGCCAGAATATTGGTCTGGAAGGCGATCTCGTCGATAACCTTAATGATTTTGGCTATTTCTGCGCTGGATTTCTTGATTTCATCCATGGACTCCATCATGCCCTTCATCTCGGCATAACCTTTGTGAGAAACCTCTGCCGCTTGAGCCGCTAAACCCGCAGCCTGCCTGGTATTCTCGGTGGTCTGGCGAATCATTGATGCGGATTCTTCCATTGTCGAGGAGACCTCT
>JBLNAX010000098.1:0-3833 GCA_050259595.1 Acidobacteriota bacterium | reverse complement strand
AACAGGCAGCACGAAGCTAAAAAAGAACAGGAAGGGATACCATGGCGTACGCTCGTTGGAAGAAAATTCTGGCAGATGTATGGAGCAACAAGGCTCGCCCGATCCTCGCGGCGCTCTCCATCGCGGTTGGCATTTTCGCTGTGGGGGTAGTACTGGTGCTCTCGACCCTGGCAAGCCTGCTCCCGGCGCGTAGCGCCGTCCGCCTGACCATCCGCAACGTGCTGGCGTACGAATCGGAAATAACACTGGAAGGAGGCTTCACCGCCCTTTTTGCCGGGAATGAAGCCTCCTTCCACCGCTTTAATCCCCTTGATTAACCTGTTCACCCGATGATGTTGGCTCTCGCACCCCGTAAACTAGCCATAAGAAAGAATCGAAGGAGTTGATTATGGCGCAAGTGATAATTCACATCAAAGGATCCATTGATCCAAACTGGTCTGACTGGCTGTCTGGGATGCAGATCACCCCTCTGCCAGACAAGGAGACCCGGCTTACCGGTGATCTGCCGGATCAGGCGGCGTTGTACGGAGTTCTCTCCCGCCTCAACAGCCTGGGACTGGCCCTGCTCTCCGTCCAGGCCGAAGAGATGCGAAATCAGAATTAGATGGTAAGGAGTACCATGAACAGAATTTCTTACAATATTTTCCCTGCCATCTGGTACTTGCGCTGCCTAAATCCACCTCTATAATTACAGGTATTCGTTTTTAGAAAAGCATAACTTAACATTGGTTATTTCTTCTGCACTACAGCAGCACAAGGCAAGCCTGCTTGTGCTAATTTTGTACTGCCTGAGGGGGATAACCCGCGAAGGAAGGACTGCGAAATGGCAGTACAGAAGTGAGGTTTTGGATCTCAAATTCATCTATTGATCAACTGAACCACGTAGGGCCAAGGGCCATGAAGCCAGAATAGGAGAGTACCCTTGAGTGTCATCATAAAAGCGCTGTTAAGTAGTCTTATCGAGAAAAAAGCCAGGACATTTCTGGTCTTATTTTCAATCGCTGTTTCAGCCTCGCTGATCTTCGCCAATGAAAGCTTTTCAAGAACCGTCACACAGCGGTTTTACGAAGCCGATGTTCGCTGGAGTGGAACGTCGGATCTCTATATTGAGACGAAGAAAGCCGTTGGTGCAAAAGAGTGGATTGACCCGTCCAAATTAGCCCCGTACCAGGCTTCTTTTGAGTATGCCTTTCAATTTATCCAGGAAAAGGCATTGTACATGCCCAGCCTGGAGCAGATGCACTATTTCACGATCATCGGCGTGGATATTGATGCGTTCAACCGGCACAATCCGGTCACTCTGAGCCAGGGGGATTTTAAGGATTGGCACGGTTATAAGGTCATTGTCGGGAAAACCTACGCGAATGCGTACAATCTCAAAGTCAATGACACCATGAAACTGGAGCTGAACAATGCCGAATACGATTTTAAAATCGCCGGCATCAGCTATGTGATGGGATTATTCCTGCGCGTGATGGCGGACGGCGGGTTTATTCTTGCCCCGAAAGATACACTTGACCAAATCTATAACGACTCCGGTGATCCTGGCGCGCGCAGTAATCTTATTTTCCTCAAACTAAAAGATCGCTTGCAAAAAGAAACTGTCAAAGCGCAGTTGACCCAGGACTTCGCCGATTACGAAGTCCGGTATGGGATTAATGACGCGGTGATCAATGCGGAAACCCAGAATTATGTTATGCCATTCCGGGTTTCATCGGTCGTGGTCGTGTTCATGTGCATGTTTATCATCTTTACTGCCTTCAACCTGATCACCCTCGAACGCATCCCCATTGTCGGAACTTTAAGGAGTGTCGGCTGCACTCGTAAGAAGATCAATGCCATCCTCGTGATCGAAAGCGCTTGCCTGGGAGCGATCGGCGGGTTGGCTGGCTGCTTCCTGGGCGTGCTGGTGCTGCAGTATATCAAGTACCATTATTTCACCGGGGAAGAAGCAATCTTGAACTCCACCGTGCTTTTTGGGGTGCAAGAAATTTTGACAGCAGTGGGGGCCGCTGTCATCATCACTACTGCCAGTGCCATTCTCCCTATCCTGCGATTAACCAGGACCCCCATTAAAAACATCATCTTGACAATACCTTCGCCAAAATCATTGGTGGAAAGGAAGCTATTTAGATGCTTCCACTAATTCAAGTTCATCGGTTACAAAGTCTGCTAACCAAATCGTCAAGCCATCATGATCTACACTCTCGACAATGCACCAGGAATTGGTCTCAGGAGGAATGTGAACAATAGCCCCAATGTCACCAACACGTGGTGAACGCTTCACACCTTGGGTGCCATCATAATACCGGTCGGGTTGGAGCAATTTTGTTACCCGAACCACATCATATTCGTGAAATTCTGCCATATGTAACCACCTCCTTACTCCATTATAGTGAAGGAACGGGTGTTTTAGCGGGATGGATACATCCCAAGGTGGCAATCTTCTTAAAAAGCTGGGCAATAAAAATCAGATCGGGTTTTTGCGGAAGCATTTTTATCAATTCGGTGGCATATTTGCACCCTCGGTAATGGGCTTTCAAGTCTAGCACACTAAAATCGGGATCGGTTTGACGAAACTCGGATATTAACAACTGAACAACGTTGACCATGAAGAGGGACAAGTTAGCAGCATTGGTCACAGCAGTTTTTTCGACATTCATGAAATCTTCCAGCCCCCAGAACTGTTTGGCATCCCTGAAATTGAACTCTAGTTGGAATCTCAGGCTGTAATAGGTAATCATCTGATCGGCGGATAAGGACCGATCGCTGCTGAAGAGAATGACATGCGCCCAGGCGCCAGTGGTCAGGCTGGTTTTGACCAGGATGACCACGTTCAAAGGGTCTGGGAAATCAGGATGCAGTAGTTGGGATTGATAAATGCACGTTTGGATGCCTTTCTCAACCGTGGTAGATTTCAAGTAGGTGTCTGGCATATGCTGGTAGTCGACCCGTTCGCCGTATTTCGGATGCGGGCCGCTGCCTTTATATTCGCCGTTGAAGGGAAAACAGAGCGCCGCATCGTTGCGTAATTTGGAAATCAGATGCAGTCCGCACTGTCGTACCATGAAAAACGAAGGATAGTTGCCAAAATGACCATCCAGTGCCAGATAGACGGGCTGGAGGAGCGGGCGAATGAGCAACAGGAGAGCCTTTAGCATGGTTTCAATACGCAGCAATTCAGGGTTGAGCATCACTTCCCCTTTCGGTTTGTTCTTGCTCCCTTTGGGACGGCCCGGTTTGCGTTTCGGTTCGGTGGCTTTGGCCTTTTTGACCGCTTTCTTGGTTTTACTGGCGGCTTTTTCTTCCGCACTACGAATGGTTTGCTCAACCGAAATCGGGTAGGAGTGGTGTTGCTCCACGCTGACTAATGATAGAACAAAAAAGGACAGACTAGGGATGACCTTTTGTTGTAAGCCAGCAAAGAAGTAATCCAATCCATACGTCTTTTTCCCTGCTTTGCTCACCACGCATTCATCGCCTGCCAGGAGATAGATATTGTCTTTCTCCATCAGGCGTCCCCGAAATAACTGCCAGAACACTTGTGCCCAGGGAATAGCTGTCGTGTAAAACCTCTGGATCGTCCGATAACTACCGCCATTGCCTGACCAGCGTGATATGCCTAACATCGTCACCCGCCCAGTCATCGCCAGCATCGCCGCAATGATCCGGCTCAGTTGTTGTAGGGTCGTCTTGCTGATACTGTTTTGTATCGGTTGTAAAAGTGCTAAAATGTCCATTGTGGGCTTCTTGTAGTTTTTGTTTTGTCTTGGTCGACAAAAACTTTACTACAGAAGCCCATTCATGTCAGCCTATTTTTGGCGAAGGTATTG